>NZ_JBMDWL010000081.1:0-16473 GCF_048594625.1 Sphingobium sp.
GTTGAAAATGGGGGATTTCGGATCTGCGACGCGGCTGGGGTCGACGGCATGGCTCTGGTCGAAATCGCCCTTCAGCACCGGGCCGCTGGGCGGCTTGCCATAGGCGCCCCACCGGCCCTTATAGGCATTGCTCCTGTCGTCGAAGCCGATCACGCGGCGGTTCACATAGCCGTCGGACACCAGCACCATGCCATCGGAATGATTGACGTCGGACGGGTTGCCCAGCTGGTCGGTGGCGTCATTGCCGCCGGTCTTTTCGCGCTTGCCGAAGCTGCGGATATATCGCCCGTTCGCGCTATAGTTCATGACGACATGGTCGCCCTTGCCATTGCCGCCGAACCACACAGTCCCGGCCTTGTCCACGAAGATGCCGTGCAGGCTGGTCGGCCACTGGTTGACGCCATCGACGGTCGGCGCGCTGTCCGCCCCGCCCCAGCCGCCCAGATAACGGCCATCCTTGGCAAAGCGCACCACTGGCGGCGCGGGCTTGCAACAGGCGGCGATCGGCGGATTTTGCGCAAGGCCGGTGTCGGTCGCGGTCAGGCTGTGCGGTCGGTGTACGACCCAGACCGAATCGTCCGGTCCCACCGCAACGCCGCTCACCTGTCCCAGCAGCAGGTCGTCGGGCATCGCGGGCCATGCCGCATCCACCTTGAAACGCGGCATTTTGGTGCCTGCGGGCGCAATCTGTTCGAAGGTCAGCGGCGCGAGCGCCGGGGCAAAGGGCACGGATGGCGTCGTCGTCGTGGATGCGGCCGTCAGGGGCAGGAGAATGGCGGCGGCGAGAAAGGGGCGCATGGGACTGCTCCTTGATCGGGAAAAGTGGGATCGGGAAATGCGGGATCGGGAAAGCTGGACCGGATCATGCCCGTCTGCCCGTGCCGGTCAACGGCTATGCCGCGCATGATCAAGGCAAAAAGAACCGGCCGACAGGGTTGCGTCGGCCGGTCAGGGGGCATCGTCCGAAATGTCAGCTCGCCTGCACGGGGCGATCCGTTGCTTCGATACGGAAAAAGGGCAGCGCATGATGAACGATCCAGCCGATCATCGCGGCGTAGAGGATCGTGCCGACCCCGGCGGTGCCGCCCAGCATCCAGCCGACCGCAAGGACGCCGATCTCTATCCCGGTGCGCACCCATTTGACCGGCCATCCGGTGCGGCGGCACAGGCCCGTCATCAACCCGTCGCGTGGCCCCGGCCCCATGCCCGCGCCGATATAGGCGCCGCCGGCAATGCCGTTCAGCACGACACCCGCCACCAGCCATGCGCCCCGCATGGCATACCCTTCGGGCGTGGGCAGGATCATCAGCGACAGGTCTACCGCCGTGCCGATCACCAATATGTTGGCGATAGTGCCAAAGCCCGGCCGCTGCCGCAGAGGCCACCAGAGCAGCAGCACGATCGCCCCGATCAGGTTGACCGTCATGCCGAAGCTGAGACCGAGGCGCGGCGCGACCCCCTGATTGAGAACATCCCATGGCGACAGGCCCAGATTGGCGCGCAGCATCAGCGCCATCGAAAAGCCGTAGAGGCCAAGCCCCCAGAAGAGCTGGAACAGGCGTTGAAAGAAGCGGGGATCAATCATGGCCAGTCTTATTTCGCGTAATTGGCCTTTTCCAAAATGGCCAGTTTCGCCTAAATGGCCTTTCATCGACCCAAGTTTTGGAATGATTGCCATGTCCACTTCGCTGTTGCGTCCCCCTTCCCTCCTCCGCCTGCTGGGCGCCTGGCGCGCGCAGGACAGTGCGGAGCCGGCCTATCGCCAACTGGCGCAGGCGCTGCGGATGCTGGTGCTGGACGGGCGGGTAGGGTTGAACGTCCGCCTGCCCGGTGAACGCGAACTGGCCGCTGCGCTTGGCCTGTCGCGCACGACCGTGGCGGCTGCGTTCGACCGGTTGCGCGACGAAGGTTTCCTGGAAAGCCGCCAGGGTTCGGGCAGCGTCACCCGTTTGCCGCCCGGCGGCGCGCAATCGCCCATGGACGAACGCGATGTCGGGGTGAGCAATGGCAATCTGCTCAACTGGACCCATGCCGCTTTGCCCGCCGCGCCCGGTGTCGCGCGCGCCTATGCCCATGCGGTGGAGGCGCTTCCCGCTTATCTGGGCGATCTTGGCTATGATCCGCTGGGCCTGATGGTGTTGCGTCGGGCGATCGCGGCCCATTATGAGCGGCGCGGCTGTCCCACCAGCCCGGACCAGATCATGGTCACCAATGGCGCGCAGCAGGGATTTTCTCTGCTGCTCAAATGGCTGGCGGGGCCGGGCGACCGGGTGGTGATCGACCACCCGACCTATCATAATGCCATTCAGGCGCTGCAACGCGCCCATGTGGTGCCGGTGCCGGTGGGTCTGCCTGCGCAGGGATGGGATGTCGATGCGATGGAGGCGGCCTTTCGCCAAACGTCGCCACGTTTCGCCTATGTCATCGCCGATTTCCACAATCCGACGGGGCGCAGCATGGACCCGGCGACCCGCCGCGCGCTGGTCGCTGCGGCGGCGCGCACGCATACGCCGCTGATTATCGACGAAACGATGGTGGCGATGGGTCTCGATTTCGCCCCGCCCCCGCCGGTTGCGATGCACGACCCGTCGGGGCGGCAGGTCATCACGCTGGGGTCGGCCAGCAAGATATTCTGGGGCGGCCTGCGGGTCGGCTGGATTCGCGCCGATCCGCAGACGGTCGCGGCGCTGGGCCGCCTGCGCACCACGATGGACATGGCCAGCCCGGTCGTGGAGCAGATTGCGGTGGCGCAACTGATCGACGCCGACGTCGGCCTTGGCGAACGGGCCGGGATGCTCCGGGCGCGTCGCGACCACCTGCTGGCGTTGATCGAACGGCATCTGCCCCATTGGCGGGTCGAATCGCCTGCGGGCGGCCTGTCGCTCTGGGCGGAACTGCCGCGGGCGGAGGCGACGGCGCTGGCGGCGCTTGCCGAAAGTTTGGGTGTCCGCATCGCCGCCGGGCCGCGTTTCGGCGTCAGCGGCGCGTTCGAACGATTCATGCGCCTGCCCTTCACCCTGCCGGAGGATCAGCTGGAGGCCGGGGTCGAACGGCTGGTGGAGGCCGACGCGCGGTTGCATGCCCGCTTGCCCAAGGGCCGTGATTCGCTGGCCATGGCGCTGGACGCAGACCGGCTGATTTAGAGCGGTTTTCGATCTGAGTGGATCAGATGACCGCTCTAAGTCTTTTTTTCCGTGATTTCTTAACCGGCGATCAATTCCGATCGTTTGGAAAATCGCTCTAGGTGTGAGGCAAGATGCGTGCAAAAGCGCATCTTGCGGCGGTGCCGGCCCTCTCCTCACCCGGCCACCCATATTATACAGCCGTTGGGTGGCCGGGCGGGGAAGAGGGCCGGCGTGGCAATCACCAAAAAAGGGCCGCGTGGAGCATGTCCGCGCGGCCCTTTTCAAATCGAATAGAAACCCGGCCTTACGCCGCCTTCTTCGATTCCTTATAGCGTTCGATCGCTTCCAGCACGATGCGACGGGCGTCTTCCGCGCCACCCCAGGTGCCGATGCGTACCCACTTGGTCTTTTCCAGATCCTTATAGTGGGTGAAGAAATGTTCGATCTGCTCCATCACGATGCCGGGCAGATCGTCCTTTTCATCGACGTTCGAATAATAAGGGAAGGTCTTGTTATCCGGCACGCAGACCAGCTTTTCGTCGCCACCGGCTTCATCTTCCAGATTGAGCACGGCGATGGGACGGGCGCGCACGACTGAACCGGGCACGAAGGGCGAGCGGGCGATGACCAGCGCGTCCAGCGGATCGCCATCGGGCGACAGCGTGTGCGGCACGAAGCCATAATTTGCCGGATAGCGCATCGGCGTGTGCAGGATGCGGTCCACGAACAGCGCGCCCGACGCCTTGTCGAACTCATATTTCACGGGTTCGCCGCCGGTGGGCACTTCGATGATGACGTTCAGGCTGTTGGGCGGATCGTCGCCAACCGGGATCAGTTCGATATTCATGGAAACGCCTTTTTGTTCAAGTTGCGTTGCAAGTGATTCACGTTCTGGCTTTGAGCAGCTTGTCGAGGCTGCCTTCACCCTCTCCCGTCTTTTCCAGGCGCGGATAGCGCAGCCCGCCCGAATAATCGAGGGTCAAAGTGCGATAATACTTGTCCTGCTTTAGGATGATCTGGAACGGCGTCTTGGCCTTGATCGCGGCTTTCCACACGTCGGCCGAATATTCGTCGCCATTAACCGCGATGATCTTCACCCCGGTGACAAGGCCTGCCTTGAATGCTGCGCTGTCCCAGATGACGCTGCTGACCTCGCCGTCATTCTTGACGACCGCGCCCAGACCAAAGCTCTGGTCCACCATCTTGGCCGATCCTTCGGCCGCCTTGGTGATCGCGCCGGGTTCCTCACCATAGACCAGCTTGTAACCGCCCAGGATGAAGCCGCCCTTGGGCGTTTCGCGAGTGGGGCTGTCGACATATTTCTGGAAGAAACCGGCCCAGTCATAGGGGGCGATGTCATTGAGCGTCCTGATCACGTCGCCGCGATTATAGACGACCTGACCCCAGTCGCCCGGATTGATGCCGAAAAATGCCTTGGCGAAATCGTCGAGGCCCTTCTTGCCGCGTGTCGCCTTGGCGATGATCGCATCGGCCTCCAGCCAGATCATCAGGCCTTCATTATAATAATCCTCCGACCGCTGCCAGCTGGCCCAGCCCTTGGGGCGGCGGGCAGAGATGATCGGATCGTGGGTGGTGTCTTCCATCGGGCGCCACTGGCGGCCGACCGCCGTGTCCAGCCTGGCCGCGATCTGGGCATAGGCGTCCAGCGTTTCCTGTTTGCTGAACATGCCCGACCGCGCGCCCAGCACATAGCCCCAGAATTGCGTCTGCCCTTCATAGACCCACAGCAGATTATCCTGCATCGGCACGTTGAAGTCGGGCGTCCAGAGCAGGTCGGGGCGGCGGAACTTGCCGTCCCAGCTATGGGTGAATTCATGCGGCAACAGGTTGCGGTCCAGCAGCGCCTCGCCCGAATCCCATTTCTTGAAATAGCCCGGCTCGACCTGATTTTCGGAACTGCGATGATGTTCTAGGCCAATGCCGCCCATTTCGTCGGTGATGGCCAGCAGGAAATCATAATGGTTGAAATGATAGGCGCCGAACAGCGCGCCCGCTTCGGCCACCAGCTTCTTGTGCTTGGCGATCTGTTCCGGTTTGAAATCCAGTTCGTCGGCATCGTCCACGACCAGATTGAGCGTCACATTGCTGCCCAGATCGACCGGCTTGAAGTGCAGGCCTGCAAAGACCGGCGAATCCTGCAAGGCTTCATAATCGATGGTTTCATAAGCGACGGCATTGCCGGTCTTCGTGCCGCGCAGCGCGGTCGCGGCCTGCCAGCCTGCCGGATAGGTCACGGTCGGCTGGATCGGGATCTGGCGCGTGAAATAGCCCGCCGGATAGAGCGATACGCTTTCCCACTGAATGTTCAGCATCTTGGGCGTCACGACGACGCGGCCCTGATTGGGCTGGGTCGCGGACAGGAACTGGAACTGCGCCACCACTTCCGTCGCGCCCTGCGGTACATCGATGTTGAATGCATAGACGTTCAGCGGATCACGCTTCCACGCGACCGGCAGGCCATTGGCGGTAAAGGTCAGGCCGGTCAGCTTTTCAATCTGCCCGCGCGGCGCATGATTGCCCGGCAGCCATGCGGGCATCATCAGCGTCATGGGGCCAGCGGCGGCGACGGGAATGGTTTCCTTCACGCGGAAGATGCGCTGCACCGTGTCGCTTGCATCCACCTCCAGCTTGATGGTGCCGCCGGGATAGGGGATGTCCTTTGGTGCAGGTGCCGCGCTGTCGACCGGCAAGGCGGTCGGCTTGGAACGGATCGCGTCCTGCGCGAAAAGGGGGTTGGCGATGGCCGTGCTAAGGCAAAGGGCGGCAGCGATGCTGCGGATCATGGATGTCTCCAGAAAGGAAAAGGGACCGGTCGGCCCGATTGCCCTTTAGCATGGCGGGGGAGGGCGGCGGCGTCCACCCCCTGATACACGCCTGTAAAAAGCGCGTTTCCTTGGGGCGGATTTGCCGTTAAAGGCGCTGCCCCATGGCAAAGATCGAAACGCCGCGCCCAAAGACCCCCAATCCTGTGCGCGGCACGCAGGACATGCTGGGCGGCACCACCGAAGCGTTCCAGGAACGGTTCGCGCATGTGGTTGCAACCTTCGACCGCGTCCGCAAACTTTACGGTTTTCAACGGGTTGAAGTGCCGGTATTCGAATCCACCGCCGTCTTCGCCCGGTCGCTGGGCGAAAGCACCGACGTCGTCTCGAAAGAGATGTACACGTTCGAGGATCGCGGCGGCGACAGCATCACGTTGCGCCCGGAATTTACCGCAGGCATCAGCCGCGCCTACATCACCGAAGGCTGGCAGCAGTTCGCGCCCCTGAAAGTGGCGACCCACGGCCCGCTTTTCCGTTATGAACGCCCGCAAAAGGGGCGTTTCCGCCAGTTCCATCAGCTCGACGCCGAAATCCTTGGCGCGGGTGAGCCGGGCGCGGATGTCGAATTGCTGGTGCTGGCCGACCAGTTGCTCAAGGAACTGGGCGTGGCCAATGGCGTGACGCTCAACCTCAACACACTGGGCGATGGCCCCAGCCGCGACGCCTGGCGTGCCGCGCTGATCGCGCATTTCGAGGCGCATAAGGACCAGCTGTCGGAAGAAAGCCTCGACCGGCTGAACCGCAATCCGCTGCGCATCCTCGACAGTAAAGACCCGCGCGACCGCCCGGTGGCGGACAGCGCGCCGGACATCGACGCCTATCTGACCGACGAAGCCCGGACCTTCTTTGATAAGGTGACGAGCGGTCTCGACGCAGCAGGCGTGGCGTGGGAACGCAATGCCCGGCTGGTGCGCGGCCTCGATTATTATCGCCACACCGCTTTCGAATTCATCACCGACCGCCTCGGCGCGCAGGGCACGGTGCTGGGCGGCGGCCGCTATGACGGCCTCATTGAAAATCTGGGTGGCCCCTCCACCCCGGCGGTCGGCTGGGCGGCGGGAATCGAGCGGCTGGCGATGCTGATCGACCAGCCCACCATCGACAAACCATCCGTGATCCTCATTCCCATGGGCGACGCGGCAGACATGAAGGCGACCGGCATCATCGCCGATCTGCGCCGCGCCGGTGTCGCCTGCGACATGGGCTATCGCGGCAATATGAAGAAGCGGATGCAGCGCGCCAATGCGTCGGGCGCCGCCTGGGCGATCATATTGGGCGAAGATGAACTGGCGCGGGGCGAAGCGGCCGTCCGCAACCTTGGCACCGGGGAACAGCAGGCGGTGGCGCTCGACGCCCTGATCGGGACGGTGACGGCACTCTGATGCATATCTCCGCCGAACGCATCGCGCAGATAGAGGCGCGCCGGGACGAGGTTCAGGCGTCGATGACGCGTGCCGACCTTGCGCCGGAAGAGTTTGTGCGGCTGTCGAAGGAATATGCGGAAATCGAACCGGTCGCCCGCGCTGCGCATGAAGTGCGCCGTTTGCGGCAGGAACTGTCCGCGCTCGACATCATGGCGGGCGGCGGGGACGATCCCGATGCCGATCCTCTCATGCGCGAAATGGCGCAGGAGGAAATGCAGCTGATCCGCAGCCAGTTGCCCGACGCCGAACGGGCGCTGGCGCTGCAATTGCTGCCCCGCGATGCGGCCGACGCGCGTCCGGCCATGCTGGAAATCCGCGCGGGCACCGGCGGAGACGAAGCCGCGCTGTTCGCGGGCGACCTGTTCCGCATGTATCAGCGCTATGCCGATGCGCAGGGGTGGAAGATGGACATGATCTCCGCCAACGCGTCCGAACAGGGCGGGTTCAAGGAAGTCGTCGCCAGCGTCAACGGCACCGGCGTCTTTGCCAAGCTGAAGTTCGAAAGCGGCGTCCATCGCGTCCAGCGCGTGCCCGCGACCGAAAGCGGCGGACGCATCCACACCAGCGCTGCGACCGTCGCCATCCTGCCGGAGCCGGAGGAAGTGGACGTCCAGATCGCCGACAGCGACCTCAAGATCGACATCTACCGTGCGTCGGGCGCGGGCGGCCAGCATGTGAACACCACCGACTCCGCTGTCCGCATCACGCACCTGCCCAGCGGCATCGTGGTAACGCAGCAGGACGAACGGTCGCAGCACAAGAACAAGGCGAAGGCTATGCAGGTGCTGCGCGCGCGCATCTACGAAGTCGAACGCGAACGCGCGCAAAGCGAACAGGCGGGCGCGCGCAAGGCGATGGTGGGATCGGGCGACCGGTCCGAACGCATCCGCACCTATAATTTCCCGCAAGGGCGCGTGACCGATCACCGCATCAACCTGACCCTGCATCGCCTGCCCGAAATATTGGAAGGGCCGGGCCTGTCCGACGTCATCAACGCGCTGGTCGCCGAAGATGAAGCGGCGCGGCTGGCGCAGCTGGACGGAGTGGGGTGACCCTTTCCGACGCGCTGCGCGCCGCGACTGTCCAACTCGCTGTTTCAAGCGATACCGCGCGGCTGGATGCCGAACTGCTGATGGCTCATGCGCTGGGCCTGTCCCGTTCCGACATGCTGATGCGCCAGCGCGATCTGGATGTGCCCCACGGGTTTGCGGGGCTGCTGGCCCGGCGGCTGGATGGCGAACCCATCGCCCATATCACCGGCGTCCGCGATTTCTGGACGATCAGCCTGACGGTCACGCCCGACACGCTGATCCCCCGTCCCGACAGCGAAACGCTGATCGAGGCCGCGGTGGCTCATTTCCAGGATCGTGCGCCCGCCACGGTGCTGGACCTTGGTACCGGTTCGGGCGCCCTGCTGCTCGCGGCGCTGGCGCAATGGCCCGAAGCGACGGGGCTGGGTGTCGACGCCTCCGCCCCTGCCCTTGTCGTGGCGCGGGGCAATGCGGACCGGCTGGGCATGGCCGGGCGCGCCGAATTTCGTTCGGGGGACTGGGCGCGCGGGGTGGATGGCGCCTTCGACCTGCTGCTGATCAACCCGCCCTATATCGTTGCCGACCTGTCCCTGTCGGGCGATGTGCTGCGCGAACCGGCCAGCGCGCTGTTCGCGGGCGCGGATGGCCTTGACGATTATCGCCGGATCGTGCCGGATCTGCCGCGCCTGATCGCGCCCGGCGGCATGGCGGCGATCGAGATCGGCTATGATCAGGCCGCAAGCGTATCGGCGTTGCTGCACGATCAGGGGCTGGTCGTGGCCGTTCGCTGCGATCTGGCAGGGCATGATCGCTGCCTGATTGCGACCAAAAGATACTAAGCAACCTTTGATTTGCCAGCCAGCAAGCGAAAATTGCTTGGTTTATGGTGAAAAAGTCACTACATCAGCCATAGGGGCGGCTCTATCTTGTGACATGGTCGGTTAGACCGTTGATAGAAAAAGCCGTTTTCCTAGCTCCTTATAGTCATGACGGCGCTCGCTGCGCAGGCGCCGCTGGCAGCTGGGGGAATGATCCTGACGGGATCATGCCTGGCGGAGCCGTATCCGGCCTGAAAAAAAGCAGGTCGTGCTTGGGGATGGCGTACTGAACAGTGTTTTCAGTGAATGATGTCATAGCGAACGCAAGGATCATGTCTTGATCAACAATCGGCAGGCCGGTCGCCGCAATCGCGGCCGGAATAATAACAACGGACGTCCCAACGGCAATAATCGGGGCGGTGGCGATAACGGTAACCGCATCGACAGCCGCGCCCGCGGCAACGCGGCCCAGCTTCTTGAGAAATACAAGAATATGGCGCGCGATGCCCAGATGGCCGGTGACCGGGTCAATGCCGAATATTATCTGCAATTTGCCGATCATTATTTCCGCGTCCTTGCCGACAACCGCGCCCGTCAGGAAGAACAGCAGCAGCGCTTCCGTCCCCGCGACGATAATTTCGACGAGGATGGCGACGAATTTGACGGCGGCTTCGAGGGTAACGACGATTTCCGCGCCGACCGTCAGGACGAAGGGCGTGAAACCCGCGAACCGCGTGAAAACCGTGAACCGCGCGAAGGCCGCAACAATCGCCGCGATCGTCCGCGACGTGACCGTTTCGTGGCCGATGGCGATGCGCCGCAGCAGGAAATGGGCGTCGAAGGACCGACCGGCAATCCGGCGACCGAAGCGCGCGCAAAGCCCAATCTTCGTCCCCGTGCCGATGCGCAGCGGGATGTGGAAGCGCCCTCCGCGCCGCAGGCCGATGCATCTGACGCCGAAGTCGAGGCCCCTCGCCCGCGCCGTGGTCGTCCGCGCAAGGCCGCTGCCGACGTCGCGCCGGAAGCGAATGAAGGCTTCGACATGACGGTGTTGCCGCCTTCGATCGCGCGCGCCGACAATGACGCCGAAACGGCGGAGGAAGCGCCCAAGAAGCGCACGCGTCGGCCCCGCGCCGCAGCCGAAGCTGCCGAATAAGCGCATCGCAGAACAGAATAAGGGGACGGCGCCGTCAATCGCGCCGTCCCCTTTTTCATGCCCGCCGTTCGGGCATGGCTGACGCGACTTTGCAACCCGATCGCGATAGGGCACAACTGTCGCAAATCGCTGGAGAGTTGTCGATGAAATTCGCGCGCCTGCCTGTTGTGCTGCTGTCTCTCCTCCCCCTTTGTGCTCAGGCGCAGAATCAGGGGGCTGCCGATCCCACCGGTGCCACGGCACAGGGCGATATTGCCGTCACCATCTATAATGGCGGCCAATCGCTGGTGCAGGATAATCGGCAACTGGTGATGACGGCGGGGCGCAACCGAATCGAATTTCCCGATGTGTCGGCACGCATCCGTCCTGAAACGGTGAACCTGTCCGGTCCGGGCCTCTCCATCGTCGAACAGAATTTCGACTATGACCTGCTGTCCCCCGACACGCTGATGGACAAGGCGGTGGGGCAGGAGGTGACGTTGCTGCGCACCAATCCCGCGACCGGCGCGGAAACGCGCGAACGGGCGAAGGTGCTGGCGGCCAATGGCGGCATCGTGCTTCAGATCGGCAGCCGGATAGAGGTGTTGCGCGACGATGGCCTGCCGGTGCGGGTGATTTTCGATCGGGTGCCGCCCAATCTGCGCGCTCGCCCGACCCTGTCGGTGACGGTCGATGCCGAACGTGGCGGCACCATCCCTGCGCGTCTGTCCTACCTGACCCCCAATCTGGGCTGGACCGCCGATTATGTGGCGCTGTTCGATTCGGCGAAGGGTGCGATGGACATGCAGGGGTGGGTGACGCTGACCAACAATAGCGGCACGACCTTCAGCAATGCGAAGACGATTCTGGTTGCAGGCAATCCGGCCAGCGGCGGCGGCCGTACCAACTGGTGGCAGTCCGGAAGCGGCGCGATCGATCAGGGCGGAACCGAAAGCGGTCCGCGCGAACGGCTGGGCGACTATTATCTTTATCCCCTTCCTGCCCGCACGACCATCGCCAACGCGCAGCAGAAACAGGTCAGCTTCCTCGACGTGAAGGGCGCGCCTGCGCGCGCGACCTATGAATATCTCAACGGCTGGATGGGCAGTTCTCCAGAACCGATGAGCGCATCGAGCGTACTCAAATTCTCGACGGCGAAGGACGGAGGGCTGGGCGATCAGCTGCCGGCCGGCACCATTCGCGTCTATATGCGCGACGCGCGCGGCAACCCGCAATTCATCGGCGAAAACCGCATCGATCATACGCCCATGGGATCGTCCATGGCGCTGCGTACGGGCGAAGCCTTCGACGTGAAGGTCCGTCCCACCGTCGAACAGCGCACGAAGAAAGGCGGCAACCGCTGGGAAACGAAGATGCGTTACACGCTGACCAACGCCCGGCCCGAAGCGGTGACGATCGATCTGGCGCAGCAGGGCCTGTGGGGCGACACGCGGATCGTGGCCCAGAGCCTGGAGGGCAAGCGGGTATCGGCCGACCGGATGGAATGGAGCGTTCCCGTCCCCGCCAATGGCACGGTGGACGTCAGCGTCACATTCGACACACGTTTCTGATCGAAGGGGCGCCCGCCGTGCCGCGCTTTCTGATTCTTCTGCTGCTCTGGATTGTCGCGTCGCCGGTGCAGGCGGGCACGGTCCTGTCGGCAAAGCCCGATTCGGTGTTCGTCACCGTCTATCGCCAGCCCGGCCGGACCAAGGGGGCGATCGATCGCAACTGGCCGGGCGGCTATGCACTCATCACCGAAGCCCGCACCGTTGACCTGCCGCAGGGCGAATCGACCGTGCGATTCGAAGGCGTGGCCGAAGGATTGATGCCCGAAACGGCGGTTCTGTCCGGCATGCCGCGCGGCGTGCGGGAAAAGAATCGCGACGCCCGCCTTCTGTCCCCCGCCGGACTGGTCGATGCCTATCTGAAACGCGGCGTCACCCTGCGCCGTACCGACCGCAAGACAGGCAAGGTCGTGGAGCAGGATGCGATCATCAGCGCCGGGCCGATGGGCGGCGTCATTCTCCAGACCGCGCAGGGATATGAGGCTTTGGGGTGCAGCGGCCTGCCCGAACGGATGCTTTACCCCCGCGCGCCTGCCGATCTGTCGGCGCGCCCGACCCTGTCGGTGATCGCGACCAGTGACCGCCCGACCCGCGCCACCTTGCAGCTGACCTATCTGGCCGAAGGGTTCGACTGGGCCGCCAATTATGTGGCGGATATGGGCGCGGACGGGCGGACGCTGGATCTGATGGCCTGGCTGACGGTCGCCAATGGCGGCGTCACCAGCTTTGCCGATGCACAGCTCAATGTAATTGCGGGCCAGCCAAACCGCCGATGGCGCGCGCCGCTGCCCCGGCCGACCGGCGGCCCGCTGCTGCTGCGCTGCTGGCCGATGGACATCACCAGCACCCATCCGGTCTGGGAACTCTTCCCGGTTCGGATGACGGAGCCGGTCATGATGGAGGGCGCGCAGGACATCGTCGTGACGTCCCGTCGCATGGCCGCGCCGATGGTGGCTGCTCCCCCGCCCCCACCGCCTCCTCCTCCTCCCGCGCCGCCGCCCCCGCCGGAAGATGTCGGCGACCTCAAACTCTATCGCGTGCCGGTGACCGTCGAAGTCGCGGCCAAGGCGCAGAAACAGGTCGCCCTGCTGCGACAGCCCGGCGCGAAGGTGGAACGACTCTATGCCGCCATGGTGGGCGATCGCGACGATCAGGCCGAATCGCTGCCAATGACGCTGCGGCTGCGTTTGCTCAATCGCAAGGATGATGGCCTTGGCCTCGCCATGCCATCGGGCCGGGTTGCCGTGTTCGAGGATGTGGACGGGATGCGGCTGCTGGTGGGTGAAGCGGACATTGGCGACAAGGCGGAAGGCGAGCGGATCGATTATGATCTGGCCGCCAGTCCCGACGTGCGCATCCTTGCCCGCCGGACGGCACGGTCGGGAAAGAAGCAGGGCTGGACCCTGACGCTCAGCAACGCCCGCCCTTTTGCCGTCACGGCGGAAATCACGATTTCGCATGACATCATGCCGCGCCCGGCCGACATGGAAAGGCGCGGCAACGACTGGATCTGGCGCGTGACGATACCCGCCAATGACAATGTGGAACGCCGCTATAACCAGCGCCTGCCGCGCTGAAGGTCAGGTCGTCGGCAGAGGGCGTGGCCGGTAATTCGCATCCAGCGCGACGAAGGTGTAAACGCCGCTGGTCAGCCGCACTTCCTGCATATCCGCGCCGCGCGTGGCGATGACATCGATACGGATCGCCACCGATGTGCGGCCGCGTCGTTCCTCATGGGCATAGACCGACACGATGTCGCCCAGCAGGATCGGGGTAATGAATGTCATGCTTTCGATCGCGACGGTGGCGACCGGCCCTTGAGCGATTCGTCCGGCGACGATGCCGCCCGCAATGTCCATCTGGCTCAGCACCCAGCCGCCAAAGATATGGCCGTTGGTGTTGATGTCGGTCAGGTGCGGCACCAGCCGCAACACCACCTCGCCCCGCGCGCCTTGCGTTTCAATCGTCAATGGGCACCTCATCCTTTACCCGGTCGATCACCTGTTCGTCATGCCCGGTGCCGCTCGACAAAAATGTCAGCGCCATCAGTCCGGTCCCCAGCATGAATGTCAGCCATACGCCCAAAATCGTCGCGATCACCATGTGAATCGGCATGTGCCCGGTCCACCAGTGCAGGAACAGCAACGCCAGTCCGACGCACAGCAAGCCGCCCACCGCCATCCAGGCCATGATCCGCCGGAACCGCGCCCATGCGGTTGCGGCGATCTGTGGATCATCCAGGGCCTGTCTGCGTGTCATCCCTTTTCTTTGAGCAACGAAAGTGGGATCATCAAGCGTCCAGTGGCAATGTCCCGGACAAAGATGGGAAAAGGAGAGTGTTCATGACCATCGCAGCGATTTTGCAGGGCAAGAACGACGTCATCAGCGTGCATCCGGGCGACAGCGTCGTGTCGGTGGTGCAATTGCTGGCGGAACGGCGAATCGGCTGCGTGCCGGTGGTCGATAATGGCCAGGTGGTCGGCATCTTTTCCGAACGCGATCTCGTCTATCGCGTGGCGACCGATGGCGCATCGGCGCTCGACCATGTCGTGGGCGACGTGATGACCACGCCCGCGATTACCATCGATGACGATACGCCGGTCATGCACGGCCTGTCGCTGATGACGAAACGGCGCATCCGGCATCTGCCCGTCGTGGTCGACGGGGCACTGGTCGGCATGATCTCCATCGGAGATCTGGTCAAATATCGCATCGACGCCATCGAATCGGAAGCGGCCGCCATGCGGGATTATATCCAGACCGCCTGATGACGAACGGCGCGCCGGTTCAGGCAGGGGCCTGCACCGGCGGCGCGCGGCGAATCACCAATGCCACCAATTCCATCAACGTGCCCCGCGCGCAAAGCAGCAATGCGCCCAGAAAGGCTATGCCGCCCACCGGCACCAATATGCCAAGCCGGATCGGCGCGGCCAGCGGCGGCAGCAGGTGATCGATCGCCATGACGACGCCTGCCATCAGGATGGAACAGCCAACCCCCGGCGCAGCGGCGCGTATCACATCGGCAGGCCGCAACCCCATCGGCCCGCCAGCCAGTTTTGCGGTCACGGCGGTCAGGACGGGAAACGCGCCCAGCCATGCCCATGCAAGGCCGATGGCCCCGAATCGGATGCCGATCAGGAAGGCAGCAGGCATCAGCACCGCGCCGACAGCGGCGACTCGCGCCGTGGTGCCGGGCCGTCCCAGCGCGTTGCTGACCGGCGCGAACATCACCTGCAACGTCATGAACGGCATGGCGAGCGCAAGAATCGCGACGAAGGGCGCCATTTCCAGCCATTTGCGACCGAATAATGTCTCCACCAGCGGCGCGGCCGTTACCGCCATCCCCAGATAGATGGGACAGGTCAGCAGCAGCAGCAGCTTCACCGCCTTGCAAAATGACCATGCGACCCGACTGACATCCTTCTGCATACGGGCGTAAGCGGGGAAGGCGACGTCATTGAGCGGCGGCACGAACTTGCTGACGAAAATCTGGGTCAGGAACAGCGCCTCTGCATAAAGCCCCAATGCATGCGGCTCCAGCATGCGGCCACCGATGAAGATGTCGGCCTGACTCTGCACGATCCAGAAAAGCTGTCCGCCCAGCAGCGATGCGCCATAGGCGACCATGGCGCCGGTGCCGCGGAAATCGAACAGGGGAACCGGGCGGAAACCGGTCGCGATGACATAGCCTGCGGCCTTGACCCAGAATCCGGTGATCGGCGCCCAAACCAGCGTCCACACGCCCCATCCCGACAGCGCACCGGTCAACGCCATGGCGGCCGATGCAATGGCTGCGATCAGGTTGACCAGCGCAGGTCGCCTGAAATCCAGCGCCCGGCCCATGATCGCTTCGGGGACGGAGATAAAGGGCGTGGACAGGTATAGCAGCGCCTGTACCCGCAACAGGTCGGCGACCATGGGCTGATCATAATAATCCGCGGCAAGGGGCGCGATGCCCAGCTGGAGCAACGCGAGCGCGCCGTTCAGCAACAGCATGATGGTGAAGGCCTGCCGCAACCGGCGCGGTTCGACCGTATCGGACTGAACCAATGCGCTCACCAGCCCATAGCCGTTCAGGAAAGTGGCGAAGTTCAATATCACCTGCGTCATGGCGAACAGGCCGTAATCGGCCGGGTCGAGCAGCCGTATGACGGCCAGCGTCACGACCCAGCTCATCATCTGCGACACGATCTGGCTGCCCGATCGCCAGAAAACGGCGCTCCTTATGCGTGCCCCAAAACCCGCATCATCCGCATCGGCATCCTGCAACGTCATTCTCTAACCATTCCCTGTGCCTCAAAGCGCCGTGGAATGGGCACTAACCGCTAACCCCCAAAAAAATGTGAAATAAAATTGCAAAAAGTGTTTGACGGTTCGGCCGGGTCCGCCTAGAGGGCTTTTCACCGGACGGGGCGGCGCTGCTGAGGCGCCAGACTGTACGGTCGCCAACATAGACGGGATGGACCTCCCTCGGAAGAAGTTTCGAGGCGGGAAGGCTGTCCCGGTTTATTTGTCGGTTCTTTGACATT
>NZ_JBMDWL010000082.1:0-42839 GCF_048594625.1 Sphingobium sp.
ATCAGAGGGGATGGGCTGCGGGCATCACTTCCGGCGTGCTGATGTTTGCCTTCGCCATCTGGATATGGCGGCGGCAGATCATCAAGTATCCAGACGACACTTGGAAAGCTCGCTTC
The DNA here is from genome assembly GCF_048594625.1 of Sphingobium sp. Classification (GTDB taxonomy): domain Bacteria; phylum Pseudomonadota; class Alphaproteobacteria; order Sphingomonadales; family Sphingomonadaceae; genus Sphingobium. Next base: position 117 of record NZ_JBMDWL010000082.1, read on the forward strand.
TAACCAATTTGTCCACGCCGCCTAGCATGAATGGGACTTTTGAAAATCCAAAAATATGCTTGGGGAATGTTGGCACGCGGATTAGGCCCGTGGGTTGACAGGTGCAAAGAATGGCGGCCGTCCATGCCGGATAGGGAGATGCGGTCCTGCGCTGGCGCGATCCGGGGTGAAACTTGGAGCGTATGCCGGACGCGACTTCGGATCAGACTGCCTGTGGGATGGGGTAAATCGCCGTCATACCGATCAATCTACATTCCGTACTGCTGGCTGTCGGCGCGGAGAATTCTGACGGAAATTCCATATTCCCAGCTTGTTTTTGACTCTCTGCGGTACCAAACCAGAATGGAAAGGCGCAGTTTCGCGCGCAAATTTAGGATCTTATCCAGTCTTTTGAACTACTTAAGACTAGATGGCGGGCGGGAGGGAGTAGAATCGACTCGATATATTATTGATATATCGAGATTATTTGTAAGGATAAAAATCCTTGCCCACATTATTCCCCACACTTTCATGATGTGTACCCATTTCAGTTGGTAGGAGGGGTGTGGTCAGCGTCGTTGGATGCACTGGCTGCATGGTTCGTCCCGTAATGTTTGATTCCGGTGAACAACGTGCAGCCTCCCCTGATTCGGGAGTCTGCGAAAGCCTCTGGCATTCCATTTCCCTCTCAGTCTGAAGCGAGAATAATTTTTTATTCTATGTTTTTCGAAGCACCCAAAAATTCAAAATGCGGAAAATCGCGATTGAGAGGGGATACGTGAAGTGTGTGAAAGTTTTATTGTCGCATTATCTCTTGAATAGATAGTCATAATTAAGTTGCGTTAAGTATTTGTTGTTGAAAGCTTTTAAATTTTTCGTATGTGTACGGATGCCACCGCATAAGTGTGGTTAATAACGGAAATTTAAAATGTTAAGTTCGATTAAGAGTGCATCACAAGCTTTGGGAATAGGTAGAACACTGACCTATAGTCTCATCAAGCAAGGGCGATTAGATACGGTGAAAATCGGCAGCCGCACCTTGGTTAAGGTGGATAGTATAAAGGCGCTGATCGACGGCGCGACTGGCGGTGCCGTATGAACCATGCAACGATAGAAAAAGGGCCAGACGCTGCGTCAACAGCGACCGGCCCGGATGTTGTCATAGCTACGAACCAGACGGCCCTTGATAGTGCAAATATGCACCTGCTGCCAGATGAAAACCTACTTTCTGATGGTGAGGGAATTGATGGAGCGGACCTGCTGGATCGCATTCATGCCTTTGCTCGTCGGTTCATATGTTATCCCTCCGATATGGCCAGCATTGCGCATGTATTGTGGATTGCCCACACGCATTTGATGGATGCTTGGTTCTCGTCGGGACGTCTAGCCGTCTTGTCGCCGGAGCCGGGAAGCGGGAAATCGAGGGTTTTGGAGATAACGGCGCTGCTGGTGCCTAACCCTCTGCTGTCGGTTAATTCATCTGCTGCATATATCCTGCGGAAAGTCGCCTATCAGGAGAATCGGCCCACCATTTTATACGATGAAATTGACACGATCTTCGGCCCTGCTGCTCGTGGGAACGAAGACCTGCGCGGAATGATCAATGCCGGGTATCGACGTGGTGCCGTAGTTGGGCGTTGCAATACCGAACGCGGAAAGGTTCAGACCGTCGAACTGGATACCTATGCTGCTGTAGCGATGGGCGGTCTCGGCAATTTGCCGGATACAATTATGACTCGGTCAGTCATCATTCGTATGCGGAAACGGGCGGTTGGCGAAAAGGCTGAACCACTTCAGCCACGTATCCATGAACAAGAGGCAGGTGTTCTGCGGGACGAATTGGCGGACTGGGCTTCTGGCATTTTCAGCATGGCAGAAATGGCTAAACCTGAATTTCCTGATGTCATCGTTGATAGAAATGCTGACGTATGGGGTCCGCTTTTTGTAGTGGCTGATCTGGCGGGCGGTCACTGGCCTCAGTTGGCTAGGCAGGCTGCTATGGATGCTGTCATGTCCGCAAAGGCGAATGAGCGCCCCTCTTTAGGTGTTCAACTGCTGGTCGATATCCGCACCTGTTTGGGTGATGCTGACCGTATCACGACAGCCAAATTGGTTGAGGGGTTGCTGGCTGATGAGGAAGCACCTTGGGGTGATCTCAAAGGCCGGAAAATAGATGCTCGGAAGTTGGCGCATATGCTCCGTTCCTATGGCATTCGCTCGGTTACGATCCGTATGCCCGATGGTTCAACGCCGAAAGGCTACAGGCGGGCAGACTTCATTGATGCATGGGAACGCTATCTGCCTAAGTCGGGATCGAGCGCAACAAACGCAACATCCGCCACAGGTCATGAAAGCCCTGAGAAAACCGGGGATTCTGGTGTTGCGGATGATAGTCCGTCTCCGCCATGTGGCGTCAAGGGCGACGATGTTGCTGATCCAGAAAGTTGAAAAACATAGGTAATCCGCCATTGTTGCGCTGTGGCGCTTGTGGCGGACAAGTTAGGGGAGCGGTGAAAAAGTTCAACTTTGCCGTTCCCCGATAGCCTAAAGTTGGGACGGAAGTAGAGATGTTGAAAAGTTCAACGGACAATCCCATGCAACCGGCAAATCTGGCTAATGCGCCAAGGTGTGGAGCCACGACAAGGTCAGGGGAGCCTTGCCAGTCACCTGCCGTGAGAGGACGAAATCGCTGTCGGATGCATGGGGGAACCAATGGTGGTGCGCCCAAAGGCAATCGGAATGCATGGAAGCATGGAAATCGTTCGGCGGAAGCTGAGAGCCAGTTGAAAACCGTGAAAGCCATTGATCGCGATCTTCGATTGTTAGGAAAGATCAGGAAGGGGGTAAGCCTACGATCGGACGAGTTGGATCGGTTGATAGAATTATCTATCGGAAAAATTGAATCATAGTTGAAAAGAATTAGGCGGATTTCTCCGCCTTTTTCTTGTCATACTCTTCCAGAAGGTCCATTTTCCGTTTGAATGCGGAATTGAATTTTTCGGAATATGAGGGGTTTCTGCAAAGTTGATCGACCTCATCGAGTAGGTCTGCTTCTGCCTTTGCATTCTGGGTCACGAGTTTCTGACGCCTGTGATCCTTGTTGATAACTTCGGATTCTTGCAGGTCTTCCAGCCACTGTTCTGCAATGATGTTGAGGCCGGATACACCCTTGTGAACAAAGTTCACGCTGCCGACGACGGTGGATGAGGAGGCGGTGGCGATATTGAGTATGCCGCTAAATGCCTGAGCCATATTGGCCATGCTGTTCGATCCTTCTGAAATGTCGTGAGGGTTATGATGCAGTGAATGCATCCACACGACCGTAAGGTCGTTATCCTTGCTGCCATGGTGGGGGTGGGTGTTTATATGTGTGGGAATGACCGGGGGGGGGGGGTATGTTGGGATCGCCGGGTGTTGATCCCGTGTTTATTGATGCCGGACATAGTTGGAGCCAGAATGGAAACCTGCCCCCCCTTTCGCCTTCGCAGCGGGGGCGCTTCGGGCAATGCATTATGATATTGAGCATCGCGACAAACAACCTACCCGCTGGACCGGAAAGCGCCAAACCCGCCCTTCAAATTTGTCCAGATGAGTGCAATATACCGACGCTGGATAATGATTAGAATTAGCGGGATCGGCTTACCGCTCCTCGTCGCAACATATAATCAAATATTGCAATCAATATCTCTTGGTAGGGCAAAATGGCAGAGCAAACATTCTCGGACGGCATTAGTGATCCTCCCGCCACATCAAGTCTGGAGGAGGCTGGTACAATTGCTGAAGCAATCCAGAGCATTCTTGAGGAATTTGATGTTCAACCAGTCTTGTTTGTTGGCGCCGGAATTGCGCGCAGATATATCGGTGCTCCGGACTGGGAGGGCGCGTTGAGGTTTGCGCTCGACCAAGTTCAGCCGGCCAGTCAGCCTTACTCATATTTCTTACAAAAATTTGGCGACGATAAAGTCGCCATTGGAACGGCGATCGCTGACATAATTTTTGAGTGGGCATGGACCACAGGCAAAGACCGATTTTCCGAAAGTCTCTTTGAAGGTGCCGACCGTCACGTTTTTATGAAGGCGCTTATAGCGGAGCATCTGCTAGAAATAACTCCTCCGTCTCTGGCAGCGCTATCAGAAGAGCAACAGGAGGAATTGCAAGCGCTTGCTAACATACGGCCGCACGCCATCATAACTACAAATTATGATGAGCTTCTTGAACAAGTTTTCAAGGGTTACGAACCAATCGTTGGAAGAGGTGTTCTGCGCTATGATCTAAATTCATTCGGAGAGATATTTCATATTCATGGAATGGCGGGAAATCCAAGAACTCTGGTGCTCACAAGTCCGGACTATATAAATTGGGAAAAGCAAAGTCGATATTTTGCTGCTAAACTTTTAACTTATTTTGTAGAACATCCAGTGTTTATTTTTGGATATGGATTAGGAGATCCAAATGTAAGAACCCTTTTAAGGGATATTGGACGGATTGCTGCGGATGATAGCGGTCTTATTACAAATGTAGCCCAAGTGGTTTGGCATCAAGAGTTAAAATCAGGCGCGAATCAATCAGAGGTCGTTATTGATGACGAGGATGACGGTCGGCAATATAGGTTGAGAGTATTTAATGTAACGTCTCTCATAGATGTATTTCAATTGCTCGCAGCACGTCACGAACTGAAGCAAGTCAACCCCGCATTGCTGCGCACCCTTGCAGCTAGGCTGATGAAGTTGACCCGAAAAGACATCCCCGGTGGTACTATAGAAGTGGATTATGCTACGCTGGAGAAGGTGGCGCAAGATGATGATATGCTACCAAAAATGTTGGGCCTTACCTTTGCTGATAGCGACAACAAAACACATCCTTTCACGCTTACACAAGTGGCTGATGAATTAAATCTTAAAGGATGGAATGCGCTTGATCGAATTATAAAGAAGATCAAGTTTGAAACGGGCAATGATCTGCGTGCTTCCGATAACCGTTATCATGAGAGAATTAAGACAGGAAAAAAAGATTCATCTGCGGTAAGAAAATGGTCGCACGAAGCGGTTGCTCTGTTTGGTACTATACTTGCAGGCAAGCCGTACAAGATTATTGATTGATGGAATCCTGAGCTATGCCGCTGCGTCAGCTTCCTATTCGGCGATTGAGGGTAAGTTGAAGGCGGCTTTCTGCCGTCACAGTAAGTAGCCGGACATTCTCCTGTCGACTAGTGTTGCCCAGTCACGGTAGGGCTGCCTTATGTGTGCAATGCGAAGTCGGCTGGGCGTGTAGTTGGGTAGCCCTGCCACTTCCATCATGCAGGCTTCGACCCGTCCGTAACGGAGGCTGCCCAGAGGCCCGGAGCGCAGCGAGGACCGATAGGGCAAGGCGAGAGTGAAGGGCGGGGCGGGAGCCATGGAGTGAAATTTAGATCACCCATTTAATCAAAATCGGCGCTTGGGTGATTTTGAATTTCTTATCTCTGGTTCAGGGAAGGGGATGCTTGTCTTGGTTCAAATGTTGACCGGCTGGCCCCATCCTTTTCCACTCCTGTCCCACCGCCTGCGGCGGATGTGTTGGGTGGTCGGCTGGGCCAACCGGTCAATCTCGGTGGATGGGGAATTTGCCATAATAATTACTAATACGGATATTCTGAGCTGTAATCTTTTCCTTCATAAATAATTTCGAACGGTAAGCTGTACGGCTTTCTAATGGAAGATATTATTCCAAATTTTGATATATATCTCATTTCATCTATTAAGATTTTCTCAAATTCATCTTCATTAAAATCTTCAGAGTATGATGTAATTTTTATAGCAACTTGAATTATGTCATCTTTATTGTCATGAAATCTTCCACTGTTTTTTAACGTCATTTCTATTGCAGAAGAAAATTTCATAACCCTATTTATGATTTCTGAATCTGCCATGTTTGACAGCCCCATCTGCCTGCCAACGAAGCTATGATACTTCTCAACAATTTCTTTTCGGACAATGGATGCTGCTGATGCAATAAGAATTGCGTCATTTATCTGGTCTAATTTTTTCTCTTTTTTAATGAAAAAAGTTATTGCGGTGGCAACCGCAATAGATATCCCAAAAGTTGGGATCGCTAATACGAGTGCGATTACCCATATTAAGAGCAGCATATTTTTCTCCAAATTTTTGGAAAATTGGAACAATGGTATTGTTGCTTCTTACATTGATGATTTCGGCGAATAAATATGTTTAACCAATCCAATCGAGCGATCGAAATATGATTGACTGAAATAGGCCGATTTATTTGGCGTGACCGAACTGCATCGCAATCACATTGGCGGCATTGAGCGTGGTGAACGAAATATCACCATCAGGACCATATTGGCATTGGCTCAGGCGCTAGAGGTTCGGCCAGCCGATTTGCTGGCGGATTATTCATTTTGAGAGTGGGCGGGGAAAATTGATCTCGCCGCCCACATGCTATCCTGCCTGCTTGAACGGTACGACGTTCGCCAAAGTGGTATCATTGGAGCAATAAGCTCCCCATGCTTCCATTAGCTTCCGGCGTTTATCGAGCAGATCGCCGCGTTGATATGCTCGCTCAACTTCATTGGGATTCTGATGGGCTAATGCGGCTTCTGCCACTTCGCCGGGGAAATTGGTTTTCTCTGCTACCCAAGTGCGGAATGAGGAACGGAAACCATGGACTGTCACTGGCTCCTTCATGCGACGGATAACGGCCAGCAATGTCATATCAGACATTATGCCGCCGTTTGTTCCGGGGAATACGAGGTCCGTTCCTGTCAGTCGGACAGCCGATGCGCTTTGCAATACTGCCAACGCTTCTGGTGAAAGAGGGACAGTGTGTTCCCGCTTCATCTTCATGTGATCGGCTGGAACGGTCCACAGCGCGGTTTCGATGTTGAACTCATCCCAAGTCGCTTTCCGCACTTCCTGCGATCTGGCTGCTGTCAGAATGGCAAATTCCAGAGCCAGCCTTCCCCACACTCCACCTGACGCTTTAAGGCGGGTCAGGAAAATAGGAACATCCGCATATTGCATAGCGGCGTGATGTTTTCCGCCCTGCTGCTTAGGCAGTCCTTTGCCTACAGCCAGCGCCTTATGCGGGGCTTCGGTCGCCCGCCAGCCACGCGCATGGGCATAGTCTAATATAGTGCATATTCGCTGCTTCACTCGTCGCCCGGTTTCAGGCGTCTTTGTCCATACTCCCATGATTGCGGTGATAATCTCACCTGCGGTGATATCGCCGACTGGCTTTGAACCAAGAGCCGGAAAAGCATGGGTTTCAAGCGTATTTAGCCACTGGTCCTCATGCTTATCGTTGGCCCACTGGTGTTTGTGCGTATCGAGGTAAGTGAGGGCGGCTTCCTTGAAAGTGACAGCCTCCGCTTTCGCCTTGCGCTTTTCCGCGACAAGATCGCGTCCGTCTTCACGGATCGCTCTACGGGCTTCTGCTGCCTTGGCTCGCACTCCGGCCAGTGTCACCAGTTTGGCGCTTCCAAGTCCTATGTCGCGTCGTTTGCCTTCATGCTGGACGCGAAGTAGCCAGCTTGCGCCACCGGACCTACTAACTTTTAGAAAAAGGCCGTCACCATCGCTGTAGGTTCCGGGCTTTGAAAGTGCGGCCTTAACTTCGTTGGCTGTCAGCTTTCCCATGCTGGTTCTCCATGTGTTTAGGGTGGCCTTCCCCACACTCGGAAATTTCCCCACACTGTTCCCCACATAATAGCGCGATTGCTGGTGAACGCAAACGAACCGCAGCGGTCTGAAGTGGTCAGATTATCCTCAGAAATCCGCGACTTTGCGCGGTCAGGGGTGAACAGGTCTGAATGGGTAAATGGCGGAGCGGGAGGGATTCGAACCCTCGATACGCTTTTGACGTATACTCACTTTCCAGGCGAGCGCCTTCGACCACTCGGCCACCGCTCCGCATGCACTGGAAGGCGGCTCCCTATCGTGCGGCGTAGCACTAGGCAAGGGGGGATGATAAGTCGCTTTACATTATCCCGATCGCGCTGTTTCATCGGGGCATGAAAGCTTCCTTCGCGCTGGCCCTCTCCGCCGCTCTCCTTGCCGCTTCCGCCCCTACCATCGCCGCCGACTCGCCCGCCACGCCGTCTGCGGTCGTGGCGCAGGCGCCTGCCACCGCGTGGCGGGCGATCCCGGCCGATGACCTGCTGGTGATGCGCGTGGAAGGCGGAAGGCGCGTTGTCATCCAGCTGGCGCCCGGCCTGTCGCCCGGCCATGTCGGCAATATCGTCAAGCTGGCGAAGGCGCATTGGTGGGACGGGACCAGCATCAACCGGGTGCAGGACAATTATGTCGTGCAATGGGGCGATGCGACCGAAAAGAAGCCGATGCCGCCCGGCCTGTCGCCTACCAGCCCGGACGATTATGCCCTGCCGCTGGCAACACGGCGGCTGGCGGTGACGCCATTGCCCTATCCCGATCCTTATGCGCCATCGACCGGATTCGTGGACGGGTGGCCGGTGGCGATGGATGGATCGGCGGCGTGGCTGCCCCATTGTTACGGCTATGTCGGGGTGGGGCGGAACATGTCGCCCGATGCCGGGACCGGCGCGGAACTCTATGCGGTGATCGGGCAGGCGCCCCGGCAGCTGGACCGCAATATCGCCGTGGTCGGGCGGGTGATCGAAGGAATGGAGATCCTGTCCAGCCTGCCGCGGGGAACGGGGGAACTGGGTTTCTACACCGCCACAGAGCATAAGGTGCCGATCCTCACGGTCCGGCTGGCGAGCGCGTTGCCCAAGGCGCAGCAGCCGCGTTTTGAGATGATGGATACGCAGTCGGCCAGCTTTGCCGACTATCTGCGGCTGAGGGCGAACCGGAAGGATGATTTTTACGATCGGCCTGCCGGAGGCGTCGACCTGTGCAATGCGCCGGTGCCGGTGCGACGGGCGCCGTAATGGGGCGCTGAAGTCGGGAGGTTTCGCGGATCGGGGAGGCCGGACCTGATGCATGGCGGGTCAGGGACGATCGCCGGGTGGCGGAAAGAGACAGCGAAAGTGACAGAGTCGCGAATAGGCGTTATTTGCTTCGTTAGCTAACTAATTATATCTAAGTCATTGATATTGCTGTTCTTTATGAGATGTTTTGTCGGCTGTCGCGTCGGGCGGAATGTAAAAATGGGTGATTTTGCAGCCTTTGCGGCGTCGGGCTTTGAATGAGATTGGTAGGGCAGGGCGAGGGTGAAGGCCTGTTCGTTCGTGGCCGCGAAAGGTTTGGAGAGTGAGCAGCTTCGACCGTCCGCGGGGCGTTCAAGGCATGAACGGGGCGGCTTGAGCGTTCAAGGCGGGTTCCGACAAGGCCGAAGGTGGACGGAGCAGGATAGGATAGTGATGTGACGCGGGATGCTCTGATCGGCGGAAATGGCCGTCAGAATATCTGCCACGGTCGCGCAGGATAGCGCTGGGCAGGCAGGACAGCACAGGACAGGCGGGACAGCGCAGCAGGGCAAGCGGGGTAGGCGGAGCAGACAGGCGGCGTCACGTCCTGTAGCGGCGCGGGTTCGGGCCGATCCCGTCATGGCCTGAAACCCCAGCCTTCGCTGGGGTGACGGTTGGAATGGGCGGATTTCAAAGGGGGGATGCGTTTGGGCTGGCGGCTGGGTTCTGCCCTCGATTTTTTGAAGCGGATGGCATCATCTGACGGCTCGGAAAATACCGGAAACAAACGGAAAATTTAACAATTTCCGATTCAGGATGAACGGATCATTCTTTAGTCTTGCACTTCCGCCGCCACCGATATTTGCAATCGCATCGCATCGCATCGCATCGCATCGCATCGCATCGCATCGCATCGCATCGCATCGCATCGCATCGCATCGCATCGCATCGCATCGCACGCCCGACGCCTGTGCCCAACGTCCGATAGCCGTGCTCGCACTTGACATCCGTGCCTGACGCTCGACGCCTGATCCTGAACCCGCCCCTGAGTGGAGCGGCGGCCTTGTCCTGTCGCATGACAGCCGCAGATGCTCTGTTTTCGCGATGCTCATCGGTGGAGGCGGGAAAATTGTTTCCTTTGAATGTAGGACTTTGGGAGGATGGCTTGCGGGTTCCGGGGCGTCGTTCGTCTAGCGGGGCAGGGGGACATGACACCATGCCCCCCATGCAGCTTGATTCCGCCGAAGAGAGGCATGGTTTTACGTCATGGTCGATTTCCCCACTTTCGCCGCCTTGATCCACAGAGGCGAACGCAGCAACATGCGCGCTGACCGCCGCATCGGGCAGGAAGGGGCACGCTGATGCATATGGACGTGATGACTTGGCTCATTCCGCTCATCGCCATGCTGGCGGCCGGTCTGCTCGCCGGTTTTGCCGCCGGTATCTTTGGCATTGGCGGCGGCTTCGTCGTCGTGCCCGCGCTGCTGGTGGTGTTGCCGCTGCTGGGCGGGACGAAGGATGGTATCGCCCATGTCGCGATCGGCACGTCGGCTGCGACCATCATCCTGACCTCCATCCGATCGCTGCTGGCGCATTCCAAGCGCGGGGCGGTGGAATTCGACGTCCTCAAGACATGGGCGCCCTGGATCATACTGGGCTGCGGCGCGGGCGTCGTGCTGGCGGGCCATGTCGATGGCCGCACGCTCAAGATGATCTTTGGCGCGGGCGTCATGCTGATGTCGCTCAACTTCCTGATCCCGGTGCTGAACGGCAAGGTGATCAGCGACCAGATGCCGTCGGGGCTGGCGCGCATCGGCATTGCGGGCGGGCTGGGCACCTTTTCCTCGCTGCTGGGCATCGGCGGCGGCACCATCGCCATCATGACGATGACGCTGTGCGGCCGCACCATTCACCGCGCCATCGCCACCGCGTCGGGCATCGGCACGTTGATCGCCATTCCTACCACCATCGGTTTTGCCATCATCGGCTTCCGCGAAGGCGGCCTGCCCTGGGGGTCGCTGGGCTATATCAACATCCCCGCGACGGTGGCGATCGCGTCGATGTCGATGCTGACCGCGCCGCTGGGCGTGGCCGCCGCCCACAGCCTGCCCGCCGGGCCGCTGAAGAAGATTTTCGGCGTCTACCTGCTGATCATCGGCGCGCTGATGCTGCGCGCGGGCCTGAAAATCTGATCGACCGATCAGAAACGATACAGGCTTTTGTCTGAAAGAGCATGGTCCGATCCGATGGGGTCGGGCCATGCTTTTTTTGTGGATATTTTCCGATGAGAGGCCCTGTCGGCAGAGCCTGATAACAATCTTTGTCACTGGCGGGCTTTCGCGTTATCTGCAAGCGGGGGCACGATGGGGCAGATGGACGCAATTTCAGTATTGCTGGTGGAGGATGACGACGCGGCGCGCGCCAATATCGCCGCGATCCTGACCGGCGCGGGGATGACCGTGGAGCAGGCGGTCGACGGCGCAGCGGGGCTGAACCGCGCGGGCGGCGGCGGCCATGACGTCATCATTCTGGACCGGATGCTGCCGCATCTGTCGGGCATCGACATCGTCACCCGGCTGCGCGTCGCGGGCGTGGGCGCGCCGGTGCTGATGCTGTCGGCGCTGGGGCGCAGCGAACATCGGGTCGAAGGGCTGGAAAACGGCGTCGACGATTATATGGCCAAGCCGTTCGAACCCGACGAGCTGATCGCGCGGGTGCGGGCATTGTGGCGACGCGCGAACCGGGGCAGCCATGAACCGGTGCTGCTGTTCGGCGATCTGGAATGCCATGTGAAGGCGCGCACCGCCTTTCGGCAGGGACGGCATCTGCCCCTGTCGCCCAAGGAATTCGAACTGTTCCGTTACATGATGGAGCATGCGGGCGAGGTCGTGACCCGCGAAATGTTGTTGCGGCAGGTATGGAAGCTGAGTTTCGACCCGCAGACCAATGTCGTGGACGTCAATGTCGGCCGGCTGCGCCGCAAGCTGGAAGACGGGTTCGACGCGCCGGTGCTGGAAACCATATGGGGCACGGGATACCGGCTGATTGCGGCGGCTGGCGCGAGCGGTGGTTAAACCGGGGCTTTTCCGCTCCATTTTCGGGCGGGTCACGATTTCGGCGCTGCTGGTCAGCCTGTTGTCCACGCTGGCGCTGTTTCTGGTGGTGCAGAAGATCGTCGATGATGACGGCCGGGCGATGCTGGCGCGGGAAGTCGACACCGATCTGGCCGGGCTGGCCGACATCTATGTCAGCAGCGGCGACGCGGAATTGCGCGCGCGCATTGCCGACCGGCTGGCGATGAACCGCGAAGATGGCGAGCCGAGCTGGTATCTGCTGACCGATCCGGCCGGGCACAGGCTGGCGGGCAATATGGACAGCTGGCCCGTCATCGCGTCCGAAGTGTCGGAGGCGCGTTATGTGACATTGCCTAACGGGGCGCGCATATTCGCCCGCGCGACGCAGCTGGCCAATGGCGCGCGTCTGCTGGTCGGGCGCAGCGACCAGCGCGGGCAGGCGCTGCTGGGGCGGCTGGCGACGGCATTCGCCGTGGCGGGGGCGGGCATCGCGCTGCTCAGTCTGGTGGCGGGGCATTTCGCCGCGCGGCGGCTGCGCGCGCGGGTGGAGACGGTCAATGCCGTATTCGCCGCCGTGCGGGCCGGGCGGATCGCGGCGCGCGCGCCGGGCGCGGGCAGCAATGACGAACTGGCTGAACTGGCCGCCAACACCAATGAGATGCTGGATCAGGTCGAGCGGCTGGTGGAGGCGCAGCGGGCCGTGTCGGACCAGACCGCGCATGAAATCCGCACGCCGTTGATGCACCTCGACACGCGCATCCTCAAGGCGATGGAGGGGACGCGCGACGCGGACCTGTTGCGGACGCTGGACCAGTCGCGCGCGGAAATTCGCGGGGTCGTGCGGCTGCTCGATTCGTTGCTCGACATTGCAGGCACGCAGGCGATGCGCGGCGATCCGCGCGGATTGGCCGAAGTCAATCTGAGCGACATCGCCGAAAGCCTGGCGGACCTGTATGGCGCCAGCGCGGAGGATCTGGGCATCGGTTTCCATGCGCGGATCACGCCGCATGTCGGTTGCCGTGCCGACCCGATGCAGATGACCCGGCTGATGTCCAACCTCCTCGACAATGCGTTCAAATATGTGCCGAGCGGCGGATCGGTGGTGCTGGAACTGGGGCCGGGGCCGCGCATCGTGGTGGAGGATAACGGCCCCGGCATCCCCTGTGGCGACCGGCAGCGGATATTCGAACGATATGTGCGACTTGACGGTGCGCGGGGCGGGGGGCATGGCCTTGGCCTATCGCTCGCCAGAGCGATTGCGGAGCGGCATGAGCTGTCGCTGCATGTGGAGGATGCCGCGCCTGGCGCGCGGTTCGTGCTCCAGCCGGAGGATCGCGATGTTTAGCCTGTTGCTGCCCGCATTGCTGATGATCGCAGGGGCGGACGCGGGTGTGGTCGACACGCTGCCGGACGACCCGGTGCTGCGCACGCTGATGGCGGGGGATGCGGCGCGGGCGCGGGGCGACCATCGCGCGTTGCTGGAGGATGCGCAGCTGCTGCGCCTGCTGGGGGCAAAACCGGCGGACGGGCAGGACGATCTGGTGACGGCGTGGACGCAGGAGGCGCAGAGCCATGGCGTCACCCGGTCACGCCTGAATTTTCGCGGGCGCGCGCTGGGGCCGGCCTATCGGCGCGGGTCGATCGGCGCCGGGGCGAGCATGACCGTGCGGCAGCTGTTTCTGGCGGGGCAGCGGGCGCAGATTTCCATCGCGCCGACCCATAAGGCGAGCCATCTGTCGGTGCGGGTGCTGGGCACGGACGGCAATACGCTGTGCGCCAAGCCGGTGAACGGGGCGCAGGCCAATTGCGCATGGCTGCCTTTGTTCACCGATCGATACGACATCGTGATCGAAAATGGCGGCGCGGCGACCGAGGCCTTCTACATGGTCGTGCGATAAGGGGTAAGCGGCTGGAATCGCGTGGATATGCGTGGATTTCCTGCTGTCCTTACGCGATCGGCCGGTCGCTTCTTCCCGTCGGTTCGTCCATTCTGCACATCCGTTCAGGCGAAAAAGACGCGGGTCGGCGCGTTGTGCTCATCATGGTTCAGATCAGCAAAGAGGAGAAGAACCCATGATGCGTTCGAAGATTGTCATCGCCGCCCTCATGCTGGGCACCGTTCCCGCTGTCGCCATCGCGCAGGAAGGGCCGGTCAGCTATGAAGAGCAGCTGGCGCAGGTCGAGGATCAGCTGGTGTATCAGGCGCCGATCGCGGGCGTCGAAAATGATTACTGGTTCAATTATCAGACCGACCTTGCCGAAGCGCGCAAGGAATTGACCAAGGATCTGCGCGGATCGTCCGATGCGGAGGACAATCGCGACGCGTGGGAGGAATATCGCGCCGAACTGGCCGATGCCCGCGGCGATTATGCCAAGGAAATGGCGGAAAAAGGCTATCCGGTCGGTGAAGTGCGCGTGCTGACCGACAATGGCCGCTGATGCCGGATGCGGGGAGGATGGCTGAGGCCGTTCTCCCCGCGCTCATGTTCAAGGCATGATCCGTTCATAGTGAATCGGGTCATGCTCTATTTTTCATTTGTTTTTCGTATGTTGCGAGCCGGAGGATGATGCCTCCTGATTCGATAATGCTTCAATCCGCATCGGGATCGCGGAAATTGAGACGGCGGGTGACGGTATAGTCGAGCACGCCGACCAGCAGATAGCTGATCCATTGTTTGAGGAGGGTGAGGCCGCTGCGGTTGCCGCGATGTGTTTGCCGGTCGATGGCGCGGCTGTCCTGCGCTTCCCGCGCGATGAAGGCGCGCAGGCTTTGCGCGAAGGCGGCGTCCTCCACGCGCAGCATCACTTCCAGATTGATGAACAGGCTGCGCATGTCGAAATTGGCCGATCCGACATAGACGGCATCGTCGATGACGATCAGCTTCATATGCAGTTTGCAGGGCTGATATTCGTAGATGTCCACGCCGCGCTTGAGCAGCGGGCCGTAGAGAAGCCGGGCCGCCGCGATGGTGGCGCCATTGTCCGACCGGGCAGGCAGGATGATGCGCGCGCCCTGTCGCCGCGCGGCACGGGCGATGCGTTTGAGCATGCCGCGCCCCGGCGAGAAATAGGCGGCGATCATGTCCACCCGCTGCGCCCGTTCCAGATCATGCTTCACTACCTGCGCCCAGGGGCTGAGGCGGCGGGTCGGGCCGCCGATCAGCCAGGCGAAGGGATCGGCGTCGTCATGATGGAGCGAGGGGTGCCATTGGTGGACCATGCGGCGCAGCGTGCGGAACCGATGCTTTTTCGTCGCGCACCAGCGCCAGAGCTGGCCATACCAGCGGGTCATCGCCTCCACCTGATCGCCGTCGATGGACAGGCCGATGTCGCGCCAGCAATCGTCGGGCGGGATGCCGAAATAGCCATCCTCTATGTTGAAGCCGCCGATCATCAGGCGCTTGTCGTCGGCAATCGCCATTTTCTGGTGGTTGCGGATCAGATAGCGGGTGGTGCGACCGGTGCCGAAGCGCGCGAAATGCCCGCCCGCGTCGATCAGGGGGGTGAAGAAGCCGTCCGGCGTCCCCGACGATCCGAATGCATCCACCATCAGCGTGACCGACACGCCGCGCGCGCAGGCCGCGATCAGCGCGTCGCGCACCATCGTGCCGCTGCCATCGTCGGCGAAGATATAATAATAGAGTTTGAGGCTGTGCCGCGCCCCGTCGATCAGGTCGATCAGCGCCGTGCGCAGCGCCGCGCCGTCGGTGATGAGGCGCAGATGATTGCCGCGCAGGTCAAGGCGGATGTCGTGTCCGTCCGTCGACACGGAAAAGGGGGCAGGATCGGGTTCGGCGGTGGCCATGGTCCCTTCATGCCCATTTCGGACGCGCCCGGCCACGGGTTTATGGGCATAGCCTTATGGGCATGGCTTCATGGCCTTTTCATTGACTCTTGAAAGGGGCGCTGCTAGTCGGCCTATTCACGTTTTTCCATTCGCTGTTTGCAGGAGGCCCTGTTTGGCCCGCGTTACCGTCGAAGATTGCGTCGACAAGGTTACCAACCGTTTTGACCTCGTCCTTCTTGCCGCCCAGCGCGCGCGGGAGATTTCCGGCGGTGCCGAGCTGACGCTCGACCGCGACCGTGACAAGAATCCGGTCGTTGCGCTGCGCGAAATCGCCGAAGAAACCGTCCTGCCCGACGATCTGCACGATTCGGTCGTCGCGTCGCTGCAGAAGGTGCAGATCGACGATGACGATACGCCGGACGAAATCGGATCGATCGCCCAGTCGGCGGAGGCCCTGCGCCTGACCGCCGCCGCGCCGCCGCGCAACCAGAATATTGGCGGCGATTACGACGGCTGATCGTCCCGGCCCGTAACGGCCGAAAAGTTTGGAGAGGGAATGAGGCTCGGCCTGCGCAAGCGGGACCGGGCCTCGACCTTTTTGGGCGTGGTGGGTTGCGCGCCGGGGATATGGCCTGGGGGGAGGCACGCTTTCGGTTTTCGGGCGAGGGCGGGCTATCGCCGGTGTCGGGGCTGATGTTGGAACGGCGGCGCGAGGCGAGTTGGGAGGGATGCTCGGTTTGCGCATTTTTGGGCATCGCGCTTTTGAACGAGGTCCATGCGGGTTGAGCCTGTCCACGCCTTGTGCTTGCTTTACGGCATGAGATCTGAACGTGCAGGGCCGGCTTTTACCTACCTGACAGGGTTCAAGGCAGATGCCCGGTGAGCGAATATGACAATGATCCCGGTCTATATCCTGATGGCGGACTGGCGGACTGGGCGTCCATCGGAGGGGCCGGTGTGATCGGGTGGTTTCGTGTACCGCTGGATGATGGGCGCGGGTCCATGCGGCATGGGGCGTCAATGCGGGGTGGAGGCGCGGGCTGGCAGGGGTCATTGGCTGGACACAGGGGCTGAGCACAGGCGCCGGACACAGGAGCCGGACACAGGGGGCGGACACAGGGCCGGACGCAGGCGGCGCATGAAAAAGCGCGACGGGCATCATGCCCGCCGCGCCTGTCCTGAGGGCCGCCTTTACCGGCGACCATCCGCATCGGCCTAGTCTCGCGCCGATGCGGTGGGTGTCGGATCAGCAGCTGGAGTTGCGGTCGATCGCGCGGCCTGCCAGCGCGCCAGCGCCCGCACCGATGATCGTGCCGGGCGCGCGGTCGCCGCGCGTGTCTACAGCGCGGCCCAGCAGGGCGCCCGCGACGCCGCCGACCAGCAGGCCGGTCGTACCGCCCGACTTGCGGCAGCCATAGCGGCGATTGTCGCGATAATCACGGCGGTCGACATAGCGGTCGCCACGATAATGATCGCCGCGATAGTCGCGATGATAGCCACGGCGGTCATGATGATCGCGGGCCATGGCGGCGGAAGGCACAACGGCCGTCAGCGAAGCGGCGGCCATAGCAGTGGCCAGAATGGCTTTACGAATGAACATGGTCTTTCTCCTCTGACCTGAATTCTGTCTGCGATTGCAGCTATGCCATGATTCGCTTGTTTCGATCCTGAACCGGTCTGTTATCGGCCGTTCAGGTTCGGAAATCCGCGACGCATCGGCGCCCGCATGTCCGGCACGCCGTGCGACAGCATCGGTGTCACCGGCAAATGCGACGCGGCGGGCAGGGTGGGCGGATCATCGCGCCCGTAGCCATCGGCGCGATCGTCAGTCCGGGGGAGATGTCATGGCGATGTGTCGCGGCCTGATGACATGCAATGCCGGCCGATGGTGCAGGCCGTTGGCTGATTGTGGGCAGGATCGCGCGCTACGCGTTCGACCAATGGGCATTGTGCAGGGAGTGGTCATCATGGGCATAGCTATGCGGGGGCATCGGCATGGGTGGAGGCAGGCGCAGCCATGGCTTTTGCTGCAATCACCAGGCCCAACCGGAGAAGATGCGCCAGATTTGGGGGTCGGCCGCATGTTTCGAACCATGGGTGATCTTATCTGACTGGATATGCGCCCAAGCCGCAGCCGCCGCACGATCTTTTCAGAAAAATCGAACGGTAGATGCGATTTTATTCGGGTGAGCAAAGGCGGTCGGCTGCGTTATTGAAAGGGGCATCAGGAAGGTCAGAACCCGCCGCCTATACCGGCCGTTTACACAGGGAGCGTCCCATGCTTGCCATCGCCACCCCCCACCTTAGCCCTACCGAATGGCAGGATGTGAAGGCGACCCTCAACGCCGTGGCGGATTGCGGCTGTGGCGAGGGGGCGGCGCCGGGACCGATCCGCGCGGGCATCGGCCGTGCGATCGATGCGCTGTTGGGCGCGAAGAAGGATGCGCCCGTTCCACTCGCTCCGCATCTGCGGCCGGTGCGCGATTTCCTGTGTGAAACCGGGCGTTCGCGCCGGGTGGCCGAAGGCCATGTGCCAGCACTCGTCGCGCAGGGTTTTTCCCGTGCCCAGATCGAGGCGATGGCGCTGCTGGGCGCGTGACGCGGCGCGCCGCTGAAAACCAGCCATCATTGTGGTATTTGGCGCGACGGAGGCTGATCCGGGCGGCTTCCCGATGTCGCGGGCGCTCAGTCGAGCGGGGGCAGCGCCCAGTCGATCGCGCCGCGCCCCTTCGCCTCCAGAAAGGCGTTGGCCTGCGAAAAGGGGCGGGAACCCAGAAAGCCGTTATGCGCGGACAGGGGCGAGGGGTGGGCCGATTTGATCACCAGATGGCGATCCTGATCCACGAACGCGG
Organism: Sphingobium sp.; assembly: GCF_048594625.1. Classification (GTDB taxonomy): domain Bacteria; phylum Pseudomonadota; class Alphaproteobacteria; order Sphingomonadales; family Sphingomonadaceae; genus Sphingobium. The sequence goes on from NZ_JBMDWL010000082.1 coordinate 18,693, forward strand.
CCTTGCGCTGGGCATAGGCGCCCCAGAGCAGGAACACGACCGGTGCATCCTGCTGCGCGACGAGGCGGACGATGGCGTCGGTGAACGATTCCCACCCCTTGCCCTGATGCGATGCGGCGCGGCCCATTTCTACCGTCAGCACGCTGTTGAGCAGCAGGACGCCCTGTTTCGCCCAATGTTCCAGAAAGCCGTGGCGGGCGCGCGGGATGCCGAGGTCGGTTTCCATTTCCTTGTAGATATTGACCAGCGACGGCGGAGTGCGCACGCCGGGCTGCACCGAAAAGCACAGGCCATGCGCCTGTCCTTCGCCATGATAGGGATCCTGCCCCAGGATGACGGCCTTCACCCGATCCAGCGGGGTGAGGTCGAGCGCGCGGAAATATTCGCCGCCTTTGGGGAAGATGCGTTTGCCCGCCGCCTTTTCCGCCTGAAGAAAGCTTTTCAGCCCCTGCATGTGCGGGGCGGCGAATTGGTCGGCCAGCGGCTGGCGCCAGCTGTCGTGCAGCCTGATGCTATCGGTCATGGCGCCGGTGATGGCGCGGGGGGCGAAGGCCTGTCAACTTGGGCCTGTCAACTTTTGCGCAAAGATGCTTGCGCGGGACGCGGCGATCCGCGAGAGAAAAATCATGCCATTTCGTCGTCCTGCCGCCATTTGCGCCGCCCTTGGCCTGTTCTTTGCGCCCCTGCCCGCCGCCGATGCGTTCGGGCCGCCGCCAAAGCCGCTGGCGCAGCAGAGCGCGGAAGCGAAATTGCTGGCGGAATTTGCGCGCTTTGCGACTCTGTCCGACGGCACGGTGGGGATTGCCGCGCGCGACCTTCAGACCGGGGAAACGCAGGCGCTGAACGGCGACACGCTGTTCCCCATGGCCAGCGCCTATAAGGTCGCGGTGGCCGGGCGCATATTCGCGCTGGTCGATGCGGGGGAATTGCGGCTGGACGACATGCTGGCGCTGGACCCGGCGCTGGCGAGCGAGGGGGGCATCGCATGGATGTTCAATCGGCCCGGTGTGTCGCTGTCGGTCGACAGGCTGCTGGAGCTGATGCTGCAAAAGAGCGATAATAATGCCACCGACGTGCTGGTGGCGCGGGCGGGCGGGCCGCGGGCGGTCACCGCATTCGTGCAGAAGCTGGGCGTGACCGGACTGCGCGTGGACAGCGATACCGCGCATCTGCTCTACCGGGCGATGGGCATCCACCCGACATCGGGCCGTTTCCGCCAGAATGCGGAGGCCGCGCGCAAGGCCGACCCGCAGATCGGCGTGCGCGACATACGCGATTTGCCCAACATGGCGTTCGCCATGGAAGTGGAAGATACGTCGACCCCGGCGGCGATGATGGACCTGATCGTCGCCTATGAATCGGGGAAGGCGCTGTCGGCGGCCAGCACGCAGCGGCTGTTCACCATCATGGCGGGATGCGAAACCGGCAAGAAGCGGATCATGGGCATGTTGCCGCCGGGAACGGCGGTGGCGCACAAGACCGGGTCGCTGAACGGCGTGGGCAATGATGTGGGCGTGGTGCGGTTGCCCGACGGGCGGCGCTTTGCCGTGGTGGTGTTCGTGATGAAGGACAGCCGGGGCCATGTGTCGCGCGACCGGATCATCGCGGAAGCATCGCGCGCGGCCTATGACTATTTCCTGTTCGCGCCCGCCCGCGCGCATGGCGGTTCGCTCTTAACAGCGATCCATCCGTCCGCTAAAATATCCTGACATCGGCGGAACGGTCGGCGACCCGCAAAATAGTTTCATATCGCGGGCGGAGAGGAACCATGAAAAAGCTGACCCGCTTTTGCGATTTCTGGCCCTATTATCTGCAGGAACATGCGCGGCCGGGCACGCGGGCGCTGCATTATGTGGGAACCAGCATCGTCGTGGCGCTGATCGCCATCATGCCCTTTGCCGGGCGCGCGTGGATGGCGGTGGCGTTGCCGGTGGCGGGCTATGGCTTTGCATGGGCGGCGCATGGGCTGATCGAACGCAACCGGCCCGCGACATTCCGCTATCCGCTCTGGTCGCTGCGCGCCGATTTCCTGATGTGGTATCGGTTCCTGACCGGGCGCATCGACCATGATCTGGCGCAGGCGGGGGTGAGGCCCGACGGAACGGTCGATCCGGCGCGGCGGATCGCGGCCTGAGGTATCGGGGCGATCGATCCGCTTGACCCGTAACGATGCTCTGCCACAAGGGGCGCGATGACATTATCCGCGACATTCTCGCAGCCTGATCGGGCGGCTCTGGCGCAGCGCTGGCAGGCGCTGGAGGCGCGGGCGCAGGGCAGCTTCTTCCTGGGATGGACATGGGTGTCGGCGTGGATCGACAGTTATGGCTTGCGGCCCGACCTGCTGACGGTGACGGACGAGGCGGGGCGAGACGTCGCGCTGGCGCTGATGGGCCATGCGATGACGCCGCGCCTGCTGGGACCGGTGGCGACATTGAGTCTGAACCAGTCGGGGGACGCGCAGGCGGACCGGCCCTATGTCGAATATAACGGCCTGCTGATCGAGGCGGGACGGGAGGCGGAGGCGAGCGCGGCGGCGATGGCGGCGATCATGCGGCGCAGGGACTGGCGCGCGCTGCGGATGAGCGGAGTGGAGCCCGGCGCGCCGTTGCTGGCGATGCAGGCGCATCGGCGGGCGCGGGTGGATGTGTCGCCGGTCTATCAGGTCGATCTGGACGCGGTGCGGGCCGCCGATGGCGATTATCTGGCGTTGCTGAGCAGCAATACGCGCAGCCAGATCAGGCGCGCGATGAAGGATCATGGCGGGCCGCTGCCAACGGTGACGGTCGGCGGAATGGACGATGTGACGCCGTGGCTGGCCGAAATGGCGGCGATGAATGGCGGGCGGCATGTGGACAATGCCTGGGACGATGCGGCCTTTCGCGATTTCGTCGCCACCATTGCGGCGCGGGGATTGCCGTCGGGCGCGGTGGAACTGCTGCGCTTTACCGATGCGGGGGGCGTCGTGGGGCTGCTGGTCAATTTCGTGCATCGCGGGGTGGCGATGAATTACCAGTCGGCCTTTGCCTCGCCGCGCACGGGCAAGGACAAGCCGGGCCTGTTATGCCATGCCGCCGCCGTCGGTGATTATGCGGGGCGGGGCCTGACCCGCTATTCGTTGCTGGCGGGGAAAGACCGGTACAAGCAGAGCCTTGCCACCTGCGAAGAGGTGCTGGAATGGTGGGTGCTGGAACGGTTCAGCCCCCGCCTGGAAGCCGAGGCGCTGTTGCGCCGGATGCTCAGGCGCCCAGTTTCCGCATGATGCGATAGACGAGACGGCGGACGCCCTGTCGTTCGGGCCGGGCGCTGACCGTGCCGGTGGGCAGGCCGCGTTTGCGCAGCAGGGCGTTGAAACTGTGCAGTTCCCCTTCCGCCACGCTGCGGTCGGACCGCCATGTGACCGACAGGCTGACCGATACGGTCGGGCCGTTTTCCACGAAATGCGGGGCCTTTACCGGCACATGGATGGCATCGCCCGGTTCCAGCCGGACGGCGGTGCCGCGCGATTTGAACCCGTCCTGCCACAGAAGATTGCGGTGGCCGCCGCCGTGAAATTCCTCGCTCTTCTGCGCGGGCACCAGTTCCTCGTCACGGGCGGGGAAGACGGTCATCGTCTTTTGCCCCATGATCTGGAGCAGGATATTATGTTCCGGGTCCATGTGGAACGGCGTGACGCTGCCCGGCGAGGACAGGAAGATGAAGGCTTCGCGATGAAGCATCGGCCCGGTCTTTGCCGCGACGACAGGTTCCAGCTGCGCCAGCGCGTCGTCCAGCAGGGCGGCATAGGCGGGATCGCGCTCGACATTTTTGAGCACGGCCCAGCTGCCGTTCGTGTCGATGGTGCGGATGGTTTCACCCAGCGTCAGCCCGTTGGACGGGGTGTCTTCCGCCCGCACGCCCAACGGCAGTTTCCCCAGATTATATTCGACCGAGGTGGCGGGCATGCGTTCGGCCAGCACCGCCAGCGCGTCCAGCGTCAGCAACCCATGGCCGACAAGGCCATGATGCAGCTTCGTCGAACGGTCGGGATAGGCGGCGGCAAAGATGGCGCGCGCGTCGTCCGGAAAGATCGCCGGGCTGACGGGCGCGATCGGGCTATGGGCGGTCATGCCTGTCCTTTCAATGTTCTGGCCAGCATTTCGGCGCCGCCGGCAAGGGCGAAGGCGGCGTTGCGCCGCATCCGTGCCATGCCGCCGCCGTGCAGGGCGATGCGATATTGTACGATGGTCCGCCGCTGCGCCCACAGGCTGTCGATCATGGGATGATCGGCGGCGGCGCAGCTGTCCATCCAGCCTATGCCCGGATCGCCCTGAACCGCGTGGAGATTGGCGATTTCGATGAGGACGCCGGGGGAAAAGCGGCCCAGTTGTTCGTCAAAGGCGATCTTGAAGGAGAAAGCGCCGTCGCCATGGCGGAAATTGACCAGCATGGCGATGGCGCGACCATCAAGGTCGATGCGCAGCATGTGCAGCCGCCCGCCGTCGAAGGCGGCGGCGCAGGCGGCGCGGAAGAAGGCGGTGTCGCCGGACGCGCAGGCGAGCGCGGTGCCCTCCTGCCCCTTCCACCCCGATGCTTCGAGCGAGAGGAAATCGCCGCACCAGTCCGGCAGATCCCGTCCGTCGGTCAGCAGGCGGGTTTCGACCGTGCCCATTTCCGCCAGCCTTTTTTGCAGGCGGCGCAGTTCCTTGCGCTTTTTCGCGCGGACATGCGTGTCCCAATAGATGTCGGCGGACAGATCCGAGCGCAGCATCGCCCGGTCATAACGATGGATTTCCTGCCGCCTGCGCCGCTGTTCGACGCAGAGCGCCTCCAGCGCGGCGGCATTGGCCCCGGCGGCGTCCAGCCCCTCCAGATGCAGAAAGGCGCTGGCCCATGGCGCGGTGTCCAGCTGGGCCAGGAAGCTGCGCCATGCCATGATTTCATGGCCGCGACGGACGATCGGCGCGCCGAAGAAGCAATGGCGATGCATCCAGTTGCCGACGCAGGCGATGGGCAGGCGGCCGTGACGGGCGCGCTGTACGATCGGCAGCAGGCCGATCAACCGGTCGCCGTCATGCGCCTCCATCAGGTGGACATGATCGTCGGCGGCCAGATGGTCGAGCGCCGCGCACAGCATGTCGGGGGCGTAGAAGGCATTGGCTTCGGCCGCATCAAGCGCCAGACCGCGCCAGTGCGACAGCTGGTCCTGCCCATCCGGATCGACGGGGGGGAATGCGGGATGGGAAGCCATGTCCATGGCCATCGACATAGTCGACAAAGATTAGAGTGCGGTAAAGATGGCGGAAAGGTTGCGTCCTCTATAGCGCCTGATCGTGGCGTTGCCGGAACAAGATGGTAGAAGGCGCGGCGGATGTTTCGATAAAAGGCAGGGTGGTAAAGCCCCGGCCCATGCCAAGAGGGAAATGCATGACCATCCTGATCACCGGAGCCGCAGGTTTCATCGGCATGCATGTCGCGGACCGGCTGTTGGCGCAGGGGCATGCCGTGGTCGGCATCGACAATATGAACGATTATTATCCCGTGTCGCTGAAGCGCGCGCGGATCGTCCGGTTGCAGGCGGCGCATGGGCGGCTGTTCACCTTTCACGAACTGGACTTCGCTGATCTGGCCGCATTGAACACCGCGCTGGCCGATCAGGTGATAGCGGCGATCATCCATCTGGGCGCGCAGGCGGGCGTGCGCTATTCGCTGATCAACCCCCACGCCTATGTCCGGTCCAATCTGGCGGGGCATGTCAACATGCTGGAACTGGCGCGCGAACGGAGGGTGCGGCACATGGTCTATGCGTCGTCATCGTCGGTCTATGGCGGCAATGACGTTCAGCCGTTCCGCGTGGAAGACCGCGCCGACCACCCCGTGTCCCTTTATGCCGCGACCAAGCGGGCGGACGAGCTGATGAGCGAAACCTATGCCCATCTGTTCCGCATTCCGATGACGGGGCTGCGTTTCTTCACCGTCTATGGCCCATGGGGGCGGCCCGACATGGCGATGTGGATATTCACGTCGAAGATATTGGCGGGCGAGCCGATCCCGGTGTTCAACCATGGCCGGATGCAGCGCGACTTCACCTATATCGACGACATCGTCAGCGGGGTGATTGGCTGTCTGGATCATCCGCCCGCCGACGACGGCGCGGCCAAGGCGGGGGGCAGCCGGGCGCCGCATCGATTATATAATATCGGCAATAATCGCCCCGAAGAACTGATGCACCTGATCGCGGTGCTGGAAGATGCGCTGGGGCGCAAGGCGCAGATCGATTTTCAGCCCATGCAGCCGGGCGACGTCCCTGCGACCTTTGCCGACATCAGCGCCATTGCGCAAGACATCGGATTCTCGCCCGCAACAGCCATCGAGTCGGGAATACCGCGATTCGTCCAATGGTATCGCGACTATCATGCGTTAGTATGATGACTGGAAGGCGGGATGGAAGAAGTCGACAGAGGTTCCGCGACTTGTCGCTTTTAATGCCCGCTTCATCTTGTTAACTGACGGTTTATGTTGATTTTTCCGCATCTATTTTTTCTTCGCAGCTGCAAAATAGATTGCCATAAGTAGCTGAAACGGCGTAAGCCAAGTTCATGCTGATGCTTATCGGCTAGGGGTCGCAGAAAAAGGGATAAGACGACACATCGAATGCGATGGTTCGTCGCCGTTTTTCAGGTCGGGCATCTGACCATGAAGAGCGGATAAAAGGGCAAATGCGTGTCGACACCAGCTTCCAAGATTATTCCATTCGGGTCCGGCGGTCGTATCGTGGAGACTGCGTGTCGCAGTCTTTCGATCGCAGCCGATGGCCTTAACGCGCTGGAGGCGAAATTCGCCGAGCGCGATTTTGCCGCGACTTTCCTGCGCGTCATCGGCGTCATCATGAAGGTGCGGGGGCGTGTCATCGTCACCGGCATCGGCAAGAGCGGCATCGTCGCGCGCAAGATGACGGCGACGCTGACATCCACCGGGACGCCTGCGATATTCCTGCACCCCGCCGATGCCGGGCATGGCGACCTGGGCATGGTCACGCCGGACGACGTCGTGCTGATGCTGTCCCATTCGGGTGAATCGACCGAGCTTGGCCCGATCATCCAATATTGCAAGCGCTTTGCCATCCCGCTGGTCGCCGTGACGGCGCGGGCGCAGAGCACGGTGGCGCAGGCCGCCGACATGTGCATGCTGATGCCCGAAGTGGCCGAAGCCTGCCCCAATGCGCTGGCCCCCACCACATCGACCACGGTGCAGATGGCGCTGGGCGATGCGATCGCGGTGTCGCTGATGGAAATGCGCGGTTTTTCCGCCGACGATTTCCACAAATTCCATCCCAATGGCCGTCTGGGCACGCAACTGATCAAGGTGCGCGAGCTGATGGCGAAGGGCGACGACATGCCCGTGGTGCGCGAAGACGCGTCGCTGCTGGACGCGACGGTCGAAATGACCCGTGGCCGTTTGGGCGGGACGGCCGTGGTCGATCGCAACGGCCGTCTGATCGGCGCCTTCACCGATGGCGACCTGCGCCGCACGGTGACGGGAAAGCAGAACCTGACCGGATCGATCGCCACCGCCATGACGCTGACGCCGCTGTCCGTCGGACCCGACGAACTGGCATCCGAAGCGCTGCAGCTGATGCATGAACGTAATATCATGTTGCTGTTCGTGTGCGAAAATGGCCGTCTGGTCGGCGCGCTGCACATGCATGACCTGCTGGACGCCGGGGTCGCCTGAGCCTTCTGGTCGTCATTCCCGCGCGGGCCGGATCATCCCGGCTGCCACGCAAGCCGCTGCGGATGATTGCCGGGCGGACGTTGTTGCATCGCACGATTTCGATGGCGCGAAGCGCGATTGGCGGGCGCACGGATGTGGCGCTGGTCGTGGCGACGGACGATGACGAGATCGCCGATCATGCCCGCGCCGTGGGGTGCGATGCGGTGATGACCGACAGCGCCATTGCGACAGGGTCGGGCCGGGCGCTGGCCGCGGCGATGGCGCAGGCGGAAACGCCGCGCTTCGTCGTCAATCTGCAGGGGGATTCGCCCTTTCAGCCTGAAGGCGCGCTGGCGGCGGTGATTGCGGCGTTGCAGGATGGCGCGCCGGTGGCGACGCCGGTCATCGCGCTCGACTGGCCCGCGCTCGACGCGCTGCGCGATCACAAGACGCGGTCGCCCTTCAGCGGCACCACCTGCGCGCGGGCGCCCGATGGGCGGGCCTTGTGGTTTTCCAAGACGATCATCCCGGCCATTCGCGGCGAAGTCGGGCTGCGCGACACCAGCGCGAAATCGCCGGTGTGGCGGCATGTGGGCCTTTATGGCTATGCGATCGATGCCTTGCAGCGGTTTGAGGCATGTCCGCCGACGGCGTTGGAAAATCTGGAGGGGCTGGAGCAGCTGCGCCTGCTGGAGCTGGGCATCCCGGTCATGACGGTAGCGGTCGATCCACCGCGTTTCGATAGCAGCGGTATCGATACCGAAGCCGACATCAGCCGGGTCGAGGCGCTGATCGCGTTGCATGGCGACCCGACGCCGCCGCTCTGACCGGTATGCGGCGCATCTTCATCATTCGCCATGGCAATACGTTCGCCAGCAGCGCGGATGCATGCCGCGTGGGCGCGCGCACCGACATTCCTCTGGTGGAAAGCGGGCGCGGGCAGGCGGACCGGCTGGGGGCGTGGTTCGCGGAGCAGGCCCTGTCGGTCGGGCGGCTATTGTCCAGCCCGTTGCAACGCGCCAGCGAGACGGCGGATCGTATCGGCGCGGCGATCGGCCATCAGCGGGACGGGACGCGCGACTGGCTGGGCGAAATCGATCATGGACCGGACGAAGGACGCCCCGAAGCCGAGGTCGTCGCCCGGATCGGTGAACGGGCGCTGGCGGACTGGGACGCGTATGGCATCGCGCCGGACGGCTGGATCGTCGATGCGGACCGGCGCATCGCGGCGTGGCGCGCCTTTTTCGCGGAAGGCGGGGCTGGCGTCGATTTGCTGGTCACCAGCAATGGCGCGGCGCGTTTCGCGCTGATCGCGGCGGGATTGCAGTCCGCGACGCTGAAATTGCGGACCGGGGCCTTTGGCGAACTGATGGTGGAAAGCGATGGGGCGGTACGGTTGCTGCGCTGGGACGAGCGGCCATAGGGCGCGTTGCGCGTCCTGCGCCGTATTTCGCACCAGACCGGGATAGGGCGAGACAGGTTGGTTCTATCCCTTCCGTTTCCCGACCTCGCCCGAAGCGATGGGATCATGCGCCAGATGGGTGATGCCATCAACTGCGAACATGCCCTGCTTATCCGTTGCCGCATCGTCATCTGCGCAAAACCGGTTTCTGATCTTGTGCACGATGCGCTAGCCGCACTCCACCGTCACATGTTCCATGCCGGGCAGGGCGCGGACGCGGGCGCGGACCTTTGCGCCGTCTGCGCCGGGGGCCAGGCTGACGATGGCGGCGTGGGCGTGCGGGCCGATCCGCCACACATGCAGGTCGCGAATGGTGGCGTCTTCGGCCTCCACCTGCGTGCGGACCCGCGCCATCAGCGCCGGTTCGGCGGTGTCGAGCAGAATGGCGGCGGTATCCTTCATCAGGCCCCACGCCCAGCGCGCAATCACCACCGCGCCCAGCAGGCCGACCGCCGGGTCCATCCACCACCAGCCCAGATAGCGCCCGGCGAGCAGCGCGCCGATCGCCAGCACCGATGTCAGCGCGTCGGTCAGCACATGCACATAGGCGGCGCGCAGATTATTGTCGGCATGGCCATGTTTGTGATCATCTTCGCGCCCATGATCATGATTATGCCCGTGATCATGGCTATGGTCATGGCCCAGCAACAGCGCGCTGACGATGTTGATGATCAGGCCGACGACCGCGACCAGCGTCGCTTCGCCAAAGGCGACATGGATCGGCTGAAAGAAGCGCATGCCCGATTCGACCGCGATAAACAGAGCGGTGACGCCCAGCAACAGGGCGGAGGCAAAGCCCGACAGGTCGCCCACCTTGCCGGTGCCGAAGGTGTAGCGCGGATTGCGGGCATGGCGCCGGGCGTAGCTGTAGGCGGCGGCCGCCACCGCCAGCGCGCCCGCATGGGTGGCCATGTGAAAACCGTCGGCCAGCAGCGCCATCGATCCGGTGATCCAGCCGAACGCGATTTCCACCACCATCGTCGCGGCGGTCAGCCAGACGACCCATAAAGTCCGCTTCGCATTCTGATCATGCCCGGCAGTCAGGTAGATATGGTCGAAATAATGGCTGTCATCGCCAGCGTCGGCGGGTGGCGATGCCGGTGCATGGGCGTGGCTGTGGTCGCCATGATCATGGTCGCAGTCATGGTGGTGATCATGACCATGATGACCGTGCTTATGGTCGTCGTGCATATTCATTTCCCGTAACGGCGGATCAGCGCGAGCATTTCTTCGGTCGCGGCGGCGCGGGCGTCATCGGTCAGGCCCGGCCGGGCGACATGTTCGCGCATATGCTGTTCGATCAGCTCCTCCATCAGGCTGCCGACCGCGCCACGCACGGATGCCACCAGTTGCAGGGTTTCCGAACAGCCCGCGTCGCCGGTTAGTTGCCGTTCGACGGCAGCGACCTGCCCCGCGATGCGGCGCGTGCGCGCCAGCAGCTTATCCCGATTTTCGATAATGTGCATAGGATACCCCCCTATACTATACCGTCGGATCAGCCAAGGGGGTTCCGATCCAGGTCCGGCATGTCCCGGCGAAGGCCGCAGCCCCGTCCTATCATTTCAACGGCGTTCCCGCCTTTGTCGCAACACGGCTTTCCCTGAAACGGGACAGGCTCTAACAGGGGGCTATGGCGGATATTCTGGACTGCGATCTGGCGATTGTCGGCGGCGGGCTGGCCGGGGGGCTGATCGCGCTGGCCTTTGCCCGGCTGCGGCCGGAGGTGCAGCTGTTGCTGGTCGAACAGGGCGAGCGGCCAGGGGGGAACCATGTCTGGTCCTTCTTCGACGGGGACGTCGCGCCCGCCGATCGCTGGCTGATCGACCCGATGATCGCGCATCGCTGGCCGCAGGGCCATGGCGTGCGATTTCCGGGTTATGCGCGCGAACTGGAGACGCCCTATAACAGCGTGACCAGCGATCGCTTCGCGGCGGTGCTGGAGCGGACACTGGGCGACCGGTTGATGACGGCTGCGTCAGTCGCCGCGGTTGCGCGCGATCGGGTGACCCTGGCCGACGGGCGGGTGATCCGCGCCGGGGCGGTCATCGATGCGCGGGGGGCGGGCGACCTGTCGGCGCTGCGGTGCGGATGGCAGAAATTCGTCGGCCACACGCTGAAACTGGATGCGCCGCACGGGATCGACCGGCCCGTCATCATGGATGCCGGTGTCGAACAGATTGACGGCTATCGCTTCGTCTATCTGCTGCCATGGGACGCGCACACGATCTTTATCGAAGACACCTATTATAGCGATGGTCCCGAACTGGACGTGGCCGCCATCGATGCGCGGATCGCCGATTATGCGCGGGCAAAGGGGTGGCATGGCGCAGTCGTCCATCGGGAGCAGGGCGTGCTGCCCGTCGTCCATGGCGGCGATTTCGATCGTTACTGGCCAAAGGGGGATGAAGTCGCCCGCGCCGGGGTGCGCGCCGGGATGTTCCAGCCGATGACGGGATATTCGCTGCCCGATGCGGTGCGCTTTGCGATCCGCATCGCGAACGCGGCGCTGGATGACCTGCCAGGCAAGACCCGCGCCCATGCGGTGGCGCACTGGCGACGGGGCGGATATTACCGGCTGCTGGGCCGGATGCTGTTCGGCGCGGCGGCGCCGGACCAGCGCTGGCGGATATTCCAGCGCTTCTATCGCCTGTCTCCGCCGCTGATCCAGCGTTTCTATGCCGGGCAATCGTCGATCGCCGATCGCATCCGCATCTTGTGCGGGAAGCCGCCCGTGCCCATAAGGGACGCCATGCGAACATTGTGGAACCCGCCCGCCTGATGGACAGGCCAAACCCCAGACGTGCGATCGTCATCGGCGCAGGCTTTGGCGGCCTGGCGCTTGCCATCCGCCTGCAATCGGCGGGGGTCGACACGACGTTGGTCGAGGCGCGCGATCGCCCCGGCGGCCGCGCCTATATGTGGGAAAAGGACGGCTTCACCTTCGACGCGGGGCCGACCGTCATCACCGACCCCGATTGTCTGGCCGAATTGTGGCGCCTGTCAGGGCATGACATGGCGCAGGATGTCGGGCTGGTCCCGGTATCGCCCTTTTATCGCCTGAACTGGCGTGACGGCACCAATTTCGATTACAGCAACGACGAAGCGGCCCTGCGCGCGGAAATCGCAAAGCTCGATCCCGGCGATGTCGCGGGTTATGAGCGTTTCTGCGACTATGCCGCAGGCGTATATGAGGAAGGGTATCGCAAGCTCGGCTCGGTTGCCTTCCTCGACTTCGCATCGATGATCAAGGCGGCGCCATCCCTTGCCAAATATCAGGCGTGGCGGTCGGTCTATTCGGTCGTGTCGTCCCATGTGAAGAATGAGAAACTGCGCGAGGCGCTGTCTTTCCATACGTTGCTGGTCGGCGGCAATCCGATGAAGACCAGCGCCATCTATGCCCTGATCCACAAGCTGGAAAAGGATGGCGGCGTGTGGTTCGCCAAAGGCGGGACCAACCGGCTGGTGCAGGCGATGGCCACGCATTTCGAGCGGCTGGGCGGCACATTGCGGCTGGGCGACGCGGTGACGCGGATCGAAACCTATGGCGACAAGGCGACGGCGGTCCATACCGCGTCCGGCTGGCGCGGGGAGGCGGACGCGATCGCCACCAACGGCGACCTGATGCACAGCTATCGCGATCTGCTCAGCCATCATCCGCGCGGGGTGAAGCAGGCCGAAAGCCTGAAGCACAAGCGCTGGTCGCCCAGCCTGTTCGTGCTGCATTTCGGCATCAAGGGCAGCTGGCCCGGCATCCCGCACCACATGATCCTGTTTGGGCCGCGTTACGAAGGGCTGCTGACCGACATTTACGATCATGGCGTGTTGCCGCAGGACTTCTCGCTCTATCTGCATCATCCGACCGTCACCGATCCGTCGATGGCTCCCGATGGCCATTCGACATTCTATGCGCTGGCGCCGGTGCCGCATATGGGCAAGCTGCCCATCGACTGGGACCAGTTCGGTCATGCCTATGCCGAACGGATATTGGACGAGATCCAGCACCGGCTGATCCCCGACATCCGCTCGCGCATCGTGACGCGGTTCCATTATGCGCCGACCGATTTCGGCCGCGACCTGAGCGCACACATGGGCAGCGCCTTCAGCCTGGAGCCGCTGTTGACGCAGAGCGCATGGTTCCGGGCGCATAATCGCGACGATGTCATTCCCAACCTTTATCTGGTAGGGGCCGGCACCCATCCCGGCGCGGGTATCCCCGGCGTGGTGGGCAGCGCCAAGGCCACCGCGGCGCTGATGTTGCAGGATTTGGGCTGAAGATCATGAAGAGACTGGCGGTTTATTGTGGTTCGGCGACCCCGGCCGACCTCACCTATATCGACGCGGCGCGCCATGTCGGGCGCACGCTGGCGCAGCGGGGCATCGGCGTCGTTTATGGCGGCGGGCGGCTGGGTCTGATGGGCGCGGTGGCGGACGCGGCGCTGGAGGCGGGCGGCGAGGTGATCGGCGTGATCCCGCAGGCGCTGGTCGGTGCGGAGGTCGCGCATCGCGGCTGCACGGAATTGCATGTCGTGGAGACGATGCATCAGCGCAAGCAGCTGTTCACCGACCTGTCGGACGGTTTCGTGACGCTGCCGGGCGGCGTGGGCACGATGGACGAACTGTGGGAAGCGATCAGCTGGGCGCAGCTGGGCTATCACAGCAAGCCGGTGGGGTTGCTGAACGTCGCGGGTTTTTACGATCAGCTGATCGGCTTCAACCGGCAGATGGTGGAGGCGGGTTTCATCCGGCCGCAGCATGCCGGGATCATGGTGCATGCCGACGGGATCGAGGCGCTGGTGGACGCCATGGCCGCCTATCAGCCGCATGAGACGATATTCGCGATGAAGGCGGCGCGGCTTTAAAAAACATATCGCCCGTTCGTTTCGAGCGTGCCGAGAAACAAGAAGCGCGGAGCTGGCCGTTTTTCGACTGCGTTCGAAACGAACGGAGTTGGGATGACATTGCGAGCCGGGCAGGGCATGTCCTGACCCATGTCTTCCGCGATTCCAGACCGTTCCGCCCTTGTCGACCATGCCCGCGCCAGCATCGCGCGCGGGTCGAAATCCTTTGCCATGGCGTCGAAACTGTTCGACCGCGTTACGCGGGAGCGGGCCTGGCTGCTCTATGCCTGGTGCCGCAAATGTGACGACATCGCCGACGGGCAGGACCATGGCGGCGCAATGAGCAGCGTGGCCGATGCGCAGGCGCGGCTGTCGATGATGCGGGTGATGACGCACAGGGCGCTATATGGGCATGCGACCGGCGATCCGGCGTTCGACGGCTTTGGCGTGGTGATGCGCGAATGCGGCATCCCGCACCGCTATGCGCATGACCTGATCGAAGGCTTTGCGCTGGATGCGCGCGACTGGCGGCCCCGGTCGCAGGCGGACATGCTGCGTTACTGCTATCATGTGGCGGGCGCGGTCGGGTGCATGATGGCGGTGTTGATGGGCGTCGACCCTGAGGATCGCGCGACGCTGGACCGGGCTTGCGATCTGGGGCTGGCGTTTCAACTGGCGAATATCGCCCGCGACATCAGCGAGGATGAAATCGCCGATCGATGCTATCTGCCCGTCGAATGGCTGGTGGAGATGGATATTCCGCCGGGCGAACATATGAAGCCGTGGGTGCGGCCGCGTCTGGCCATCCTGTCGCGCAGGCTGGCCGATATGGCGGCGGCCTATGAGGAGAGCGCGCGCCATGGCACCGGCGCGCTGCCGCCACGGGCGGCATGGGCGGTGCTGGCGGCAGCGGGTATTTATGGCGACATCGCGCGCGAAGTGGCGCGGCGGGGCGAGCATGCCTGGGATCATCGCGTGGTGACGCCGGGCCGCGAGAAGCTGGGCTGGGTCATGCGCGCCGGGGCGCAGGTGCCGGGGCGCGGGCGGCGATGGCCCGCGGACAAGGCGCGGCCTGAAGGATTGTGGACGCGGCCGGACTGACATCTGCTGGCCCGGAAAATGCGGAAAACAAAAGGAAAATGGAGCGTGATCCGATTCAGTATGAACGTATTGCGCTCCAGGGGCGGTTGGCGATTGCATCCGGATTGGGAAACCCGTTCGGGCTGAGCGTGCCGAAACCCCTTGCCTGTCAGAAAGAAGGCCCTTCGACAGGCTCAGGGCGAACGGTGCTTGTTGGGGCACCGCCGCTTCCCACCCATGCCGGTCCCGATGGTGAAACCATGATCAGGGCATAAAAAAAATAGGGCCGATGTTTTCACACCGGCCCCAAGGCATGTTCGCAGGAGGAACAAGGTGGGGCGGGCGGGCCATGTCCGGTGAGGGCGGCCCGCCCTGCCAATTCAATCAGGCGTTGTAGGCGCGTTCGCCATGTTCGCCGAGGTCGAGGCCTTCATATTCGACTTCCTGGCTGACGCGAAGGCCGGTCACCGCCTTGGCGATGAAGATGGCGATGGCGGTGCCGATCGATGCCCAGATGATGGTCACGACGACCGCTTCGATCTGAACCAGCAGTTTTGCGCCGATTTCATAATCTTCCGCGCCGGGGCCACCAAAGGCAGGCGAGTAGACGATGGCGGTGCCGATGGCGCCGATCATGCCGCCCACGCCGTGGATGCCGAAGGCGTCGAGGCTGTCGTCATAGCCGAGCTTCGGCTTGATGACGGTGACCGCATAGAAGCAGATGATCGAAGCGACGGCGCCCAGGATGATCGCGCCGAACGGGCCGGAATTGCCAGCCGCCGGGGTGATGGCGACGAGGCCCGCGATGATGCCGGAGCAGAAGCCCAGAGCCGAACCCTTGTGACCGTTCAGCTTTTCCGCGAGCATCCAGAACAGGGCGCCCGAAGCGGTGGCGACGAAGGTGTTGATCATGGCGAGAGCGGCCGAACCATTGGCTTCCAGCGCCGAACCGGCGTTGAAGCCGAACCAGCCGACCCACAGCAGGCCGGTGCCCACGCCCGTCAGCGTCAGGCTGTGCGGGGCCATCGGTTCCTTGGGGAAGCCGATGCGCTTGCCAAGGATGATGCAGGCCACCAGCGCGGAAACGCCCGCGTTGATGTGGACCACGGTGCCGCCCGCGAAGTCGAGCGCGCCAGCCTTGAAGAAATAGCCCGAAGCCGCCCAGACCATGTGCGCGATCGGGAAGTAGACGATCGTCAGCCACACGATGGCGAACACCATCACGGCCGAGAATTTGATGCGTTCGACCACCGAACCCAGCACCAGCGCGACCGTGATCGCGGCGAAGGTCATCTGGAAGCTGATGAACACATATTCGGGGATTTCGACGCCGGCGGTGAAGGTCGCGGCCTGCGAAGCAGGGGTCACGCCCTTCAGGAAAGCCTTGTCGAAGGTGGAGACGAAGTTGGAAAGGCCGCTGGTATAATCGGGGCCAAAGGCCATCGAATAGCCGTACATGACCCAGATCAGCATCGCGAGGCAGGCCACCGCGCCGATCTGCGTCATGACCGACAGCATGTTCTTGCTGCGGACCAGGCCACCGTAGAACAGGGCCAGGCCCGGCAGGATCATGGCGAGGACCAGGATGGTCGCGGTCATCATCCAGGCGACGTCGCCCTTGTCGACCGTAGCGGCGGGTGCCGCCGCGTCCTGCGCCCAGGCGGGCAGGGCGGCGAAGAGCGAAAGGGCCGCTGCCCCCGCCACGCCGCCGATTTTCTTGGAAAAGGTCATCATTCCCCCCTTCTTACAGCGCGGTTTCGCCGGTTTCGCCGGTGCGGATGCGCACGGCCTGCCCAACATCGAGTACGAAGATCTTGCCATCGCCGATGGCGCCCGAATTGGCGGCCGCCTGCGTCGCTTCCACGACGCGCGGCGCCAGATCGTCGTCGCAGACGACCTCGATCTTGATCTTGGGAACCATGTTGGTCGAATATTCGGCGCCGCGATAGATTTCGGTCTGCCCCTTCTGGCGACCAAAGCCCTTCACTTCGCTGACCGTCATGCCTGCGATGCCAAGCGAGGACAGCGCCTCGCGGACATCGTCCAGCTTGAACGGCTTGATGATAGCCATGACAAGTTTCATGTCGCCCCCTGTTGCTGGTGTGCGTGGAAAGCCACAGCAAGAGCTGTGCCAAAACACTAAAGACCAGTTAATACGGGGTTGCGCCAGTGGCGTCATAAAAGTGACGCCAAAAAAATGGGCAGCGGCAAAGCGCTGCACAAAATTTAGGCAGCGGGCGTCACCAATGCGCGCCTTCCGCGACGGCGGCAGCTTCGTCGGGCAGGGTTTCACGTCCCAGCACGGCGTTGCGATGCGGGAAACGGCCGAAACGCGCGATGGTTGCATGATGGGCGCGAGCGAAATCGAGGGATTGTTCATGCCCCGCGCCCTCGAACAGGGTCAGCGACAGATCCTGATCCTCCAGCGCCTCGCTATGCTGAAAGGGCATGTAGAAGAAGAGGCGGCCCGCTCCGCCGATCTGGATGTCATAACCCTGCGCGATCGCGCCATGAGCTACCGTGCGGGCAAGCGCGTCGGTGGCGAAGGCCTGCGCGTTGTTGCGGAACATGTTGCGGGGCAGCTGGTCGAACAGCAGGATCGCGGCCAGCGCATCGTCCGCGCGGCCGAGGAAGGTTTCGGGCGGCAGAGCCTGTTTTTCATGCCAGAGGCCGCGAAAACGCTGAATGCACAGGCGATCGAGCGCAGGATCACGGCTGTACCAGCCATCCTCCCCGACCTGATTGAACCAGAAATCGAGCAAAGCGGCGGCCCAGTCGTCGGTCACCGCATCATGGCTGTCGGTCAGCATGTTCATACAGGATGAATGACGGACAGGGGGCGGGGTTCCGCCATTCATGTCCGTAAAAGGATCGGGTCGCCGTATCGCGGCCCGTCCTTTCCATGTTCGGTCGCCGCAGCGCCGGTTCAGGGCGCGCGATTGTCAGGTGGCGGTGCCGCCGATGGTCAGGCCGTCCAGCAGCAGGGTCGGCTGGCCGACCCCAGCGGGGACGCTTTGCCCGCCCTTGCCGCACATGCCGATGCCTTCGTCCAGCGCCCAGTCGTTGCCGACGCCGATCACCTTGGTGAGGGCAGTGGGACCATCGCCGATCAGGGTCGCGCCCTTGATGGGATCGCCGAGCCTGCCATTTTCGACCTTATACGCCTCGGTGCAGGAAAAGACGAACTTGCCCGACACGATGTCGACCTGACCACCGCCGAAGCTCTTGGCGAAGATGCCGGTCTTTACGCGGCTGAGCAGTTCTTCGGGATCGTCATTGCCGCCCTTGATGAAGGTGTTGGTCATGCGCGGCATGGGGGCGTGGGCATAGCTTTCGCGGCGGCCATTGCCGGTGGGGGCGACTCCCATCAGCCGGGCGTTCAGGCGATCCTGCATATAACCGCGCAATATGCCATCCTCGATCAGGATATTTTCCTGCGTCGGCGTGCCTTCATCATCGATCGACAGCGATCCGCGGCGGTTCATGATGCTGCCATCGTCCACCACTGTCACGCCGGGCGCGGCGACGCGCTGACCGATGCGGCCGGAAAAGGCGCTGGTGCCCTTGCGGTTGAAATCACCTTCCAGGCCGTGCCCGATCGCTTCGTGCACCAGAATGCCGGGCCAGCCAGCGCCCAGCAATACGGTCATTTCGCCAGCCGGTGCGGCGACCGACCGCATGTTGACCCGCGCCTGCGCCAGCGCTTCGTCGATGGCGCGGTTCCAGATCGCCGGGTCCATGACGTCGTCGTAGAGGTAACGGCCGCCAATGCCGAAGACGCCGGTTTCGCGGCGGCCATTTTCCTCCAGAATGACGGAGACGTTGAGACGGACGAGCGGGCGGACGTCGGTGGCGACGAAGCCGTCCGCGCGCACGATTTCGACCACGGACCAGCTGCCCGCCAGGCTGACCGACACCTGCGCGACGCGCGGGTCGCGGGCGCGGGCGGCCGCGTCGATTTCACCGCACAGCTTCACCTTTTCGGCAAAGGGGACGATTTCCAGCGGATTGGCGTCGGTATAGAGATGGCGATTGGTATGCTGGGGCGGGGGCGCGGGCTGGCCCTTTGCCGGATCGAGCAGGGTCAGCGTTTCCGCCGCCTTGCGGATCGCCGCTTCGCTGATGTCGTTGGCATGGGCAAAGCCGGTCATTTCGCCCGACACGCCGCGCAGGCCAAAGCCCGCATCGGTCGAATAATCGGCGGTCTTGAGCCGACCGTCGTCAAAGCCGAACGCTTCGCTCGCGCGATATTGCAGATAGAGTTCGCCATCGTCGCAGGCCCTGAGCGCATCGGCGGTCAGGCGGCGTGCCCCGTCGGGATCGAGCAGGCCCGGACGATAAAGAAGGCCGCGGGCGTCAGTGAACTGGTTGGCAAGATCGGTCATGCCGTCCGATATAGGGATGGCATGGCCCAAGCCAATGGAAATTTTGGCGCATCATCCGATTGGATCGAATCGGATGATGCCCGGCCGTCGGCCGTGACAGCCGACGCCGTCTATGGATCAGAGGCTGGCGCCCGACGCGATGTCCGGCTGGGCAGCGGCGGCGCCGTTATCGGCCACGCCGCCGATCAGGACGAAGCGGCGATCGCAATAGCCGCAGTCGACATAGCCATGTTCGTCGATTTCCAGAAAAACGCGCGGATGGCCGAGCGCGGCGGGAATGTCCCCCGACCCGTCGCAGGACACGCGGGATTTGGAGACTCGGATGGTTTCGGGCGGCTGGATCATGAAAAGGCGGTTAGCAGCGGCGTCGCCGCGCCGCAATATGCGGCTTTACATCAATGGCAGGGGATGATCGATGCAGGCCCGGTCCGCGTTGGCGGAGGCGGTGGGGGAAGCCGCAGGGTGCCGGTCGCCGCAATGGCTGGCCGCGATCACCGCCAGCGGCGACAGCATTAGCAGGACGGGCATCATCATGCCGCTGAAAAGGGCTGCAAATGGCATGCAATATATGTGGCGCAAGCGGCATTGCTGCACGATGAACGTTACGCAGGCGGAGCGGATTGCGGGATCTGGTGACAGTCGTGCCTGTGATGCTGCGGATAGGGCAGGGGCTTGGTTGGCGCTGAGGCGGCTGGTGGAGCCGAAGATAACCCTTCGCTTTAGACTTTTTACCGGTGGCCATCCCCGGACAGGCACTAGAGACGGAAGGCAGTACGGAGGTTGCGCCGGAGGCCGTCCCCCCGGACAGGCTCTGAAGGCCGAAAAACTGGTGGGCGATGACGGGCTCGAACCGCCGACATTCTCGGTGTAAACGAGACGCTCTACCAACTGAGCTAATCGCCCCCGTTCGGGAGAGCGCCTATCTAAGCGAAAAAGCCGGGCCGTCAAGCGGGCACATGGAGGGCGATGCAGATCGGGGCGATGCAGATCGGGCCGACGCCATCAGGCGGTGAGCAGGCGGCGGCTGGCCCCGAACCAGCGGATAAGCGCATCGGCCGCTTCCTGCGCCAGGGCGATAAAGATGCGGCGGCCGTCATGGGGATCGGCCTGCCGTTCCACCAGCCCCTTGTCGGTGAGGGTGCGAATCCAGCGCAGCGCGGTGGTCGGCGGCACGGCGGCCGCGATGCAGAGGCTGGAAACGGAAACGCGTTCATGATCCAGCCGCGCGGCCAGCAGGTCCAGCATCATGTCCCATGCCGGATCGGCGAATAGGTCGCCGGGCAGGAAGTCCGCGCGTATCCGCCGCGCGCGCAGCAGATCGCGCACCTGGGTCGCGGTGAGCGTGGGCGCGGGCTTTTCCATCGTCTGCGGAGCGGCGCCGATGGGAGCGAGGACGGGCATGCCGATATAGTCGCTGGGCCGGTCGGAAATGCGCGGGCCAAGGTCGAAGCTGGGCACGGCCATGCGGCCCCGTTCGGTCAGCGCGTCGAGCGTGCGGGCAAGGCGGCCGACCTCTTCGCTGAGCTGCTGAAGGCGCACGCCCTCCCGATCCACTTCATGGACCTGCCCCGGTGTGGGGCGATGTTCGGCGGCGGCGACCAGCGCGGCGGCCAGTTCGGTGCGGTCGGGATCGCAGAGCAGCTGGCTGTGCGGGCTGCGCAGGCAGGCGAAGGCCAGGTCGATGGTGGGCAATCCGGCGACGATGATGACGGCCATGCCGTTCTGGATCGCCTGCGTTTCGATCTGCACCAGCAGCCGTTCGAGCAGCGGGGTCATGGCCGGGCAGATGATGAGGAGGGTGTCGCATTGTGCCTGTAGATCGAGCCGGGTGGGTGCATCGTCCAGCGGCGTGACGCCCAGCAGACGCAGGCCCGCCGCGGTCGCCACCGGTTCCAGATCGACCGCATCCATCCGGTCGGCGATGACGAGCAGGCTGGCCCGGTCGTCGCGGGGCGCAAGCGGCGGCGCGCCGTTGCCCGTCAGGGGCGTGGCATAGGAAAAATCGTCCATCATGATCCGGCTCCCGTTCTACCTTCGTTCCGGAGGTTAAAGCAAGAACGGATCATTTCATCATCGTAATCAGCCCATAATGGATAGGCTCTGGAGAAAAGGCGGCAGCCGGTCGCAGATGACGCCCGGTTGAGGCCGGTTTTCCATCCGGCTTGCCGCCATTTCAGCGCCAGAATGAAGGCAAATCCCGGTTTCCTTAGCAAAGGGTGAAAATGCCTCCATTATGGAGTCTTTTCGAGCATGACCCGTTCATACCGAATCGGATCATGCCCTATTTTCCGTTTTCCGCATTTTTCGAGCCAGCAGTTTATGCGACCTGCTTCGAAAATGCTCGGATCAGACCCCGGTGCGGCGGGCGAAATCGAGATAGAGATCGCGCAGGCGCATCGCGACCGGGCCAGGCGTGCCGTCGCCGATCGTCTGCCCATCGATCCGCACCACCGACAGGCAGAGGGTGGACGCGCTGGTGATGAAGGCTTCCTTTGCGGCGAGCGCTTCATCGAGGGTGAAGGGGCGGCGGATGACCGCGATGCCGCTTTCCTGCGCCAGCGCGGTGAGCGCGGCGGCGGTGCAGCCGGGCAGCACCGACTGGCTGTTGGGGCGCGTCACGATGCCTTCGTCGGTCAGGATGAAGGCGGTGGACGATGCACCTTCGGTGACGAAGCCGTCCTCGATCATCCAGGCTTCCTGCGCGCCGGCATCCTTGGCCGCCTGCTTCGCCATCGCCTGTGCCAGCAGGCCGACGCTCTTGATGTCGCGGCGCGCCCAGCGCAGGTCCGGCATGGTGGCGACGGCAAGGCCGCTTTTCACGCCGGGCAGGTCGACCACGACCTTGTCCTGCATGAACATGAACAGGGTGGGCTGAATATCGGGCGAGGCGATGAAGTCGCGGCTGGCATCCGCGCCGCGGGTAACCTGAAGATAGACCAGTCCTTCGGTCAGGCCGCTGCGGGCGACCAGTTCCTGCTGCGCGGATTCGATGTCGGCCAGGCTGATCGGCAGGGCGATGCCGATGGCGGCGGTGGAGCGTTCCAGCCGGGCCAGATGGCTGGCGCTGTCCACCAGCTTTCCGTCGATCACGGCGGCGACTTCATAAATGCCGTCGGCGAACAGGAAGCCGCGATCGAGCGGGGAAATGCGGACCTCTTCAAGCGGCAGGAAGGTGCCGTTGAGATAGGCGACGGCGGAGGAGGCGGACATGGGGCTGGCGATCCTTGTGGCTGATTTTCTGCTTGCCGCATTTTGCGGGCCGTCATCCGTTCGCGATGGCCGCAAAATGCTTTGGGAGCGCTCTTGCCGGTTGCGGGAGCGGGGTCAAGCGCAGGGCCGCGCGAAGGGCCTTCATCCGCTTAACTTCCCACATTTCCCCCAAAACTCGACATTTTATTCCCAGGTTCGGAAATTTTGTTTCGTGAGCGTTGGCGCCAAGCGGCACACGGGCAGCCTGACGATGGGAAAGAGCGGGCGGGATGATGGCAGGCGAGGGGTGGGGTAGGAAAGCCGGGGGGCTTTGGGTGGTTTTCCACAGCGAAACTTGCGCGCGGAGCGCGTTACTTGCAGCGGGGTGGGCATTTGCAACGCTGCGCAGGCCCACCCCCTAACCCCCTCCCGCCAGCGGGAGGGGGAATATGACGGAAACCGGTCGCGACCGCCTTGCCCCTGCGGTCAGGCGGCCTTGCCCTTGAGGGCTTTCTGGCGGCGGCGCTGGACCGAGGAGCCGATGCCCAGCGCCTCGCGATATTTGGCGACGGTGCGGCGGGCGATGTCCATGCCCTTGGCGCGGAGCAGGTCGACCAGCGTGTCGTCGGACAGGATCGCGCCGGGATCTTCGGCGCCGATCAGCGCCTTGATATGGCTTTTCACCGCTTCGGCCGACACCGCGCCTTCGCCGCCAGCCGCCGCGACGCCGCTGGTGAAGAAATATTTGAGTTCGTAGAGGCCGCGCGGGCAGGACAGATATTTGTTCGACGTCACGCGGCTGACGGTCGATTCATGCATGCCGATCGTGTCGGCCACGGCCTTGAGCGTCAGCGGCTTGAGGTGGGCGACGCCCTGCTGAAAGAAGGCTTCCTGCGTGCGGACGATTTCGCTCGCCACCTTGATGATCGTTTTCTGCCGCTGGTCGAGCGCCTTGACCAGCCAGTTGGCGCTGGCGAGACAGTCGGCCAGCCATGTCCTGCTGCTCTTGTCCTGCGGGCCGCTCGCCAGTTCGACATAATAGCTGCGGTTGACGAGGACGCGGGGCAGGGTGGCGCTGTTCACCTCGATCGCCCAGCCTTCGCGGGTCGGGCGCACGAACAGGTCGGGCGTGACGGGGGCGGCGCGTTCATGCGCGAATTTAAGGCCGGGCTTGGGATCATAGGCGCGCAGGTCGGCGATCATGTCGGCCATATCCTCTTCATCCACGCCGCAGATGCGGCGCAGCTGGGGCAGCGCGCCTTTGGCCAGCAGGTCGAGATTGGCGAGCAGGCGGGCCATGGCGGGATCGTGCCGATCCGCTTCCTTCGCCTGCAGGGCGAGGCATTCGGACAGGCTGCGCGCGCCCACGCCCGTGGGGTCGAATGTGTGGATGGTGCCCAGCACCCGTTCGACATCGAACAGGGGGATGCCAAGGCCATGGGCGGTCTGGAGCAGGTTCGCCTCCAGATAGCCCGCTTCGCTGATCTGGCCGATCAGCTGGGTG
>NZ_JBMDWL010000083.1:0-13394 GCF_048594625.1 Sphingobium sp.
AATGTCAAAGAACCGACAAATAAACCGGGACAGCCTTCCCGCCTCGAAACTTCTTCCGAGGGAGGTCCATCCCGTCTATGTTGGCGACCGTACAGTCTGGCGCCTCAGCAGCGCCGCCCCGTCCGGTGAAAAGCCCTCTAGATGCCACCCACGATTCGGTCAACAACCTTTTTTCAAAAAAATGTCATCGTTGGCTTTTGGTCCTGAATGACGCCAGGAACCGGGCTGGTCGGGCGTGCGGATCGAGGGCCAGCGGCGTTGCCTGGTGAGCATTCCCTTTAGCCGATACCAAGCCAGAACGCCGGATCGCGCATATCCCGGCTAACGAGAGTCGCTCCCCCGCATCGCCAACAGGCGGGCAGTCGCTTTACGGCTTCTGTCAGGAATGACCCAGAATGCAGCCATCGCCCCCTCAGTCCGAAGTTTTTGCGGAGACAAGCGTCGAAAACCTGCTTTGTCGGCACGATCCGCTCACAACAACTGGGCTTTCAGCGTCTGTTAGCCCGTCAGCTCGTACAACGCCCCGTACGAAAAGTTTCGGCTGTGACACTTTGCCATTCGGCAAAGTGTCATGCGCGACAAAATGCGAATCGCGGAAAAAAGCGGATTCACATCCGCGATTCTCTGTGCTTGATTCACCTTATGTTTCACGCTTCAGCCCCTTCCCGCGTTTCTGGTGGCAGCGATCTGTCGCTTTTGCTCGATCAGCTGTCCCATTGCTCTTCCCGACCACGTTATGCCTTCATGCTGTTGACGCTGATCGCTGAAGTGGCAAAGCCCGACGGCAGCGCCGGGCCGGAAATCAAGATGGGCAAGAGCCTAATCCCATTACGCGACTGGCTATGCGATGCGCTGACCCCCATGGGACATCGCGATCCACGTCGCATGGCGTTGGTGGAACGCGTCCGGGAGGAATTGCATAAGAGCGAGAAGCTGTCAGGCGATATGAACGCCGACGACATTCTGGTTCAGGAAGAAGTGCGCAACCGGGTGCGTGCTTCCGGCAAGACCAATCTGAGCCGATCCATATCCGAACTGGTCAAGGCCGGCCTGATCAAGCGCCATTATCAGGGGTATCGCGTGGATCATCTGAACCGCGGCGCACAGCGGCAGGCGGTCTATACGCTGGTGGGGCGCGCCCGCATGTTGGTCGGATCGCCCAGCCATGCGCGGCGGGCAACGGCGGCTTCGCGTCAGGGCGACCTGTTCGCCCATTGATGAAGCCGCCGATATGAAATCAGTTGGTTTCGCGATTCAGCCTGTCAGCCAATGCTTCGATTTCTTCCGGGTCCAGCAACCATGTCCGGGTTTTACGCCCCTCGCGATGAACTGGCTGAGTCAGCAATATGCGTGCCTGCGTCCTGGCATGCGGCTTATATAGTCCGAAATGGACGGCGCAGTCGCGGATCGTGCCAATCAGCGGCGGCTTTCCATCCAGATCGATCATGGTCGCGGGCTGATCCCACGGGATGCCGAGAATGGCGGGATGTTTCTGTTCCATGGGTCGGGGACACCATGCCCGGCCGCCGAAAGCAAGACCTAACGCAATAATGCCATCAGGATCGGGTCGCGTGTCGCACCCGGATCGCGCCGGATTTCCGCTTCCTCCCGTCCGATTGCGCGAAAGATGGCATCCCCGATCTGCCCGGAAATATTATCTGCAAGCGCGGCATAATCCCTGCCTCCGCTGGCGGAAAGCGCAGCCGACAGCATCTCCAGCATGTCCGACCGCAGCGCCCGCGACGCACCGGGCAACAAGGCTTCCACAACCGATCCTCTCGCTTCGCGTGCCAGAAGATCGGTAGCGGCCGTCGGGCCACCACGTAACACCGACACCGCATCGGCCAACGTCATGCGATGGACCGCGTCCATCACAACCGGCGTGGCATTATCGGCCAGATCCACCGCCACGTCGTTGAGAGCCATTGCGACCTGATTGCGCACCGCATTGGTTCGCAGCAAGGCCGACAGGATGGCACCGCCCTTTCCTCCACCAAGATCAGGCGGCGCGATACGGGTGAGTTGATCGTCGTAAAATCCACCCGGTTCGGTAAGCCGCGCAAATGCACGCTGGCTCGACAGTTCCAGCAGGCGACGAACCGCATCTTCGACCGTATAGCGCCCCATCGGCGTGGCGCAGGCCGCCAAAGGCAGCAACGCCATGGCCGCAATCAGGCCGCGCCGGTCCGAAAACCCTGATGATAATTCCACGCCGCTTCTCCCTTCATCATCGCAGCGCTATGGAATGGTCAGGCTTTCGGGGCGCTGAACGCCTTCATCGTCAGGCCTTTGGACCAGCCCAGCCGCCGCCGAGCGCGCGGAAAAGGTCGACTTGAGCGAATGACATGGCGCGCGTCGCCATCGCCAGATCCGCCTCGGCGCTGGCCAGTGTGCGTTGCGCATCCAGCAGCGTCAGGAAATCGATCCGCCCTTCGCGCTGACGGGCCAGGCTGATGCGGGTGGCGCGTTCCGCCTCATCGCGCGCAGCGGTGAGCGTTCGTGTCCGTTCGATCGCATGCGCATAGGCCGATAAAGCGCGCTCGCTTTCCTCCAGCGCCTGAAGGACCGTGCCGTCAAATTGCGCCAGCGATGCAGCGCCGTCCGCCTTGGCAGCGCCGATCCGCGCCCGAATCGCTTCCTGATTGGGGAAGGCCCAGCTGATCAGCGGACCCAGCACCCAGTTCAGCGGTCCGCCGCCGAAAATATTACTACCACCCAGCGCCGTGGTACCGACCGATCCGCCCAGTGCGATGCGGGGATAGAGGTCTGCTGTCGCCACACCGATCCGCGCGGTATCGGCGGCAAGCCGCCGTTCCGCCGCGCGCACATCGGGACGGCGTGCCAACAGCGCCTGCCCGTCACCCACAGGAATGGGTTGCGACAGCTGTGGCGTGCGGATGGCCGCGCGAACGGTGTCGGGCAATTGTTGGGGCGTGCGCCCCGTCAGCGTGGCAAGGCGGAAGAGTGCCGCATCCCGATCCGCCAGCAATGCGGGTATCGCCGCCTTTTGCTGATCACGCAGCGCCGTCACCCGGATGACATCCAACCGGTCGGAACGACCGACGTCGAACCGCGCGCCGGTGATGCGGATCGACTGGTCGAGCAAGGCGACCGTCCTTTCCGCAACCGCCACCCGTTCCGCCGTCGCCGTGACATCCAGATAGGCGCGCACCGTGTCGGCGATGACTGCCACCTGCACACCATCTGCGTCGGCCTGCGCGGCTGCGAGATCGCCGCGGGCCACTTCAACGCCACGCTTCACCCGGCCGAACATGTCGACTTCGTAGGAAACGTCCAGTCCGCCATCGATCACCCAGTTTTCGCGATCCAGTCCGGGGAAGGACTGAATTTCCGATGTACGGTTATAGGTGCCAGACGCGCCCAGACTGGTTCGGGGCAGGCGATCGGATTTTGCACCGCGAAGCGATGCCCGCGCCCGCTCGATCCGCGCCACAGCGACACGGAGGTCGGTGTTGGCGGCCAGAGCGTCCGCCACCAGCGTGTCGAGCAGCGGATCGCCATAGAGCGTCCACCAGCGATCCTGGGCCGGAGCCGTGCTGACCGCCGGATTGGCCGTGCCGATGAACGGCGCGGCGGCGGTGGTCGGCATGACGGGCGCCTTGTAATCCGGCACGGCGGCGCAGGCCGTCAGCGCACTGGCGCCCAGCAACAGGGCAATGAAGTTCCTTGTCATGGCTTTCATCCTTATTCGGCGGGCTGCAAGGCAGCGTCCGATTGCGCAGGCCGACGGCGGGCAAAACGATCGCCCAGCGCGCGGCACACGACATAGAAGGTAGGGGTGAAGAGCAGGCCGAAGGCGGTAACCCCGGCCATGCCGAAGAAGACGGCCGTGCCCAGTGCCTGCCGCAGTTCCGCACCCGCGCCAGTCGCGATGACCAGCGGTACCGCGCCCAGAATGAAGGCGAAGCTGGTCATCAGGATCGGGCGGAGGCGGGTTTGCGCCGCCTGAACCGCCGCTTCCACTGGCGATAGCCCCCGTTCTTCTTCTGCCTGCTTGGCAAATTCCACCACCAGAATGGCGTTCTTTGCGGCAAGCGCGATCAACACGACCAGACCGATCTGTGTCAGGATGTTGTTATCCATGCCCCGCAGATTGATGCCCAGCATCGCCGCGAAAAGGCACATCGGCACGATCAGGATGATCGACAGAGGCAAAGTCAGACTTTCATATTGCGCCGCCAGCACGAGGAAGACGAAGAACACGGCCATACCGAAGACGAGACCGGCGGTATTCCCGGCACTCTTCTGCTGATAGGCGATGCCAGTCCATTCGCCTGCATAACCTTCGGGCAGGGCCTCGTTCATCTTTTCAATGGTGCTGAGCGACTGGCCGGAAGAATAGCCGGGCGCGGTATCGCCATCGATTTCCACCGCAGGCATCAGGTTGTAGCGAACCACGCGATAGGGGCCGGTCTTGTCACGGAAGGTGGAGACAGAACCGATCGGCACCATGCCCCCGGCGTTGGACCGGGTCTTGAGGTTGGCGATGTCGGCCACCGTACCGCGATGTTCGGCATCGGCCTGCGCCGTCACCCGATAGGTACGCCCCAGCAGGTTGAAATCGTTGACGAAGGCGGAACCAAGATAGACCTGCATCGCTTCGAACACGCGTTCCGGCGGCACGCCCAGCAGATCGGCCTTTGCACGGTCCACATCGGCGTAAATGCGCGGGGTGCTGACATCGAACAGGGTGTAGACCATGTTCAGGCCGGGCGTCTGATTGGCCTTGCCGATGAAATCGTTGGCGACCTTGTTCAGTTCGGCATAACCCCGGTCCTGCCTGTCTTCCAACATCATGCGATAGCCACCGGCCGAACCGATGCCCTGAATGACGGGCGGCGGGACGAGCAGGATACGCGCCTTGTCATAACCGGCGACAGCCTTGTTCGCCTGTTCCATGATCCCTGCATAGGTGACGCCTTCTGCCTTCCGCTCGTCAAAGGTCTTGAACGGAAAATAGATCGCCGCCGAATTGGGCGCCTGGGTCTGGGACGGGCCGTGGAAGCCCGCAAACATGACGGCGCCGCGAAGTCCCTTGATCGGCAGGATTTTTGCCGCGACTTCGCGCGTCACCTTGTCCGTACGTTCCAGCGAAGCGCCGGAGGGCAGCTGGACGACGGCCAGAAAATAGCCCTGATCCTGCGCCGGGATGAAGCCCGCGGGCGTTACCCAGAACAGGCCCACCGTCGCCGCGATCAGACCAGCATAGGTCGCCAGCATCTTCTTCGGGCGAGCGACCAGCCAGCGGGTGAGGCGGGCATAGCCTTCGCTCATCCGATCGAAACCGGTGTTGAAGCCATCGACCGCCACGCCCAGCTTCTGCCGCCAGACGGGATCGTTACTGCGATCGCGCGGGCCATGATCGGCCTTGAGCAACAGTGCCGCTGCGGCCGGAGACAGAGTGAGCGACAGGATCAGCGAAATGATCGTCGCGGTCGAGATGGTGACGGCGAACTGTTGATAGAAAGCGCCGCTGATGCCGGTGATGAACAATGTCGGTACGAACACCGCACACAGCACCAACACGATCGCCACCAGCGCGGCCGACACTTCGTCCATAGACGTGCGTGCCGCCTCCAGTGGAGACATGCCCTGCGCGATGTTTCGCTCCACATTTTCCACCACGACGATCGCATCGTCGACCACGATGCCGATCGCAAGCACCAGGCCGAACAGCGACAGGTTGTTGAGCGAATAGCCCACGCCCGCAAGAATCGCCGCCGTACCGATCAGCGACACCGGTATGGCGATGATCGGGATGATCGCCGCGCGCCAGTTTTGCAGGAAGACGAGGATGACGAGGACGACCAGCAGCACCGCTTCGATCAGGGTCTGATACACCGCGTCGATCGACTGGCTGATAAATTCGGTCGGATTGTAGATGACGCTATATTCCAGCCCCTTGGGAAAGCGCTGGGACAGCTGGTCCATTTCCGCCTTCACCTTTTCCGCCGCGTCCAGCGCATTGGAACCGGGGCGCTGCATTACCGCGATGACGACGGTCGGCTTGTTCGACAGATAGGTGTTGATGCCATAATCCTGCGCACCGAGTTCGACGCGCGCGACATCGCGCACGCGGACTTGGCGGCCGTCACCATCGCTGCGGATCACGATGTTCGAAAACTGGTCGGGCGTGGTCAGGCGACCCTGCATTTCGACGCCAAGCTGAAAGGCTTCGCCCCGATCATAGGGCGGCTGACCGATCGCGCCCGCCGACACCTGAACATTCTGGGCGCGGAGTGCGGACACGATTTCCCCTGCCGTCAGGTCGAGCGCCGCGGCACGGCCCGGATCGATCCAGACGCGCATCGCATAGTCGCGCGAACCGAACAGCTGGACGTCACCGACCCCGTCGAGGCGGGCGAGCCGGTCACGAACCTGCGTCAATGCATAATTGGACAGATAATCGCGATCGAATGTGCCATCGGGTGACTGAAGGTTGACGACCATCAGAAATTCCGGGGTCGTCTTACGAGTCACGACGCCCAGTCGCTGCACTTCCTCCGGCAGGCGGGGAATAGCGACAGCCACGCGATTCTGCACCAGAACCTGCGCGGCATCCAGGTCGGTGCCGATCTTGAAGGTGACGGTGATCGTTACCTTGCCATCGCCGGTCGACTGGCTGCTTTGATAGAGCATATCGTCGACGCCGTTGATTTCCTGTTCGATCGGTGCCGCCACCGTCGATGCGACGGTTTCGGCCGATGCGCCGGGATATTGGGCGGCCACGGTGACCGTAGGTGGCACGATGTCGGGATATTGGCTGACGGGCAGGCCGATGAAGGCGAGCGCGCCGACGACCGTGATAACGACGGCGATCACCGCCGCGAAGATCGGTCGATCAATGAAAAAGCGCGAGAAACGCATCGGGCATTCCTTTGCGATAGGCAAAAGGGAGGCCGCGCGATCCGCCATCAAAGCGGATCACGGGCATGAAAATCAGAAAATCTGTGCGGTTACTGCTGGAAGGTTGCCTGCGCAGCGACCGGAACCACGCCATCGGTCGGTGTGATCGGGGCGGGCGTTGCCTTGATGGAGGCACCACGTGTCGCGACCTTTGTGCCTGGTATGGCTGCCTGCGCATTGGTCACGACCACCCTGTCCTGCGCGGACAGGCCGGACCGGATGATCCGCAGCCCGTCGATCAGTGGCCCCAGCTGGACAGACTTGGCAGCGACGACATCATCCTTGCCGACCACCAGCACCGTCTTGAGCGCCTGATCGGACTGGATCACGTCGTCGGGCACCAGCAGGGCGTTCACCTTCCCTCCGCTGGACAGGCGCATGTTACCGAACAGACCGGGGGTCAGGAACAGATCCGGGTTGCGCAGCACCGCGCGGCCGCGGATCGTGCCGGATCGGGGATCGAGACCATTGTCGGTGAAGTCCAGATTACCCTTCCACCGATATTGCGATTCATCCTGCAGGCGGATTTCGACTTCGCCGCCCTTCCCTTCAGCATGGTCGCGCTGCGATTTGAGGAAGAGCGCTTCCGACGCGTCGAAACTGAAGTAGATCGGGTCGAGCGCGTTGATAGTGGTGAGCAGGCTGGCGCCCGTGCCTTCCGCGCCGGAAACCAGATTGCCGATGTCGACTTTCCGGTCGGACACACGGCCGGAAATCGGCGCGCGGACCTGCGTGAATTCGACGTCGAGCGCACGCTGACGGGCGCGGGCGTCGGCCGCCGCCAGTGCGGCCTGAGCCGCCTGCAACCGGGCGCGCAACGTATCGATTTCACTCGCGGACACCGCTTCGTCGCCGGTCAGACGCTGAACCCGCGCATAGTCAGCCTGCGCAAGACTGAGCGCGCTGCGGGCGCTGGCGACATTGGCGCGCGCTTCGGCGAGCAGCGCCATGAAGGGGCGCTGATCGATGGTGAAGAGCAACTGCCCTTTATGAACGATGTCGCCATCGCGGAAATGAATGGCCGTCACCGGCCCCGATATGCGGGGGCGCACATCGACGGTCTGGCTGGGTGCGAAGCGGCCGACATAATCGTCCCACTGTACGACCTGCCGCATCAGCGGCGCGGAAATACCCACCGTCGCCACCGGCGCGGCGGAAGCCTGTGCCTGCGGTTGCGCGGCATATTTCCATGCGACGCCGCCAACCAGAAGCAGAGCAAGCGCGCTCCAGGCGAGATGCCGGCCACGCCAGCCTTTTGACGCGACGTCGGATCGGATGTCGTCCGCCGATGTATCCGCGTCGATCCTTGCAATCATGTTCATGCAAATTTCCCCTTGATGCCGTGACGCGCGGCGGTGATGGCGGAGAGCAGCAGTTCGAGCTGTCCCTCGCTGAAGCCCGCTTCACGAAAGTCCTTGATGGTGGATGGCCGGACGGCGAAACCATTGTGCCATGCCTCGACAGCCAGTCGGCGCAGAGCCTCCATCCGGGCGCTGGCCAGCCTGAAATGCGGTTGGGGGCCAAAGATCAGCGTTTTGAGGCGAGCCCATGGTCCCGGTCCGCGCAACGACGCCAGACCATCGCCCCGCGCCAGTTGCACGACCTGCCATTCGGTCGACGAAAAGGCGGGCGCATTCATTCTGGCGCGATCGCGCAGGATGGATTGCATGGCAGGCAAAGCCATGCCGTCCCCCGCCGCCGGTAGCGGCTGGGCAAAGTCGATATAAGCCATTTTACCGATCCCTTTGTTGCACGCCCATCCGGCCGCGCCGCCCGATTGGACGTGCACGATCATTCCTGAACCATGATGGCAGCAGGATGCGCGCGGCCGGGCATGACGGAGCAGGCCCCGCCCGGCACGACCAGAGGTTGAATGATGTGCCACGCGCCAGACGACGCGCCGCCAAGTCGATGTTACTCGCCTAAAACGCTATGAATATTGAGCATGAGCCTCCATCGAGGCCGATGCCTCAACTGGATTTCATACTTATCGGTATATAATAAGAGGCGGCTTTTCGTCAACCGCTTTCTGTACCGATTGGTAAAATTTTCTGAATTCTTGCTGAACGTGCTGTTTTCAGCCGTTTATGTGCTGGGCCACATCGCTAGTGCGGTTTCGACCAGCTGTTCCAACTGCGCAATAGTCGCGCCGCCGCTGGCCTGAACGCCCATCCCCTGCACGACCGCAATCAGATAGGTCGCCATGGCAGCCGGTTCGATACCCGCAGGCAAATCGCCTTCCGCCTTCGCCCGTTCCAGCCGTTCGACCAGCGCCTTGTCCGAAGACGCGCGACGCGCAATCACGTCGGCCTTGATCGATTCGGCCTGCGTGGTGCAGGCGACCATGCTGATGACGCCAAGGCAGGCATTGCCGCCCGTCTGAATCTGCAACGTGCCGCGCAACAGCCGTTCCGCCACGCCGCGTGCCGTGGGCGCATCGAGCGCGGAGCGCATATAGCAGAGCTTGTCGCGCTCATAGAGGTCGAGCGCCTTGTGAAACAGGGCTTCCTTGTTACCGAAACAGGCATAGAGGCTGGGCTTTGTAATGCCCATCGCTTCGGTCAGTTCCGCGAGCGACGCCCCCTCATATCCACGCGTCCAGAACACCTGAAGCGCGGCCGAAAGGGCCTCTTCAGGGTCGAATTCCCGCGGACGGCCGCGGGTGACGGTTTCAGCTGCACTTTTCATACCGATCGGTATATAGAAATTTTATCGCGAATGTCCAGATCATGCGCCGCGCCGGTCGTCCGATATGGTCACAGCGCCGCGACAGTGCGAAGTATACACCGTTGTCGGGCAAAAAGGCGAAATCCCCCGCAACGCGTCCCGAAAGCGGCGGTTATGTGACACCAGCGCGCCACAGGGGCGACGATCGCGCGCCCTGTGGGCGACAGACGCGCGCCAGTGGCGCGCCACCGACGCGACAGCTTTCGCGGCGATGTCATTATGGGGGAAGATGCATCGCACTGAACCATGCCAAAGGTAGGTCAGACTATTTCCTAGATTGAAAGCAGCAATGACCGAGCGATGATCACCCCCGGCCCTGAGCCTTTTCAGAGCATGATCGGATCATGCTCTGAATGGCTTTTGCTTTCCCCATTCTGCGCGCCGTCATCTGTCCCCGACGGCTCTATCCCTTCAGCCACGCGGCATGCCAGCGCAGATGATCGTTCATGAAGGTCGAGATGAAATAGTAGCTGTGATCATATCCGTCATGCAAACGCAGTTCGAGCGGGATACCAGCCGCATCGCAGGCGGCCCGCAGCAATTCCGGTTTGAGTTGCGGTTCGAGGAACGTGTCCGACGCCCCCTGATCCACCAGCAGGGCAGGGACATGGGCGCCATCCTCGATCAGGGCGACCGCATCATGTTTGCGCCATGCCGCGCGATCATCGCCCAGATAGCCACCCAGCGCCTTTTGCCCCCAGGGCACCTGCGACGGCGCGACGATCGGCGCGAAGGCCGACACCGCCCGAAACCGGTCGGCAAGGGTCAGGCCGATGGTCAGCGCACCATGGCCGCCCATCGAATGGCCCATGATCGATTGCCGGTCCATGTCGGCAGGGAAATTGGCGGCGATCAGCGCCGGCAGTTCCTGCGTGACATAGGTCCACATGCGATAATGGCTGGCAAAAGGCGCCTGCGTCGCATCGACATAGAAGCCCGCGCCCAGACCGAAATCATAGGCGCCATCGGGATCGTCCGCCACGCCTTCGCCACGCGGGCTGGTATCCGGCGCGACGAAGATCAGGCCCAGTTCGGCGCAGAGGCGACGATATTCGCCCTTTTCCGTGACATTGGCATGGGTGCAGGTAAGGCCTGACAGATACCAGACGACCGGCAGTTGCGCGCCTTCCGCATGGGGCGGAACATAAACGGAGAAGGTCATGTCCGTGCCGGTGGCAGTGGAGGCGTGGCGGTAAACGCCCTGCACGCCGCCAAAGGCACGATTGGTGCCGACCGTTTCCATCAGAAGAGGACGACCGAACGGATCGATTCACCCGCATGCATCAGGTCAAAGCCCTGGTTGATTTACTCCAGCGTCAGGACATGGGTGATCATGGGATCGATTTCGATCTTGCCGTTCATGTACCAGTCGATGATCTTGGGCACGTCAGTCCGGCCCTTTGCGCCGCCAAAGGCCGTCCCCTTCCACACGCGGCCGGTGACCAGCTGGAACGGGCGAGTGCTGACTTCCTTGCCCGCTTCGGCGACGCCAATGATGATACTTTCGCCCCAGCCGCGATGGCAGCATTCGAGCGCCGTGCGCATCACTTCGGTATTGCCGGTCGCATCGAAGCTGTAGTCCGCGCCACCATCGGTGACTTCCAGTATCTTCGCGACGGTTTCCTCGCGCGACAGACCCTTGCTGTTGATGAAATGAGTCATGCCGAACTTACGGCCCCATGCTTCGCGATCGGGGTTGATGTCGATGCCGATGATCTTGTTCGCGCCGACCATCTTCGCACCCTGAATGACGTTGAGGCCGATGCCGCCAAGACCAAAGACAACGACATTTTCGCCCGCCTGCACCTTGGCCGTGTTCACGACCGCGCCGACACCGGTGGTGACGCCGCAACCGACATAGCAGCTGGACTGGAAGGGCGCGTCCTGACGAATCTTCGCCACCGCGATTTCGGGCAGGACGGTGAAGTTGGAGAAGGTCGAGCAGCCCATATAATGATAGATGGGTTGGCCCTTATAGGAAAAGCGGGTCGTACCGTCGGGCATCAGCCCCTTGCCCTGCGTCGCGCGGATGGCGGTGCACAGGTTCGTCTTGCCGCTGAGGCAGCTTTTGCACTGGCGGCATTCGGGGGTGTAGAGCGGAATGACATGGTCACCCGGCTTGACCGACGTGACGCCCGCGCCGACTTCGCGCACGATGCCCGCCCCTTCATGGCCCAGCACCGACGGAAAGATGCCTTCGCTGTCGAACCCATCGAGCGTATAGGCGTCCGTATGACAGATGCCGGTCGCCATGATTTCGACCAGAACTTCGCCCGCCCTGGGGCCTTCCAGATCAAGTTCGACGATCTCCAGCGGCTTTTTCGCTTCGAAGGCGACGGCGGCGCGGGTCTTCATGGGGCTGCTCCCGATAATAGAGGGGCCGGACGACGAGGACCGGACGGATGATGGTCCGCTCTAGCAACATCGGCTTGCCGCGATAAAGCTATTTTGCGTGACGCCAGCGCGCGATGCGTGTCAGAACCAGAAGCGGACACCCATCACGAAACTGGTGGCGGACGCACCGTCCTTCGCCGCGCGGGCGTAGCGGGCGGTGTCGCCGAAGCTGCGTTCCCAGTTGACGCCGACATAAGGCGCAAATTCACGGGCCAGTTCGTATCGCAGGCGCAGGCCCAGTTCGATATTGGCAAGGCCAGATCCGGCGATTTCGGGCACATCCTGTGCGGCGATATTCACTTCGGCGGCGGGTTGCAGGACGAGGCACTGGGTGATCCGCTGATCATAGCTGCCCTCCGCACCCGTTGAAGGACCACTTATGAGACCTGTGCGCGGGTATGCGTAGAGCTATGAAACCGGGCAGATATTCAATGGGATATCGATCCGGCCCGCGCTTTGCGGTCGGAGGCGATATCATGCTGGAACGGAGAGAATATTCGTGGTTCGCTTGAGGTTGTAGGCGATGGCGGTGAGGTGGACTTGGGCGGCGGCTTTGGCGAGACCTCGCCATCGCATTCGGCGCAGGCCATAGCATCGCTTCCATGGTCCGAAGATTTTCTCGATGCGGGCGCGCACACGATGGATCGGTTGATTCCATTCATGGAACTTGCGGAGCGTTTCAGCTTCGTGGCGACCCCACATGTCGGTGGCGACGATCCGGAGAATGCCGCCCTTTGCCAGACCGGCATCACAAAAGTGATTGCCGCGATAGGCGCTGTCGGCAAACACCTCGCCGGGATTGTCGGACAAGGCATCGGGACCTGCTCTGCCGTCATTGATATTGGCAGATGTAATCGACACTTCCTCGACCAACGCGGTATCGGCATCGGCGCCAACGTGAGCCGTGAAGCCGTGAAGCCGTGAACAGCCAGTTTTCTTTTGTGCTTCACCCAGCGCGCATCACCATCGTCTTCACTGGCCGATGCAATGATGGTGGCATCGACCAGTGTCCCGGTCTTGACCGTCACCGCCTTGGCCTTGAGCTGAATGGTCACAGTTTCAAACGGCGACCGGTCAATTTGGTGCGCGACCAGCAGTCGGCGAAATCTGACAAACGCGGTACGCTCTGGCGTCGCCTCATTCGCGGAAAACCCACAGAGGCGACGAAAAGAGGCCGGGTCGTTCAGGGCTTCAGCCAACTCCATATCGGACAGATCATACCAGATCGACAACAGGAACGCTTTGAACATTGCCAGGGGCGGCCAAGCGCGCTCACCTTTGGAGGCCAGATAAAGCGGATCGAGAAGAGCCGCGACCGCGTGCCAATCAATCAGCGAACCCGCGTA
>NZ_JBMDWL010000084.1:0-24608 GCF_048594625.1 Sphingobium sp.
CGCCGCCTTCGTGATCGTGGCGTTCGGCAATGCGGTCAACCTGACCGACGGGCTGGACGGGCTGGCCACCATGCCTGTGATCATCGCCAGCCTGGCGTTCCTGCTGATCGTCTATCTGGTCGGGCGCGCGGACTTTGCCGATTACCTCGGCATCCCGCATGTGCCGGGCGCGGGCAATCTGACGATCCTGTGCGGCGCGATCATCGGCGCGGGCCTTGCCTTCCTGTGGTTCAATGCGCCGCCTGCGGCCGTGTTCATGGGCGATACCGGGTCGCTGGCGCTGGGCGGCACGATCGGCGTGATCGCCGTCACCGCCCATCATGAAATCGTGCTGGGCATCATCGGCGGCCTGTTCGTGGTGGAGGCACTGTCGGTCATCATTCAGGTGTTCTTCTACAAGCGGACGGGCAAACGCGTGTTCCGCATGGCGCCGATCCACCATCATTTCGAACAGCTGGGCTGGGCGGAGCCGACCGTGGTGATCCGTTTCTGGATCATCGCCTTCGTGCTGGCGCTCGCTGGCCTCGCCACGCTGAAGCTGAGGTAAGCGGATGATCGTTTCGAGCGTCTTTGCGGGCAAAAGCTACGCGGTGCTGGGGCTGGCGCGATCGGGGCAGGCTACGGTAGCGTCCCTGCTGGAAAGCGGCGCACATGTTACGGCATGGGATTCCAACCCCGCCAGTGTGGAGGCGGTTCGCGCATCTTTCAGCCGGAACATCGACCCGCCGCTCGGAAACATCGCGTTGCTCCATTCGGGTGGCAAGCTGACGTTCGGCGATCCGATGGAGATCGACCTTTCCGGTTTCGACGGCATCGTCGTGTCGCCGGGCGTGCCGCTCAATCGCCATCCCATCGCCATGCGCGCGAAGATTGCTGCCGTGCCGATCATCGGCGACATCGAACTGTTCGCGCTCGCCCGCCCGACGCTGCCGCCGCACAAGGTCGTCGGCATCACCGGCACCAACGGCAAGTCGACCACGACGGCGCTGATCCATCACATTATCGAGCAGGCGGGTTTCCCCACGGTGATGGGCGGCAATATCGGCCTGCCGATCCTGAGCCAGCCGCCGCTGGAGCCGAACCTGCATGGCGTGGGCGTCTATGTGCTGGAACTGTCGAGCTATCAGATCGACCTGACCCACAGCCTGGACTGCGACGTCGCAGTACTGCTGAACATCACGCCCGATCATCTGGACCGCTATGATGGCTTTGCGGGCTATGTCGCGTCGAAGGCGCGGCTGTTTTCGATGCAGTCGGCGGGCAATGTCGCGGTGATCGCGACGGAAGATGAACCGAGCCGTGGGGTGGCAGGCAAGGTGGTGGCCGCGCTGGAAACGGTGCAGGCTTCCGACATCGATCCCGTCGAACAGCTGGCATGGCCTTCGTTGCAGGGGCCGCATAATGCGCAGAATGCAGCTGTCTCCATCGCCGTCGCTAAGGCGCTGGGTATCGATGCAACGACCATCGCCGCAGCCCTCGCCAGCTACGCCTCGCTCCCCCACCGCATGCAGCGGGTGCGCGAACATAATGGCGTCCTTTATGTCAACGACAGCAAGGCGACCAATGCGGCATCGACCGCGCCTGCGATTGCGGCATGGCCCGCGATCGATGGCAGGCCCCGCATCCACTGGATATTGGGCGGCGTCGCCAAGTCCGACAATCTGGACGAATGCGTGCCCCATTATGGCAATATCGCCCATGCCTATACCATCGGCGAAGCGGGGCATATGTTCGCCGATCTGCTGCGCCCGCATATGGCGGTGGACGATAGTGAAATGCTAAGCGCCGCGGTCCGGCGCGCCGCGCGCATCGCCCAGCCGGGCGACGTCGTGCTGCTGTCGCCGGCCTGCGCCAGTTTCGACCAGTTTCGCGATTTCGAGGCCCGCGGCGATGCCTTCGCCGCCGCCGTGAACGCTTTGGAATAGGGACGCGGCTTGCGGGGTGGGGCAATGAGCAGGGAAGGGACGACAGGGATGTTCAAGGCTGGCGAACTGGTGAAGGGGTTTCGCACCCGCACCGTCCCGCGCGAACGGACGGCGCTCGCCATCTGGTTCTGGGAAATCGACCGCGTCCTCCTGTCGCTGATCGTCACACTGATGGCGATCGGACTGGTGGCGGTCGCCGCCGCTTCGCCCGTCGCCGCGATCGACCGGTCGACGGCAACCGTGGCGGTCAATCCGCTGATCTATTTCTATCGCCAGCTGATGTGGGTGTTCATCGGCCTGCCGATCATGCTGATCATTTCCATGTTGCCCCGGCCGCAGGCACGGCGTCTGGCGATTTTCGGCTGCGCCTTCTTTTTCATCATGCTGCTGTTCGTGCCGTTGCTGGGTTCCACGGTGAACGGGGCGAAGCGCTGGATCGACTTGCCCGGTTTCCGGTTCCAGCCATCCGAATTCCTCAAGCCCGTGTTCGTCGTGTCGCTCGCCTGGCTGCTGTCGCTGCGTACCAAGGATATGAGCCTGCCCGTCGTGCCGCTCAGCTTTTGCGTCACGGGGCTGATCGCGCTGGTGCTGATGCGCCAGCCCGACTTTGGCCAGACGGTGATCTTCTGCGCCTGCCTTGGCGTGCTGCTGCTGCTGTCGGGCTTGTCGATGCGCTTCATCGGGGCGATGGGGGGCGTGGCGCTGGCTGGGCTGGTCGCGGTCTATATGTTCTATGAAAATGGCCGCCAGCGCGTGAATGATTTCCTGGGCATCGGGGTTCAGATCGATGCCGGGCCGGACCAGACAGACCTTGCCTTCCGCACCATATCCCATGGCGGGTTCACCGGCGTGGGGCCGGGCGGCGGGCAGAACAAGTTCCGTCTGCCCGAAGCGCATACCGACTATATTTTTTCGGTGATCGGCGAAGAATTCGGTCTGCTGGCCTGCATCGCCATCGCCTGCGTCTATCTTGCCATCGTGGTGCGCGTGCTGCTGCGCCTGCTGGATGAGGAGGATGTGTTCACCATCCTGGCCGCAGCGGGCCTCACCACCCAGTTCGGGTTGCAGGCGATCATCAATATGGGCGTCAATGCGCAGATTTTTCCGTCAAAGGGCATGACGCTGCCCTTTATCAGCTACGGTGGCTCCTCTATGCTGGCGCTTTGTATCGGCGTCGGCCTGCTGCTCGCATTCACGCGGCGCAACCCCTTCATGGGTCGGCACACGGTCGTCAAATGGAGTGGTCGATGAGCATTTCCCGTCACTTCGTCCTCGCCGCAGGCGGGACGGGTGGTCATATGATTCCGGCGCATGCCGTGGCCGAAGAACTGATGGCGCGCGGCCATCATGTCGCTTTGGTCACCGATGAGCGTGGCGCGAAGATTCCCGGCATCTTCGATCATGCGCCCGATAACCGGGCGCAGGTCCACATCATGCCCGCTGGTCGCATGACGAAAAACCCGCTGAGCTGGCCCGGCGCGCTGAAAGCCATATTGGCCGGGCGCGCCATGTCGCGCCGCCTGAATGAAACATTCCGCCCGACCGCCGTCGTCGGCTTTGGCGGCTATCCGGCCATGCCCGCGCTGCTGGGGGCGCTGGCCGACGGCATCCCGACCGCCATTCATGAACAGAATGCCGTGCTGGGCCGGGTCAACCGCATCCTTTCCGGCCGGGTCGATGCCATCGCCACCGCCTATCCCGAAGTCGAACGGCTGAAGGATGCCTATGCGTCCAAGGTGCATCTGATCGGCAATCCGGTGCGTGAGGAAGTGAAGGAACTGCGCGAGGAGGAATTTCCCGCGCTGACCGACGAAAGCGTGTTCCGCGTGCTGGTGATCGGCGGCAGTCAGGGGGCGTCGATCCTGTCCAGCGTCGTGCCCGAAGGCCTTTCGATGCTGCCGGTCGCGCTGCGCCGCCGTCTGCAGGTGACGCAGCAATGCCGCGCCGAAGACATTGAGCGCGTGCGCAAACTCTATGCGGAAATGGAAATTCCCGCCGACCTCGCGACCTATTTCAACGATGTGCCCGAAAAGCTGGGCTGGTCGCATCTGGTGATCGCGCGCGCGGGCGCATCGACGCTGGCGGAACTGACCTGCGCCGGGCGTCCGGCGATCCTGATCCCGCTGCCCAGCGCCATGGATGACCATCAGACCGCCAATGCGAAGGAAATGACCGAAGCGG
This sequence comes from Sphingobium sp., assembly GCF_048594625.1. Classification (GTDB taxonomy): domain Bacteria; phylum Pseudomonadota; class Alphaproteobacteria; order Sphingomonadales; family Sphingomonadaceae; genus Sphingobium. The sequence continues at coordinate 4,107 of NZ_JBMDWL010000084.1, forward strand.
GCGGCGCACGGACCATCCCGCAGGCACGCTTCACCGCGGTGGAACTCGCCAAGCAGATGCAGAAGATGGCGCTGGAACCCGGCGCGCTGCAAAATGCGGCGAAGCGCGCGCGCAATTGCGGCCGTCCCAATGCCGCGCGCGACATGGCCGACCTGTTGGAAAGCATCGGCACAGCACCCATCGTCAATGATCCGGTCAAGGTCGGTCCGACCCCGACCACGCTGAATTTGCAGGGGGTGCCTGCGTGAACAGTGCGCTCCACTGTCATCCCAGCTTAGGCTGGGATCTCACTTCTCTTTCTGCCGTCGCTCTCGAAGAACAGAGAGATGCCGGCCTGCGCTGGCATGACGAAATTGTTTCGGAGAATATCGCATGAAGGGTGTCGGCACAGACATCGGCACGATCCATTTCATCGGCATCGGCGGCATCGGCATGTCCGGCATCGCCGAAGTGATGCATAATCTGGGTTACAGCGTACAGGGCAGCGACGTGGCCGAAGGCTATGTCGTGGAAGGGCTGCGCGCCAAGGGGATCAGGGTGATGATCGGCCACAAGGCCGAAAATCTGGGTGATGCCGCCGTGGTCGTCACCTCAACCGCGATCAAGCGCGGCAATCCCGAAGTCGAACTGGCGCTGGAAAATCGCGTCCCCGTCATCCGCCGCGCCGAAATGCTGGCGGAACTGATGCGCCTGAAATCCACTGTCGCGGTGGCGGGCACCCATGGAAAGACCACGACGACGTCGATGGTTGCCGCACTGCTGGACGCGGGCGGGGTGGACCCCACCGTCATTAACGGCGGCATCATCAACAGCTATGGTTCCAACGCGCGTCTGGGTAACAGCGACTGGATGGTGGTGGAGGCCGACGAAAGCGACGGCAGCTTCCTGCGCCTTGACGGCACGATCGCGGTCGTCACCAATATCGATCCTGAACATCTCGACCATTATGGCAGCTTCGACCGGGTGAAGGACGCCTTCGTCGAATTCGTCGGCAATGTGCCTTTCTATGGTGCGGCGATGCTGTGCCTCGACCATCCCGAAGTGCAGGCCATCCTGCCGCGCGTGCAGGATCGCCGGATCGTCACCTATGGCTTTTCGGCGCAGGCCGATATTCGCGGCGAGAATGTTCAGCCGATCCCCGGCGGCAACCGCTTCGATATTCAGATCCGTGAGCGCGACGGTTCGATCCGTCGGATCGAAGGGATCGAAATGCCGATGCCCGGTCGCCACAATGTGCTGAACGCGATGGCGGCGATCGGCGTGGCGCTTCAGATGGGCATTGACGACGCCACGATCCAGACCGGTTTTGCCAAGTTTGGCGGTGTGAAGCGCCGCTTCACCAAGGTGGGCGAGATCGACGTTGCAGGCGGCAAGGCGACCGTCATCGACGATTATGGCCATCACCCGGTGGAGATCAGGGCGGTGCTCGCCGCCGCGCGCGAAGGCGCGAAAGGGCGCGTCATCGCCGTGGTGCAGCCGCACCGCTTCACCCGCCTGCGCGACCTGATGGACGAGTTTCAGCAGGCGTTCAACGATGCCGACATCGTCTATGCCGCGCCCGTCTATACCGCTGGCGAACAGCTGATCGAGGGCGTGGACAGCGCCGCGCTGGTCGCGGGTCTCAAGCGGCGCGGCCATCGCAACGCTGCGACCGTGATTGACGCCGCCGACCTCGCCACTGTGATCGCTGCCGACATTCAGCCCGACGACATGGTCATCTGCCTTGGCGCGGGGGACATCACCAAATGGGCGGCGGGTCTGGCATCGGCCGTGGCCGTCAAGGTGGAGGAAACCGCCTGATGTTCGAACTGTTCGCCGTCGGCCTCGAAATGCAGAAGCGCATGATCGATGCCCAGATGCAGAACGTGGAAGTTGCGCGCGACATGGTGGAAGCGGCGCAGCGTCAGGTCGAAACCGGCATGGCGGTGCGCCAAGCCAATGAAGCGGGCCTGAAAGCGATGAAAAGCTGGATGAACCTGTGGGGTGTACGCGGTTGAGCCGGACGATCCCCGTTCCGCCCGTTCGCGGTACACTGAAGGCCGACGCGCCGCTGGCGCCGCTTGTCTGGTTCAAGGCGGGTGGGGCGGCGCAATGGCTGTTCGAACCGAAGGATGTGGACGACCTGTCCGATTTCCTGGCCATGCTGGACCCCGACATGCCGGTCATGGCGCTGGGCCTTGGCTCGAACCTTATCGTCCGCGATGGCGGGGTGCCCGGTGTCGTCGTGCGTCTGGGCAAGCCCTTTGCCAGGGTCGAACAGCTGGACGAAACCACGCTCGTCTGCGGTGGCGGGGCGTCGGGCATACTCGTGTCGTCCACCGCGCGCGATGCGGGGATCAGCGGGCTGGAGTTCCTGCGCTCTATCCCTGGTACGGTCGGTGGCTTCGTGCGGATGAACGGCGGCGCCTATGGCCGGGAAACCGCCGACATATTGGTGTCCTGCGAAGTCGTGTTGCGATCGGGCGAACAGGTCACGCTGCTGGGGCGCGACCTTCATTACAGCTATCGTCATTCGAACCTGACCGATGGCGCGGTCGTGGTCAGCGCGACCTTCCGCGGCGAGCCGGGCGAACCCGCCGCCATTCAGGCGGAAATGGACCGCATCGCCACCGCGCGCGAGGAAAGCCAGCCACTGCGCAGCAAGACAGGCGGTTCGACCTTCAAGAATCCCGATGGGCACAAGGCATGGGCGCTGGTGGACGAAGCAGGCTGTCGCGGACTGCAACTGGGCGGCGCGCAGGTGAGCGAGAAGCACACCAATTTTCTGCTCAACACCGGCGAGGCGACCAGCGCCGACATCGAAGCGCTGGGCGAGGAAGTGCGCCGCCGGGTGAAGGAAAAGAGCGGCGTCGATCTGCAATGGGAAATCCAGCGGGTTGGGTTGTTTACCGTCGACACAAACAAGGAAGCTGCGGGGGTGGCGAAGTGACGGAGGTCATCGCCCGCGATGATTTTGAGCGCGGCATTATCGAGAATGTGCGCGAACATGGCTGTCAGGTGAACATGGTGTTCGATCCGGACGGTGAACAGCCGAATTTCGCCTATTCGATAGGTTTCAAAGAGACGGTGGGGCAACCGGAGGTGATTACCTTTGGCTTATCCAACGAAATGATGAAATTTATGATCAATCAGACGCTTCGCGAATGTAGGGAAGGTCTTGTCCTAACCGATGGCGCCGTCATCGAAGGCCTTCTTGAAGGCCACAAGTGCATCGCGCGGATCGTCTATCCTAGCCAGATCTGTGAAGAATATGTGAATTCTGCACTGTGGTACCACAAGGCGCGAACGGGCGAGCGCTTGACCGATCTTGTCCAGATCGTGTGGCCAGGGGCCGTGGATGGGCTGTTCCCTTGGGATGACGGCTGCGATGCCGGTGTAATAGCTTTGCAGCCCGCATTATATGAAGAGAGGTTGAGTTCATGAGCCGTGGTCCCTGGCATGTCGCCGTCCTGATGGGTGGCTGGTCGGCGGAACGGCCGGTATCGCTGTCTTCGGGTGAAGGCGTCGCCAAGGCGCTGGAATCGCGCGGCCACAAAGTCACGCGGATTGACATGGATCGCAATGTCGCCGCGCGCCTGAGCGAAACGAAAGCCGACGTCATCTTCAACGCGCTGCATGGCGTGCCGGGTGAAGATGGCACGGTGCAGGGCATGATGGACCTGATGGGCCTGACCTATACCCATAGCGGCCTTGCCACGTCGGTCATCGCCATCGACAAGCAGCTGACCAAGCAGGCGCTGGTGCCCCATGGCATCCCGATGCCGGGCGGCCATATCGTGGACCGCGAAAGCCTGTTCACCGCCGATCCGCTGCCGCGCCCCTATGTGCTGAAACCCGTCAATGAGGGCAGCTCGGTCGGCGTCGCGATCGTCACGGCGGGGGGCAATTACGGTAACCCCATCGCCCGCGACAGCGTGGGGCCATGGCAGGATTTTCCGCAGCTGCTGGCAGAACCCTATATTCGCGGGCGGGAACTGACCACCGCCGTACTGGGCGATGAAGCGCTGCTCGTCACCGAATTGCGGCCCAAAAGCGGCTTCTACGATTTCGACGCCAAATATACCGACGGTATGACGGAGCATGTCTGCCCCGCCGAAATTCCCGCCGAAATTACAGAGGCCTGCAAGGCGCTGGCGCTGCGCGCGCATCAGTTGCTGGGGTGCAAGGGGGCGTCCCGGTCCGATTTCCGCTGGGACGATGAAAAGGGCATCGATGGCCTTTACCTGCTGGAGGTCAACACCCAGCCGGGCATGACCCCTTTGAGCCTTGTCCCCGAACAGGCGGCGAAGCTGGGCATTGACTATGCCACGCTGGTAGAGACTATTGTCGAGGAAGCGCTGACACGCGCCGGGGAAAGCAGAGATGGCTGAAGCACGCATCCGACGCGGCGGCACCGCGCGGCTGAGCAGCGCGAAGGGCAGAGCCACGAGGGGCGGTCGCGGCCGCGCGCTCAAGCGTCGCAGCTGGGTCGACAGCCTCATCGAATATCTGCCCGTCAGCGAAGCGACGCTGCAACGCATGGCCAGCTGGGCCATCGTCGGCATTTTCGGCGCGATCATCATCGCCATCGCCATCTTCATGGGCTTGCCGGGCATGGCGCGGCAACAGGCGGCGGACCTTGCTGCCCGCGCGGGTTTCGAAGTCGAAAAGGTCGAAGTGCGCGGTGTCGAGCGGATGGATGAGCTGTCCGTCTATAATATCGCGCTGGGGCAGGTGGATCGTTCCATGCTCTCGCTCGACCTGCCGAAGGTGCGGGCCGACATGCTGCGCCTCGGCTGGGTGAAGGATGCGCGCATTTCCCGCCGCCTGCCCGACACGCTGGTCGTGGATATTGTGGAGCGCGACCCCGTCGCCGTATGGCAGCATGGCGGCCAGCTGCATCTGATCGATGTGTCCGGCGTGGTGTTGCAGTCGGTGTCGGCCAGCGCGATGCCCGACCTGCCGCTGGTGGTTGGTCCCAATGCGAATCTTCAGACGGCGGGCCTTAACAAGCTGATGGAAAACGCCCCGGCATTGAAGCCGATGCTGGCCGGTGCCACATGGGTCGGGAACCGCCGGTGGGATCTGCGCTTTCAGTCGGGTGAAACGCTGTCCCTGCCGGAAGGCGACAAGGATTCTGCGTCGGCTCTGGTGAATTTTGCGCGGATGGACGGGGTGAACCGATTGCTGGGCCGGGGCATCGTGAAATTCGACATGCGCGATCCCGATCGCTTCGTCCTGCGCCTGCCACAGGGCAAGGTGGAAGAAAAGCCGATGGATGCAGCGGCGCAGGCGACGGCAGCACCCACGCAGGACCCGACAGCGGGTGAGGAAGGCTAAGACAAGATGGCGCAGCCTAAGGTCGAAAAGCTCATCACCGCGATCGACATTGGCTCTTGGAAAGTGTCGGCGCTGATCGCAGGTCGCACCGACACCGGCGAACTCGCGATCCTGGGAACGGGGCAGCGGGAAAGCCGTGGCGTACGCCGCGGCTTCATTGCCGATATGGAGCGTACCGAACTGGCCGTCCGCGAAACGGTGGAGCAGGCGGAGCGGGTCGCAGGCACCAATATCGAGGATGTGTGGGTCAGTTTTTCGGGCGGTTCGCTGGTCAGCGACGTCGTTACGGTCGAACGCGACATGGGCGGATACCGTATCGAACAGCCCGACATCGACGACCTGCTGACCACGGGGCAGCAGGGGATCGACCCCGATGGCCGCATCGTCCTGCATGCGCAGCCGACCTGTTTCACCATCAACGGCCGCGTACCGGTGAAAAAGCCGCTGGGCATGCATGCCGACCTGTTGGGCGTGGACATTCATGTCGTGCTGGCGGACGGCGCGCCGCTCGCCAATCTCGACCTATGCGTGCGCGGCGCGTATCTGAACGTCAATTCCATCGTGGCGTCGCCCATCGCGACGGGCCTTGCCTGCCTGTCGGAGGAAGAACGCGACCTGGGCGTCGCGCTGGTGGAAATGGGCGCGGGGGTGACCAATGTGTCGCTTTATGCAGGCGGCATGCTGGTCGGGCTGCATTCCATCCCGATCGGCGCGGCGGATATTACCGACGACATCGCGTCCGCTTTCGGCATCCGCCGCAGTCAGGCGGAACGGATCAAATGCTTCTATGGCTCCGCGATGCAGAACCCGCGTGATTTCCGCGAGATGATCGAAATCGCGCCGCCCCATGGCGAAGCCGCGATACCGGGGCAGGCCGCCGGTCCCAATGCGGAAGGCGGCAAGATTACCCGCGCCGCACTGGTCGGCGTGATCTGCGAACGGCTCAATCAGATCATGACGGAGGTCAATGCCGCGCTGGCGGGGATGGGGTTCAATTCCACCGGGCGTCAGGTCGTATTGACCGGCGGCGGCGCGGAAATGAAGGGCATCGCCGATTATGCGCAGGGTGCTTTGGGTCGCGCCGTGCGTGTCGGACGACCAAGGGGCTTGTCCGCGCTGCCCGAAGCGCATAGTGGCCCGGCCTTCGCGACGTTGGCGGGACTCGCGCTTTATGGCGCTTCCAACCCGGTTGATCTCCGCACGATGGCACCCGCTCCGCAAACGGTGCATCGTCTGGGGGCGCCGCTGTGGTGGCAGCGCATGATGCGGGCGATGAAGACCAACTATTGAACGAATTTGGGTTTAGACGAAAATAGGGGGTGAAATACTCTATTTTCTGGTGTTAACATTTGAAGACGGCGTTGCTTCCTGACGAGGAAGCTGAGGGAGCAAATATATGAGCATTGAAATCAGCCCACCGCATGTGGACGAACTGAAGCCGCGGATCGCGGTCATCGGCGTCGGCGGTGCGGGCGGCAATGCCATCGCGAACATGATTGCCGCATCGGTCGAAGGCGTGGACTTCATCGTGGCGAATACCGATGCGCAGGCGCTCAACAGCTCGCCTGCCGAACGGCGCATTCAGCTTGGGCCGCAAATCACCGAAGGTCTGGGCGCCGGTTCGCGCCCTGAAATCGGCAAGGCAGCGGCGGAAGAAACCATCGCTTCGGTCGAAGAGGCGCTGAACGGCGCGCATATGTGCTTCATCACCGCCGGCATGGGCGGCGGCACCGGCACCGGTGCGGCCCCGGTCATTGCAAAGGCTGCGCGCGATCGCGGCATCCTGACCGTCGGCGTCGTGACCAAGCCCTTCACCTTCGAAGGCAATCGTCGCATGAAGTCGGCGGACGCTGGCATCGAAGAACTGCAAAAGCATGTCGACACGCTGATCGTCATTCCGAACCAGAATCTGTTCCTGATCGCCAATCCGAACACGACCTTCAAGGAAGCGTTCCAGATGGCGGACGAAGTGCTGCAGCAGGGCGTGCGTTCGATCACCGACCTCATGATCATGCCGGGCCTCATCAACCTCGACTTTGCCGACGTGCGGTCTGTGATGGGCGAAATGGGCAAGGCGATGATGGGCACCGGCGAAGCCGAAGGCGACGGCCGTGCGCTTCAGGCCGCCGAAAAGGCGATCGCCAACCCGCTGCTCGACGGCGTGTCGATGCGCGGTGCGAAGGGCGTGATCGTGTCCATCGTCGGCGGCGACGACATGCGCCTGATGGAAGTGGACGAAGCCGCCAACCATATCCGCGAACTGGTGGACCCGGACGCGAACATCATCTGGGGCAGCGCCTTCAACGACGGCCTGAACGGCAAGATCCGCGTGTCGGTGGTCGCCACCGGCATCGAAGCGGAAGCCGGCGGGAATGCCGCGCCGCTGACCCAGCCGTTCAGCTTCGCCAACCGCCCGTCGGTGTCGGTGCCCCAGTCGCAGCCTGCGCCCGCAGCGCCCAAGCCTGCACCTGTCGTGGCCCAGCCCGCGCCGGTCGCCGCGCCTGCACCCGCGCCGCAGCCCGAAACGCTGGAACTGGACGTTCCGGCCGCCCCAGCCCAGCCTGCGCCCGCGCCGGTTGCGGCGCCCGCGCCCAGCTTTGCGCCGCCCAGGCCCGCTGCCGTCTTTTCGGACGAGGACGGCGATCAGGACGAACTGATCCTGGGCGCGGAAGCCGCCGAACCCGCTCCGGCTGCGCCCGCCGCGCCCGCGCCGCGTGTCGCCACGGGCGGTACGCTGTTCGAACGCATGGCTGGCCTGACCCGCGGTTCGGAAAAGTCCACCGGTGCCGACGATGCGGCACCCGGCGTGGAAATTCCCCGTTTCCTCAATCGCCAGAGCAACCAGTAATATCATGGGCGGCCCGGCGGCCGCCCGCCATGATGAAAGCGCGCCGTCGGTCGTCTGATGCGACCCGGCGCGCTTTTTCGTTCCAGCTCATTTCCCGTTCATCATCGAACGGGCTAAGGCCATCCACCGACTGGATTGAATCGGTTCATGCCCTGAATGTCTTTTGTTTACCGCATTTTGCGATCCGCCATCTGTTCCAGATGATTTCAAAATGCTCTAAACGATGGCTTTCCGGATTCAGGGGCGGTCGTTCCGCGATGTTCGCCCTGTTTTCCGTTATTTCCGTTCCGCCAGCAGATGTCGGGCTGTCATGGCGATATATTAGGGACCAAATGTGAAACGCGCTGCTCCATGGCTTTTGGGTCTTGTTCTTCCCGGTGCGTTGATGGTGCCCATGACTGCGCTCGCGCAGGCGGATCAGTCTCAGCTCGTCCGGCCGCTGGGCGCTGCCGACCTGAACAACAATCTGGCCCGGCTCGCATCCAATCCGCGCGACGTCGCGGCTCTGATCGGGGCAGGGGAGGCGGCGCTGGCGCTGGACGATCCGCGCGCCGCAGCCGGTTTCTTTGCCCGTGCCGACGCGATAGAAAGCGGCAACGGCCGGATCAAGGCGGGGCTGGGCCGGGTCATGCTCAAGATGCAGAATCCGGCAGAGGCGCTGCGCCTGTTCGATCAGGCCGGGCGGCTGGGCTATCCCGACACGACGATCCTGTCCGACCGGGCGCTGGCCCGCGACATGACCGGGGATCAGGCCGGGGCGCAGCGCGACTATCAGACCGCGATGCAGCGCACGCCACAGGATGACGAACTGCGCCGCCGCTACGCCGCCTCGCTCGGCATATCCGGGCAGGTCGCCGCGTCCGACAAGATATTGGAACCGCTGCTGTACAAGAGCGACCGCGCCGCATGGCGTTATCGTGCCTTCATCCTGGCAATGAACAACAAGCAGGCGGATGCAAAGAAGGTCGCGGAACAGACCATGCCCGCGCAGCTGGCCGGGGCGATCGTGCCCTACATGCAGAAAATGCCCTATCTGACCGGCGCGCAAAAGGCGGCGGCGCTGCATTTCGGGCATTTCCCTGCGCAGATCGGCACCAGCATCGTGACGATCATACCGACGCCGCCCGCGCCGGGCATCGCGGTGCCGACCGCAAAGCCCGCCGCAACCACGCTGGCCGCCGCCGAAGCGCAGAAGGAAAAGCCGCTCAGCCGATCCGAACAGCGTCGCCGCGATCGGGAGGCCGCGCGTGCTGCCCGCGCCGAACGTCTGGCCGCATCGCGCCGCCCGGCCCAGCAGCAACAGCCCACCCAGCAACAGCCCACCCGGCCGCAACTGGCGCAGGCGAATACGACACTCCCGCGCACCACGACGCAGACGGCGCCAGCCGCGACCCAGCCCGCCCGCGTGCCATCCGCCGCGCCGGTGCAGCCGCAGCCCCGCACCACCACGGAAACGCGACCGGAAACGCAGGCGGCAGAGGCGTTCCCTGCGTCTTCCACCGTAACCCCGCCGTCATCCGCTTCGCCAGCGCGTCTGTCGTCCGGCGACGGCGCGCTGGTGCAGGGACCGCCTGCGCCCGGTTTCGATTCGATTGATGGCGTGTCGTCCCGCGCTACCTCGCCACAGGGTGCGCCTTCGGCCAGCGGAGTCCAGCCCGACACGCCCGCGCTGGCGCAGTCTGCCGCGGCTGCGCCCACGGCCGCCGCCACGCCCACTCCGCCGCAGCCTGATCCCGAAGCGACCCGCACGCTGGCCGACATCATCCGCGCGATCGACGTGCCGGATGCGGAGCGGCAATCGACCACGGCCGCCGTGGACCTGAGCGAAGTTGCGGAAATGCAGGCTGCCCGCCGCGCCGAAAAACAGGCAGCGGCCAAAGCGGCGGCGGACAAGGCGAAGAAGGACGCAGCCGCCAAGGCCAAGGCGGAGGCCGATGCAAAGGCAAAGGCCGAGGCGGAGGAGAAGAAACGGCTGGCCGCCAACCCGGCGCGCAACTGGCTTCAGGTCGGCGTCGGCCAGAATAAGGGCGCATTGATCTTCACCATGAAGGGTCTGCGCAAAAAATATAAGATCCTTGCGCCGCAGGGGGCATGGAGCGCGGGGTGGGGGCGCACCAATCGCCTGCTGGTGGGACCGTTCGCCAGCTTCACCCGCGCCAAGGAACTGGAAACCAGTATGAAGGCCGACGGTGCCGACGTCTTTGCATGGAAAAGCGACGCAGGAGAGGTAGTCGAAAAGCTGCCGGGCGAGTAAGAGCGGGTCGCATGACGACCCCTGTCCCCAGCTTTGCCCCCGGCCTTGCCCCCTATGCCTGCCATCCCGCCGCCAGCCGTGGGCGCCTCCATGCCGAGCCGGGCGGGGAAATGCGCGGGCCGCGCGACATGTTTCAGCGCGACCGCGATCGGATCATCCATTCGATCGCGTTTCGCCGCCTGCGCCATAAAACGCAGGTGTTCGTGTCGCCCGACGGCGATCATTTCCGCGTTCGCCTGACCCACAGCCTGGAAGTCGCGCAGATCGGCCGCACCACCGCGCGCACGCTGGGCCTGAACGAAGATCTGACCGAAGCGCTGTGTCTGGCCCATGACATCGGCCATCCGCCCTTTGGCCATGCCGGGGAAGATGCGCTGGAACAGGCGCTGGAGGATCATGGCGGGTTCGATCATAACGCCCACACCCTGCGCACGCTGATGCTGCTGGAAAGTCCCTATCCGCGCTTCCGCGGGCTCAACCTCAGCTGGGAAATGCTGGAGGGGCTGGCCAAGCATAATGGGCCGATCGATCATCCCGGCTGGGCGATGCGCGAACTGGATGCGATGTACCCGCTGAACCTGACCAGCCACGCGTCGCTGGAGGCGCAGCTGGCCGCGATTTCGGACGACATCGCCTATGACAATCACGATATTGACGATGGCTTGCGCGCCGGGCTGCTGACGCTCGACCAGTTGCTGGACGTGCCGTTCGTGCGCACATGCTGGGACCGGGTGCGCGCCCGTTACCCCGATGTGGCGCAGGATCGGCTGCTGCGTGAGCTGGTGCGCGAACAGATTGGCGTGATGGCCAATGACCTGATCGAATCGACCCGTGCCAATATTGCGGCATCGGGCGTCGAAACGGTGGAGGATGTTCGGGCGCTGGGCCGCACGCTCGTCGCTTTTTCGCCCGAACTGGCGGCGCAGGAACGCGATCTCAAACGCTTCATGTACGCGACGCTCTATCATCATCCCGAACAGCTGGCGGCGGCCGACCGGGCGCGCGTGATCGTGATCGACCTGTTCCGCGCTTATCAGGCGGACCCGGCGCTGATGCCGCCCGAATGGCGCGACGACTGCGCGCTGGAAGAACCCGTGCGCAGCCGCCACATCGCCGATTTCATCGCGGGCATGACCGACCGCTATGCCGAAAAACGCCATGCGGAAATATTCGGAAGGGTCGCGGTCGGCGTCTGATCCTTCATGACGTGGAAAGGGCGATTGACGCGCCGCTGCGTTTCCCCCAATGGCCGGAATGTCTCCGGCGGATTCGTCCGCCGGGCATGATGCGGGAGAGCATGGGAAGCCTTTAAGGCCGCCCCGTCGCCGAAGGAGCAACCGCCCCGGAATCTCTCAGGCCGAAGGACCGCATCGCGCGCAAGGCACTCTGGAAAGCGGACGGGCAACCATGCGCCGTCCCACCGAAGGGGTAAGCCATGTGGCCGCAGGGCCGCTGGTCAAAGCTCTCAGGTTCCGTGACAGAGGGGGTGGCAGTTGTAACAGGTCCGACTCCGGGCCAGTCTATGCTGTCGCACTCATTCTCTCTCCACGGAAAGGCGCCCCCTCCATGTCCGGCACCAACGACGTCGCCCATATCGAAGAAGAATTGCCGCTGGAGGCTCTGCCGCTGGACGCATGGCACCGCGCAAGGGGCGCGCGCATGGTCGGCTTTGCGGGCTATCACATGCCGATCCAGTATGAAGGCATCCTGGCCGAACATAGCTGGACCCGCGAACATGCGGGCCTGTTCGACGTCAGCCATATGGGCCAGCTCAGCTTTTCGGGGGCGGGCGTGGACGAAGCGCTCGAAACCCTCCTGCCCAGCGACATCAAGGGGTTGAAGCCCTTCCGCCAGCGTTATTCGATGCTGCTCGACGCGGAAGGCGGCATCCTGGACGACCTGATGGTGTCGCGCCCCGGCGATGGCGCCTTCGATGGCGCGGACATCTATATGGTCGTCAATGGCGCGACCAAATATGACGACATCGGCTGGATGATCGAACATCTGCCCGACGACGTCGTCATGAATCATATGGCCGATCAGGCGCTGCTGGCGTTGCAGGGGCCGGAAGCGGGCGAGGCGCTCGCCACCCTGATCCCGCAAACCGCCGACCTTATCTTCATGCAGTCGGGCCTGTTCACCTGGCGCGGCATTGCGCTGTGGATCAGCCGGTCGGGCTATACCGGCGAGGACGGCTTTGAAATCAGCGTCCCGGCCGACGACGTCACCCTGCTGGCCGATGCGCTCTGCGCCTTGCCGCAGGTCAAACCCATCGGCCTTGGCGCGCGCGATTCGCTGCGTCTGGAGGCCGGGCTGCCGCTTTATGGCCATGACCTGTCGCCCGCCGTCAGCACCATTGGCGCCGATCTTGGCTTCGCCATCCAGAAGCGCCGCCGCGAAGAAGGTGGTTTCTTTGGCCATGCCCGCGTGATGAAGGAACTGGCCGACGGTCCGGGCACCAAGCGTGTGGGCCTGACCATCGCCGGGCGTCTGCCCGCACGCGAAGGTGCGCAGATTTACGCGGGCGACGTGCTGGTGGGCGAAGTGACGTCGGGCGGTTTCGCGCCCAGCGTGGGCGCGCCGATCGCCATGGGCTGGGTCAGCCTGCCGCATGCCGTGATCGGGCAGGCGCTGGAAATCGAAGTGCGCGGAAAACGCATCGCGGCTGAGGTTGCGCCGATGCCGTTCGTTGCGCATCGTTATCGCCGCAAGGTTTGATTCTTCATTCTTGCCGATTTTTGCGGTCATGATTTTCAAGCAAATCATTCTGGAGGGTAGTAATCCATGAGCCGTTATTTTACCGACGAACATGAATGGATCGACGTGGAGGGCGAAATCGCCACCGTCGGCATCACCGATTATGCGCAGGAACAGCTGGGCGACATCGTGTTCGTCGAACTGCCTGCCGAAGGCACGACCTTCGAAAAGGGCGACGACGCCGCCGTTGTGGAATCGGTCAAGGCCGCGTCCGACGTCTATGCGCCGATCTCCGGCGAAGTGGTCGAAGCCAACGGCGCGCTGGAAAACGAACCGGCACTGGTGAACAGCGATGCCGAAGAGGATGGCTGGTTCTTCAAGCTGCGCATCGCCGACACCAGCGAACTGGAAGGCCTGATGACCGAAGCCGCCTACAAGAAGTTCGTGGCCTCGCTTTAATCAGCAAGAATGAGCCCCTCCCTTTTGAAGGGAGTGGTTGGGGTGGGTGGCGAGCGAAGCAAGCCGTGTAACCTTGCCTCAAGCATTGCCGACGATTGCCTTGCAATCGCACCCACCCCCTTACCCCACCCTTGAAAGGGAGGGGGGAGTTTTTTGAAATTCGTTACCTACCCCATACCGACGCCGACCGGCTGGACATGCTGTCCGTCATCGGTGCGTCCAGCGTCGACGATCTGTTCGTGGACGTTCCTGCCGAAGCCCGCCTGACCGGCACGATCGCGGGCCTGCCCGACCATGCCAGCGAACTGGCGGTCGAACGGCATATGGCCGCACTGGCGCGTCAGAATCTGTCGGCAGGGGAAGCGCCCTTCTTTCTGGGCGCCGGCGCCTATAAACATCATGTGCCCGCCAGCGTCGATCATCTGATCCAGCGCGGCGAGTTCCTGACCGCCTACACGCCCTATCAGCCGGAAATCGCGCAGGGCACGTTGCAGGTGCTGTTCGAATTTCAGACGCAGGTCGCGCGCCTACTGGGCTGCGACGTCGCCAACGCGTCCATGTATGACGGTTCGACCGCCTGCTGGGAAGCGATCGTCATGGCGCGCCGCATCACCAAGCGGGGCAAGGCGATCCTGTCGTCCGGCCTGCATCCCCATTATGTGTCGGTCGCCAACACCATGGCGAAATTCACCGGCGACGCGCTGGCCCATGAAGCGCCGACGCTGGATGCCGCGACCGACATCGACGCGCTGATCGCTGGCATCGACAAGGATACCAGCTGCGTCGTCGTGCAATATCCCGACATTCTTGGCCGTATCGCGGACCTGACGCCGCTGGCCGACGCCGCTCATGCGGCGGGCGCATTGCTGGTCGCGGTGGTCACCGAACCCGTCGCGCTGGGCGCGATCAAGGCGCCGGGCCATATGGGCGCGGACATCGTCGTGGGCGAAGGCCAGTCGATCGGCGTCGGCCTGCAATTTGGCGGCCCCTATCTTGGCCTGTTCGCGTGCAAGCAGAAATATGTGCGCCAGATGCCGGGTCGCCTGTGCGGCGAAACCGTGGATGCGGCGGGCAAGCGCGGTTTCGTGCTGACGCTGTCCACCCGCGAACAGCATATCCGGCGTGAAAAGGCGACGTCGAACATCTGCACCAATTCGGGCCTGTGCGCGCTGGCGTTCAGCATCCATATGACGCTGCTGGGTGAAAAGGGCCTGCGTGACCTTGCAACCCTGAACCATGCGCTCGCCTGTCAGGCGGCCGACCGTCTGGCGCAGGTGCCGGGCGTGCAGTTGCTGAACGACAGCTTCTTCAACGAATTTACCCTGATCCTGTCGAAGGATGCGCGCGACGTCATCCGCAACCTCGCCGATCGGGGCGTGTTGGGCGGCGTGTCGCTCGGCCGTCTCTTCCCGGACGCGCCGCAGATCGGCACCGGCGTGGTCGTTGCGGTGACCGAAACCGTCACGGCGCAGGACATCGAAACCCTTGCCAAGGCGCTTGAGGAGGAACTGGCATGAGCATGCTGAAGGAAGGCCGCCCGACCGCCCCCGTTCCTGTCAAGGAAGCCCATATGGCCCCCAATACCGCCACCGGCAACCGTGCGCTGATGCTGGAAGAAGCGCTGATTTTCGAAATCGGTTCGACCGACACGACCGGCGTCGATTTCGCGGAAGCACCCAAGGTCGCCAGCCGCCTCGGCAATCTGGCCCGTACCGATGGCATCGGCCTGCCGGGCCTGTCGGAACAGGAAACGGTGCGCCACTATACGCGCCTGTCGCGTCAGAACTATGCCATCGACCTTGGCCTGTTCCCGCTGGGCAGCTGCACCATGAAGCATAATCCGCGCCTGAATGAAAAGGTCGCGCGGATGCCCGGTTTCGCCGACATCCACCCACTTCAACCGCAATCGACGGTGCAGGGCGCGCTGGCGGTGATCGATCAGCTGGCGGCATGGCTCGTCACGCTGACCGGCATGCATTCGGTCGCGATGTCGCCCAAGGCAGGCGCGCATGGCGAATTGTGCGGGCTGCTCGCCATCCGTGCGGCGCTGGAAGCGCGTGGCGACGCGCGCAGCGTCATCCTCGTCCCCGAAAGCGCGCATGGCACCAATCCGGCCACCGCCGCTTTCTGCGGTTACAAGGTGGAAGATATTCCCGCGACCCCCGATGGCCGCGTCGATCTCGAAGCGCTCAAGGGGCGCCTTGGTCCCGATGTCGCGGCGGTGATGATCACCAATCCCAACACATGCGGCCTGTTCGAACGCGACATGAAGACGATTTCTGACGCGGTGCATGCCGCCGGGGCCTTCGTCTATTGCGACGGCGCCAACTTCAATGCCATTGTCGGCCGGGTTCGCCCCGGTGACCTCGGCGTCGACGCGATGCACATCAACCTGCACAAGACCTTCTCCACGCCCCATGGCGGCGGCGGTCCGGGTTCCGGCCCGGTCGTGCTGTCGGAAGCGCTCACCCCGTTCGCGCCTCTGCCTTTCGTGGAAAAGCAGGATGGCAGGTTCGTGCTGGTCGAAGAGGAAACGGCGCAGGATCATCATGCCCAGACCTTCGGTCGCATGGTCGCCTTCCATGGCCAGATGGGCATGTTCACCCGCGCGCTGACCTATATCCTCAGCCACGGGGCGGACGGCCTGCGTCAGGTCGCGACCGACGCGGTACTGAACGCCAACTATATCCTGCGCAGCCTTGATGACGTGCTGGATGCGCCCTTCGGCGGCAGCGGCCCGTGCATGCATGAGGCGCTGTTCAGCGACAAGGGGCTGGCCGAGGGTTTCACCACGCTCGACATCGCCAAGGGGCTGATCGACGAAGGCTTCCACCCGATGACCATGTATTTCCCGCTGGTGGTTCATGGCGCGATGCTGGTCGAACCGACCGAAACCGAAAGCAAGGCCGCGCTGGATCAGTTCATCATGGCGCTGCGTTCGCTGGCGCAGCGGGCCAAGGCGGGGGACGAAGCGCTGAAGGGCGCGCCCTATCATGCGCCGCGTCGTCGCCTTGACGAAACGCTGGCCGCGCGCAAGCCGATCCTAACCTGGACGGAAGCCGCACTGGCGGACGCAGCCGAATGATGCGCGGGCCGGAACCGTGGGAACCCGGTTCCGGCCCCGTCTTCGCGGACAAGCGCCATGCCCCCGCGACGACGCGCAACCGCGATGCCATTGCGAACATATTGCGCGATGAACTTCCGCCCTCCGGCCTCGTGCTGGAGGTCGCGAGCGGCAGCGGCGAACATGCGCTGCATTTCGCCGCCACTTTTCCGCAACTCCAATGGCAGCCGACCGACCCCGATCCTGCGGCGCTGGCTTCCATCGCGGCATGGAGGGCGGACGCGGACCTCGCCAACCTGCGTGCGCCGATCACTCTGGATGCCAGCGCTGACTGGCCGGTGACGCAGGCCGATGCCATATTGTGCATCAACATGGTCCATATCAGCCCGTGGGACGCGACGCTGGGGCTGATGCAGGGCGCAGGGCGATGCCTGCCGCTTGGTGGCCTGCTCTATCTTTACGGTCCCTATACCCGCGACGGCGTGGAAACGGCGCCCAGCAATCTGGCCTTCGACGCATCGCTCAAGGCCCGCGATCCCCGATGGGGGCTGCGCGCCGTGCATGATTTGATCGCTGCGGCGCGCGATCGCGGGCTGGCGTTCGATCGACTGGTGGATATGCCCGCCAACAATCTGTCGCTCCTCTTCCGAAAATCCTGATCTGCGTCAATCCTTCGACAAAATTACGGTAAAGCCCTACATTCCACTCCCCATGCCCAGTCAACTTCTTCCCCTCGTCACCGCCGAACTCAACGGGGCGGCCGATCCGCGCGCTGCGGCTATGGCGGGCGCGCTGGCGGCCAAATATCCGCGGGCGGCCCGCGCCGTGCTGTTCTACGGCTCCTGCCTTCGGGAACGCAATCTCGACGGGCTGATGCTCGATTTCTACCTGATCGTGTCGGATTATGCGGCCGCCTATGGCAAGGGGTGGCTGGCTCGCGCCAACCGGTTGATCCCACCCAACGTGTTCCCGTTCGAACATAATGGGTTGATCGCCAAATATGCGGTTCTGTCCGAAGCCGATTTCGCCCGACTGAACGGGGTGGAGGCGGACAATGTGTCGGTGTGGGCGCGCTTTGCCCAGCCATCGCGCCTGCTCTGGGCGTCGGACGACCTTGCCCGCCGCCGTGCCATCACCGCCGTCGCGCAGGCTGCCCCCACGCTGCTGTCGCTCGCCCGGCCGATGGCGCAGGAGGCTGACGCGCTCACCCTGTGGCAGACCGGCTTCACGCTTACCTATGATGCCGAATTGCGTGCGGAGAAAAAGGGACGATCGCTCTCCATCGTCGATGCCGATCCCGATCGCTATCGTCGTTTCGGGGAGGCTGCTCTGGCCGACGGCCTGCCGCCATCGCCGCAGGATGCGCCCGCGCTCTGGCAGCGGCTCCAGCGGCGCGGCAAGCGCCTGTCCGTCATGCGTCTGGCCAAGGCCAGCTTCACCTATGCGGGCGGCATCGATTATCTGGCGTGGAAGATCAATCGCCACGCAGGCACGAAGATGGAGATCAGGCCGTGGCAACGGCGCTGGCCGCTGCTGGGCGCGGTCACTCTGCTGCCGCGACTGTTCCGGGGCGGCGCGATTCGCTGAGCGTGGTGGCCAGCGCCTGTCCCAGCGCCGCCAACGTATAGGGTTTGCGCAGAATCTCATGTCCTTCGAAATCGGCGCTGTCATTGGCATCGCCGGTATAGCCGGTCACGAACAGCACCGGCAGATGGCGGAACCGGGCGGGCAGGGCCTTGATCATTTCCGGTCCGGTCATGTCGGGCATCAGCACGTCGCTCAGGATCATGCCGATGTCGCTATGAGCGGCCAGCAGTCGCGCGGCCTTGGCCGGATGGTCGCAGGCGATGGGCAGGTGGCCCAGTTCGCCAAGCGCCGCCATCGTCTGATTCAGAACGCGCGGATCATCCTCCACCACCAATATGCGGGTGGGCGGCTGTTCGACCGGTGCTTGGGTCAGGTCGCCCTGCATGTCCGCACCATCCTGCATCTGCATCGACCGTGGCAGGTACAGATGGACGCTGGTGCCGCCGCCCGGCACGCTGTCGATACGGATGTCGCCGCCGCATTGCCGCACGAACCCGAATATCTGGCTGAGGCCAAGGCCCGTCCCCTTGCCCACCGGCTTGGTGGTGAAAAAGGGTTCGAACACCCGTGCCAGCACATCGGGCGCCATGCCGCACCCGTCATCGGCAACGGTCAGCGTCACATAATCCCCCGCCATGCATTCGCCGACCTCGCCATCGGACAATATCGCCTGCCCCGTCGACAGCGTCATCTGCCCACGGCCATCCATGGCGTCACGCGCATTGACGCACAGGTTCAGGATCGCATTTTCCATCTGATGCTGATCGACGAAGATGCGCCATCCGCCGGCGCCCTGTGCGAACCGCACGATGATCTGGTCACCGATGGTACGGTCGATCAGGTCGGCCATGCCGCTCAACAGGGCATCGGGGTCGACGGCGCTGGGCAGCAGCGGTTCGGACCGGGCAAAGGCCAACAGCCGCCGGGTCAGCGCCGCCGCGCGATTGGCGCCTTCCATCGCATTGTCGATATGGCGCGTGGCGTCTTCCGGCTTCGTGCGCATCTTACGCCGGGCAAGTTCCAGCCCGCCGACGACGACGGCCAGCATATTGTTGAAATCATGCGCGATGCCGCCGGTCAGCTGGCCCACGGCATCCATTTTCTGCATCTGGCGCAGGTGATCCTGCGCCGCGGCGCGTTCGGCCGATTCCTGCTTCAGTTGGTGGTAGGCGTCCGACAGTTCGGCCGTGCGCGCCGCGACGGCGGCCTCCATCCGGTCGGCCCGCTCGCTTTCGACCTCCGCCAGTCGCCGTGCGCTGCGCCGTTCATGATAGGCGTTTCGGGCGAACCAGACGCCGAACAAGATGCACACCAACATCGCCAGCCCCACCAGCCGCGACGTCTTGCCCACCCATTCGCTGCGATCCCCCGCCAGCGTCACGGCCAGACTGCGTTCGCGCAGCCGGTCGTTTTCGGCCTGGATGACCAGATCCAGCAGGGCGGTGATGCGGCGCAGATCCTGACTCTTGCCCGCCTGATGGAAACTGGCCAGCGCCGCCATCTTCTGATCATAAGTGGTGCGCAGGCCGATGGCGTTCAGCGTCTTGCCGCGGGCGACATAGGCATGGCGCAGCGCCGCGACATTGCCATGCTGCCAGTCGGAATCGCGCGTGGCGTAGGACAGGGCCTTCAACTGGCTGGCGGCGCCGCGCCACTGATCCTGAAACAGCCGCCCGGTATCGGGATCAAGGCTGATGACATAGCGCGCCAGCGTGACTTCGGCCCGCGCCACCCGCGCTTCGAACCCGCGCGCCAGCGCGATCACCTCGAAACTATTTTGCTGTTCGGCCAGCGCCTGCGCATGGTCGCGCGACGCGTTGCTGGCATTATAGAGCAGCGCGCCGAGCGAGCCGATCAACAATATGGCAAGCAGCAGCGGCAATATGCGCCGGGGCAGCGCATGCCATCCCTGTGGCGTGTCGCCGGGAAGATCATAATCGGCCATCGACCGTTACATTAGCCGAACAAGGTCAAGCGCGAAACATCATCGATAGAAAGTTCCGCCGATAATGTTCGCTTTGCCGTCCTGATGGCTTGACCGGCCGCGTATGGGCCGGTCGCGCGGTTCAGCCGATGGCGCCGGTCGCCTTGCCTGCGGCTTCGAACATGCCGATGATCTGCGTCACCTGATCGTCGCTATGTTCCGCGCACAGCGAACAGCGCAGCAGGAAAGTGCCGGCCGGGGTCGCGGGCGGGCGCGCCATGTTGACGTACAGGCCCAGTTCCAGCAGCGTCTGCCACATGGCGACGGCCTGCATCTGGTCGGTCAGGATG
>NZ_JBMDWL010000085.1:0-28638 GCF_048594625.1 Sphingobium sp.
CATATAGTGGAAGATTTCCGCCGAACGCAGCAGCGCCTTGGTCGGGATACAGCCCCAGTTGAGGCAGATGCCGCCCAGATTTTCACGCTCGACGATTGCGGTCTTCAGACCCAGCTGCGCGGCGCGGATCGCGGCAACATAGCCGCCGGGGCCGGAACCCAGAACGATGACATCGTAATTCTCAGCCATTGTCAGTCTTTCTAATCTTATTCCACCGGAAGCGGCGGGACGGAACGGGGCTGGCGATCTTCGCCGATCGCCACGAAAGTGAAGGTCGCCTTGGTCACGCGATAGCTGCGGTCGTCATGGCGCGCACGGCGCCATGCCTCCACATCGATCTTCATCGACGTGCGGCCGACTGACTGAAGCGTCGCGAAGACCGACACTTCATCGCCGACCACGACCGGGCGGAGAAAGGTCATGCCCTCCACCGCGATGGTCACGGCGCGGCCATGACTGTGCCGGGCAGCGACGGACCCCGCAGCGGAGTCCATCAGACTCATCAGCCAGCCGCCGAAAATATCCCCGTAGGGATTGGTATCGGTCGGCATGGCGATGACACGGATCGCCGGATGATCCAGCGGCGGTTCTTCCTCCACGAAGGCCATCAGGCGAGCATGCCGATCGGGTTTTCGACCAGTTCCTTGAACGCCTTCATCAGGCGGGCACCGTCGGCACCATCGATGGCGCGGTGGTCGAAGCTGCCGGTGGCCGACATGACGGTCGCGATCTGGAGCGTGTCGTCGACGACATAGGGGCGCTTTTCACCCGCGCCGATCGCCATGATCATCGCCTGCGGCGGATTGATGACGGCTTCGAACTGCTTGATGCCGAACATGCCCATGTTGGACAGCGAGGCGGTGCCGCCCTGATATTCTTCCGGCTTCAGCTTGCCGTCCTTGGCGCGGGCGGCCAGATCCTTCATGCTTTCCGAAATGGCGGCGACGCCCTTGCTGCCTGCATCCGACACGATCGGGGTGATGAGGCCGCCGGGGATCGACACCGCGACGCTGATGTCCGCCCGCTTGAATTGCAGCATCTGGTCGCCCGCGAACTGCACATTGCATTCGGGCACCTGAATGAGGGCGACGCCCAGCGCCTTGATCAGCAGGTCGTTGACCGACAGCTTCACATTGCGGCTGGCAAGACCAGCGTTGAGTTCGCCGCGCAGTTTCAGCAGCTTGTCGAGCTGAATGTCGACGGTCAGGTAGATGTGCGGCACCTGCTGCTTGGATTCTGTCAGGCGGCGCGCGATCGTCTTGCGCATGCCGTTGAGCTTGATGACCTCATGCGGAATGCCGAAGTCCTGCGCGGCGACGGCGACCGGCGCCGGAGCGGCGGCAGCGGGTCCGGACGCAGCAGCAGGGGCAGGGCCAGCAGCAGCCGGAGCCGCGGCGCCGGGCTTGGCGCTTTCGACGTCGGCCTTGATGATGCGGCCATTGGTGCCGGTGCCGGTGATGCTGGCAAGGTCGATGCCCTTCACTTCGGCAAGGCGGCGGGCCAGCGGGCTGGCCTTCACGCGGTCACCGGACGATATGGCCGGGGCTGCGGCAGCCTTGGCAGGCACGACGTCAGCCTTGGGCGCGGCGGCCTCAGCCTTTTCAGGGACCGGATCGGCCTTGGGCGCGGGTGCGGCTTCACCGCCACCGGCGGCGGCTGCGGCGACATCTTCGCCTTCTTCTGCGATGATGGCGATGACGGTGCCGACCTTCACGCCTTCGGTGCCTTCGGACACCAGAATCTTGGCCACGACGCCTTCGTCGACCGCTTCAAATTCCATCGTCGCCTTGTCGGTTTCGATTTCGGCCAGCAGGTCGCCCGACGACACGGTGTCGCCTTCCTTCACCAGCCATTTGGCCAGCGTCCCTTCCTCCATGGTCGGGGACAGAGCGGGCATCTGGATCGTCTTGCTCATGCTTTCGGGCCTCTTCTTGGCTTTTGCGGCTTTGGTCGTTGGCCTCATGTCTTCACCCATTCGCCGAATTGGTCAAGCGACGCCTTGCCAGACGCGATTTTATCGCCCACATTTCACCTCTATGGTTAGTTGAGCCATCAACCGGCAACAGGGGCTGGAAAATGCGGACATATCTGGTCGTCGTGGACGAATCGCCCGAAGCCGAAACTGCGCTGCGTTTCGCGGCCCGGCGCTCGGCCAAAACGGGTGGTGCGGTACGCATTCTGGCGCTGATCCCGCCCGCCGAGTTCGTGCAATGGGGCGGCGTTCAGGCGACGATGGAGGATGAGGCGCTGCAACGGGCCGAGGCGCTGGTGACCAGCGCGGCGGGCACGCTGACCGACGAATCCGGCATTCGCCCCAGCATCACCGTGCGTCAGGGCGATGCCGTCGCCGTGGTGCGCGGCACGCTGGAGGAAATGGACGATGTCGCGGCACTGGTGCTGGGCGCAGCGGCCAGCGGCAATCCGGGCAAGCTGGTCACCCATTTTGCCGGGGCGGACGCGGGCAAGCTGCCCTGCCCCCTGATGATCATTCCGGGCGGGCTGGATAGCGACGCGATCGACAGGTTGAGCTGAACAGCGTTTGTTTCGAGCGATGCCGGAGACAGGCTGAGGCAGCGCCTGTCGTTTCTCGACTACGCTCGGAACGAGCGGAGGGTGTGTGCTCGAAACGAACGGAAGTTATACGCTCAAGACGAAGGGCGGTTACTTGCGATGCTTGCCGCGTTTCGACCCGATGTGGCGGATATTTTTGGGACGGCCGCGATGGACGACGCCGGGACGGGTGCGGTCACGCTTCATCGGGCCGCCGCGCGACGCTGGGCTGTCGGGCAGTTCGAAACGGAGCGATCCGTTAATCGGGTCGGCCTCCGCCAGTCGCAGCTCAAGGCGCTGACCGACCGAGTAGCGATCTCCGCTTTCGACGCCCTGCAACGCCCTGCCCGCTTCGTCATAGAAAAAATGTTCCGCACCCATGGTCGACACCGGGACCAGGCCGTCACCGCCCAACCCTTCCACCGTCGCGAAGAAACCGAAATTCTGGACGCCGGTGATGCGGGCCTGCACGATTTCGCCAACATGGGCGGCAAGGAAGGCGGCGACATAACGGTCCACGGTCTCCCGCTCCGCCTCCATCGCGCGCCGTTCATGGCCGGAAATCATTTCGCCGACCCGGCCCATATTCTCATAATCATCCTGACTGAGCGATGAGCGTTCGGGAATATCCTTCCCCTTGGGCGCGGGCAGTTCCAGACCATGGGCGCCAACAAGCGCGCGATGGACCAGCAGGTCGGCGTAGCGACGAATGGGCGAGGTGAAATGGGCGTAACTGCCCAGCGCCAGTCCGAAATGGCCCATATTCTGGGGACCATAATAGGCCTGGGTCTGGCTGCGCAGGATCTGTTCCATGATCTGCGGCTTTTCCTCCATATCGCCGACCTTTGCGATCAGCTGATTGAAGGTCGAGGGACGCACCACCTGTCCCAGCGCGAAGGGGATGTCGAAGGTGGCGAGATAATCCTTGAGCGCCACCAGCTTGTCGCGGCTGGGCGGTTCGTGGATGCGGTACATGACCGGCGCCTTCTTCTGCTCCAGCGCCTTGGCCGCCGCGACATTGGCGGCGATCATATAATCCTCGATCAACATATGGGCGTCGAGCCGTTCGCGCACGGCCACGCTGACGATCTTGCCATGGTCGTCCAGCACCACGCGCCGTTCGGGCAGATCGAGCGCCAGCGGATCGCGCGCGTCCCGCGCCTTGCGCAGCAGCGCCCAGCAGGCCCAGAGCGGTTTCAGCGCGGCATCGAGCAACGCGTCAGCCTGTAGGCGCGAGTCCGTCGCAGCGCCCTCCTCCGCCGGTGCACCATCGATGGCCGCCTGCGCATCTTCATAGGCCAGTACCGCCGCCACGCGGATGACGGCGCGGGTGAAGCGCCACGCCGTCACCTTGCCCTGGGCGTTGATGGTGAGGTGACAGGCCATGGCTGCACGGTCCCGCCCGGCGCGCAGCGAACACATATCGGACGACAGTTCATGCGGCAGCATCGGCACGACCTGATCAGGGAAATAGACGCTGTTGCCGCGTTTGCGCGCTTCCTTGTCCAGCGCGCTGCCGGGGCGGACATAATAGCTGACGTCCGCGATGGCGACGATCGCCCGATAGCCACCGGGGTTGCCCGCATCATCATCCGGCGCGGCCCAGACCGCATCGTCATGGTCGCGGGCATCGACGGGATCGATGGCGAGAATGGGGAGGTGACGCAGATCCTCGCGCTTATCCTCATGCAGCGGCAGGGCGGACGCCTTTTCCGCTTCTTCCTCGACACGATCAGGAAAGACATGGGGGATGCCATGTTTGTGGATCGCGATCATGCTGAAGCTGCGCGGGGCGAAGGGATCGCCGAGAATGTCCGTGACGCGGGCGGAAATGCGCGGCGGGCGGCCATGGGGTTCGGCCAGCACCAGATCTCCGGGCTTTGCTTCGCCGACGTCGCTGATCGGCGTATCTTTTCGAATACGCTTGTCGACCGGTCGCAACCACAGCTTGCCATCGGCCATTTCCTCCACCACGCCCAGCAACTGCTCGCTGGACTTGGCGAGTTTCTTCATGACATGGGCAACCCAGCCGCGCCCGGCCTCCTCCGTTCGGGCGAGGATGCGGTCGCCGATGGTCAGGGCGCCGCGCTTGCCCCGTTCGATGACGCGCAAGCGGGGAGCGGGCTGACCTTCGGCCTCCCACCGTTCGGGGGTGGCGATCAGGGTGGTGTCGTCGACATCGACGATGCGCAGCACCGTGACTTTGGGCACCCCGCCCATCTTGTGGAAGGCGCGGGCCGGGCCGATGTCGATCAGCCCTTCATCCGCCATATCCTTGAGCAGCGCCTTGAGCGCGATCTTTTCCTGCCCCTTGAGACCGAAGGCCTTGGCGATTTCACGCTTGCCGGCGGGCTGTTCGGACGAGGTGATGAATTCCACCACCTGATCGCGGGTCGGAAAGCCGGCGGGGCGGACTTTTTCGGGCTTCTTGTGTTTCTGGGTCGATGCCATGGACCAGCTATAGGGACGGGTCACCGCCGATGCCAGCGATATGGCGGAGCAGCCGCCCCGCTTCGTTGGAGCGGACATGAACGCCCTGATCCTGATCGCCGCCGCGACGAGTGCCGCCGCCCCTTCCCCGACGCCCGTCCAGAAGGATGGCGCGGAACATTATGTCTGGGGCGGGGTGAATGATGGCTGGCATCTGGTGAAGCGCGACGACCTGTCGGTGATAGAAGAGCGGATACAGCCCGGCGCGGCGGAAGTGCGCCATTATCATGTGAAGGCGCGCCAGTTTTTCTATGTGCTGTCGGGCGAACTGACCATGGAAGCGGCGGGGACGACGCATCGGTTGACGGCCGGGCAAGGGATAGAGATCGCGCCGGGCGTACCGCATCAGGCGCAGAACCGGGGCACCACGCCGGTCGAGATCATGGTGACGTCTTCGCCCAAAAGCCATGGCGACCGGGTCGAAGCGCCATTGCGCTGACGGGGATGGCGGAAGGAAGGAGCCTCGACATTCGGGGCTAGGCAGGTGGCTGAACCCGGACAGCGTGGCCGCGGTTTGTGGAGCGGCGTTCCCTTAACTTCGCACTTTTCCCGCTTATTTCGACATTTATGTGCTGAAGTTTGGAATTTAATTTCCAACAATGGCTGTTTGTGCATCGGCTCTGTTCCACATCATCGGCGTAGTGCCAGTCGCTTCTCGACAGGCTTGAAGCGAACGGGGTGAGGAGGAGAGAAGCGAGCGAGGTGAAAGTAACGGAAGCGAATGGTGTGAGGGTAACAAATGCATAACTGATAGGAAAGCGGTAGGCCTTTACGCCGTCAGCGCCTCGACCAGCGCCTTCACCTTCTTCTGCCGCCATTGGGGCAAGGGCGCGATCAGCCAATAGGCCAGCAGGGTCGGCATGGTGTCGCCTACCTGTTTCACCCGGCCTGCCTCCAGATCCGCCTGCGCCAGCAGCAGCGGTACGCGGGCACGGCCAAAGCCGCTGGCCGCCGCCTCGATCGCCAGACCGCCATCGGCGACGCGAATGACGGAAGGCTTGTCGCCCGACGGGCAGCCCGGCCAGTCGATGCGATGATCGGGACCGCCAGCCGCTGCCTCCACCGTGACATAGAGCGCTTCTCCGATCTTGATCCCTTCATGCTCCCCCGCCCCGTCGGTCAGGCGCAGCGCGATGTCGAGATTGGCCTCTGTGAAATCGAGCGCTTCGTCGGCGGCGATCAGCTGAAAGGTCAGGTCGGGCTGGCTGGCGGCATAGGCGGCCAGACGCGGCTGGAGCCATTTGCCGCTGATATCGCGGGGCGCGGCGATGGTCAGCGCATTGCTGGACTGGCCCGCCTGCATCGCGCGGACGGCTTCCTCAAATTCCAGAAAGCCCGCGCGCAGGGCATCGAGGCCCGCTTCAGTTTCCGGAGTGAGTTCCAGCCCCTTTGGCGTGCGGCGGAACAGAACCACGCCCAGCATATCTTCCAGCGCGCGAATCTGTTGCCCGACGGCGGCAGGCGTGACGGCAAGTTCGTCCGCCGCGCGGGTAAAGGACAGGTGCCGCGCCGCCGCATCCAGCACGCGCAGGCCGTTCAGCGGCAAATGGGTCCGCTTCATTCGGCCACCGCCGGTGCGATCAGCGCGAAATGGGGGATGGCGACGTCCAGCATGTCACCGCCGATACCGATCATGCGATAGCTGCCCTTCATCGATCCGGTCGGCGTGCCAAGCGGGCAACCCGATACATAGTCATAGCTTTTCCCCGGATGCACCACCGGCTGTTCGCCGACCACGCCATCGCCATCGACCCGATGCTGCGCCCCGCGCCCGTCGGTGATGATCCAGTGGCGGGTCAGCAACTGCACCGGTTGATACCCCTGATTTTCAATGCGGATATGATAGGCCCAGAACCAGCGACCCCGGTCCGGCTCCGACTGTTCGGGCAGGAAGGTGACGGCGACATGCACGGTAATATCCCGCGTGGTCGCGTGAAAGGGGAAGAGTGCGTTCACGGTGTCAGAAATGCGCCCTAACCCCCTGTCCCGTCAACGGCCTATCGCGCGCAGCGCCTGATCGAGATCGGCGATGATGTCGTCCGCATCCTCAAGCCCCACATTCAGGCGCAGCATGTCTTCTGTGATGCCGACTTCCAGCCGCGCTTCTTCCGCCATGCCGAAATGGGTGGTGGAGGCCGGATGGGTCATCAGCGAGCGCGAATCACCGATATTGTTGGAAATATCGACCAGTTCCAGCGCGTTGAGCAGGCCGTGCGCCTCCGCCCGGCCGCCGCCGACATAGATGGAGAAGATCGGCCCAGCGGCCTCCATCTGCTGCATGGCGAGCGCGTGCTGGGGATGGCTGGGCAGGCCCGGATAATTGACCTTGGCCACGCGGCCTTCGAGGAATTGCGCGACTTTGAGCGCATTGTCGCTCTGGCGGCGGATGCGCAGATCCAGCGTTTCCAGCCCCTTCAGTACGACCCACGCGTTGAAGGCGCTGAGCGTCGGGCCGGTGTTGCGGTGGAAGGGCAGCAGGACATTGTCGATCCAGTCGCGCGTGCCGCAAATGGCCCCGGCCAGGACACGCCCCTGCCCGTCCATCATCTTCGTCGCGCTATAGGCGACGACATCCGCGCCGTAATCCATCGGCCGCTGAAGCGCGGGCGAGGCGAAGGCATTGTCCACCACGCTGGTGATGCCATGCGCCTTTGCAATGGCGCAGACGGCGGCGATGTCGACAATGTCCATCGTCGGGTTGGCGGGGGTTTCGAAGAAGAAGACCTTCGTATTGGGCTTTACCGCCGCTTCCCATGCTTCGGTAAGATGGCCGTCTATCGTCGTGGTTTCGATGCCGAATTTGGGCAGCAGCGTGTCGACCAGCCAGCGGCAGGAGCCAAAGGCGGCCTTGGCCGCGACGACATGGTCGCCCGCCGACAGCTGGCACAGCAGGGCGGCGGTCATGGCGGCCATGCCGGTGGCGGTGGCGCGGCAGGCCTCTGCTCCTTCCAGCAGGGCGATGCGCTGTTCCAGCATTTCGACCGTCGGATTTTGCAGGCGGCTATAGGTCATGCCCTGCTGTTCACCGGCGAAGCGCGCGGCGGCGTCCTCCGCCCGGTCGTAGCAATAGCCGCTGGACAGGAACAGCGCTTCGGAGGTTTCACCCCATTCGCTGCGCGCCGTGCCGCCACGGATCGCCAGGGTCGCGGGCTTCCACTTGCTCGTGATTTCGGGGTTCTGACCGCTTTTCCGCTTCATATCGCCTTCCGCAATTCCACCTGCGGCGTTGCGCCGCTCAATATCTCCGCCATCTGGCTCATGTCGCCATTACCGCCCGACAGGATTACCGCAACCTTCTTGCCCTGCATCGCGTCCTTTTCTTGCAGCAGGGCGGCAAGCGCGACGGCACCCGCACCTTCGGCCAGATTATGCGTGTCCTGCCAATAAGCGCGGATCGCGCCCGCCACTTCATCGTCGGTGACCGCGACGAAACGGTCGGCGCGCGGCCCGAAATAGTCGAGCGCCGCCTGAACCGGGGTACAGACCGCCACGCCATCGGCAAAGGTATGGGCGCTGGGCGATGCGATCAGGCGGCCTGCCTCGAAACTGCGCTTCGCGGCATCGACATGGGCGGAAACGACGCCGACGACCTTCGTTTTCAGGCCCAGCGCGTCGCGGGCGGCGATAGTGCCGCACAGGCCCGATCCGCAGCCGACGGGAACGTAGACGGTGTCGAGGTCCGGCACGGCGTCGAACAGTTCAAGGCCATAGCTCGCCACGCCGCGCACCAGCTGTTCATGATAGGCCGGGACCATGAACAGGCCCTTCTCCTCCGCCATGCGAACGGCCTCCGCCTTGGCGCTGTCGAAATCATGGCCATGTTCGATGAGGTTCGCGCCGAACGCCCGCATCGCTGCGTTCTTTTCCAGCGCATTGCCATGGGGCACGATGATCGTGGCGGACAGGCCCGCTGCGGTCGCCGCGCGCACCTGTGCCTGACCATGATTGCCGCGCGTGGCGGTGATGATGCCGGTCACTTCCGGGTGAGTGCGGCGCAGCCAGTCGATATAGGTGATCGCCCCGCGTACCTTGAACGCGCCGGTGGGCGTGTGATTTTCATGCTTCACCCACAGGTCGCAACCAGACCGGCGCGCCAGCAGCGGCCAGGCATATTGCGGGGTCGGCGGCACCTGAGCATGAACCATGTCGGCGGCGGCGCGCAGTGAAGCGAGGGTGAAATCGTTCATGCTGTGCCCTTATCCATCCGGCCGCCAGTGCGACAGGACCGTTCGGGCGGAATTGGACCGGTCAGGCCGCGCGCAGCGTGGGCGCGGTGAAGAGCGGGTGGAGATGATCCTCCTCCCACTCCATACGTTCGTGCAGGCCATTTTGCAGCGACAGGACGGCGGTGCGATAGCCGGGCCAGTCCTGCGCGATCTGCGCCGGGGTCCAATATTCGATATGATCGCTGTAGCGCAGGAACAGCGCGACCATGGCGCGGCTATGTTCGCGCAGGATGCGGTCGGTTTCCGGCGTGACGGGCGTGCGACGCAGGGATGCGATCATGCCGTCTTCCTGCGCCATATGTTCGCGGAAAAGCTGAGAAAATGCGGTGCGCAGACGGGCGACCATCGCCATGTCTTCAACCCGTGCCGTCTGCATGACATGCGCGAAATTGCGCATTGCCATGCGCAGGCCGTCATGCGCCTGAGCCAGTTCCGTATGCATTTTGCGTCCCCATTTTTCGATTAGATCGGCACGGGGACGCAAAACTTAAATTTTTCTTCGCCTTATGCGACGAACTGAACAGATTTAGAGAGCGGCGAGGACCGCGTCGCCCATTTCCACCGTGTTCATCGTGCCGCCCAGATCGGGCGAACGGGCGCCGCCGGCCAGCGCCTTCGCCACCGCCGCTTCGATGCGGTCGGCCTGTTCGGGCAGGTTCAGCGAGTAGCGCAGCAGCATCGCGGCCGACAGGATGGTAGCCAGCGGATTGGCCTTGCCCTGTCCCGCAATGTCGGGCGCGGAACCGTGGATCGGTTCATACAGACCCTGACCGCTGCCGTTGAGCGTCGCCGACGCCAACATGCCGATGGAGCCGACGCACATGCTCGCCTGATCCGACAATATGTCGCCAAACAGGTTGCCAGTGACGATGACGTCGAACTGGCCGGGATTGCGGACCAGCTGCATCGCGGCATTGTCGACATACATGTGCGTCAGCGCCACGTCGGGATATTCGGCCGACACGGCGATCACCACGTCGCGCCACAGCTGGCTGGTTTCCAGCACGTTCGCCTTGTCCACCGAGCAGAGCTTGCCGCGGCGGGCGCGGGCGGCCTGAAAACCGGCATGGGCGATGCGGCGCACTTCGGCTTCGTTGTAGGACATGATGTCATAGCCTTCGCGCAGGCCGTCGGCGGTGGTGCGGAAACCCTTTTCGCCGAAATAGACGTCGCCATTGGTTTCGCGCACGATCAGCAGGTCGATGGAACCCGCGACTTCCGGCTTCAACGCGCTTTCATGCGCCAGTTCGGGGAAGACCTTAGCCGGGCGCAGGTTGGAGAAGAGGCCCAGTTCCTTGCGCAGGCCCAGGATCGCCTGTTCCGGGCGCAGATGCCGTTCCAGCGCGTCGCAATCCGGATCGCCCACCGCGCCGAACAGGATGGCGTCCGCGCGCTTGGCTATTTCCAGCGTTTGCGGGGGCAGCGGATGGCCGACCGCCTTATAGGCCGCGCCGCCGACCAGACCGTCTTCATAAGTCAGGCCATCGATCGCCAGCGCGTCAAGCACGCGCTTTGCCTGTGCGACGATTTCGGGACCGATGCCGTCTCCGGGAAACAGGGCGATCAACATAGAGGCTTCCTTATAATATGTTCGGACTGCGCCACGGCTTGTAATTATGGGGCAGATTGTCGGCCCTGGCCTTTGCAGAACGATCCCGCTTTAGGCAACCGCTCTTTTCAGGCGATCGACCAGTCTTTCGCGTGCGGCGAGCATGTCGGCGCGGCGATCCGTCAGGACCGATCGTTCGAGGAAGAAGCCGGTGAGGCGCAGGCCGTCGAGTATCTGGTCCCAGTCGCCCATCCCGCCTTCGGTCAGAAAAGGCGGCAGGGGCAGCAGGCGGTTTTCATAGCCGACTGCGCCTGATCGGCTGACCGCCGCCGCGCTGCGCGGACTGACATAGGCAAGGTCTTGCGCATCGCCCGACGCAGCGCATCGGGTGAGGTCGAGGCCGAAGCCGAGTTCGGCGAGCAGCAGCAGTTCGTAACGAACCAGTGCCACCGCCCAGCCCCGCGCCGCTGGCGCAGCCTCCACCGCGTCCAGTACGGCGCCAAGCGCCTGATGCAACGCGGGATAGGGCGTGCCTTCCGGCAAGGCGGCGGCGGTGAGCGCGCAGCTCCAGTCGATGGCGACGGCGGGCAGCGGTTCGGCCAGCAGGGGCGCGCGGCTGTGGGCGAGTTCGACGGTGAGGCCCGCCAGCTGATCTTCGGTGCGGGCGCGAAAGTCGGCCTTCACGATATTGCCGGGCAACAGGACCGGACGCATCGCCCGCGACCGCCCGCCCCTGACATAGCCGGGCAGCAGGCCATGATCGGGCGTCAGCAGCCGCGCGATCGCGCCATGTTCGCCATGATGGCGCACGGCGCAGACGATGGCGGATGTAACGAGGCTGGGCATGATGCCAGCCTTAGTCGCAAGTCATCCCGGCCGATAGACGCTCTTGAGATTCATGAATTCGTGCAGACCCTGAGGGCCAAGTTCGCGGCCATGGCCGGAGCGCTTGACGCCGCCGAAGGGCGCTTCGGGAGCCGAGGCCATCATCCGGTTGACGGCAGTCATGCCGGCCTGAATATCGCGGATGAAGCGCGCCTCCTCCGCCGGGTCGTTCGTCCAGACCGAGGAGCCAAGGCCGTAGGGAATGGCGTTGGCGATGCCGATCGCGTCGTCCAGATCGGTCGCACGGAACAGCATGGCGACGGGTCCGAAAATCTCCTCCCCCATCAGCGCAGGATCGGTGGGCACATCGGTCAAGATCCCGGCGTTCATATAGGCACCCGGTCCGGGCAGCGTTTCACCACCGATCAGGGTCGCGCCCGCCGCCTTCATCTTCCATATCTGTTCCTGCACGGTGCGGCGCTGTTCCTCGCTGGATAGCGGCCCCATGTCGGTCGTGTCGTCGAAGGGATCACCGGCCTTCACCGCCTGCATCGCGGCGGCGTAGCGATCCAGAAACGCGTCGTAAATGTCGGCATGGACGATCATGCGCTTGCCGCAGATGCAGGATTGACCCGTATTCTGGATGCGGGCGGTGACCGCCTGCTTCACCGCCGCGTCGAGATCGGCCGAGGGCATGACGATGAACGGGTCCGCCCCGCCCAGTTCCAGCACGACCTTCTTGAGCGCCCTGCCCGCCTGTTCGGCGACGGCACGGCCCGCGCCTTCGCTGCCGGTCAGGGTGACGGCGGCGACCCGATCGTCCGCAATGATCGCGGCGACGGCATCCGACCGGATCGGCAGATTTTGAAAGAGGCCATCGGGCGCGGCCACCACGGACATCATGTCCTGAATGAGCGCGGCGACGCCCTGTACATTGCTGGCATGTTTGAGCAGGCCGACATTGCCCGCCAGAATGCAGGGTGCGAGGAAACGGGCGACCTGCCAATAGGGGAAAGTCCACGGCATCACCGCCAGCACCGGACCGATGGGAAGCCAGTGCAGGTCCGCCCGGCCGCCTGACGCCAGTGCAATACTGCCCCCCGTCAGCATCGCGGGACCATCCTGCGCGAAATGACGGAACAGGGCCACGCATTTGTCGACCTCCGCCAGGGCGGATTTCAGCGTCTTGCCCATTTCGAGCGTCGCCATGCGCGCCAGCCGATCGCGATTATCCGCATAGGCATTGGCAAGGCCGGACAGCAGCGCCGTGCGTTCCGACAGGTCGCTCTTGCGCCACACGTCGAACGCAGCGGTCGCGCGGTCCAGCGCGGCGTCAACCTGCGCATCGGTCAGCGCGGCGTGCGTGGCGATGTCTTCTCCGGTGGCGGGGTTGATGCTTTTCATGTGGGGAGGCTCCATCCGGGAAAGGTCGCGGCAAAGGGCGCCGCGCGGTCACAACCCGTAAATGGGGCCGAAGTTCACACCGTCAATGGGAGGGGGGCAACGGAAGGGGAGCAATGCGAAGGATGGGAAGACCCACCCCTTCACCCGTGGAAATAATCATAGACCTGTTGCGCCACCGCCTTCGACACGCCTGGCGCCTTTACCAGATCGTCCAGCGCGGCGTCGCGCACGGCGCGGGCGGTGCCGAAATGCATCAGCAGCGCCTTCTTCCGCGCGGGACCGATGCCGGGTACTTCGTCCAGCGAGGACATAGTGATCGCCTTGCTGCGCTTTGCCCGATGCGCACCGATGGCGAAGCGGTGCGCCTCATCACGCAGGCGCTGAAGGTAGAAGAGTACCGGATGATTGAGCGGGAAAGTGATTTCCCGGCCGTCCAGCAGGTGGAAGACTTCCCGTCCGTCGCGGCCATGATGCGGCCCCTTTGCGACGCCGATCATGGTCACATCCTCTATGCCCATTTCCTCCAGCATGGTGCGCGCCGCCGACAGCTGTCCCTTGCCGCCGTCGATCAGGACCAGATCGGGCCATTCGCCGCCGTCGCGATCCGGGTCTTCCTTTTGCGCGCGCCCGAAGCGTCGTTCGAACATCTCACGCATCATCGCGAAATCGTCGTTCGAAATTTCCGGGTTCTTCATGTTGAACTTGCGATAGGCGTTCTTGCGGAAGCCCTCCGGCCCCGCGACCACCATCGCACCCAGAGCATGCGCGCCCTGAATATGGCTGTTATCGTAGATTTCGATACGGTCGGGGACGCCCTCCAGCCCGAAAGCCTCAACCATTTCGTCGAGGATGCGGCCCTGACTGGTGGTTTCGGCAAGACGTCGGTCGAGCGCCTCCACCGCATTGCGTTGCGCCTGTTTGATAAGGCGGGTGCGGTCGCCGCGCTGGGGCACCTCAATCCGTACCTTGCTGCCCAGCCGTTCGGTGAGCGCCAGCGCCATCAGTTCGCATTCGGCCGGTTCGCGGTCGGTCAGGATCAGCTTGGGCGGCGGCACTTCCTCATAAAATTGCGCCATGAAGCTTTCCAGCACCTCCTCCGTCGCAACGTCGGCGGTATGGACAGGAAAAAAGCTGCGATGGCCCCAATTTTGACCGCCGCGGATGAAGAAGGCCTGGATGCACATCGCCCCGCCCTTTTCCGCCAGCGCGAAGATGTCGGCGTCGCCAAGCCCCTCCGCATTGATCGCCTGCGACCCCTGAATGAAGGTCAGGGCCTTGAGCCGATCGCGGATCATCGCGGCCTGTTCGAAGTCCAGCGATTCCGCCGCAGCCTCCATCGCCGCGCCGAGCTTCTTCTGCACGGCGGTCGATTTGCCGCCCAGAAAATCCTGCGCGTCGCGGACCAGTTCGGCATAGCCGCCTTCGTCTATGCGGTCGACGCAGGGGGCTGAGCAGCGCTTGATCTGATAAAGCAGGCAGGGGCGCGACCGGTTGGAAAAGAAGCTGTCGGTACAGCTACGCAGCAGGAACAGCTTTTGCAGCGCGTTGATGGTCCGCGTGACCGATCCGGCACTGGCGAAGGGGCCGTAATAGCGGCCCTTATATTTGCGTGCGCCGCGATGCTTCTGGACGCGGGGGAAGGCATGATCTTCGCGTAACAGGATGAAGGGGAAGCTTTTGTCGTCGCGCAGCAGGACGTTGTAGGGCGGGCGATAGCGCTTGATCAGCTGCGCCTCCAGCAACAGCGCTTCGGCTTCGCTGTTGGTGGTGACGATGGTCATGCTGCGCGTCTGGGCGACCATGCGTTGCAGACGTTTCGACAGACGATCGACCTGCGTATAATTGGTCACGCGGTTCCGCAGCGCCCGCGCTTTCCCGACATAGAGCACATCGCCGCGCGCATCATGCATGCGATAGACGCCCGGACGGGTCGGCAGCGTCCTGAGCGTGGTGCGGATCGCCTCCACCCCGGCGTCGATGTCCGGCTGGCTGCCGGTGACGGTATAGGTCGCCTTGTCTTCGTTGAATCGATCGGGGGATTGCGGGCCGGACATGGGGGCAGACATAGCGCGCGGCGCGCCTTTCGCAATGGCGCGCCTGTGTCCGCGATGCGTGACGCGGGCATGAAATCGCCACGCATCGCCGAAAAAAGAAAAGGGCCGAAAAAGGAAAAGGGCTGGTGCGACGATACGCACCAGCCCTTTTTCATGATCCCCGGATCTGGCCGATCAGTTGATCGTGCCAATACCCGAAATCGCGCTGTCGACCAGCGCCTTGTCCGCCTTCGCATCATGGCCCTGCGCGATCAGCGCGGCGGCGGCGGCGGTCGCTGCGTTCACGGCCTTTGCACGGATGCCCGCGATGGCGGCGCGTTCGGCGGCGCCGATCTTGTCTTCCGCCATCTTTTCACGGCGGGCGACGAGCGCTTCGGCATTGACCTTTGCGTCGGCGATCAGCCCTTCGGCTTCATGTTCAGCCGCCTTGCGCATGGCGTCGGCTTCGCCGGCCGCGGCGGCCAGCCTGGCTTCATATTCGCGCTTGAGCGTTTCGGCTTCGGCGCGCAGCTTCGCGGCTTCGGCCAGCTGTTCCTTGATCTGCGCGATGCGGCCGTCCAGCGCGCCGCCGATCAGGGCAGGCACCTTCTTGACCAGCAGGATGACGATGAACGCGGCCATCGCCAGGCTGACCCAGGCGGTGGCGTCCATGCCGACCGCCTTGGGATCGGTATGGGGTTCGACGCCTTCATGCGCGACGGTGCCGACCGGTTCCATGCCTTCGCTGTGAATTGCCTGGTTCAAGTGGGGAAC
Organism: Sphingobium sp.; assembly: GCF_048594625.1. Lineage (GTDB taxonomy): Bacteria > Pseudomonadota > Alphaproteobacteria > Sphingomonadales > Sphingomonadaceae > Sphingobium. The sequence continues at coordinate 15,852 of NZ_JBMDWL010000085.1, forward strand.
CTCCGCTGCGCTATGCGATGCTGCCTCAGCCATGGGCCAGTGCCGCCTTTACTGCGTTGCGGGCTGCATCGTCGGACGCTTCCACGCCGGAAATGCGAGCCACCATGTCGCGCGCCGCATCGGCGGCGACGGTTTCGATTTCTGCCATCGCGGCTTCGCTGGCGCCCTTGATACGGGCTTCTGCGGCGGCGATCCGATCGGCGACGATGGCGTCGGCGGCGGTCAGACGGACTTCGGAAGCCTTGGCGGCTTCGCTCTTGGCCTTGGCCAGCGTCGCCTGAGCGGCAGTGCGGTTGGCCGCGTCACGGGCGCGGTAATCCGCCTCCGCTTCGTCGGCACGGGCGAAGGCCGCCTTGGCAGCGTCCAGATCGCCACTGATCTTTGCGTCGCGCGCGTCCGCCGTACCCTGAACCTTTGGCACCATGCCAAGGCCAATGATGAAGAAGACGAAACCGAAGGTGACCAGCAGCCAGAAAATCTGACTGGAATAGGTTTCGGCAATTTGCGCGATTTGAGGCATTTTCGGTCCGTCCGATCAGAGGGCGGTCAATAAGGGAAACGGGCAGAGCATAGGCGAAATGCCGCCCTGCCCGTTTCGAATTTTCGTGATTAGGCCACGAACACCAGGATCATGGCGATAACGAACGCCAGCAGACCCAGAAGTTCCGCCGCGGCGAAACCGATGAACAGACGACCCTGCTGGCCGTCGGCAGCGCCCGGATTGCGCAGCGCGCCTTCCAGGAACGCGCTGAACACGTTGCCCACACCGAGGGCAGCGATGCCCGCACCGATCGCGGCCAGGCCAGCACCGAGCAGCTTTGCGGCTTCTGCGTCCATGTCGTAAACTCCCTTGTTAAATCAAAGTAACAGTTGAAAAAATTGGCGAAATCTTAGTGCAGGTTCTCGGCATCGTTCAGATAGACCGAGGTCAGCAGTGCGAACACATAGGCCTGGATGACCGCGACCAGCATTTCCAGCGCGCTGATGCCGATCATCAGGATGAAGCTGGCGAGGCCGACGGTTGCACCCAGCGCCGGAGAGGCGTTGGCGCTGTTGATGACGAAACCCGCCAGAACCTTCAGCAATACGTGGCCAGCGGTCATCGCGACGAACAGTCGCAGGCCAAGGCTGAACGGACGCACCATGAAGGACACGAGTTCGATGAAGAAGAGCGGCACCACCATCGCCACCGGCGTGCCGTGCGGCACGAAGAGCGAAAAGAAGTGGAAGCCATGCTTGTAGAAGCCGACGATCAGCACGATCGAGAAGCTCATGATGGCCAGAACGCCGGTCGCCGTGAAATGGCTGGTGAAGGTGAAGGGGTGAAGCCCCACCAAACCCAGCGGCAGCAGACCCAGCAGGTTCGCCAGCAGGATGAACATGAAGAGCGAGAAGACGTAGGGGATGTATTTCCGCCCCTTGTCGCCGATATTGGCGATCAGCAGGTTCTTGATGAAGCCGGTCATATATTCGACCGCCATCTGCCAGCGACCGGGGACCAGTTCACGCTTCATGCCGCCGATCACGAAGATCCACAGCACCACGGCGGCCAGCACCATGTAGAGCGCGCTGTTAGTGAAGGCGATGTTGAACCCGCCCAGCGACCAGCGATCCGTACCGAACAAAGGTTCGATAGCGAATTGGTGCATCGGATCGATTTTGCCGGATTCTGCCACGTTCACCCCTGTAGCGTTCAAGTCTTCGGACTAAGAGCCAAGCAGCCTTATCGTTCGGGCGGCTTCGTCGTCGTCAATCTGATAATATTCCTGAAGGCGGCCGCGATCCCAAGACCGAGGAAAACCAGCAGGAGCCATGGGGATGTGTTGAAAAACCGGTCAAGCACCCAGCCAATCAACGCACCGCCGACAAGACCACCGATCAGTTCGGCCAGCACCCGGTTGCCAAGGCGCGAACCATCGTCCGCAACCTGTTCCGTGGCGCCCTGCCTGACCTTTTCGACCTGCTCGGCCTTCGCGATCCGCTCCTCAAGGGAGGCGATCCGCGAGTCCTCGCCCGCCGGGTCCTGTCCGGATGTGTCCGCTGCCATGCATCATCTCCAATCGAACCTTTGCGGCCCGTGGCATTTGCTTGGCGCTTGCGGCTGCACCCGTCAAGGCAGCGCCCCTCTAGGTAGCCATTTACAAAGTGTCAACCCCGACAAAAGCCAAGAAAATCGGCCTTTCGGACAAGGCGCGGCGGAAGACTTGCGATTAGGCATTTTCCTATTTAGCTAAATAGGAATGGACAAGATCTTCAAGGCTCTGGCATCGGAACCGCGCCGTCGCATCCTGCATTATCTGGCGCAGGAGGCGATGACGGTGGGCGAAATTGCCGACAATTTCGAAATGGCAATGCCGTCCATCTCCAAGCATCTGGGCATATTGAAGGATGCGGGCGTTGTGCGCGAACAGAAGCGCGGGCAATATGTACTCTATATGCTGGCGGCGGACCAACTGGCCGATCAGCTATATGATTTTCTGGCGCCCTTCTGCGATTCCGCGCGGCAGATCGTAGAGGAGAGGCCGCGTAAACGGCGACGGGAATGACGGTTGCGCAAAGCCATGGGGTCCGCGCGAAAAATGCGCGGGAGGAGGTGCCCGGACACAGCCTTAATACCGCGCACACCTTTTCCGTTGAGGGCATCGAAGGAGTGATCCGACATAGATACGGCGGGGACAGGAGAAAATTTAATGATCGGCGGGATCAATAACGGCCTGACCTGGAATAACGGCATCGGCAATGGGCTGGGCCAGATCAAAAAGGCATGGGAGGAGGCAGCGGCACAGGCGTCCGCCCCCGCAGCGCAGACACCGCCGCCCGCCCAGCCTGTCGTAACGCCAGCCCCCGAACCCACCGCATCGACGCCTGCGCCGAGCGCGCCGGTATCGTCGGCACCGTCCCAGTCGGTGATCATCTCTACTCCTGCCCCGTCGGAACCGCTGACCTATGCTGCGCCATCCAGCGGCCCGCGTCAGATGAGCGCCACGCCCGCGACCGCGACGCCGGTGCGGCAGAGTTTAAGCGAACGACTGGCCGACAGCAGCTATTATGCGTCACCACAGGCGTCCGCCGTAGCCGATCCGGTCGCGTCGGCGCAGCGGGAAAAGGATGGCGCGGCGCTCAGCCAGGCGCAGATCATCGCGCAGGCCGCCTATGGCATCGTCGCGCGCGCCGGGGTGGACGACAGACTTTCGCTGATCCAGAACGGATAAAGCATCGTGCGCAAAAGCGGCAATCGGTTTTGCACTTAAAACGATGCGATAACAGACGGCTAGAGCACGCCTCTGACATCAGATTTAACGCAGCCTGCTCTCAAGCCTGTCTAAGCCAACTGGAACAGGTGGCGGCTCGCGCTATGCGGTGAACGGAAGAGCGAAGCCGATGGCATCATCTGCTGGCTCGGAAAATGCGGAAGACAAAAGAAGAATGGAGCTTGATCCGATTCAGCATGAACGGGCCATGCGCTAAAGGAACAGCCGGGTCGCGGCGGGTGACCTGCGGATCAGCGCATGCAGCGCCCATGGGACCAGCAGGGCCAGCGCCAGCAGCCAGAACCTGCCCAGATAAGGCGATCCATAATGGATGATGGCGACATGGACATACATGATCACCAGTGACGCCCGCCCCAGTGCCGCCACCGGCGCGGCATAGGGGACGATCAGCGCGGACAGGCGAAACAGCAGGAATGACGTCGCCACCGCCGCGCCGATCGAGAGCAAGGGCCAGCCATAATCGCCCGCCTTCATGTTGAGCGTAGGCACGAAGCCACCCAGCCCGGCCAGCGCCAGCAGGGCCAGCGGCGCGATCATCCCGTTGCGCCACCGAACCCGTGGCCATGCCGCACCGACCCATAGAAGGATCAGCGCCATGGGCACGGTCAGCAGGCCCAAAGGCGACGCCTGCGTCCACCGTCCCAGCGCATAAGCAAGGAGGAGGACCGGCAGCAGCGCCACCATCCAGCGCCGATCCATGACATCGGGCCAGCGCACCAGCAGCAGGTTGAAGATGATCCGCGCCAGCATCAGGCAGGGTACGAACCAGAAGATGGTATAGGGGCCGCGCAGCCAGAACCCGCCCAGCAGGATCAGCACCATATCTTCGGGCCATTGATGAAAGATCGGCCGCCCGCCCTTCAGCGGCTCCACAACCTGATCGATCAGAATCAGCGCGATCAGGAAAATCGCATAGGGCCGCATCTGGCCGAATATCTGGCGCCGGGTGAACGGGCCGACCGCCTGCGGCCGGGACAGCAGGCCCGATAGCAGGAAGAAAAGCGGCATGTGAAAACTGTACATCGCATCGCGCACCGGCCCGCGCGTCCACACATGGCCGACCACCACCGCGATAATGCCCAGACCACGCGCGACATCGACCCAGTCGAGCCGAAATTGCGCCTGCGCCCCGTCATGCCCTCTATTGTCCATCGCGCGCCGGGCCTATAGAGCATAATCAACACGGCTGGAACAGCTGACCGCTGCCATCATGCGGCAAATGAAGAATATTGAGAGCGTCGTCCGGTTCACTTTAGTCACAAGATGCCGCAACAGGCCGCACGCGCATCCATTTTCCCACTTCAATACCGATCGGAATATCATCCCTTGGCCCTGCTGACCGACCATGTGCTGTTTATCGATGGCGAAGCCCTGATCCTGGACAAACCCGCCGGATTGCCGGTGGATGCGCCGCGCGACGGATCGATGGCGCTGGAAAATCATCTCGCTTCGCTGACCTTCGGCTTTCAGCGCTGGCCCCTGCCCGTCCATCGGCTGGACCGGGATACCAGCGGGTGCCTGCTTCTGGCGCGCAACCCCAAGGCGCATAAGCGCTTTGCCGCCGCGTTCGAGGCCGGGACGGTGGAAAAGCGGTATGTCGCGGTGATCGATGGCGCGCCTGCCGAAGACGAAGGAACCATCGAACTGGCACTGAAAAAGATCAGCAGCGAAGCGCAAGGATGGCGGATGATCCCGGCGAAGGCCGGCAAGAATGCCGTCACCCACTGGCGCAAGGTCGCACAGAAGGATGGCCGCGCGCTGATCGCCTTTACCCCGCAGACCGGGCGGACGCACCAGATCCGCGTCCATGCGCTGCATGGGCTGGGCTTTGGCATCGTGGGCGACCCGGTCTATGGCAACGGGGAAGGCAAGATGCTGTTGCACAGCCGGTTCCTGAGCATGCCGCGCGGGGACAAGCCCGCCGCGGAAGCGACCGCCCCCCTGCCCGCAACCTTTGCCGCGGCAGGCTTTGGTCCGGAACTGCTGGACGATGCCGGACTTTGAGATTCCCGATGATGCGCTGGAAGAGCGCTTCATCACCGGTGGCGGACCCGGCGGGCAGAATGTCAACAAGGTGGCGACGACCGTCCAGTTGCGGGTCAACCTGTTCAGGCTGGGCCTGCCGGTCCATGCCTATCGCAAGTTGAAGGAACTGGCGGGATCGCGGCTGACATCGGCCAATGAGATCGTCATTCAGGCGTCGCGATTTCGCACGCAGGAAGCCAATCGGCAGGATGCGCGCGAACGGCTGGCCGAAATGATCGCCAAGGCGCATGTGCGCGATGCCCGGCGGATCGCCACCAAACCGGGGAAGGCCGCCAAGGCGCGCCGGGTGGACGCAAAGAAAGCGCGCAGTTCGGTAAAGCAGGGGCGCGGGCGCGTGCAGTTCGACTGAGCGTCAGGCGGCGACAGGTGGATTGCACCGGATCGCCGCCGCCCTATATGGGCGCCATGTATGATTTCGCCCCCACCGCCGCCGACAAGGCCACCCTTTACGCAGATATGCTGTCCGCCGCCGATGCGCTGACGGCGTCGGAGCCCGACCCGGTCGCCAATATGGCGAACCTGTCCGCGCTGCTGTGGCAGTTCCTGCCCGACCTCAACTGGGCGGGATTTTATCGCATGGTCGGCGATGAACTGGTGCTCGGCCCGTTTCAGGGCAAGCCCGCCTGCATCCGCATCCCCGTGGGACGCGGCGTGTGCGGCGCGGCCGCCGCAACCCGCGAAACGCAGCTGGTCGAAGATGTCCATGCATTTCCCGGCCATATCGCCTGCGACGCGGCGAGCGCGTCCGAAATCGTGGTGCCGGTGGTGCATGACGGTCGGCTGATCGGCGTGATCGACCTGGACAGCCCGCTGCCCGCCCGGTTCGATTCGGCCGACGCGGCCGGACTGGAAGCACTGGCGGCCCGTATCGCGGCGCGCATCGGCTGACGCGTTAACCCTGTTTTCCGTTCGCGCGCCTACCGCTTTCCATTTTTCGACCCGTTTTAGGACAGCCCTTCGGGGTCAGAATCATGGATAGCCGCGGATCGGCATGCTAAACGATGCGTTAGGATTTCGGCCTGCGCATCCGTTTCGCACGCCATGTAAAACAGGGAGTGTTAACCATGCGAACGGCAACCCTTTTCCTGCTGGGCGCCAGTGCGGTGCTGGCCGGTGCGGCTGTTCCGGCCATGGCGGCGGGTGGCGCGGGCGCTGCGCTGCCGGTCATGGGCAAGGGCTGGAACGGGCCGCGTCCGGGCATGACGCCCCGCCCCGGTGTCGGCGCACCCCGTCCCGGCGGATGGAATGGCCAGTGGAACGGCGGCAACCGCTGGGGACCACGCCAGAATGGCCGCTGGTATGCCGGTTGGGGCGCGCCTGGCGGATGGGGCGCCTATCGCCGCCCGGTCTATGGCTATGTCCTGCCGCGCTATTGGGTCAGCCCCAGCTATTATATCGGCAATTATGGCGCCTATGGCCTGCCCGCCCCGGCCTATGGCTATGGCTGGTCGCGCTATTATGACGATGCGGTGATGACCGACCGCCATGGCCGGGTTTACGATTCGCGCAGCGACATCGACTGGGCCCGTTATGAAGGCGGTTACGCCCCCGATGGATATTATGAAGAGCCGCGCCGCGACAATGGCGTTGGCGGAGCAGCCATCGGCGCAGTCGTGGGCGGCATTGCGGGCAATCGTATCGCCGGGCGCGGCAATCGCACCGCAGGCACGCTGATCGGCGCGGGCGTCGGCGCGGTGGCTGGAATGGCGATCGACAAGGCGGAAGATGCGCCGCACCGCAATGCGCCCCCGCCGCCGCGTCGCCCCGGTGCGGGCTATGATTATGGTTATGGCTATGCCGACGATGCCGTGACGACGCAGAATGATTATGAAGGCCGTTGGACGGGCACATGGACCACGGACGACGGGCGCAAGGTCAGCGGCACCTATGACGGCAAGTTCGAAGGCGAAGTGCGCGGTGCGGGCGTCGATTATGACGCGCCGCCCTATGCCGGGGCACCGCACTGGGCGGGCGATGGCGGCCCGGTCGTGACCCAGCAGGGTGGCGGCTATATTTCGGGCGGCTATTATTATCCCGCGCCGGTGGTGACGACCGTAACGGTGCAGCCCGCCGTGACCACGACGACCACGACCACCACCTATGTCACCCAAAAGATGCCGGTGCGTCGCCGCGTCGCGCGCAGCTGTCGCTGCAAATAAATATGGAGAGGGTCGGGCCTTAACAGAGGTCCGGCCCTTTTTAGGTTATACGCGTCAGCGATGCTGCATATTGCGATTCATCGCCTGTCCCGGCCGAAAGGCTGTTCTAGCAAGGCCGTGGCGGGGTGAAATCGCTGACCGGCAGGGGTCTGCCGAGATGGAAGCCCTGCGCCACGATGCAGCCCAACCGTAGCAGGAAATCGGCCTGCGCGGCGGTTTCCACGCCTTCGGCCACGACTTCCATATCGAAGCTGCCGCCCATTTTGACGATCGCGTCCACGATGGCGGCGTCGCCCGCATCCTGTTCGACATTGCTGATGAAGCTGCGGTCGATCTTGAGCACGCTCACCGGATATTCCTTGAGGTGCGTGAGCGAGGCGAAACCGGTGCCGAAATCGTCCAGCGCCACCTGAACCCCGGCGGCGGCGAAATGGTTGAGCGCCCTTTCGACCTGATCGGTGCCTCGCCCCAGAAAGACGGTTTCGGTCACCTCAACTTCAAAATGACGGGTCGGAATTTCGGTGCGATGCAACTGGCCGAGGATGCGATCGGCGAAATCGCCGCTCGCGAAATCGGCCGCCGACGCGTTGATCGCGACCCGCCCCGGATCGAGACCCGCGCGCAGCCAGACCTGAATATCCTGCGTCACCGCGTCCAGCATCTGCTGCGTCAGGGCCACGGCGATCTCCGCATGATCGAATGCAGCCGCGATGGTGCCGGGCAATTGCACGCCCATGCGCGGATGGTGCCAGCGGAGCAGCGCTTCATAACCCAGCACCCGGCCATCCCGCATGTCGATGCGCGGCTGATAATAGGGCGTGGCGAGGCGATCGACGACGACCTGCCGCGCCATGCGGATCATCGAACTGCGTTGCTGTGCTTCGGACCGCAGGGACGAATGGAACAGGGTCAGCCGCCCCCGCCCAGCCCCCTTCGACGCGTAGAGCGCCAGATCGGCGGCCTTCAGCAGGTCGTCCGCCGCGCCCGCATGTTCGCCAAAGACCGCGCCGCCGATGCTGACGCCGCAGTCGAGCGAGCGGCCCTGATGTACATGCGGCGTGCGCATCGCTTCGATCAGGGACGCGGCGAGACCTTCCAGCTTTGCGCTGTCCGTCAACGATTCGGCGGCCAGGCCAAATTCGTCGCCGCCCAGCCGCCCCAGCACGGCGTCCGGCGGCGCGACCGCCGCCAGCCGTTCGGCAAAGGCGCAGAGCAGCGCGTCCCCGGCATCATGTCCCATCGAATCATTGGTGCGTTTAAGGTCGTCTATGTCCAGCAGCAGCAGGCCGAAATGCTTGTCGTCTACCCGCGCGCGCGCCGCCATTTCCTCCAGCGTCGCCTGCCACAAGGCGCGATTGGGCAGCCGCGTCATCGGATCATGGGTCGCGGCCCAGCGGATGCGTTCTTCGGCATCATGTTCTTCGCTGACGTCGCGGAAGGTGACGATGATGCGCAGCGGGCGGCCTGCATCCGATCGCGTCATCCAGCCGGTGCTGCGTATCCAGCGCAGCGCGCCATTGTCCGCCCGGTAAATGCGCAGCGTCGCTTCGAAATGCGGCGGCATGACGCCATCGGCCACGGCAGACACCATCGCCTGCAAACGCTCGCGATCTTCCGGATGGACCAGAGCCATGGCCACTTCGCTGGTCGCGGGTTGATGGTCGCCAAGGCCGAGCATGCGGCGAAATTCCTTCGACCATGTCCGAACGCCGGTGACGCAGTCGAAATCCCAGATGCCCAGTCGCGCCGATTGCACCGCCAGACGGAAGCGTTCTTCGCTGTCGGTCAGCGCGGTCTGCGCCAGCCTTTCGGCATGGACATCCTCCAGCGTGCCGTACCAGCGCAGGATCGTGCCCTGCGCATTCCTGCGCGCGGAGGCGCGGGAGCGCATCCAGCGATAGCTGCCGTCGCGCAGTCGGATGCGATAATCGACATCGACCGGCGCGCCGCTGGACAGATGACGGCCCCATATCGCCACGACACGCTGCATGTCTTCGGGATGGAGTGCGCCGAGCCAGCCGGTGCCCACGGCCTTATGCGCGTCCATGCCGGTCAGGTCGAGCCAGCGCGGCCCCACTTCCTCTATCAACCCGTCCGGGCCAGCCGTCCATGGTACCTGCGGGCTGAGGTCGACCGAGGCGCGGTAATGATCGCGGCTTTCCGCCAGCGCCATGGCGAGCGCCCGCGATTCGCGGTCATGCCGTTCGTGGACATCCTCCACCGTGCCGTACCAGCGCGGCGATTGGCGTGGCACCGATATGCACATCATGCGCAGCAGGCACCAGCGTATCTGTCCGTCGGCGCACAGGAACGGCAGCGTGAGCGGCTGAGGCCGGGGGGATGCGACCGCGGTTTCGATCAACTGGCGGCGATCGACCCCAGTCAGCAGCGCGCGCCAGCCCAGTCCGGCGGGATCTGCCGCGAATCGGGGCTGAAAATAGCGGTTGCTGCGTTCGATCGCGATCAGGCGACCGCGACAGTCGGCAATCCACCGGAGCAGCGGCGGCATGACCGGTTCGAAAACCGAGGGCAACAGAGGATTGTTACGCTGCAAGAACAGATCGTGCGCGAACAGGTCGTCGCCAGATGTCGAACCGACATCGCGGAATCTACGATCAGCAAAGCGGTCCAAATTCCGCCCCCGATAGCATGTTCCTCTCACCTGCCATCAGCCGGGATTAGCGCAGAAAGTTAAATATTTTGGCCCATCGGAAATAAGGTGGCCATCTTTATCTGCCTGATTTTTCAGTCAACTAGCAGACAGGTGCATATTTATTTGCGAAACATGGCCGTCAGTTCCAGCGGCAATGGCGGTTCGTCGCGCTGTTGCACGCCGCGAATGGCCTGCGCCTGTTCATGCGGATCGAACCGGGTCCAGCCGTTGCGGCCGAGCTTTTCGAGCGGGCGATAGCGGATCTTATATTGCATCCGCTGCGACCCATCGACCCAATAGCCCAGATAGACATAGGGCAGCCCGGCATTGGCAGCGCGCATGATATGGTCGAGAATGATGAAATTGCCGAGGCCCGGCCGGTTTTCCAGCGTCGTGTCGAAGAAGCTGTAGATCATCGACAGCCCGTCACCCTGACGATCGGTGAGGCAGGCGCCCACCAGCTTGCCGGGCCGGCCATCCATGCCCGGTTCGCGATATTCGATGATATGGCTGTCCACCGGGGTCTGTTCGACCATGTCGGCAAAGTCCATTTCATCCATTTCCGTCATGCCCCCGCCGGGATGACGATCCGCCAGATAACGCTGAAGCAGGGCGAACTGCTCCTCCGTCGACCATGGCTTGCAGGCGGTGACCGTCAGGTCGCTGTTGCGGCGGATCAGCTTGCGCTGGGTCGCGTTGGGCTGAAATTCATTCGCCACGACGCGCACCGAAACGCAGGCGGAGCAATCGGCACAGCTGGGGCGATAGGCGACATTCTGACTGCGGCGAAAACCGATGCGGCCCAGCGCATCATTGAGTTCGGCGGCATTGTCGCCGTTGAGTTCGGTGAACACCTTGCGTTCGCTCTTGCCCGGCAGATAGGGGCAAGGGGACGGGTTCGTCACGAAGAAGCGCGGAAAACGGAATGCGGCGGTCACGTTCCAGGCTCCGATTCATGGCGACGGCGCGGGTTGGTCATATTTTCGACTATGCCGTCCCGCGCCCCCGCTGAAAAGGGCGTTTACCACGAAAGTTCGGCCCATATTCCAGCCCGTCAGGCGACCTCGATCGGAGCCACTTCGTAACCGGCCTGCCCCAGCGCCGCGATCAGCCGCTGAAGATGCGCGCTGTCGCGGGTTTCGCATTCCACATCCAGCGTCAGCCCCTTGGCCGGCAGGTTGGTGAAGATGCGCTGATGCGCCAGTTCGAGGATGTTCACCGCTTCCTGATCGAAGATGCGGGCGACATGGAACAGCGCGCCCGGCCGATCCTGAAGGATGATGCGCAGCCGCGCCAGACGGCCCGAGCGCGCCAGATCGCGTAGCAGCACATTGGCCAGCAGACGCGTGTCGATATTGCCTCCCGTCAGCACCAGCCCGACATTGCGCCCGGCAAATTGATCACGATAGGTCAGCAGCGCGGCGAGGCCAGCGGCCCCCGCCCCTTCGACCACGGTCTTTTCGATCTGGAGCAGCAGGCTGACCGCTTCCTCCAGCCGCCGTTCGGTGACCAGCAGCACATCATCCGCCAGCCGCTCCACGAAGCGGCGGGTGATTTCGCCCGGCTGCTTGACGGCAATCCCTTCGGCCAGCGTATCGCCGTCGCAGGCAAGGTCGGCGCCCTTGATGAAATCATACATGGATGGATAGAGTTCGGCCTGCACACCGACCAGCCGAATGTCGGGCTTCATCGCGCGCGCGGCGGTAGACATGCCCGAAAACAGGCCGCCCCCGCCGATGGGGATGAGCAGCGTGTCGATCTGCGGCGCGTCCTCCAGCATTTCGAGCGCGACCGTCCCCTGCCCGGCCATGATGTCGGGTTCGTCGAAAGGATGGACGAAGGTCAGGCCCTGCTCCACCTCCAGCAGACGGGCATGGGCATAGGCATCGTCGAACTTTTCGCCATGCTGCACGACGGTCGCGCCGTGGCCCTGCGTCTGCGTCACCTTCACCGTGGGGGTGGTGGTGGGCATGACGATGGTGACGGGCACGCCCAGTCGCTTGCCATGATAGGCAAGGCCCTGTGCGTGATTGCCCGCCGACGCGGCGATCACGCCCTTTGCCTTTGCCGCGTCGTCCAGTTGCAGCAGGCGATTGAGCGCGCCGCGTTCCTTATAGGCGGCGGTGAATTGAAGATTTTCGAATTTCAGATAGACGTTGCAACCCAGCATGTTCGACAGCGTCTGGCTAATCAGCGTCGGCGTCTTGACGATGGACCCCGAAATCCGGGTCCGCGCGGCAAGAACGTCATCGACGGTGATGGGGAGCGGCAGAGCGCTTTCGATCGTTGCGAGCTTGGTCATGGGCGCGCCCTAAACGAAAATTGCGGGCGAAGAAACTGGCACTGTCGCAAAACTGGCCTTATGGCATGGTTACACGCAACAGCATGACAATCGGCAAAGGCCGACGGTCATGTTGCATTGTCCTTTGGCTTCCGCGATTTCTTCAGCATCGGATCGCTATCCGGTCTGAAATTGCTCCAGATATAAGAGGCATATGGCTAGCATCGCATTTATCGGCCTGGGCGTCATGGGCGGCCCGATCGCAGGACATCTGGCCAAGGCCGGGCACAGCCTGACCGTCTATAACCGGTCCATCGGCAAGGCGAAGACATGGGCCGAAACCTATGGCGGCGCGGTCGCCATCAGTCCCGCAAAG
>NZ_JBMDWL010000086.1:0-89823 GCF_048594625.1 Sphingobium sp.
AGCCAATAGTTCATTTTGCCTTCTTGCAACAGCGCTCTGGCGCGATCAAGGATGGCCTCATGGACGGGTCGCCCCATATGGCGGCCCATGACGGGGCGCGAAGGCGCGCCCGATAATGAATTTGGAGATTGATCGTGTCGCAAACGGTACTGGATCAGGTGCCTGTCCTGTCCATGGCGGAAATGAGCAAGGCGGATTTCGCCACGGCATTTGGGCAATCCTTTCAGCGGTTCGGCTTTGCCATGGTGAAGGACCATGGAATGGACCAGATGCTGGTCGACGATGGCTGGGCGTTGGCGCGTCGCTTTTTCGAATTGCCCGAAGCGGTGAAGCAGCGTTACAATGCCAAGTCGAACGGCGGCCAGCGCGGTTATACCGCGTTCGGCACCGAAATCGCAAAGGGCGCGAGCGAGAACGACCTGAAGGAATTCTGGCATGTCGGCCGCGACCTGCCCGAAGGCGACCCACTGACCGAAACCATGCCGCCCAATATGTGGCCGGACGAAATGCCGGAGTTTGAGCCGATCTTCGCGAAACTTTATGCGGAGTTCGACCGGGTCGGTGCGGAACTGCTGTCGGCGATTGCGCTATATCTGGGACTGCCCGAACGCTGGTTTGACGGACCGGTCGAAAATGGCAATTCGATCCTGCGTCTGCTCCATTACCCGCCGGTATCGCCGCAGGCGCCGGGCATCCGCGCGGGGGCGCATGAAGACATCAACCTCATCACCCTGTTGCTGGGCGCGGAAGAAGGCGGGCTGGAGCTAAAGGATCGCGACGGCAACTGGCTGCCTGTCGTGCCGCCGCCAGGTGCGCTCGCGATCAATGTCGGTGACATGCTGCAACGGTTGACCAACCATGTGCTGCCGTCGACCAGCCATCGCGTCGTCAATCCGCCGCCGGAACGGCGCGGCCATTCGCGCTATTCCATGCCTTTCTTCCTGCACCTGCGCCCCGATTTCATGATCGACGCCCTGTCCCAGTGCGTGACCGACGACAATCCCCGCCGGGAAGCGCCGATCAGCGCGCATGATTATCTGACCGAACGGCTGATCGAAATCGGGCTGATCAAGAAGGGGTGACAGGATCGTTCGTTCCGCGCGTATCGGGAGGCATATCCCGAATACGCCCGGAACGAAGGCCGTTCGCAAATTTACTTGCGGCCGCGGCCCAGCGTGATGCCGATTTCCTCGCCACGTTCTGACAGGGCCAGCTTCACGATCTTCACCTCGACATGGCTGACCTTGTCATCCTGAAGAAAGATGGTGTCCATGATATGATCGGCCACCGCTTCTATCAGGGTGAAATGGACGCCTTCGGGCAGGGCCGTGGACGCCGCATGTTTCAGGTCCATATAGTTTTTGGACTGGGTAAGCGGCGTTTCAGGGTCGTAATGATCGGCGATTCGCAGCCGCGCACGGATCGAAATGCGCAGCGGTTGGGGGAGATGCGTCTCCTCCGAATAGATGCCGGTCAAAACATCGACGTGCAGATCGTTGACCTCCAGCGTCAGAAAATCGTCAAATACCGTGTGCATAGCTCGCCACATATGGTCGGACCTTGCCATATAGGATGGCGCGGACGGAAACCTATTTAGTCTTTCATTTTACGAAGCGGACGCTAAAGCCCCGCTTCCGGCGCTGCCCCATGCGCCATTGATGGCGGATCGGCAAGACGTGTCAGACATAGTGCCCCTCAACAGTCAGTCCGAAATCGCGATCGAGCGGCTGCTCGACGCGGCTTTCGGTACGGACCGGCATGGCCGCACCGCCTATCGCATACGGGACGGGATGCCGTGGCTGCCCGAATTATCCCTTGCCACAATCGATGCCGACGGCACCCTGATCGGTACGCTGCAAAGCTGGCCCGTGGCACTGACGCTGACCGATGGCAGCCAGATCCCGCTGATCATGGTGGGTCCGGTCGCGGTTGCGCCCACGCATCAGTTTGGCGGCCATGGCCGCGCGATGATGGATGCGGTCGTCGCCGCCGCGCGCGCGCTGCGGTGCGAGCCGCTGATGATGATCGGCGACCCGGAATATTATGAGCGGTTCTGGGGCTTTTCCGCGCAAGGCACCAGCGGGTGGAATGCCCCCGGCCCGTTCGAGCCGCGCCGTCTGCTGGGACTGTCGGTCGATGGCAGCGAAATCGGCGGCACGGGCATGCTCAGCCCGCGAATTGCCGTTACCGCCTGATTATCTCTTTGCCTTCGGGCATCGGACGCCTATCTCCGCCCCATGCCGATGGAGCCTCTGCCCGACCTGTCCACCCTTTCGCTGGCCGATATAGCGCGGCTGGCCGCCGAAAAACGGCTGCCCCCGGTTGAGAGCTGGAACCCCGATCATTGCGGTGACAGCGAAATGCGGATCGCTCGCGACGGCACATGGTATCATCAGGGATCGCCGATCGGACGGGAAACGATGGTGCGCCTGTTTTCGACCATCCTGCGACGCGAACCCGATGGTAGCCATATATTGGTGACCCCGGTCGAAAAACTGGACATCGCAGTCGATGATGCGCCGTTCGTTGCCGTAGAGTTGAAGACGGAGGGTGAAGGACGGGAACGCACCCTCGTCTTTCGATTGAACAGCGGCGACATAGTGACGGCCGGGCCTGAGCATGAGCTGACGGTACGCGAAACGCCCGATGGGCCGCATCCCTATCTGCATGTGCGCGGCGGGCTGGAAGCGCTGGTGGGGCGCAGCGTCTATTATGAGATGATGAACATCGCCTTGGACGAAGATGGCGACCGGATCGGCCTGTGGAGCGATGGCGCATTCTTTCCACTGGATGGCGGCGCATGACGCTGGCGCAGCGGTTACGCGCCGCACTGGACGAAGGGCATAAACGAAACGACGTCACGCTGGTCGACAGGCGCGATCCGCGGATCGAGGGCGACATCATGCTGGCCCCCGCTGCCGTGCTGGTGGCAATTACCGATCGCCCGGAACCCGGCCTGATCCTGACGGAGCGCGCGACGACTTTGCGCAAACATGCGGGGCAGATCGCCTTTCCCGGCGGGCGCGTGGATGCTGGCGACGCCGACGAGATCGCCGGCGCCCTGCGTGAGGCGCAGGAGGAAATCGCCCTGTCGCCCGATGAGGTGCAGATCGTGGGCACATCCGACCGATATAGTACGTTTACCGGATTCGACATTGTACCGGTGTTGGGCGTGATACCGCCGGACCTGCCATTGCAGGCGCAGGAAGGCGAAGTGGCAGACTGGTTCGAACTGCCGCTGGCCTACGCTCTCAACCCGGCCAATCGGGCGCGGCGGGCGTTCGAATTTGCCGGGGCGACGCGGCATTATTACGAGATCATATGGGAGGGACGGCGTATCTGGGGCATCACCGCCGCTATTCTGGTCAATCTGTCGCGGAGGTTGGGTCATGACCGTCCTGCCGCCTGAGGCTGAATGGCGCCATCGTCCGGGCATGGATGGGCTGCTGAAGGCGCTGGACGTGACCGATGGCAAGGCCCGTTTCGTTGGCGGCGCCGTGCGCGACGGATTGCTGGGCCTGCCCGTCAATGATGTCGACATCGCCACGACGATAGTGCCTCACGACGTGCTCGACCGGCTGAACGCCGCCGGGATCAAGGCGGTGCCCACGGGTATAGACCATGGCACCATAACCGCCGTGCTGGCGGACGGTCCGGTTGAGATCACCACCTTGCGCCAGGACGTCAGCACCGACGGCCGCCGCGCGACAATAGCCTATACCGAGAACTGGCGCGACGACGCGGCGCGGCGCGATTTTACGATCAACGCGCTATACGCCGATCCGCTGACCGGGGAGATCAGCGATTATTTTGGCGGGATCGCGGATCTGGATGCGCGGCGACTACGCTTCATCGGCGATGCGTCGGCGCGGATCGCGGAGGATCATCTGCGTATCCTGCGCTATTTCCGTTTTCTGGCGCGTTATGGTGACAACGAGTTGGACAGTTGCGCCTATGATGCCTGCGTCGCCGCGGCCAACAGCCTGATGGCCTTGTCGCGGGAACGCATTGCCGACGAATTGCTGAAATTGCTGGTCGTGGCGGTCCCTGTCCATGCGCTGACGCTGATGGTGGAAGGCGGCATATTGCAGCCGGTGCTGCCGGAAGTGGATATGGCGGGGGTTGTGCGCGTCGAGGCGCTGATCAGGCGGGAAGCACAAGCTGGCCTGACGGGGGCTGCGCTGCGGCGTCTGGCCGCATTGTTGCCCCACGACCCGACGCTGGCCGACAATGTCGGCGCGCGGCTGAAACTGTCCAACAAGGCGCGCAAGCGTTTGATCGTTGCGCTGGAGCCTGCGCCCGAAGCGGAAACGCCGCGCGCTCTTGCCTATCGGGTTGGTCTGGAAGGGGCCATCGATCGGCTGTTGCTGGCACAGGATCAGTCGCTGTCCGCGCTGGACTTGCTGGAGGGCTGGACCCCGCCTGTGCTGCCCATCGGCGGCGGCGCGTTGATTGCGCGTGGCCTGCCAGCCGGGCCGGATGTGGCAAAAGCCCTGCAGGCGGTGCAGCGTCGATGGGTTGCGGAAGATTTCCCCGATGCTGAACGGGTCGGCGCTATCGCGGATCAGATCGTTTCGAAGTTCCAGCGCGCACGCCAGTAATCGAACGCATCATTTTCGCTCATCGGGCGGGCGAAATGATAGCCCTGCCCCTGCCAGCAACCCATTTGTTGCAGGGCATGGGCCAGTTCCTGCGTCTCGATCCCTTCGGCCGTGACCTTCAGGTTCAACGATTCAGCGAGTGACAGGATGGTGCGCACGATGATCGCCTTGTCGCGATCTTCCAGCATGTTGGATACGAAGCTGCGGTCGATCTTCAATATGTCGATCGGCAGGCTGTGAAGGCTGGCGAGGTTCGAAAAGCCGGTGCCGAAATCATCCATAGCGATCGGCATCTGAAGCCCTTTGAGCGCAACCAGCAATTTGCGCGCCTTGTCCGGATCGGCGACAATCGCGCTTTCGGTCAATTCAGCGGTCAGCCGATTGCCCGCCACGCCGGAATAGCGCAGCGCCTCTTCAAACATGGAGGCGACATCATCGCGCGCCATCTGAATGGGTGAGAGGTTGACGTTGACGCCGACAGGCAGCGGCTGGCCGAATTTCACGTCCCAGCGCGACAGTGCCTGCGCCGCTTCATAAGCCGCCCAGCGTCCGAGCGGCGTGATGAGGCCGCTTTCCTCCGCCACCGCGATGAATTCGACCGGCGGGACCACGCCGAGTTCCTCGTCGCTCCAGCGCGCCAGCGCTTCGAACCCGGTAATCTCGCCGGTTTGAAGGTGGATCAAAGGTTGAAAGGCGAGCGTCAGCCCCCCCTGCGCCAAGGCATCGCGCAGGCGGCTTTCGATCGAGAAGCGACGCTGCGCTTCCTTGAGCACGCCATTGCGGTAGATTTCGACCTTTCCGGTCCGCTTGGCGATCTTCACCGCGGCCTGCGCCTTGCGCACGACGTCGTCGGGATCATCGTCCAGATTGATCGACAGCGCACAGCCGATCGCACAATCGACGCGGATCTGCAGATCGCTGAGACGGATTGGTGAACTCAGCGCTTCCTTGATCCGCTGCACGATATGAAGAGCGTCAGACAAGCCATTGTTAAGGCGAGCAAATACGGCAAAATCATTACCGCCAATCCGCGCTAGCACGTCACCCTGACGCAGGCTGGATTTCAACCGCTTGGCAACCGTGATGAGCAGCTCGTCACCCGCCATCGGGCCAAGCGATTCGTTCACGCGGCTGAACCGGCTGAGGTCGATGGCGATAATGCCGAACTGGGCATTTTCCGGCCACGTGGCATTGGCCAGCCGATCATCGATTTCCTCACCGAAACCGGTGCGGTTGGGCAAGGCCGTCAAGCCATCCGACAACAATTCACGGCGCAGATTTTTCTCGATCGTCCGTTCGCCGGTACGATCGGTCGCGGTGAAGAGATATTGCGCCGGCTTATCCTGCTGCCCGACCAGTCGGCCGGCAGTGCACATGAAATATTCCGGCCCCAGCTTTCCTTCACGGCGCAGCTCGAAATTATCCGAATCGCGCCCGGACTGGATGAAATCGATCATCCGTTCACGCCACTCGCTGACCACGCGGGATGGCGCTTTGCTGCGCTCGGTCATGAGCAGGAACGCGGCAAGATAGGATTCATTGCCGCAAACCAGCTTTAGATCGCCATTTTCAAAAGAGAAAATCGCCGCGATCTGGGGCAACGCAGCCAGCCAGTCCGTCATGGCGATCGACTGGTCCAGATGCGAGTCATCGTCCCCTGTCACAGGGGTGCCGCTGGCCTGAGTGGCCGGCAAATTACGCACCGACGTCGATTCCATGCCCCCGCTGTATCCAGAAGGAGTAAATTTTCGGGAAACGTTAATCGCCGATATGGCGGAAATCAGACGAATGGCGAATTATCCGACGCCAGGGCATGATCCGGCGGCATCGAACCGGATCATGCCCCATTTGCCTTTGCTTTTCCGTTGTCTACAGGTTCAGCTGATCTCAGGATGCTTTAAAAGCGATTGTCGCGCGGAAAGCCCGTTGGCGGCATCCGCCCGGCCGCACCACGCGCCACTTTCCATGGCATCATGTCGCTTTCGGTACGCGTACGGCCCGTTTCACCGCCCATCGTCCAGCTGAGGCCGTCCGCCAGTTTGAAGGCGATCGCGTCGGACAGGCCCCCATCGCGATAGCGTTGCAGCTGAACGCCCTGGCCGCGCGCCATTTTGGGCATTTCGGTTAGTGAAAAGACAAGAAGTTTGCGGTTCTCGCCGATGACGGCGATGCTGTCCGCGTCCGCCGCGATAGCGTGGACGACGCTGAGAGTGGCGCCGGTACGAACGTTAACAACCTGCTTGCCCTTGCGCGTTTCGGCCATCAGGTCCGCCGTCGCAGCAATGAAGCCGCGTCCGTCGGAAGAAGCCAGCAGAAGGTCCGTGCCAACCCGCGCGGGCATGAAGGCGACGATCATGCCTTCGTTATCCATATCGACGAGCGATCGCACCGGATCGCCAAAGCCGCGTCCGCCCGGCAATTTGTCCGATGCGAGCGTATAAACGCGCCCGGTGGATGTCGCCATCAACAGCTTGTCGGTGGTATAGGCATGGAAGGCGAATTGCGGGCCGTCGCCTTCCTTGAATTTGAGCGTGTCGGCGGCGGCAAGGTCGCGGTGGCCGCTCATCGCCCTGATCCAGCCGCGCTCGGACAGTATCACGGTGATCGGCTCTCGCTCGATCATCGCCTCCAGCGGAATTTCGCGGGCCGGAGCGGCCTCCTCCACGAGCGTGCGGCGGCGACCAAGGTCGGTTTCGGGGCCATAGCGCTTACGCAGGGCCGCAAGATCCCGCTTAAGCCGAGTACGCTGGCGGGCCGGGCTTTCGACCAGCTTTTCCAGTTCGTCCTTTTCCTTGAGCAATTCATCATGCTCGCGGCGCAGTTCCATTTCCTCCAGCTTGCGCAGGCTGCGCAGCCGCATGTTGAGGATCGCTTCAGCCTGACGATCGGTCAGGCTGAATTCGGCCATCATGACCTCCTTCGGCTCATCCTCAGTCCGAATGATCTCGATCACCCGGTCAAGGTTGAGATAGGCGATGATATAGCCGTCGAGCAGTTCGAGGCGATTGGCGATCTTGTCCAGCCGATGCTGGGCGCGGCGGACCAGCACATCGATCTGATGCCTCAGCCATTCGATCAGCAGGGGCTTGAGGCCCAGAACGCGGGGGGTTCGAGTCGAATCCAGCACGTTCAGATTGAGCGGAAAGCGATTTTCGAGGTCCGTCAGACGGAACAGGCTGTCCATCAGCACCAGTTCGTCCACCGTGCGGGCGCGCGGTTCGATGACGATGCGGATTTCCGCGTCGGATTCATCGCGCACGTCGGCAAGGATCGGCAGTTTCTTGTCGTTGATCAGCGCAGCGATCTGTTCGATCAGCTTGGATTTCTGAACCTGATAGGGGATTTGGGTGACGACGGCGACCCATGTGCCGCGACCGCCCTCCTCCTTATGCCAGCGCGCACGGGTGCGGAACGCGCCCCGGCCGGTGACATAGGCTTCGGATATGATCGACGGACTGTCCACCAACACGCCGCCGGTCGGAAAGTCCGGACCGCGCACCACCTGCATCAGCGCGGCATGATCAGTATCCGGATCATCGATCAGCAGCCCAGCCGCATCGATCAGCTCCGTGACATTATGGGGCGGGATGCTGGTCGCCATGCCGACCGCAATGCCGCTGGCGCCGTTGGCGAGCAGATTGGGGAACAGGCCGGGAAAAACCTCTGGCTCTTCATCTTCGCCATTATAGGTGGGGCGGAAATCGACCGTACCCTCGTCCAGCCCCGCCATCAGATCGGCGGCGGCCTGTGTCAGGCGCGCTTCGGTATAGCGCATCGCCGCCGCATTATCGCCGTCGATATTGCCGAAATTCCCCTGCCCGTCGACCAGAGGCGTACGTAACGAAAAATCCTGCGCCAGGCGGACCATCGCGTCATAGACGGACGCGTCGCCATGCGGGTGATATTTACCGATGACGTCGCCGACGACGCGGGCGCATTTTTTGTAGGCGGTGGTGTTGCGGGCCGGATTGGCGACGAGCACGTCGGGATTTGCGCCACCCGGCTCCATCCGCAGCAGCCGCATCGCCCAGAGCAGACGGCGATGGACCGGTTTCAATCCGTCGCGCAGATCCGGCAGCGATCGCGCCGTGATGGTGGATAAGGCATAGACGAGATAGCGCTGCTGGAGCGCATCGTCGAACGGGTGTTCCTTGATGGCGTCGAACGGGTCGCGGAAATCAGTCATCGCAGATCGGATAGCAGCACGGGGAGGAAACGGAAACGGATTCGCTCATGGGGGATAACGAAGCTCACACAGGTCTATTTCGGAAAATAGCGGCCATCGGGGTCAGCCGCGATCGCGGTCGCAAATTCTGCGCTGATCCAGTCGCGAAACGCCTTGATCTTCGGCGTGTTGCGGGCGTGGGGCGGATAGACGATCCAGTAGCTGGCGATTTCACGGACATAGGAGGGGACGGCTTCGACCAGCAGGCCAGCCTCGACCTCCGCCTTCCAGAGGAAATGATTGAGAATGGCGATGCCCTGCCCCGCGATAGCGGTGCGGCCTTCCATCACCTGACTGTCGAGCGCGATGCCGGGCGGGCCATCGGCGGGATCAGCCTGTACCCCCATGGCCGCAAACCATTCATGCCACCACATGTCATCGGGCGACAGGCGCGGCGAAGCATGCAGCGCATCCGCATCGGCGATATGTCCGTGACGATCGATCCATATAGGGCTGCACATCGGCACAAGGCGATTATGGGTCAACAATGTCGCCTCCAGCCCCGGCCAGTCCCCCTTCCCACCGCGAATGGCCAGATCGATGCCATCGCGGGCCAGATCGACCACGGCATCGTCCGCCTGGATGCGCACCGCCAGATCGGGATGGCGCATCTGGAACGCGCCGATCTTCGGCGCCAGCCACAAATGCGCGAAGCTGTTGGTGCAACTGATGGTCAGAACCGCCGAATTATCCTGCGTCAGGACCGCGAACCCGTTGCGCATCAGGTCGAAGGCGCGGGTCAGGATCGGCGCGAGCGCCCGCCCCTTTTCCGTCAGCGCTACTTTGCGGCCGACCCGCTGAAACAGGCTGAGGCCCAGCCGCTCTTCCAATAATTTCACCTGATAACTCACGGCCGCCTGCGTCATGCCCAGTTCCTGCGCTGCAGCCGTGAAATTTTCACGACGAGCGGCCGCTTCGAAGACGCGAATGGCGGACAGGGGCGGAAGATTAGACATCGACCATATGATAAGTTCAGCTTATTTACGGCGTCCAGCCTTTTGTTGGCGGTTGGCCGGTCGATCGGGCATTGCAGCCACGCGGACACCGATCCCGTCCGCCTCCTGCCCGAAGGAAAGGACGGCATCATGCGTGACGAATATGACGACCGGCTAAACAATGGCGGCCGCGAGGCAATGAACATGGCCATAGACCAGCTGTTGGTCCGGATCATGCAGGCATTTTGCGTGCTGCATCATGTGCAATGGTCGGCGCCATGGCATGATGAGCATGGTTGCCGACCCTGAAGAGCAGCGACGATGGATTGGCGGCATTGCGTGAATTGAGGGGTTGCGGTTTCCGGAGAGCACGCCACTTTGTGTCCGTGCCTCAAACTGCCCCCCTCCCCCAATCCGCCCTGCCTGCTCCTCCCGTCGCCCTGCTGAACGGCGCCGCACTGTTTCTGGATTTCGACGGAACGCTGGTGCCGCTGGCCGACACGCCGGATGATGTTGCGGTCGATGAAAACCTGCTGGCCACGCTCACGCAATTGCGGACGCGGCTGAACGGGCGACTGGCGATCGTCAGTGGCCGTTCGGTGGCAACCTTGCGGGCACTGGGCTTTGGCGATTTCCTGCTGTCGGGAACCCATGGGCTGGAATTTGCAGCCCCCGGCGAAGCGGTGCATGCGCCATCGCGCCTGCCCGCCATCGATGCGGTGGAGGCGGCGTTCCAGACGTTTGCCAACGGCAAGCCGGGCCTGCTCGTAGAGCGCAAGTCGATCAGCGTCGGACTGCATTTCCGCGGCGCGCCAATTTGGACCGACGCAGCGGGAGAGCTGGCCGCCACGCTGGCGCAGGATCACGGATTAGCGTTGCAGCATGGCAAGATGCTGTATGAACTGCGCCCCGGCGGCGCGGACAAGGGCAGCGCCGTTGCGAAACTGATGCAGACGCAGCCCATGGCGGGCGGCATTCCCGTCTTTGTCGGTGACGATGTAACGGACGAGGAAGGCTTTGCCGTCGCCGTCGAACTGGGTGGCGCTGGCATATTGGTCGGAACGCCACGCCCGACAAAAGCGTCATTCTTTTTGGAACAGGTTGCCGCCGTCAGGCATTATCTGGCGGAAGGCGCCGCCGGATAGATTTCCCCGGAGCCTTCGTCTTGACCATAAAATGGGGGCAGACCGATCCAACAATCCAGCGAATCCATCCTGGCCGGCACCGAGCGAACGCTCGACCTGTGGCCCATCGGCAATTGTCAGGCGTCTGCGCTGATCGATCGCATGGGGCGCATGATATGGGCCTGCGTCCCCCGCGTGGATGGCGATCCGGTCTTTTCAGCATTGTTGGGAGACAAGGGCTGGGATGATCCACAGGCGCGCGGATTTTGGGCCATCGAACTCGAAAACTGCGTCGCGGTCGAACAACATTATATCCGTAACACCCCGATCCTGGTTACGCGGCAGAGCGACGCGCAGGGCAATGCGATAGAGATTATCGATTTCTGCCCACGTCACCGGCACAAGGGAAGGATGTACCGACCCGTCGCGTTCATTCGCATTGTGCGACCGGTCGGCGGATCACCCCGCATTCGTGTGAAATTGCGCCCTACCACAGGCTGGGGCGCGGATAAGGTTCCGGTCAATTACGGGTCCAACCATATCCGCATGGTCCTGTCCTACATGGCCATGCGCATTTCTACAAATGCGCCGATCGGCCTGATCGCGCAGGAAAGCTGGTTCCGGCTGGAGCAGGATGCGCATTTCTTCATGGGACCGGACGAGGGCTTTTCCGATGCCCTGCGCCCCGCCATCGAACGCATGCTGGACGACACCGTCAACGAATGGCAGCTTTGGGTGCGCGGCCTCGCCATTCCCGCCGAATGGCAGGAAGCGGTCATCCGATCGGCCATCACGCTGAAACTGTGCCAGCATGAAGAAACCGGCGCGATTGTCGCGGCGCTGACCACTTCCATCCCCGAACATGCCGACAGCGGACGCAACTGGGACTATCGTTACTGCTGGGTGCGGGACGCCTATTATACGGTCGAGGCGCTGAACCGGCTGGGCGCGCTGGACGTGCTGGAAACCTACCTCGTCTATCTGCGTAACATCGTGGACGGCGCTAAGGGCGGTCATATCCAGCCGCTTTATGACGTGCGCGGCAATGCGACGCTGATCGAATGGGAGGCCGAACAGCTGCGGGGCTATCGCGGCATGGGGCCGGTCCGGGTCGGCAATGCCGCCTATGAGCAGATACAGCATGACGCCTATGGCCAGATCGTGCTGTCTTCGGTGCAGGGCTTTATCGACCAGCGACTGCTTCGCATGGCCGGTCATGCCGATTTCGAAGCGCTGGAGGCGGTGGGCGAGCGTGCATGGGCCGTTTATGATCAGCCCGACGCGGGCCTGTGGGAATTGCGGACCCGCGCCCATGTTCACAGCTATAGCGCGGTCATGTGCTGGGCGGCGTGCGACCGGCTGGCCCACGCCGCCAAGGCGATGGACCTGCCATTGCGCGCGGCGCATTGGGAAAATCGTGCCGAAACGATGCGAACGCGCATCATCGAATCCGCATGGCGCGAGGATAGTCAGGCAATTTCCGCGAATTTCGAGGATGACGCGCGTGATGCGTCGTTGCTGCAGTTGCTGGACCTGCGCTTTCTGACGGCAGACGACCCGAAATTCATTGGGACACTGGCGGCGCTGGAGGCCGATCTGCGGCGCGGCAACGACATGCTTCGGTACAGCGCGCCAGACGATTTCGGTGAGCCGGTGACGGCATTCAACGTATGCACATTCTGGCTGATCGAGGCGCTGCATCGCACCGGCCGCACCGAAGAAGCGCGCAGCCTGTTCGAAGAAATGCTGTCCCGGCGGACCGCCGCAGGGCTGCAGTCCGAAGACATCGACCCCGCGACGGGGGAATTGTGGGGGAATTATCCCCAGACCTACTCATTGGTCGGCATCATCAACTGCGCCGTCTTGCTGAGCAAACCGTGGAGCGCCATGCGATGAGCCGCCTGATCGTCATTTCCAACCGGGTCAGTCGCCCCAGCAAGACCGGCAACCAGGGCGGCCTTGCCGTTGCGCTGTCGCAGGCATTGCGCGAAAGTCGGGGCATATGGGTGGGCTGGTCAGGTGGCGTCACCGACCATTTTACCGGCCATATCGGCTTTGCAGAAGATGAGGGCGTAAAGACCGCCACGATAGATCTGGAAGAACAGGATGTCGACGAATATTACAATGGCTACGCCAACAAGACCTTATGGCCGCTATTCCATTTCCGCATCGATCTGGCCGAATATGCCCGCGATTTCGAGGGCGGATATAACCGTGTCAACCAGCGGTTTGCGGATACCGCCAGCCCGCTGATCGAACCGGAAGACATCATTTGGGTCCATGACTATCACATGATCCCGCTGGGCCAGATGCTGCGCGACCGGGGGTTGCAGAACCGCATGGGATTTTTCCTGCATATCCCATGGCCACCCACGCGCCTGCTGGTGTCGCTGCCCCACCACAGCAAGCTGGTCAGCACCCTGTTCGCCTATGACGTGGTGGGTTTCCACACTGAAGAATGGCTGGAATCCTTCCGCCATTATGTGGAACGGGAAATGGGCGGCACGGTCGATGGCGACTATGTCACCGTGGGCGACCGGACCATTCAGGCCGTCGCCTGCCCCATCGGCATCAACGCACAGGATTTCCGGGACGCCGCCGTCAGCAAGGCGGCCGACGAAATGGGCGAACTGGTCCGCGCGTCGTTACAGGATCGCACGATGATCGTGGGCGTCGACCGGCTGGATTACAGCAAGGGTCTGGAGGAGCGGTTCAACGGTTATGGCCGGTTCCTGAAGGACCATCCCGAACAGCATCGCAAGGTCGTCCTGACGCAGATCGCGCCGCCTTCGCGGGGGGAAGTGGAAAGCTATCAGCAGATCCGCGCCACGCTGGATTCCATCGCCGGGCGGATGAACGGCGAATATAGCGATGTCGACTGGACCCCCATCCGCTACGTCAATCAGGGCTATCCCCGCGACAAGCTAGCCGGCATTTATCGCAGCGCGAAAATCGGGCTGGTGACGCCGCTGCGCGACGGGATGAACCTGGTCGCGAAGGAATATGTGGCGGCGCAAGACCCGGAAGATCCGGGCGTGCTGATCCTGTCGCGTTTCGCCGGTGCGGCCATGCAGTTGAAGGACGCGCTGCTGATCAATCCATATAGCCCCGAAGAAATGTCCGACGCGATATTGCGCGCGCTCGCCATGCCGCTGGACGAACGCAAGCGGCGCTGGCGCGCCATGATGGATAGCGTGGAGCAGCAGGACATCAGCTGGTGGCGGCAATGCTTCACCGGGCGACTGATGGCGGTGGGGCGCAACGACGCGCCTGCCGTGGTCGAAGAAACGACCGGTTGAGTGTGGCGGCATCCGCCGCTACGCCCATGATCATGCATGACGATGATGATGAACCACGCACGTTATGGGATGCCGTTCGCGACCGGTCCGGCGCTATTCTGGGCGTAATCGGGCTGGTCGCATGGTGCGCCATGATCTGGTTCATGTTCGGGGATGTGCTGTAGGCGCGGATTTGCGCTGGAAAATCGTTGAACATGGGGCACATTCTGGAGGGGCATGACGCCCCGGAAAGGCGCCCATGTTCGACCGACGCAATTTTCTGGGAGGCGCCGCCGTCGCTTCCCTGGCCCAGCCGATCAGTGCGCAGGCGCTCAGGAGCGTGCCCCTGCCCGCCGCCGACCTCTATGGCCGGGACGAGGATGCCTATTGGCAGGCCCTTCGCGCGCAATTTCTGATCCCCGCCGATGTGGTCAACCTGAATGTCGGCACGGTCGGGTCGTCGCCCCGTCCCGTCCTGAAGGCCATTTTCGACGGGTTCGAACAGACCGAACAGATGACGCAGGAAGGATCGGAAGATTATCCGATCTGGGGCTATGGCGCGTGGGAGGCCTATCGCAAGCCTTTCGCCGACTTCATGGGCGCGCGGGTCGAACAGATGGCGATCCTGCGCAATTGTACGGAAGCGAACAACTATATCGCTAATGGGTTCGACATGAAGCCGGGCGATGAAGTGCTGATCAGCGATGAAGAGCATGGATCGGGCGAGATGCCATGGATTATGCGTTCGCGGCGCTATGGCGTCGCGGTCAGAAAATTCGCCATGCCCAAGCCGCCGAAAGACGCGGCCGAAATACTGAACCGCATCAACGACGCGATCACCCCAAGGACGCGGATCATCTTCGTCAGTCACATCAGCACATCGACCGGGGTCATATTGCCCGCAAAGGACATCGCGGCGCTGGCCCGGTCAAAGGGGATCATATCGGCGTTCGACGGCGCCCATGCGCCCGGCATGATCGGGTTCGATCTGAACGACATGGGATGCGATCTTTACACCGGATCGATGCATAAATGGCTGTTCGCGACCAAGGGCACAGGTTTTCTGTATCTGCGCGACCGGGATGTGATGGACCGCGTGTGGAACACGATCGCGACCGGCGGCTATGACGACCCGACCCGGATGGCGGACCGCTATATGCAGATCGGGTCGTCGTGCATCCCGACGCTGATGGGGCTGAATGCGGCGATCGATCTGGCCAACGCCATCGGCATGGATCGGATCGAAAGACGGCACCGGATGCTCGCCGACTATATCCACGCGGAAATGATGAAGCGCGGTGCGCAAAGCTGGACATCGCCTGATCCGACGCTGCGCGGGGCCATCGCAACCGTCAACATAGCGCCAGTGCAGCGCATGGAATTGCAGGACTGGCTGTGGAAAAATCACAAGGTGCGCATTCGCGGTGGCAATCCCAGCAAGCTGCGCCTTGCCACCCCCTATTTCCTGAGCCGGGCGGACATCGACCGCTTCCTTGGCCTGTTCGACGCATATCGCAAGATGAAAGGCATATAGACCGACCAATTGCACCCCTGCCCATATTGCTCTATGGGCCGCGTTGAACAGCCCCGGCACCCGCTGATCCTTTCCGATTCGCGTTTGCCGGGGCGCATTGTTTTTGTGATAAAAAGACAGGAACGCGCATGGCCCGTCGCCGCCAGATCTACGAAGGCAAGGCAAAGATCCTTTATGAAGGCCCCGAACCGGGCACCATCATCCAATATTTCAAGGATGACGCCACCGCCTTCAACGCGCAGAAAAAAGGCACGATTTCCGGCAAGGGCGTGCTGAACAACCGGATTTCCGAGCATATCTTCACCCTGCTCGGCCAGATCGGCGTGCCGACCCATTTCATTCGTCGCCTCAACATGCGCGAACAGCTGGTCCGTCAGGTCGAAATCGTGCCGATCGAAGTCGTCGTGCGCAACGTCGCCGCCGGTTCGCTCAGCAAGAAGCTGGGGATCGAGGAAGGCACGCAGCTGCCCCGCACGCTGATCGAATATTGCTACAAAGACGATGCGCTGGGCGACCCGCTGATCTCCGAAGAGCATATCGCCTGCTTCGGCTGGGCCACGCAGGAAGAAATGCACGACATCGCCGACATGGCGATCCGCATCAATGATTTCATGTGCGGCCTGTTCGCGGGCATCGGCATCCGCCTGATCGACTTCAAGCTGGAATTCGGTCGCCTGTATGACGGCGATTTCAGCCGCATCATCCTGGCCGACGAAATCAGCCCGGACGGTTGCCGCCTGTGGGACATGGCGACCAACGAAAAGCTGGACAAGGACCGGTTCCGCCGCGACCTTGGCGGCGAAGTGGAAGCCTATCAGGAAGTGGCGCGCCGCCTTGGCCTGCTGCCCGATGGCCTCGACACCACGGTCCTCGACCTCGACACGCATCGCAAGAAGCGCGAAAAGGATTGATGACAGGAAAAGGGCCGGTTGAAAGACCGGCCCTTTTGCCATGCATCAAGCCATCAGCGTGTCGGCCAGCAGTTTTAGGCCAAGCAATATCATCAATATATAGATGAGCGTGTAGAAACGCGCCGCATCGACCCGCCGGACCAGTGCGACGCCCGCAAATGTGGCGCCAATCGCAACCGGCACCAGCATCGCCGTCGCCGTCAGATTGGCGCGCGTCAACTGGCCCAGCGCCAGATAGGCAGGCAGTTTCATCCAGTTCGTCGCGGCAAAGGCGATGGCCGTCGTTCCGACCAGCATATCGCGCGGCAGGCGCTTTGGCAGAACCCACATCTGAAATGGCGGAGACCCGGCATGGGCGATCTGGCTGGTGAAGCCGCTGCCGATGCCGAACAGGAATCCGACCCAGCCGGGAGATGTGGATGGCAATATGACCGCCCGGCCCCGCTCCACCCACAATCTTTGCAGGCCGAACAGCACGGAAATCAGGCCCAATACGCCCAGCACCGAAGTTTCCGAAACCTTCGCCGCGAACAGATAGCCGAGCACGACGCCGACTGCCATGCCGGGCAGCATGACCAGCAGGATGCGCCCGTCCCAGCTTTTACGGAAAGCCCAGACGCTCACGACATCCTGAAGGATGAGGATAGGCAGCAATATCGCGGCCCCACGCACCGGATCGATCCCCAACGCCATGATCGGCATGGCGAGCGCGCCGACACCGGCAAAGCCGCCCTTCGTCAGACCGGAAACGATCACGGCAGCGACCGCGCAGGCGATGAAAACAATGTCAGGCGTCATGGATCGGCACTGATGCTTCTAGTGGGCGACCGGCAGACGGAACAGCATGTTCATCCGTCAAGCAAGCATGGAAAAGGGGGTGGCGTCCCACGGTACAAACCCTACAGATGGAGGTCCAATGCTTAAAGTGCTATTCAGCCATGAAGCTTTACAGACAATGGACGGCACAGAGGCCAGAGCCTAGCCACAACAGCCAATTAGGGAAGATAATCCATGTCCTTCGCGTCGGTACCCAGACTATTTGCATTGACCCTGCTTTGTGCGACGGCCACGCCTGCCTTGGCGCAGGCCGGGGACCCGGTCAAAGGGAAAGGCGTCTTTGCCCGCTGCGCCCTGTGTCACGATGTGAAGCCCGGCGTGAAGAAAATGGGTCCGTCGCTGTCCGGCATCTTCGGTCGTACGTCCGGCACGACGACAGGCTTCACCTATTCGCCTGCCATGCAGAAGGCCAAGATCAAATGGGACGCCAAAAGCCTGGACGCATTCATTACCAAGCCAGGCGCGCTGGTGCCCGGTAACCGCATGGCTTTTGCCGGGATTCCCAATGCCACCGATCGCGCCAACCTGATCGCCTATCTGAAGGCCGAAGCTAAGTAACGGAAGTCAGATACCGCCCGCCGTCACGGCCCAGCCGCCGCGCTCCAGCGCGGCGGTGAGGTCTGCGGTGCAGGCGTTCAGCACCACCGGATCGGTTGCGCGGATAACGAAATTGGCGCCGGTCCGCCCTTCCCGGAAAAAGGGATAGCTGCCGATCTGACAGCCTTCATGGGACCGCTCCATCGATGCCAGCAGATCGGCGATTTCGCTTTCACCGACCCAGCATCCGATCGTTTCGGACAATAGCGGCAAACCGCCTTCCAATGTTCCGGTCAGGCTGTCCAGCATGCCTGCCGTAATCGACGGCACACCTGCCATGATGAAGATATTGCCGTGGCGGATGCCCGGCGCCCCGGACATGCGATTTTCGATCAGGTCCGCGCCAGCGGGCACTCGCGCCATGCGCAGCCGTGCATCCGTCAGTCCGCCACGGGTCGCATAATAGTCGGTCAGCAGCGCGCGCGCGCCTTCATGAACCTCCACACCGACACCCAGCGCCTTGGCAATCGCATCGACGGTAATGTCGTCATGCGTAGGGCCAATGCCACCGGTCGTGAACAAATAATCATTGCGCGCTCGCAATATGTTGACGGCCTCCACGATCGCCGCCTCATCATCGGCCACCACGCGTACTTCGCGCAGGCGAATGCCCTGAACGCCCAACCATGTGGCGACCTGAGCAATATTCCGGTCCTGCGTTCGGCCGGACAGGATTTCATCGCCGATGACTATCAGCGCAGCGGTCCATATGCGGGTCGGATCGGCCATGGATATGCCCATAGCCTGCGCCGCCTGCCATGCCTAGCCGCCCCCTCGCATTATCCGTTATCTGCGCCTATAAATGGGTCATGACCGAATATATGACGATGACGGCCGACGCGCCGATTTCCCGCTCTACCGCGATCAAACTCTATGATGAATCGGGCTTTGCCGGCATGCGCAAGGCGGGCCGCCTTGCCGCCGAAATCCTCGACGCGCTGGTGCCCCATGTCGTGCCGGGCGTGAGCACCGGCGAACTGGACGACATCGTGCGGCGCATGACGCTGGATGGCGGCGGCGTCCCGGCCACGCTGGGCTATCGCGGCTATACGCATAGTTGCTGCATTTCGCTGAACAACGTCATCTGTCACGGCATTCCTGGCGATTATCGGCTGAAGGATGGCGACATCCTGAACATCGACGTCACGCCGCTGGTCGATGGCTGGCATGGCGACACCAGCCGCATGTTCATTGTAGGCGACGCCGCCATCAAGGCGCGGCGACTGGTCGAAGTCACCTATGAATGTCTGATGCTGGGCATCGAACAGGCGAAACCGGGCAATCACCTCGGCGACATCGGTTATGTGATTCAGCGCCATGCGGAAAAGCATCGTTATGGCGTGGTGCGCGATTTTTGCGGCCATGGCCTGGGCCAGGTATTCCATGACAGCCCGGAAGTCGTGCATGTCGGCCGCCCCGGCACTGGCCCGGAGCTGCGCCCCGGCATGTTCTTCACCATCGAGCCGATGATCAATATCGGCAAGCCCGGCGTGAAGATGTTGGACGATGGCTGGACGGCGGTTACCCGCGACCGTACCCTGTCCGCACAGTTCGAACATAGCATCGGCATCACCGAAAACGGGTGCGAGATTTTCACGAAAAGCCCGACCGGGTTCGATTGCCCGCCTTACGGCCTCTGACCGTCTCAAACATGCCTATTTTTTAGGCATTGCGTCATGATATTGCCTGAAAACCGGGCAATATGGACAAAGATTGCTGCATCGCCGAAAGCATGTCCTAGCGATTCGGCAATTGGCACGGTAATTGATTGTTAACGGGGACGGCGCCTGCCTTACGGGGGGCATGACGATCGTTTCCGCCAAGGGAAAGAGGAATGCGGGTCGCGCCCGCATTTTTCAAAGCGTGCGTCATGGGTTGGGGTTACGAGTGATGAAAAAGATCGAAGCGATCATCAAGCCGTTCAAGCTGGACGAGGTGAAGGAAGCTCTGCACGAAGTGGGCGTTTCCGGCATCACCGTCACCGAAGCGAAGGGCTTTGGCCGCCAGAAAGGCCATACCGAACTCTATCGTGGCGCTGAATATGTCGTCGATTTCCTGCCCAAGGTGAAGCTGGAAGTCGTGGTGGACGACGCGCTGGCCGAGCGTGTTGTCGAGGCGATCAGTTCCGCTGCGCAGACCGGTCGCATCGGCGACGGCAAGATCTTCATTTCCTCGATCGAGGGCGCGGTCCGCATCCGCACCGGCGAACGCGACAACGACGCCATCTGAATTTTCGCGCGCACCCGCCAGCTTTCGGTGGGCAAGGCTTTTATTACAGCCCCTTCGGGGGGGTATTTTTGAGAGAAGGGCAAGTGCACATGGCCAACACGCCAAAAGACATCCTGAAGATGATCGAGGAAAAGGAGATCGAATGGGTCGATGTCCGCTTCACCGATCCCAAGGGCAAGTGGCAGCACCTGACCATGGTGTCGAGCGTGCTGGGCGAAGATGAGCTGACGCAGGGCCTGATGTTCGACGGTTCGTCGATCGAAGGCTGGAAGGCGATCAACGAATCGGACATGATCCTGAAGCCCGATCTGGACGCCGTCTATGTCGATCCGTTCAGCGCCACGCCGATGCTGATCCTATTCTGCGACATCGTGGAACCCGACACCGGCGAACTTTATGCCCGTGACCCGCGCTCGACCGCGAAGCGCGCAGAAGCCTTCGTCAAGTCGGCCGGTTTCGGCGACACCGTCTATGTCGGCCCGGAAGCCGAATTCTTCATGTTCGACGATGTGCGTTTCGAAAACGACTATTCGCAGAGCTATTACAAGATCGATGACATCGAACTGCCGACCAACACCGGCAAGGAATATGAAGGCGGCAACCTTGGCCACCGTCCGCGCGCCAAGGGCGGCTATTTCCCCGTCGCGCCGGTCGACCCGTGCACCGACATCCGCGCCGAAATGGTCAGCACCATGCTCGAAATGGGCCTGCCGTGCGACAAGCATCACCATGAAGTCGCCGCTGCGCAGCACGAACTGGGCCTGACCTTCGGTACGCTGGTGCAGACCGCCGACCGCATGCAGATCTATAAGTATGTGGTTCAGATGGTGGCGCAGGCTTATGGCAAGACCGCGACCTTCATGCCCAAGCCCATCGCGCAGGATAACGGTTCTGGCATGCACACCCACATGTCGATCTGGGAAGGTGGCAAGCCGCTCTTCGCGGGCGACGGCTATGCTGGCCTGTCGGAAACCTGCCTGTATTTCATTGGCGGCGTCATCAAGCATGCCAAGGCGCTGAACGCCTTCACCAACCCGACCACCAACAGCTACAAGCGTCTGGTGCCCGGTTTTGAAGCACCGGTTCTGCTGGCCTATTCGGCGCGCAACCGTTCGGCCTCCTGCCGTATTCCCTACGGTGCGGGCGCCAAGGCCAAGCGCGTGGAATTCCGCTTCCCTGACGCGATGGCGAACCCCTATCTCTGCTATTCGGCGCTGCTGATGGCGGGCCTCGACGGCATCGAAAACAAGATCCATCCGGGCGCCGCGATGGACAAGAATCTGTACGATCTGCCGCCCGAAGAACTGAGCCAGGTTCCCACGGTCTGCGGTTCGCTGCGTGAAGCGCTCAACAGCCTGGAAGCCGATTACGAATTCCTGCTGAAGGGCGACGTCTTCACCAAGGATCAGATCGATGCCTATATCGAACTGAAGTGGCCCGAAGTGTATCGCTGGGAAATGGCGCCGTCGCCGGTCGAATTCGACATGTATTACAGCTCCTGATCTCCTTTCAGGATCGAATTTCCGGGAAGGCCCGGTCGCAGCGATGCGGCCGGGCCTTTTCCTTTCCGGCGGGCGCGCCATATTGGCGTCATGACGTTGCTCAACATGCTGGGCATGGCCTATCCGATCATACAGGCGCCAATGGCCGGCATATCCACGCCCGAAATGGCGGCGGCAGTGAGCGAAGCGGGCGGCCTTGGCTCCATCGGCGTGGGCGCGACGAACACAGATGGCGCGCGCGCCATGATCGACGCGGTACGGGCACAGACGGACCGGCCATTCAACGTCAACCTGTTCGTGCATGCGCCTGCCCGGCAACAGCCAGAGGTCGAAAGACGCTGGATCGATGCGTTAGCGCCGCTTTTCACGCGCTATGGCGCCAAGCCGCCTAAGGCCTTGCGCGAAATCTACGGCAGCTTTGCGCAGGATGACGCGATGTTGGCGATGCTGGTCGAGACGCGGCCGTCCGTCGTCAGTTTCCATTTCGGATTGCCGGACGTGGATCGGATCACGGCATTGAAAGGCGCTGGATGCATGCTGATCGCCACGGCCACCAATCTGGATGAGGCGTTGACCGCGAAGCATGCCGGGATCGATGCTGTGGTCGCACAAGGCATAGAGGCAGGTGGCCATCGGGGCATGTTCGATCCCGATGCCCCGGACGAGGCGTTGGACATGGCGACGCTGACCCGCCTGCTGGTCGCGAAATCCGGACTGCCGGTGATCGCCGCTGGCGGGATCATGGACGGCCGCCGCATCAGGGCATCGCTGGATATAGGAGCCGCCGCCGCGCAATTGGGCACGGCCTTTATCGCCTGCCCCGAAAGCAGCGCGGACGATGCCTATCGCGCGGCGCTGTTCAGTTCCGCCGCCCATGATACAGTGCTGACGCGCGCCATATCCGGACGCCCTGCCCGCTGCCTGGCCAACGCTTTCACGATATGGGGCGACCGCGTGGATAGGGCACCGCCTGACTATCCCATCGCCTATGACGCCGGCAAAGCCCTCAATCAGGCCGCGAAGGCTGCCGGTGAAGGTGGCTATGGCGCGCAATGGGCTGGCAAAGGTGCGCCCCATGCCCGTACCATGCCAACAGCGGAATTGATGCGACGGCTGATCGAAGAGTTGCACGCTGCGTGACCCGCGCCTCCTAGGAAGATGCGCTGACGCATTGCGGCGTCATGGTGTGACTTGCGGCTTATGATCCCCATGTCGTGGGAACGCCGCCGCTTGGCATCGACCTGCCTTGCAGCGACATCGCCATCCTATGCGCGGTTTACGATAGCGATACCTTTTCAGCGCATGTGCGGCAGGCATGTGGAAACCGCGATCGTTTCGAAATTATCCGGCGTCCCGAGCTGAATGCCGTCATCGTTCGTTTCGACGATCAAGGCTGGCCATTCGAGAGTTTCGGCCAGAACCTGCCTGTCGCGCAGCAAAATGGATGGCGACATTTTGCGATCGAACGGCGGCTGTTGGCGTTGGGCGGCCCCAACCTTCGCGCCGCCGTCATGACGCAGCGTCGGGCAGGCCTGAAGACCGAGCCTGCCTTTGCCACCATATTGGCGCTGCCGGGCGATCCCTATGCCGCCTTGCTCGACCTTGAGCAGGACAGCGACGACGTCTTGCTGGCGCGTATCAACGCCTGTCGGGGATAGACGCGCCGAACAACAGGACCGGCTCACCCGGTGGCGACAGCGCGATTTCACCGCCACATTCCATCACCATCTGACGGATCATCCAGGCAGCAGCCGTACGCGACGCCAGCCCTTCGATCGGCAGGGTGCCCGCCAGCGCGCTGCGCAGATCGGGGTCGAGCACGACCTTCGGCCCCTCCCCGCGCACGACGATTTCCGTCACGCCGGGGCGTTTTTCCGCGCCGATGTCCAACTGACCGCCACGCACCAGCGCATCGCCAGCGATCAGCGCCAGATTGAGGAGAATCTTGGCGGCCAGCTTGTCGAGCATCTGTTCCTCGACCAGCCAGCCGATCTTTACCCGGCCCGCTGTGGCGAACATGCCCTCAATCGCGACGCGGGCCTCATGCGGCGGAACCGCATCGCCGAAGCCGCCCGCCGAGCCGAAGGCCAGACGGAAGAATTTCAGCTTGTTGGCGGATGTACGCGCGCTGTCGCCCAACAGGTCCAGACAGCGCTGACGCATTTCCGGATCGGTTTCATCCGCCATCAGTTCCAGCCCGTTATTGAGCGCGCCGACCGGACTGAGCAGGTCATGGCAGAGGCGCGAGCAGAGTAAGCTGGCAAATTCGATGCTGTCGATCGGATGGGTCATGCGGATATGGGTCGCCGAAAATGAGAAAAATGGAAGGTCTTTTGTGGCTAATGCGCCGCGCGGACCGCCGATGCAAGCCCGGCTTGCCGCCTTTCCTTCACCGACTGTCGAGATGAATTTTGGTGAAATGGACGTTAACCGCCGTATCCGGCCCGGTACGCCATAAAGTCGCGTCATGCCCCGCGACGATCAGCCACAGGCTTCCGTCCGAGGTCGCGCAGGCCGCATCGGTGATGGACGGCGCAGCGACACCCGATGGATGAGAATGATAATGACCGATGATGGCCGGGCCACCGGTGCGGGCGGCACGATGCGCCGCGATCAGGATAGCGGGATCCAGTTCGAAATGACGGGCAGGATCAGTCGCGATATTGGCGGCGGGCATGATCGCTTCGATGCGGTCGGATGTGCCCAACAACAGTCCGCATACTTCATTGGCATCCGCCGCCGCCAGGGCCACGATTTGTTCCAACAACGTTCTTGAAATTTCCACCCGCATTCCTACATCCCTAACCAATGGGTCCGGGGGTTTCCATCATCGAAGTCATTATCGGCGATGCGCAGGACAGTTTGCGCCTCGATCGCGCGCTTGCGGACCTTTTGCCCGACCTGTCGCGCGAACGGATCAAAGGCCTGATCGGCGACGGGCAGGTGTCGGCCGAACCTGTCGCAAAAATCGGCGCGTCAGCGAAGGTTTCGGCGGGCCAACGCTACATCATCACCCTGCCCGCGCCTGTACCGCTTGATACGGTAGCGCAGGATATTCCTCTCAACATCGTGCATGAAGATGCCGACCTGATCGTGGTGGACAAGCCTGCGGGACTTGTCGTCCATCCGGCGGCGGGCAATCTGGACGGTACGCTGGTCAATGCGCTGCTGCACCATTGCGACGGGCAATTATCCGGCATCGGCGGCGTCGCCCGGCCGGGCATCGTCCACCGGATCGACAAGGATACGTCCGGCCTGCTGGTCGTCGCCAAGTCCGACAAGGCGCACGAAGGGTTGGCGCGGCAATTCAAGGATCACAGCATCAACCGGCTATATGCGGCCATTGTCTATGGCGTACCGGCGCCGGGCGCAGCTACGGTCGATACATGGATCGGCAGATCCGACACTGATCGAAAGAAAATGGCCGTTCATCGGGAAGGACGCGGTAAGCATGCCGTAACCCATTATCGAACGGTGGAGCGATTGCATGGCGCGGCGTTGGTCGAATGTCGGCTGGAAACCGGCAGGACGCATCAGGTGCGTGTGCATATGCATCATATCGGTCACCCCTTGATTGGTGATCCGGTTTACGGTAGAGAAAGAAAAGGTTTCAAATCAATACTGGAAACGCTGGGTTTCAATAGGCAGGCATTGCACGCCAAAAGCCTGGGGTTCATACATCCGGTAACGAGCCAACGGTTGATGTTTCAAAGTGTGTTGCCGAACGACATGCAGGAACTGTTAAGCCAGCTCCACGTATAATGTTCGACAAGTTTGCGGTGGTATAGGATGCCTCGTCTGGGTCCACCCCCGCATGAAAGGGAAAGGTGAAGTGACATGGCCAACAAGAGCAATGTCCCTGCGGTGCCGGCGCTGGGCGGTGAAGCCAGCCTCAACCGCTATCTGTCGGAAATTCGTAAATATCCGCTGCTGACGCCTGAGCAGGAATATATGCTCGCCAAGCGTTATGAGCAGCATCAGGATCCTGAAGCTGCGGCGCAGCTGGTGACGTCGCACCTGCGGCTGGTCGCCAAGATCGCCATGGGCTATCGCGGATATGGCCTGCCCGTCAGCGAGCTGATTTCCGAGGGGAATATCGGCCTGATGCAGGGCGTGAAGAAGTTCGAGGCCGACCGTGGTTTCCGTCTAGCGACCTATGCCATGTGGTGGATCCGCGCATCGATCCAGGAATTCATCCTGCGCAGCTGGTCGCTGGTCAAAATGGGCACCACCGCGTCGCAGAAGAAGCTGTTCTTCAACCTGCGCCGGATGAAGAATAATATCGAAGCGTTCGAGGATGGCGACCTGCGCCCCGAAGATGTGACCAAGATCGCAACCGATCTGGGCGTCAGCGAACAGGATGTCGTGTCCATGAACCGCCGCATGGCGATGGGTGGCGACACATCGCTGAACGTCCCGATGCGCGAAGATGGCGAAGGTCAGTGGCAAGACTGGTTGCAGGATGAAGATCCGCTTCAGGACGAGCGCGTCGCAGAGGAACAGGAACGGACCCAGCGGCATGACATGCTGGTAGAGGCGATGACCGACCTCAACGATCGCGAGAAGCATATTCTGGCGGAACGTCGTCTGGCCGAAGAGCCGAAGACGCTGGAAGAACTGAGCCAGGTTTATGGCGTGTCGCGCGAGCGCGTCCGCCAGATCGAGGTTCGGGCATTCGAAAAGCTGCAAAAGGCAATGATGCGCATTGCTGGCGGCAAGATGCCCCGCTTTGCGCTGACCTGATCCGCCTTGGCGGAAACGGAATGAAAAAGCCCCGGAGCGATCCGGGGCTTTTTTTATGGCGCGTCCCATATCAGGCATTCCATGGACAGGGTGCCGTCGCCATAAGCCGAACCATGAGGCGAACATGGCCTGAATCCCCGCTTCAGCCAGAAACCCTCCGCACCGTTGACGGCGGTCAGGGTCAGACGGTCGAACCCCTCTGCCCTTGCACGACGCATGGCGATGTCGATCGCGGCCGATGCGGCGCCAGTCCCTCTGGCCGCCGGCAAAAGGGCGAGATCATGAAGATAGAAACGATCCGCGCCTTCCGGGACAGCGTCGATCAATTCATCAAGCGCTGGCGGATCGTCGCCCTGCCAGGGATGGCTGATCATATAGCCCAACATGGCCCCTCGCCCTTCCAGAACAAAGCATCCGGACGGGTAGATGCGACGGCGTTCGGCATAAATATCCCGCCCTTCGGTATAGGCGCCATGAACCTGATCGGAGATTGCCTTGACCGCCGGCAGATCGTCCGCCGTCATCGAACGCCATTCCGTCATGCCATGGCGCCCAGCATATCGCGGGATGCAGCCATGATTTCTTCCGCTAGGGCCATGTCAGCGACCCCGCGCGCCAGCATCATCGCGCCGACCATTTGCGCCATGCGCGCCAACACCGCCTGCCGCTCCATATCCGGCTGCGATTGTTGAAGAATTGCCGCCAGCGTTTCGAAACCTTCGCGGAAGGCGATGGCCAGATCCCCACCGCGGCGAGCCGCATCGGGACCAAGGCCGATCAGTGCGCATCCGCTTTCGGGCGCATCCCGGTTGCGTGCGCTGAGATAGTCTGCCGCGATAGCCGACGCAGCGCCCCCACCGTCCGCCTGATCGGCGACCATCCGCCATCGCCGGGCGCTGTTGGCGAAGGACGCAGCGCAGGCCTCCGCCGCCAGAGCATCCTTGGATTCGAACTGGTTGTAAAAGCCGCCATGGGTCAGCCCGCATTCGCGCATCAATTCGCCGATGCCGACACCTTCCACCCCCCGCGCCCGGAACAGGCGCGACGCGGTATCGACCACCTTTTCGCGATTGCGTGCAGCCTGATCACGGCTGACCTTCATATCCTTCGTCCCTCAAATGGCCTCTTGACCTTATATATGACATTCATCATTTAACGCCAGTCCGATTACGACCTTTTAGGGGGATGGCGATGTTGTCGACCGCTCTTGCAAGCCGTCTGTCTGCGCGCAACGTCCATTATGGCTGGGCCGTGCTGGCCACGACATTCCTGACCATGCTGGTGGTCGCAGGCGCGGTTGGCGCGCCGGGCGTGTTCATCGTGCCATTGCAGAAGGAATTTGGATGGAGCGCGGCCGACATCAGCGGCGCGCTGGCCATCCGGTTCCTGCTTTTCGGCGGCATGGGGCCATTTGCCGCCGCGTTCATGAACCGGTTCGGCGTGCGGCGGATGATGCTGATTTCACTGTCGATCGTCATCGTCGGGCTGCTGCTGTCGCTCAGCATGAACAGCCTGTGGCAACTGGTGCTGTTGTGGGGCGTGGTCATCGGCATCGGCACCGGGCTGACTGCGATGGTGCTGGGCGCGACGGTCGCGACCCGGTGGTTCAGCCGGCGACGCGGACTGGTGATGGGGCTGCTGTCGGCCAGCACCGCGACCGGGCAACTGGCCTTCCTGCCGTTGCTGGCGAGCCTGACCGAAAATCATGGGTGGCGGATCGCCATGATGCTGGTGTGCGGCGGAATCGTGGTGGCGGGCATCATCGTTACGTTACTGATGCGGGATCGCCCTTCCGACCTGGGGCTGGCGCCCTATGGCGAGGGTCAGATCCAGCCCACCCCCGCTCAACCCGCCAGCCTTGGCGCCTTGTTGATGACGCCGCTGGTCGTGCTGCGCGATGTGTCGAAGGTGCCGACTTTCTGGATATTGTTCCTGTCCTTCTACATCTGCGGGGCCAGCACCAACGGCCTGGTCCAGACCCATTTCATTGCCCTGTGCGGCGATTATGGGCTGGCGGCGGTCGGCGCGGCGTCGATGCTAGCGATGATGGGACTGTTCGATTTCGGCGGGACGCTGGCATCGGGATGGCTGTCCGACCGTTTCGACAATCGCTGGCTGCTGTTCTGGTATTATGGTTTGCGTGGCCTGTCGCTGCTCTATTTGCCGTTCAGCGACTTTTCGCTTTATAGCCTGACCGTATTTGCGGCCTTTTACGGGCTGGACTGGGTGGCGACGGTGCCCCCTACGGTAAAGCTGACGGCCCAGCGATTCGGGACGGAGCGGGCCAATATCGTCTTCGGCTGGATTTTCGCCGGGCATCAGCTGGGCGCGGCCAGCGCGGCGCTGGGCGGCGGCCTGTCCCGCACGGCATGGCAAAGCTATATGCCTGCTTTCGTCGGCGCGGGCATATTGTGCCTGATCGGCGCGGCGATGGTGCTGCTGATCAATCGCGATCGTCGCGGCGGAACGTTCGCGACCGCTTGATAGGGACAAGGCCGCCGCGCTACCACAGCGGCATGAAAGCAGCTTCCCCCGCCCTGTCCCGTCGCCGTTCCCGCTGGATCATGATCCTGGTCAAGGTCGTGCTGGCCTTTATTGCCCTGTCCTTGCTGATGGTGTGCATCTATCGTTTCGTGCCACCGCCGGTGACGCTGACGATGCTGTTCGATCCCAACGGCATTACCAAGGACTGGACGTCGCTGGACGAGATCGATCCGGACATGTCGCGCGCGGCGATCGCGGCGGAGGACGGGAAATTTTGCACCCACCATGGTTTCGATGTCGACGCCATCGCCAAGGCGGCGATCCATAATGCGAGCGGCGGGCGCATTCGCGGCGGGTCGACCATCAGCCAGCAGACCGCCAAGAATGTGTTCCTGTGGCAGGGCGGCGGCTTTGTCCGCAAGGGGATGGAGGCATGGTTCACCGTCCTGATCGAGGCGATCTGGGGCAAGCGGCGGATCATGGAAGTGTATCTGAACGTCGCGGAAACCGGGATCGGCACCTATGGCGTGCAGGCAGGCGCGATCCGTTACTTCCATCATGGCGCGGGTAAGCTGAGCAAGGCGGAAGCGGCCCGGATCGCCGCGGTCCTGCCCCTGCCCAAGAAGCGCGCGGCTGTCGCGCCCGGCGGCTTTACGCGGCGTTACGGCAATACGATCGCGGCGCGGATCGGCACGATCCAGCGCGACGGTCTGGACAGCTGCCTGCGGTAAGCCAGCCCGTTTCGACTGCCATTACGGATCATGCTTGCCCCCTGATCGAGGGCGTGGTCAGCGATCCGGGTCGCGCTTAACTTCGCACATTTCCCGCTTAATCGGACATAAAGTTACGCGAGCCTGATCCTATCGGAAAGCCGCGCCACGATCATAACGATGCCGCCATGGGTAGGACAGTTAGCCCCCATTGTGCAGCCGCAAGCCCGCAATGAAAAAGGGCGGGGATTGCTCCCCGCCCTTTTCTGTTTGTCTCTGATCGGTGAGGATCAGAAGCTGACGTGCAGCGAACCCGACACGGCGCGCGGCGAGCCGATCTGCACGAAGCCGGGCGAACCGTAGATGCCGGTGGCAGGCGTGAACGACTGGCTGAGGTTGCCACCGAAACCGCCGACATAGAATTTGTCGAACAGGTTGCTGACGTTCAGCTGGAAGAAGGTGCCTTCGGCGCCGAAGCGGGCGAGCGAGAAACGCGCGTCCAGATCGACCAGCGTGTACGACGGAGCGGCCGCACCGTAAATCTGCTGCGGCGTCAGGGCGCCGGTGGCATTGCGGTAGGTCGGCAGGTTGGTGTCGTACACATAACGCTTGCCGGTACGCTTGGCCTGAACACCCAGCGTCACGCCTTCGTAATTCACTTCAGCGCGACCGCCCAGCATGTAGACCGGGGCGCCCGATTCACGCTTGCCAGCAGTCGGGGCGTAAACGGTCTGGCCGTTGACGGTGCCGATCGCCAGATCGTCCTTGATTTTCGACTTCAGGTACGAACCAAAGGCGTACACGGTGAAATATTCGATCGGCGTATAGCTGATGCTGCCGTCGATGCCGTACTTTTCGACCTTGCCCAGGTTACGATAGACGCTGACATTTTCGACCGGATCATAGGACGAAGCCAGACGGTTTTCGTAATTGGTGTACCACAGCGACAGCTGGGTCTGGAAACCGTTCGTCGCGTAGCGAGCGCCGAGGTCAAAGCTGTCGGTGGTTTCAGGCGCCGGATTGGCACCGTCCGAACCGCGAGCGAAGAAGAAGGCATTATAGAGCGAGTCGGTGCCGGGCACCGAAAGACCCTTCGAATAGTTCCAGAACACGCTGGTTTCCGGCGTGATCTTGTAGTTCAGGCCGACGCTGGGCAGGATCTTGTCATATTTGTAGGTGCGCTTCTGCGGAGCGGCCCAGCTGGGGTTCAGCGTACCGGTGTTGGCCGGAATGGTGCCATCCGTGCCGAAGCACTGGGTCGTGCCACTGGCTGCGCTGGTGAAGCAGTTATTTTCCAGCTTGCGCTTGAAGAACGGCGCACGGACGCCCGCCTGAACGGTCAGCGATTCGTTCAGGAACTTGCCCAGATATTCCGCCGAGAACTGGTTCAGGATCGCATAGGACAGACGATCGCGCTTTTGCAGGATCGCGCCGTTGACGTCGGTCAGCGGGGCGTCGACCGGGAACACGTCCAGAGCCTGACCGGTCTGACCGACAAGGCCGACTTCGCCGGTCTGACGGTGGCGACCATGGTCGAACGTGTAGGCGAAGCGAACGCGATGATCTTCGTTGATGTCATAGCGCAGCGACGAGATAACCGCAAAACGGTGCGTCTGGGTCTGGCTAGGCGCCAGGACGGTGACGGTGTCGAGCGTGTCGCCGTCGCCATTCAGGTCACGACCGAAATAGGGCGTGCTGCCGAAATAGCCGGTCGAAAGCTGCGTGCCCGCGCCGGGGTTCAGGTCG
Organism: Sphingobium sp.; assembly: GCF_048594625.1. GTDB lineage: Bacteria > Pseudomonadota > Alphaproteobacteria > Sphingomonadales > Sphingomonadaceae > Sphingobium. The sequence goes on from NZ_JBMDWL010000086.1 coordinate 31,457, forward strand.
AAACGGCCTTCGTTCGCGGTCGCAGTGCCGCCGCCGTTCGCCTTCACATACTGATAGCTGGGGTCGACCGTCAGGACGAGGCCGTCAGCCAGCGTGAACTTCGAATTGATGCGGATGTTGCCGGTGTTCGACGGATTGTAGCGATAGTCGAACAGCGTGCCGCAGCTGTTGGCGGCATCGGCCACGCCCGGACGGGCGGCAGCGACGGTGCAAGGCGTCAGCGTGTAGAAACGCTCGTCCTTCGTGATCGGGAAGCGGTTGCCCGACGCGGAGCCAGCAACGCGCGGAGCGTTGTTGGTCGGCGACTGGGTGGTGTCAACGCGCAGCGGCAGCGAACCGAAGAAGTTGTTGCGGTTGGCGTTCCAGTGACCGGCCACCGACACGAAGTCGCCGTTGCTGCCGATCGGCTGATAGATCTTGCCGTTGTACTGCTGCTTGTCGATCTGACCAAAGCCATTGAAGGGCACGTTGTTGCGGGTCGTCGAAGCCGAGAACCATGCCTTTGTACCGAAAGGCGTGAACACGCCGGTTTCAACGAGGCCGAACAGGCGGAAGAAGTCATATTCACCGGCCGCGCCGACCATGGTGACCTTGAAATCGTCCGAACCATTCATCGAACGATAGTTGACGGTGCCGCCCGAAGCCGCCGCCGTCGGGCTGTCGACGTCGGTCGAACCCAGGTTGACGTTGACTTCCTCGATCAGTTCGGGGTCGAGCTGCTGGTTGGAATAGATGGCGTAGTTGCCGGTGTCGTTCAGCGGCATGCCGTCGAAGGTCAGCGAGACGCGGTCCGGACCGAAGCCGCGGATGTTGAGCGTACCACCGGCCGAACCATAAGGATCGTTATTCTGGAAGCTGACGCCGGGGATCAGGTTGATCGCGTTCAGGATGGTGTTGCCAGAACCCTGCTTCGCGATGATTTCCTGGGTCAGGACGCCCTTGGCCTTGGTTACGTCAGGCAGGACGACGCCACCGATACCGTCATTGCCCTTGGCGCCGGTAACGATGATGGTGTCTTCGAAATCCTGCGAACCGGTCGACTGCGCGAACGCGGCGGTCGGCACAGCGACGGCGAGAATCGCGGCGCTGCCCATCAAAAACTGTTTCATTAGACCCTTGTCCCTTTTCAAGAGTGGCGCACCCACGCGCCCCTAAAGCTGTCTGCTCTTTCAAGCCGGCGCCGCTCCTGGCGGCCTCTGACGACGCCCCTGTGATGCGTCGATTGCATTTTTGTTACAATGTGCGCACAGGATTGTCACAATCCTCCCCCGCCCCATTCACGCATGTTTTCGGGCGCCCCGCATCTGGGCGTAACTTATTGAAGTTTGATGACAAATTGCCGCTTCACGCCAGCAATTTAACGGTGGTGCAATTTTGCAACGCAGCAGGAATTTTTGTGCAGCGCACACGGGCGTAACGAAAAAGGGCCGACGTCGCAACGCCGGCCCTTTATTTCATACGGGTAAAATGGCCTGAAAATCAGGCGGCGTCTTCCGCCCGTTTTTCTTTTTCGCTGAATACGCGAATCGGCTCCTTGGTCCCGGCCACGACATCCTTGTCCACCACGACTTCGCCCACACCCTCCATCGAGGGCAGGTCGAACATCGTGTCGAGCAGGATCGATTCGAGGATCGAGCGCAGGCCGCGGGCGCCGGTTTTCCGCTCGATCGCCTTCTTCGCGATGGCGGTCAGCGCGTCGTCGGTGAAGCTGAGTTCGACATTTTCCATATCGAACAGCTTGCCATATTGCTTCACCAGCGCGTTCTTCGGCTCGACCAGGATCTTGACCAAAGCGGCGACATCCAGATCTTCCAGCGTCGCGATGACGGGCAGACGGCCGACAAATTCGGGGATGAGGCCGAACTTCAGCAGATCTTCCGGCTCGCTCTGACGCAGCAGTTCGCCGGTCTTGCGTTCTTCGGGCGCAGCGACATGGGCGCCGAAACCGATCGACTTGGCTTCCAGACGATCGCCGATGATCTTTTCCAGACCCGCGAAGGCGCCGCCGCAGATGAACAGGATGTTGGTCGTGTCGACCTGAAGGAATTCCTGCTGCGGATGCTTGCGACCGCCCTGCGGCGGGACGCTGGCGGTGGTGCCTTCCATCAGTTTGAGCAGCGCCTGCTGCACGCCTTCACCCGACACGTCGCGGGTGATGGACGGGTTTTCGGCCTTGCGGCTGATCTTGTCGATTTCGTCGATATAGACGATGCCGCGCTGTGCCTTTTCGACATTATAGTCGGACGCCTGAAGCAGTTTGAGGATGATGTTTTCCACATCCTCGCCCACATAACCCGCTTCGGTCAGCGTGGTCGCATCGGCCATGGTGAAGGGCACGTCGAACGTCTTCGCCAGCGTCTGCGCCAGCAGCGTCTTGCCGCAACCGGTGGGACCGACGAGCAGGATGTTCGACTTCGCCAGTTCGACCTCGCCCGGCTTCGAACCGTGGTTCAGACGCTTATAGTGATTGTGGACAGCGACCGACAGAACGCGCTTGGCGCGTTTTTGCCCGATCACATAATCGTCGAGGACATCACAGATTTCCTGCGGGGTCGGCACACCGCCATCCTTCTTCCCGACGAGACCGCCCTTGGTCTCTTCGCGAATGATGTCGTTGCACAGTTCCACGCATTCGTCGCAGATGAACACGGTCGGTCCTGCGATCAGCTTGCGCACTTCATGCTGCGACTTGCCGCAGAAGGAGCAGTAAAGTGTGCTTTTTGAATCGGAACCCGTTAGTTTCGTCATTTTGCCTTCTTTCCTGCCTTCCGCCCTTCATCACAATGCTGACGAACAACGCAAGGCCGATCCTGTTCTACCATCCTAAACCCGTGACGACAGGAATCACAAGGGGTCATTGTCCAGCACATCCGGTCAATAATCGGTTAGCCCCGGCTCATTTTTGGGATGATCCGGAGCAAAAATCCGACCGATGCACCGCTTAGCTACAGTCATTCTGTCATATCATAGGGCAGGTTCAGCCTTTCAAGGCGTGAAAAACGTCTTGTGTTGTTTCTGCCGGCACACATGATGCGTAGCAATTCTACAAATAGATTCGGTGGAGAAACCATGCTTGGATCACTTCAGGCCGGCCGTGCGCTGGCGGCTATGGCGGTCCTGGCCTTTCACCTGTCGGTCATGTTTCACGAACCCCGAGTGGGAATGCCGCCAATATTGAGAGACTATACCAGCCATGGCTGGCTTGGCGTCAATTTCTTCTTTGTTCTAAGCGGGTTCATTATCCTCCTGGCTCATCGGCGCGACATCCGTCGCCCCGAACGGGCAGGCAATTATGTGCTGAAACGGTTCATCCGGCTCTATCCCATCTACTGGCTGGTCACGATCGTGGCGCTGGCCGGGACGCTGGCTGTGGGCGGAGTGAAATCCTTCCCAACTCATCCCCTCGACTTCGCTTCGACCCTATCCCTCATTCACTTCAATGATTTTCGCGCGCCGATCGGGCCGGCATGGACGCTGTATCATGAGGTTTTGTTTTACGCCTTCTTCCTGTGCGTCATCGTCCATCTACGCGTGGGCATAGGGTTGATGGGGGCGTGGCTGGCCATCATCCTGGGCGTCAACTTTTTTGGCGCGACCGGCGATTCGCTTTTCTGGTCTACCTTCGTCGCGCCGAACAACATCAACTTCTTTCTGGGCATAGCGGCGTTCGGCATCATGCAGAAGGCACCGTCGCGCAGCATCGGCGGGTGGATATTGGTGGCCGGCCTGATTGCGATACCGGTCACATATGGTTGGGAACGGACGTTGATGCTGGCGCCGGGCGTGATGGCACCGCCCTTTATTCAGATCGCCTACTCGACGGCTTTCATGCTGATCGTCGCAGGCGCCGCGGCAATGGAGAAGCATGGCATGGTGCTGACCCTGCCCTTCCTCAGCCTGATCGGCGACGCGTCCTACATCCTATATCTGGCGCACGAAAGTGTCGCGAGTATGATGCTGAAACTGCTCAAGAAAGTTGTTCTGTTGACCAGCATTCCGCATGTGCCGCTGTATCTGGGGATATTGGTGGCTACGATAGCGGCTTGCGTGATCGCCTATCTGCTGGTGGAAGCGCCGCTGCTCAGGCTATTGAGGACATTGCTGATCGGGCGAAAGACCGCCGCTCCCCCGGTTCGAGATCAGGATCAGGATCGGAACTTTGCGCCTGAAGGAAATCCGGCGTAAAGTTCCTGACCAACAAGAAAGCCCAGATCGATGGCAACGATCCGGGCTTTTTTTTGCATCATATCCGCATCACAGCGAATGGCGAATTATGCTTCGGACGCCTCAGCGGCAACCGGGCGGCGATCGAACACTTCATCGACCAGACCGAAGGCCTTGGCCTCATCCGCTTCGAGGAAGGTGTCGCGGTCCATCGCCTTTTCCACCGCTTCCAGCGACTGGCCGGTATATTTCACATAGAGGTCGTTCAGGCGACGACGGATGCGCAGGATTTCCTTGGCCTGGATCTCGATATCCGACGCCATGCCCTGTGCCCCGCCCGACGGCTGATGCACCATGATGCGGGCGTTGGAGAGCGCGATGCGCTTACCCGGTTCACCCGCAGCCAGCAGGAAGCTGCCCATCGAGGCGGCCTGACCGATGCACACGGTGCCGACCTGAGGCCGGATATATCTCATCGTATCGTGGATCGCCATGCCCGCCGTCACGACGCCGCCCGGCGAGTTGATGTACATCCAGATGTCCTTCTTCGGATTTTCCGATTCGAGGAACAGCAGCTGGGCGACGATCAGCGAAGCCATATGATCTTCCACCTGGCCGGTGACGAAGATGATCCGTTCCCGCAGCAGGCGCGAATAGATGTCGAAGCTGCGTTCGCCGCGGTTCGACTGTTCGATGACGATGGGGACCAGCGCGGCCAAGGGATCATGCATGATGTCGGTCATTTTGCTCTTTCAGTCAGGTGCTTTTGCCCGGCCCCCTACATCGGCACAAAAAGCGGATGGTTCAAGGGGGAAGGTAAGGTTCAGTCGCGGCGCGCGTAGTCGGACGGCGCGCGAAAGGCGAGATAGGCAAGGCGGCGCACTTCCCGTCGGCCACGCACCACCGTGTCGAGGATGAGGCCGCACATGGCGGACAGGGTGGCGAGGATCATCACGCCGGTCACCAGTATCGCGGTCGGAAAACGCGGGACGAGGCCGGTTTCCAGATAGGTGAGGATGAGCGGCGCCGCAAGGCCGATGGCAAGCGCAGCAAGAAGGGCCGCAATGATGCCGAAGAACAGGATCGGCCGTTCGATGCGGTAGAGCGTGATGATCGTACGCAATATGCGCCAGCCATCACGATAGGTGCTGAGTTTGCTGACCGATCCTTCGGGGCGCGCGCCATAGGCGGTCATGACTTCGGATACCGGCATGGCGAGTTCGAGCGCGTGGACGCTGATTTCGGTTTCGATCTCAAACCCCGCCGACAGGACCGGGAAGCTCTTGACGAAGCGACGGGAAAAGACCCGGTAGCCCGACAAAATGTCCGTGAAGCTGCGTCCGAACAATTGCTTGAGCAGGCTGGTCAGCGCCCAGTTGCCGAAGCGGTGGCCGCGCCGATAGGCTTCCTCCACTTCCGACCTGCGCGCGCCCACGACCATGTCCAGATTATCCTCCAGCATGGCAGCGACCATCCTGGGGGCGGCGGCGGCTTCATAGGTCGCGTCGCCATCGGCCATGATGTAGATGTCGGCGTCGACGTCGGCAAACATGCGGCGCACCACATGGCCCTTGCCCTGCTGGTTCACCCGGCGGACGATGGCCCCCGCCCCGGCCGCCAGATCGCGGCTACCATCGGTGCTGTTATTGTCGAAGACATAGATGTCGGCGGCGGGCAGCGCGCGGCGGAAATCCTCCACCGTCTGCACGATCGCGCCAGCCTCATTATAGCAGGGCAGGATCACCGCGACGCGCGGAGTCACGGTGGCCGTTTCACTGTTCACTGACGGAAATTCCTTCATCGCCCCCACGCTCTGCACCAACATGCCCTGCCCCATCATGCGAACGGCATGGCGCATCATCCTTAATATTTCATCTGCCACGCCGATTTCCGAAAGGAAAGGCTGGCAAAAATGAAAAGCGCCCGCGCTTCACAGGGAAGCCGGGCGCTCATCATAGCTGCAAGAAAAGGCTTATTCAGCCTTGGCAGCGGCCTTCTTGGGAGCAGCCTTCTTCTTGGGCTTTTCCTCGGCAGCGGCGTCTTCTGCGACGGCTTCGTCCTTCTTGACGGCGGCCTTCTTGGGCGCAGCCTTCTTCACCGGCGCTTCTTCAGCAGCGGCTTCGGCCGGGGCGTCTTCAGCGGCTTCGGCAGCCTTCTTCTTGGGCGCAGCCTTCTTGGCCTTGGGCTTTTCGTCATGATCATGGTCATGACCGCAGCCGGGGCCGTGGACGTGCGGCTTCAGATCGCCATCTTCGGCTTCGATCGCGGCTTCCAGCTCGTCGCGGCTGACGGCACGGTCGGTGACTTCCGCCTTTTCGAACAGGAAGTCGACGACCTTGTCTTCATAAAGCGGCGCGCGCAGCTGAGCGGCGGCCATCGGATCCTGACGGACATACTGGACGAAGCGTTCGCGGTCCTGCGGGCCATACTGCTGCGCAGCCTGCATGATCAGGCGGTTCATTTCCTGATCGGACACGACAACGCCATTAGCCTGGCCGATTTCCGAGAGGAGCAGGCCGAGGCGAACGCGACGCACCGCGATGGCGCGATAATCGTCCTTTTCCGCTTCCATTTCGGCGATCGCGGCGGCCGGATCTTCCTCATGGGTGGCTTCATGCTGAAGCTGCTGCCAGATCTGACCGAATTCGGCTTCCACCATGCTGGGCGGCACGTCGAAATCATGCGAAGCGGCCAGCTGATCGAGCAGCTTGCGCTTCATATAGGTGCGGGTCAGGCCGTTATGTTCCTGTTCGATCTGGCCCTTCAGCAGCTCCTTGAGCTTGTCCAGACCTTCCAGACCCAGCGACTTGGCGAATTCTTCGTCAACCTTGGGCTTGTCGGCGTTCAGGATCGCCTGAACGGTGATGTCGAAGGTCGCTTCCTTGCCCGCCAGGTGCGCCGCGCCATAATCTTCGGGGAAGGTGACGGTGATCGTCTTTTCTTCGCCCTTCTTCACGCCCGTCAGCTGTTCTTCGAAGCCGGGGATGAACTGGCCTGCGCCGATCTTGAGGTTCACGCCTTCGGCCGAACCGCCTTCGAATGCTTCGCCGTCGATCTTGCCGACGAAATCGATCTTGAGCGTGTCGCCGTCCTTCGCCTTGTGGCTGGCGGCATGTTCTTCGAGCGCGCCCTGCTGCGTCGCGATGCGACCGGCGGCTTCATCGACCTGCGCGTCAGCGACTTCGACGGTCAGACGTTCCAGCTTCAGGCCATCGATGCTGGGGGCTGCGATTTCGGGCAGCACTTCCAGAGCCACTTTGATTTCAGCGTCCTTGCCGAATTCGAAGCCTTCGTCCAGCTCGACCGACGGCTGCATCGCGGGGCGCAGCTTCTGGTCGGCGATCAGCTTCTGGATGCTTTCCTGAATGCTGTTGTTCAGGGCGTCGCGCTGAAGCGATTCACCGTGCATCTTCTTCACGAGGTTCGCAGGCACCTTGCCAGCGCGGAAGCCGGGCATGCGCACCTGCGGTGCGATCGCCTTGACTTCCTTGTCCACTCGGGCGTCGATGTCCTTCGACGTGATGGTTACGGTGTAGGCGCGCTTCAGGCCCTCGTTCAACGTCTCGACAGTCTGCATCTCTTCTCTCAAACGCTTTCTTCAGCTGAATTTCGGTGGCGTCGCCGCAGGCGGCGTCTGGTGCGGGCGAAGGGACTCGAACCCCCACATCTTGCGATACCAGAACCTAAATCTGGCGCGTCTACCAGTTTCGCCACGCCCGCATCGGTCGCCGGTCGGCGCGGCATAGAGAAAAGCGCGGAAAGAGGCAAGGGATATGGAATCCGCCCCGGAACCGTCGCAGTCGCCCAAACGTAGGGACAGGAGGTTACAAAGGAGAGACAAGGACATGGCCACCCGCCCCGATACAGACCCCGACGCGATCCCGGCCCCCGACACGATCGAGCCGCAATCCCCCGACGAGATGCCGCCGCCAGCCACGCCCGATGAAAGCCCAATACGGCAGCCCGACGAGATCAGCCCGGTCAGCCCCGATTACGACCAGCCCGATTCTGCCCCTGTGGAATTGCCGCCGCCATCCGTTTGATGCGTTCAGGGAGGTGTTGACCGACATAACTGTGCGCCCGTGGCAACATATCCACAATTATTTTACCATCACCGGAACTTTTTTACCCGATCGGGTAGGAAAGCGGCCTTCGACGGCTGGACAGCCCCCTGCATCCATGATTGACTGTTACAAAATAAAGAAACGGGAGAGGCGCGGCTGACAAATAAGGGGGTCATCGTGCAACGGGTTCGCGCTAAACTGGAATGGTTCAAAACGGTCATCCTGCCTCAGGAAGCCGCCCTTCGCGGCCGCCTGCGCCGGATTTTACCGTCCACCCATGAACTGGAAGATATGGTCGCAGAGGTCATGGCCCGCGCCTATGCCACGGATAATTGGGAAAATGTGACCACCGGTCGCGCCTATCTCTTCACTATCGCCCGCAACCTCGTCATCGACACCGCCCGCCGTAACAAGGTGGTCAGTTTCGAAACCATCGCCGATCTGGAATTGCTGGGCGGCGAAAATAATATCGAGGCCCAGCTGCACGCCCGCGAAGCGCTGCGTCAGGTCGAAACCATCGTCGAGTCGCTGCCCCCCCAGTGCCGCCGCGTCTTCATCCTTCGTCGCATTCACGAAAAATCGATGCTGGAAATAGCGGACGAAATGTCCTTGTCCGTTTCTACCGTTGAAAAACATCTGGCCAAAGCCATCGCGATAGTTATGCGGGCCTGGGCAGAACGTGAGGAAACGGACTTCGAGCGTGCAGGCGTCGGGACCAGGGTCGAACAGCGCAGACAGGGACGCGATAGAGGCGCAAGCCGCATGCCTGCTAGCCCGGCTTAACCGCGACCCCAGCGAACAGACCGAAAACGAGATTTGCGTCTGGATCGAAAGCGATCCGAGCCATGCCGTCGCCTTTGCCCGCGCCGAAGCCGCGTGGGAAGCCGCCGAGCGGCTGAAAAGCGCCGCGGCCGACATCACCCTGCCTCCGATGGCGCAGATCGTGAGCGAGGAACAGCAGCGCCGCCTGTCGCGCAACATCATGATCGCGGCAGGGATTGCGCTGATATTCTTTCTGGTCGCCGCGATCGTGACCGTGCGGACATTCAGCGGCATCGACCGATACCAGACCGAAATCGGCGAATATCGCGACATCGCGCTGGACGATGGGTCCATCCTGCACCTCAACAGCGATAGCGAGGCGGAAGTCCGCTTCACCGCCAACGGACGCAAGGTCCGCATCCTCAAAGGCGAGGCGTCCTTCGATGTCGCCCATGACACGAAGCGGCCGTTCGACGTGGAAGCGCGGTCTGCGGTCATCCGCGCCGTTGGCACCGCGTTCAACGTGCGGATGCGCCCATCGATCATCGAACTGACGGTGACGCAGGGCACGGTGACAGTGCGGTCGGGCGGCAGCGCCGGACAGAAAGTCCCCGCCGGCGTGGGCGCCGTGATCCAGCCGCGCACCATCGCGCTGACCAATCTGGGCGCGAAACTGATCGACCAGCGCACCGCCTGGCGCGAACAGATGGTCGAACTGGACGGCGAAACGATCGATCAGGCGGCGGGCGAGTTCAACCGCTATCGCAAGGCGCCGATCCTGATCGGCGATACGCGCGTGTCGGCGCTGCGCATCGGCGGGCGGTTCCGGACCAGCGACAGCCAGGAATTTCTGTCCGCGCTACAAATGAGCCTGCCCATCCGCGCGGTGAAGGGCGAGGATGGATCGGTCATGCTGCTCTATCGCGACGATGCGCCAGCGGCCGAGAATATGACTGCGGGGTAATTGAGGGCGTCGCGCCTTTAAAATGTCCGTTCCACCTGAGATTTTCGAAGACTGCCATGAGTGATTTCAGGGCAGTAACGCGCCTGCCTTGAACCTTGGCAGGCAATCGAAAGGGGCCTTACTTCTTAGGCTCAGCCTGAACGGATGTTTATTTAAGGCCCAATGGCTTTAGCCATGCGTTGATCAGAAGGCGTTTTCCAGTTCGGTCGCACGCTGTTGGCCGACGTCAGGATGCTTTAAATCGCGTTGTCGGCGGCGTTGAAGGCGTCTTCGAAATTGTCGGGGAGCGGTGGCTGGACCGGACGATCGCAGCCCGCTTCCTTCATATGCGCACGCAGCGCATCCATCCGCCCAAGGTTCCAGCGCGCCAGCGGGACACCGAGCGGGCGAAACTCCACACGGTCGAACAGTTCGACCACATAGGATTCGCACAGCTTATCGACCTGATCGAGCGTCAGCATGCCAAGGTTCATGACCATGGGCTTGCCCGGCACACCGTTGCGGCCGCGCACCAGATCGGTGACGTAGAGTCCCCCGCGCGGGTCGACCAGCACGACGTCGGCCTCGCTCGAATCGATCAGGCGATGGCTGGCGGCATAGGGCGCGACGAATATATGCGTGCGCCAGACGAGGAAGGCGCTGGCGCACAGCGTGATGACCACGCCGATCAGCAGCGGGCGCAGCGCGCCGTGCGGCCGGAAGCGCGCCCATCCCAGTCCCGCAAGCAGGCAGAAGGGACCGATGAAGCCGTGGGCATAGCGGAACCCCCAGCCATAGCCCTGTGCCAGAGCAAGCAGACACCCGGCAAGGCAACCGAGCGCCAGCGGCAGCGCGATTTCCTGCCCGCGAATCATCGGACGCCAGCGGATCGCCGCAATGCCCAGCGTCGCCAGCGGCACCATCAGGATATTGTTCCAGGCGACATAGCGGGTGAGGTTCACCAGCGGCTGCCAGCGATCACCCAGCCGTTCGAACAGGCTGCCGACCTTGTCCGCAACGCCCGCGGAGGGACGTACGTCGGTCGGCGCACCCAGCGAATGGAGCAGGAAGCCCGGCCAGATCTTTGCCCAGATGATGACGATGGCGATTATCGTCAGCGCGTGGAAGGCCGCGACCGTCCATCGCCGCGCCAGCAGCATCCACAGGATGAAGGGCGCGATGAAAATGGGCGGGAAATGCCATTGATGCAGCCCCGCCGCGAGCAGCGCGACGACGCCCGCGCACAGATGGCCGATCAGCCCGCCGCGCAGCACCAGCGCCAGCCACACCATATTGAGCGCGAAATGGCCCGTCATGGCATAGGGCGTCATCGCCGTGACCCAAAGCTGGCTGGACGAAAAGCCCAGCAGCATCGTCACCCAGACCGCGTCCGGCCGGTCGGGCATGAGGTGCAGCGCGACGCGCCATAGCGCGAACAGGCCCATCATCAGCAGGGCAGGCCCGGCAAGATTGGGATCGCCCATTTGCCAGAACAGCGCCTGAATGGCGCTGTTCACCGGTAGATAGGCCGCCGTCCAGTAATCCGCAGCGCCAAATGGCGAGAAAAATTCGGGCATGATCGCCCGGCGATAGGGTTCCCATTCGACCGGAATCGGGCGGGCGAACAGCCCTTCGCGCATGTAGGCGGCGGCGAAACGCGCGACTTCTTCATCGCGGCTGATCGCATAATCCTGAAACAGGGCATAATGGCCCGCCCATGCGGCAAGGCCCAGCAGGACGATCAGCGGCACGATGATCCGCGCGGTCGGCCGGGGCAGCGCCAGCCCCTTCCCCTCCGCCCATGGTGCCGCCAGCGCCAGCAGCGCGAGCGACCCCAGCAACGCGGGAAAATCCTGATCGAGCAACAGGATGACCGCCAGACTGACGCCCTGACGATAGGTGACATGCCACAGGAATGTCGCGCCCAGCCACAGCGCCAGCGCGATGGCACCGGCCAGGAACAGCCGACGGGCGCTGACGAAACCGGGGGCGCCAACCATGGTCAGGCCTCCACCAATGTCCGGTTGACGAAAATGCCGTCCATTTCGACCAGCAGCGGGAAATGCCCCTTGTTATTGGCAAAGAAGGCCGAAGGCGCGAAGCCGCGTGCGTCCAGCCAGTCGATCATTGTGCGATAGCCGGTGCCCCCTTCATAAATGGGGCGGACACCCAGTTCGGTCTGGACGCCGAGCATGTCCGCCATGACGGCGCCCGCGCCTTCGCAGACCGACAGGTCATGACCTTGGGTATCCATTTTCAGGAAGGGCCGGTTGAAGCCATGTTGCGCCACCAGTTCGGGAAGCAGGCCGTCGAGGCGGCGGCATTGCATCTCCACCGTCTTCGTCACCTTGTTGCGGTCGGCGAAAATCGCGTCCTGCGCACCCGATGGTTTTTTGAGCGAACTGAACTGATCGGCGGCCATGATGTTGAAGCTGGCCGTGCCGTCGAAATCGGACAGGGCCATGTTGAACACATGCCAGTTACGGTCCGACGTCGCCGCGCGTTGCAGCTGGGCAAACACGTCCGGATTGGGTTCGAACGACAGGATCAGCCCTTTGAAACCCGCATCCTTGCGCACCATGGTGGCATATTGGCCGCGATTGGCGCCGACATCGAACAGGCAATCGACGGCAAAGGCCGACAGGAAGCGCTTAAGCGCCTGGATTTCCGGATATTGATGAATACGCCCGGTTACCGCGAGGCGCAGGGCAAGGGCACGGTCGGACAGTTCACGGCGATAGCGGTTCATGCGCGGCCAGCCATTACGCTTTTATAGATGCCCATGGTCGCCACGGCCATATCCTTCCAATTCCCCATTTCCTGTCCATAGGCGCGCGCCTGCGCCCCATGGCTCTGCCTGATGGCCGCGCTTTCGATCAGCGGCAAGAGGGCTTGGGACAGTGCCGTTGCATTTCCGGCCGGCGCCCTGACCGCTACGCCATCGGGCAATTGTCCAAACATCCCCGCGTCCGACGTTACCATCGCTTTGCCATGGTGAAGCGCGGAAAGGAAAGCGCCGCTCGAATCGATATGGCGATAGGGGAAGACGATCATGTCGGCACGGGCCATATGCGCGTCGAGCCGGGGTTCGGTGAGGAAGCCGAAATCGGTGATCAGCCGGTCGGCGAAGCCCGCCTGCGCCACGGCATCGATCAGGGATGCAACATCCATGAAGGGCTTGCCCGCCAGCACCAGTTCGAACCTATGGCCCGCGCGCCACAATGCCAGGCAGGCGTCGATCAGCAGGTCGACGCCCTTGTAGGGGCGGATGGTGCCGAAGAACAGGATGCGCGGCATGGTGGCCGCCGGGATCGCGGCAAGGTCGGCGGCGGTGGCGGCGGCAAGGCGCATGGGCGGATGCGGCGTTACATGGATTCGCGCGGGATCGATCCCCTGCCCCGTCAGCGCCGCGCGCGTGGTATCGCCATGGACGATCAGCGCATCGAACAGGTCGAGCAGCGCGCGATAGCCCCGGCCCTGCACACCCGCATCGGCATGATAGGCATCGGCATTATGGACGGTATGGACCAGCGCCGTGCGCCCCTTCAGCCGGGTGAGCATCAGTCGGTCGGCCGGAGCCAGCGGCAGCCACTGGATATGGGCGATGTCGGCGCGTTGCAGCGGCGCGATGTCGCCCCATGCGCAGGCGATGCCATATTCGGCCGCCTTTGCGATGCGAAAGGCGCGGCCTTCGCCAATGCGGGCGCGCAGCGCTTCGCTATGGCGGAAGAAATGAGGACTGTAGGCATAGCCATGCGGCATGATCGCATCGGTGGCGCGCGTCGGGCGACCCAGCAGCGTGACGTCCGCGCCCTCCCCGGCCAGTGCCGCGCACAGGCTGTCGTCATAGCGCCCGGTGAAGAGCGAGGGGTCGACCATGGCGACTTTCATGCGCGCAGCAGCTTTCGCAGGGACAGAAGGTGGAGGATCGCAACGCCCAGCAGCGTCAGCGCGTAGAGGCCGAGAAAGGCAAGGTCGAACCGGTCAGGCCAGAGCAGCAGCGCCAGCGGTGCGCTGGCCAGCGAACCGGCGAGGAAGGGCAGCGAGCGCAACAGCAATTCGCCGAAACGGCCAAGCGCCGTCTGCACATAGACCGATACGCTGAGCAGGGTCAGCGCCGCGAGCGCGAGGATCATGATCGCAATGTCGGCGCGGTCTATCGCAGCGCGGCCGTCGAACAGGATAGCGAACAGCCAGCCCCCCGCCGTCAGCAGCATCGCCGACAGGCCCAGCGCGAACAGCAGGGCAGCGCCGAGCGCACGGCCCATCAACTGGCGCAGGCGCGCGGTGTCGCCCGCATGATAGGCGCGCGTGATGCGGGGCAAGGCGGCCTCCACCATCGCACGGACCAGCATCGACAGGGCGCGGGACATTTTGAAGAAGAAGTCGAACAGCAGCATTGGCCGGGCATCGCCGGTGGCGGCGGCTATGGTGAAATAAGGCGCGTTATAGGCGATGATGTCCGACACGGTGAAGGCGGCCGACGCCCCGATGTCACGCAGATAATGCGCACGGACATGACCACCGCCAGCACGGAAGGCGAGCCAGTGACGCCGGGTCATGCCAAGGCGGCGGTGCACATGGGCGATGGCATAGCCGATGACCGCGATGCTGACCGCCAGTTGCAGGGCCAGAGACAGGCGCGGGTCCAGCCCGGCCAGCATCGCCAGCAGCAGGCCGATGGTAACCACGCGGCGGGCGCAATCCAGCCCTTCCCACAGGAAATTGCCATCGACCGCCGCCAGCGCCCGCTTTGCCAGCAAGGCAGGCAGGTTGAGGCAGGCGGACAGGAAGAAGAGCAGGAAAAGCAGCGGCAGGCGCGTCGTCAGCCAGCCAGAGGCCAGCCCAACCAGCAGGATCAGCGTCGCAGCCGCGATCAGCAGCCCCAGAAACAAGAAGAGTATTCCCATTTCCTCCAGCCGGAATCCGCCATCATCGGGCGCATCAGTCCCCCCGGCGCGCGCCAGCCAGTGGCGACGCAACCGGGCATAGATGATGCTGGTCAGGCCAAATTCGGCCGATATGGTGAAATTGCCGAACGCCACCAGCAGCAGAAACGCCTGGAATTCCGCCATCGGCAGGATGCGCACGAAGACGAAGGTGACGGCAAAGCCCCATATCAGGACCAGACCGACATTGGCGAGCTTCACCAGCGCGAGGAAGCGGGCCGACCCTTCCAGCCGCGCAAGGCGGCTCACCCTGCGGTGTCTCCGCCGGGTTTGCGGGCGCGGAACAAACGATCGTCCAGCGCATGGAAATGGCGTGTGTCATCGTCGATCGCAGCGGCGTCGATTTCCTCCAGATCGAACCCCGCCGCGCGGATGCGATCGGCGAAGTCCAGACCATATTGGCGCACATGATCCCACTGGCCAAAGCGCCGTTCGCGCTCACGCGGCGGGATGTCAAAACTGCCATCCTCGGTCGGCTTGTCCCATAACGGGACGATCAGCCAGGCTTCGCCGCCCGGTTTCAAGGCGCGATGGATGTTGCGCAATACCGCCATGTCATCGGGCACATGCTCCATCACATGGCTGGCATAGAAGAGGTCGTAACGATCAGCATCGGCCAGTTCCATCAGATCGACGCGACGCATGTTGGCGACCGTGTAGCGCGACGGGTCAAGGTCAGCCGGTATATAGTCGGCGGCGGCGGAAAAGCGGCGGACGAGGCTCCCTTCATTGGGTGCCATATGAAGGATCGCGCCGCTGGTCGGGACGGTCAGCCGCCCCTGCTGGATCAGCCAGTTCATCAACCGTTCGCGGGGCGAGGCGCCACATTCCGGGCATCCCCATTCGCCATTGTCGCCATAACGGAAAAAGCCCACGACCGGCGCGGCGCAGGCCGGACAGCTGCGCAATTTGCGCGCGCCCAGCGCCTTGCGCAATGTCAGCGCTGTTCTGGTCAGATGTTTGCCGGCGGCCTTGGCCACCCGCTGGACAGTAATCACGCAATGCTCCGCGACGCGACAGGGAAAGGCCGCGCTATACTATAAGCGGCGGACATTGCGAGAGGCTTTCCCTATTTACCCCAGCAACTCCCGTACCAGTTGAAGGACCAGCAGGCTGGCAGGGCCAAGGCGGCTTTCCTCGAAATAGATGCTGCCCGCCGACGGATCGAGATTGAGTTCCAGCGTGCGGGCGCCGGCATGGCGGGCAATCTGCACGAAACCTGCGGCAGGATAGACCGCGCCCGAAGTGCCGATCGAAACGAACAGGTCCGCATCCTGAATGGCATCGTCGATATGATCCATCCGATAGGGCATTTCACCAAAAAAGACGATGTCCGGGCGCAGGCGGGGCTGGCCACATCCCTCACAGCGGCTGCCGGGCGGCAGCGGGTCCGCCCATGCGGCAGCCCGGCCACAGGCGGCACACAGCGCGGACTTGAGTTCGCCATGCATGTGGATCAGCCGTTTCGCACCCGCCCGTTCGTGGAGATCATCGACATTCTGCGTAACGATCAGCAACTGCCCCGGCCATTGCGCGTCCAGCGCGGCAAGCGCGTGGTGCGCATCGTTCGGCTGAACTTCCGCCAGCCTTGCCCGGCGCTCGTCATAAAAACGGTGGACCAGCGCCGCGTCGCGAGCCAGCGCTTCAGGGGTACAGACATCCTCCACCCGATGTCCTTCCCACAGGCCATCGGGACCGCGAAAGGTGGCAAGGCCGGATTCGGCGGAAATGCCCGCGCCAGTGAGGATGACGATATTATGGATGTCGTGCGCCATGAGGTTCCTTCTAGTCGCGGCGCCAAGGGATGACAAAGCCGTTCCGCTCTGGCATCGGCCGATCGAACGAGACATATGGGCGACATGATATGACGACGATCGGCATTTTCGGGGCCGCTGGCCGCATGGGGCGCGCCATTGCGCAGGTAGCGATCGATGGCGGCATCGGCATTTCGGGCGGGACCGATCGCAATCCTTCGGGCGACATCGCCCCCGGCATCGCCATGACGGCCGACCCGCTGGCGCTGGCGCAGGCGAGCGATGTGATGATCGATTTTTCCGTGCCGGGAGCGCTGAGCGCGCATCTGGATGCCTGCATCGCCGCCAGAAAGCCGATCGTCATCGGCACCACCGGCCTTGAACCGGTGCATCATGCGCTGATCGACGAGGCTGCGGCGATGATCCCGGTGCTCCAGACCGGCAATACCTCGCTGGGCGTCAACCTGCTGGCGGCGCTGGTGGAAAAGGCCGCGGCGGGCCTGGGCGAGGAATGGGACATAGAGATTGTCGAAATGCATCATCGGCACAAGGTGGACGCACCGTCGGGCACCGCCCTGTTGCTGGGCGAAGCGGCGGCGCGCGGGCGCGGCATCGCCCTTGCCGATCATAGCGAGCGTGGGCGCGACGGCATTACCGGCGCGCGGACGCCGGGCGCCATCGGCTTTGCAGCGCTGCGCGGCGGATCGGTTGCGGGCGACCATCAGGTGATATTCGCGACCGAAGGCGAGCGAATCGAGATCGGTCACCGCGCCGAAAACCGCACCATCTTTGCACGCGGGGCGGTGAAGGCGTCGCGCTGGCTGGTCGGGCAACCGGCCGGACGTTATGACATGAAGTGCGTGCTGGGCCTGTAACGCCAATGAACAAGGCCCGAATATTCGATTTCTTCAGCCGTCTGGCCGAAGCCAATCCAGCGCCGGTGACGGAACTGGAATATGGCAATCCCTATCAATTGCTGGTGGCCGTCACCCTTTCCGCGCAGGCGACCGATGTCGGCGTCAACAAGGCGACGCGCGCGCTGTTCCGTGAAGTCCATACGCCGCAACAGATGGTCGATCTGGGCGAAGACGGTCTGAAGCAGCACATCAAGACGATCGGCCTGTTCAATACCAAGGCGAAAAATGTCATCGGCCTGTCCGAAATATTGGTGCGCGATTTCGGGGGCGAAGTGCCGCAGGACCGCGACACGCTGACCACCCTGCCCGGCGTCGGGCGCAAGACCGCCAATGTCGTGGTGAATACCGCGTTCGGGCAGGAAACCTTCGCAGTCGACACGCATATTTTCCGTGTCGGCAACCGCACCGGGCTGGCGCCGGGGAAGACGGTGCTGGCCGTCGAACAGAAGCTGGAAAAACATGTGCCGGGGCCATTCCGCCGCGATGCGCATCACTGGCTGATCCTGCATGGGCGCTATGTCTGCAAGGCGCGCAAGCCCGAATGCTGGCGCTGTATCGTGAGCGATCTGTGCCGGTTCAAGCCCAAGACGGCCGCGCCCAAGGCGGCAGCGTCCAAAGCGGCCTGAACCGGGCGCCGCTTCATTTTCGCGCCGTTCAGCATGAATGGGTTAGAAGCTGACGGTTAATGACGTTCCATGCCGTCGATTCGATGGGGGATAGGAGATAAGTCATGTTCGCCCGCCCGTTTTCCAACAGCCCCATCGCTTTGCCGCTATGCATGATCATGGCCGCTACCACCGCGCCCGTGATGGCGAAGAGCGCGCCCGATCCCTATGTCGCCAAGGGCAAGCCGGTGGATTGCGTGCAGATCCGGTCCATCCGATCAACCGATGTGCGCGACGACCGCACCATCGATTTCCTGATGAATGGCGGCAAGGTCTATCGCAACATATTGCCGATGGCCTGCCCCACGCTGGGTTTTGAAAAGCGATTTTCATACCGCACCAGCATGTCGCAAATCTGTTCTGTCGATCTGATCACGGTGTTGTGGAACAACGGCCCCGGCCTGCAACCGGGGGCCAGTTGCGGCCTTGGGTCATTCCAGCCGATGGAAAAAGCGGCAAAATAAGATTGATCGAAGCGATTTTGACGCTGGCGCAGTGCGAAGGACTTTGCTACCCGCGCCTCCTGACCAACGTCACGCACCCATAGCTCAGCTGGATAGAGCGTTGCCCTCCGAAGGCAAAGGCCAGAGGTTCGAATCCTCTTGGGTGCGCCATTTATCAATCACTTAGCCGGCTGTTTTTCGGCCATCGCCAGAAACATGTGCGATAGGTATATGCTACCGTCGGTTTCGGCGGTTGAAAGCGTCCAGCCCTTCGTCCTGAAGGCCTGTATGATGGTGCTCGTGAAGCTCGGCCGGGCAGCTATCTGAATGGTCGAGTTGTCCACCGATCTGGAACGGTGACGCCCTCTTTTTGAGCAATAGAAGCTGATGCCGGGCACGGAGATGAATCTGCCCATGGAGATGGCGTTGACGATATGACCGCGCCGCCGTTCGCGCATTCCGGGCAGCGCCGATTAGATCGCCGACTTATCTCGTCGATAGTTGCGGCCGCTGGCTTCGCATGAGCTTGTCACATGTCGACCCGTTCAATGCTTGAGCACAACATTTCTGGGTTGGCGGGCCGCGGCGGAATATTGCCGCGACCCGAAAGTCAGGTCGCTTTTAGAAGCCGAAGCGGATGCCGATGCGGCCGCCAGCCCCGTGTCGGCCGGAGCCGAACGCCCCATCGGCCTGGACAAAGCCCGATACCGGGCCATCGCCACCGATATTGGCGCCGAGCGATGCACGCACCTGATCGGGTAGCGCAACACCGGCGATCGTATCGCTGGCCGTGCTGCTGAACAGGGTCGCCCCGCCGGTTCCGGCGAATTCATGGACATAGTGGACGCCACCATAAAAGGTCGTCTGCGTAGCCCCGATATGCGTCGTCCCGCCCAGACGCGCGCCGAAGGTGCCACGCACGCTGTTCAGACTGTCGAGCGATACCTTCTGGTTGAGCGCCGCGACATCATCGAGGCTGGTGTGCGACCAGGACAGCCGGGCCGAAGGCTCGACGAAGAAGGCACCGCCCCCGAAGCGGACACCTGCCTCTGCCTGGGCGCCGACGCTGCGGCCGGACAGATTGTCGCTATAGTCCAGCAGCCGATCGGCGACCTTGAGCGCATGAAAGGCGATATTGACCGATCCGTTGGCGAAGAAACGACCGCTCGACAGATGCCCATAGCCCCCGAAATCGAAACTATCGACGGTGCTGCGTGCTGCGCTGCCGGAGAAATTGACCTTCGAGTTGATATAGCCACCGGTGATGCCGAACGCCAGGCGGCCTTCACCGCCGCCAAAGTCGTAGCCGAGCCGCGCTTCCACCTCGTCCTGCCGATAGCCGACCGCAAGCGCGCTGCCGTTGATCGAACGGGTCTGGCGGATACGTTCCGACCCGCCGCCGAACGTACCCCAGAGTGCGCCGGACTGTGCCGCGCCGCCATCACGGATGCCGGCAAGATGCGTGGCGAGCGTATCGCTGCCGCGGCTCCAGGCGTTGGCCAGCGTCTCGTTGAGCTTGGCGAGGCGATAGACCGGGGCGCCGGCCGCGTTGGACAGCAGGAACCTGCCAGTGGCGGCGTCGAAGTTCAGCCCATAATGGACCAGGCCGATGTCGCTGTTCGCCAGAGTGAAGGCATTGGCCGAGGAGCCGGTGCCAGCCTGAATGAGGGCAACCGGCGTCCGACCGGTCAGCACCGCATTGGCATTGCCGACATCGGCAAGGACGATCGCGGTTGAGCCGGTCGCCGCGCCAGCGATGACGAACCGGTCTGCCGTGCCGCTGCCGACATCGAGCGCGACCCGCGCGCCGTTCGCGCCGACATAGTCGCCCGGAAGGGTGAAGATGTCGCCGGCATGACCGTTCGACAGATCGATCATACCGGCATTTTCGAAACGCTCCAGACCGATGAAGGTCACGTTCGATGCAGGCGTACCGGCCGCACCAATGCGAACCACGCCCTGATTGACGAAGCGATCATTGCCCGCACCGAAATTGCTGTCCGCCGTGGCGAGGAAGGTGCCGGTGTTGGTCATCAGGTCATCGCCCTCACCGAGCAGCAGCCGTCCTCGGATTGTACCGGCGTTGTTGATCGTCGCGGTACCGGCATCGACGCGCAGGGCGTAGCCGCTGCCCCCTTCAAGCAGGCCTGCATTGTTGAGCGTGAAGTGATGCACAGCATCGGCTGCGGCGCGGAGCGGGGTTTCCTCGCCCTCACCTTCGCCCGGCTCTACCGGCGGCACATAGGTCGCCGCGCTGACGACGATGCCGTTGACGCCGGAAACGCTGCCACCGGCGGCGATCGTCACGCCGACATTGTTGCCGCTGGCGATGATCGCGTTGCCCTGCGACTTGGTGGCGCCGCGGATGGTGAGCGACATGTCGCCGCTGGTGGTGGCGTCGATCGCCGTCCCGGTGGTGCTGATCGCGCCGGTGGAGATCGTGGCATTGCCGTCGATCGCGCGGGCGACAATGCCGACACTATCGGCGCCGGTCAGCGCGATGCGATCGACGGTAATGGTGGTGTCGCCTTCATAGCTGGTTACCATGGCGCCGATCGTCTCAGCACCCGTTCCGGTGATCGTGCCGACCTTGAGGGATGCGTTGCCCCCGGCAGCCAGCATGTCGATCGCCCGCGAGCCTTGGCCAGCCACGGTGACGTTCTGCGCCGCTACCGTCGCATTCAGGCCGCCTGCGTGGATCGCTCCGGCCTGATCGCCGTGCGTCTCCACGCTGCCGGCTTCGACGCTGACATTGGCAAAGGGAGCGAGCGCCGCGATGCCGGTGGCACTGGCGCCGCTGGTCTTGAGGCTGTCAACGATGACATGAACATCGTCATAGGCACTGACGGCATAAACGCCGCGCGATCCTTCTCCGGACGTGATAATCGTGCCGGCATCGACGGTGATTGCATCGGCACCCAATGCATAGATCGCATCGCCATGCATGCCAGTGGTCGTGATGGAGTTTGCCTTGATCGTGACGCTGCGATCGACCTGCGAATAGGGATTCTGCACGAAGGCGCGCGCGATGATGCCCTCCGTCTCTTCGCCGGTGGTGATGATCGACCCGGCATCGATATTCGTCGCCCCGTCAAAGGTCGCCGTTATGATAGCCGGCGCATGCGCACCAGCGGTGGTGATGGTGTCGACTTTAAGATCGATGTCGCCGAAGTCAGCCTCCAAATCGATGCCGGCGCCGCCGCGGCCCGTGGTATCCACGCTACCCGCCTCAACCCGGATCGAGCCTTCGCCCGTACTGGCGAGAATGCCTTCCGCCCAGGTCGAGTGGCGGCCGCCGCCCAGGTCGCCGCTGGTCATCACCTTGTCGACCGTGATAGAGATATCGCCGATCGAGGCCCTTGCCGAAATAGCGCGCGCGCCATTGCCGGTGGTGATCACCGTGCCTGCCTTGATGCTGACAGCCTCGCCACCTTCTAGCAGGGCGCCCTGTGCGGCAATGGCGTCGCTATGTTCGCCAGCTGTGGAAACCGTGCCGGTGACCTCTATGCTCGCAGCACCGCCCGCCGAAAGCGCGAGAGCGCCAACCGCATTGTCGCCGCGCGTATCCACCGATCCGACGGAAATATGTGCGCTCTGCCCCTCGGCAAATGCATAGGCCCCGATGCCCGTGCCCTTGCCACCCGATGTTGATACCGTACCCGCTTTAACGTCCACCGAACCGAAGACGCTATAGGCCACCACGCCCTGACTGCCATAGCCGCTGACCTGCACCGAACGGGTATCGACCGAAACGTCGCCGAGCGAGAGCGCGCCGATGCCGATCGCATAGTCCCGGCGTGTCTTCACATCGCCGGTAGTGACGGTGACCGCGCCCTGACTATAGTTGATCGCATATACGCCATGCGCGCCCTGGCCGTTGGTCGAAACATTCCCGGTAGTGACGTCGATGTTCCCCCCAAGACTTACGGCGTGCACACCCTGGGAACCGGCGCCGAGCGTAGTGACATCACCCGTATTTACCCAGACGTCCCCCATGCTGCCCGCATAGACGCCGAAGGACGCCGCACCGCGCGTATAGACGCTTCCCACATCTACATGGGTAAGGCCGCCTTCCGCATAATTGAGCGCGACGATGCCGTCCGAGAAGGCGCCGGTGGTCGAAACCAGGCCAGCGGATACGCTGATCGTCGGCACGACCGTTGGGTCGCTGTAGACCATGTTGCTGCGCGCGAGGATACCAGTGGCATAGTCGCCATTTGTGCGGACGGTTCCGGAGATCGCGACATCGACCGCCGTACCGACTGCCGTTATGGCCGTCGCATCGGCCTCGGTGCCATATCCTCCTCCCCACGAGCCTACGGTTTCAGCATGCACCGTGGTCGTACCTGATGAATAGGCCACGATCCCGCGCGCGGACTCGCCCCATGTATAGACCGCCCCGACATTGATCGTCGTGTTGCCATTGCTGCTCGCCGCATAGATCGCGTCCGAACCAAAGCCATAGGTCGACACGATCCCGCTATGGATCGAAATGTCGCCATCGGGCGTGGTCGCGCGAATGCCTACGGAAGTCTCGCCGCTGGTGCTTACCTGATCGGCGGTAATGCGGATGTCACCGCCCCGGCCCGTATCGGCGTTGATACCAGTAGCGGAATAGCCCGTAGTCATCACCGTGCCTGCGTCGACGGTGATGTCGCCGCCGCCCGTTACCGCATCCACGCCAAGGCTGCGCCACCCCGCCGTCTGCACCGTCGATCCGGCGGCCGAAACGATGATCGCGCCACCACCGGTCGAAACGTCGATCCCTGTGGCCTGGTCATCGACCGTCGAGATTACCGTTTCCGGCGGAACGACGACGGTAAGGTCCTGCGGCGGCAGCACCGTGAGATCATAATGCACGCCGGTCGGATAGGCATTGTCATCGGGCGCACACTGGACGGTACCCGCCGTCACCGGCCCGCATTGCTGATCAGCCTGCGCGAGGGCGGGCGTACTGGCGAGCAGCGTCACCAGGGCGCCGAGACTGACTCCCCACAGGCTGCGCGTGGAAGGGCGAATGGCTTTGGTCTGAGGAGCAACAGCATGGACCAGAACAGGCATCGGTATCTCCAGCATGGACGCCGGGGGGCGTCAGGTTACAGACCTGTGACGCCGAGCCTTTCGGCCACCCTTGCGCTTCGGGGGCCTCAGAACGCCGAAAATCGCTTTTAAAAAATAATTTCGCGCAAGCCGCCTTGGGCGAAAGGTTACAGGACGATGACGGCGTCTTTCTGAAAAGGACAATGCGGGCGCGCGGGGCGCCCGCGCGCTTTGGGGAAGCGAAGATGGCCAAGGGAAACGCAGCAGAAAGCAAATCGTCCACAAGCACCGGAGCCGCGGCCGCCCCTGATGCGACCCGACCGGCGCCCGCGCCGGAGACGTCGCAAATCAGCGTGTCGAGGGGGTTGAGCGACTGGCTCGTCGCGCATCGCACCAGCCTGGCCTTTACGTCCTATCAGACCGGGCAACTTTTTCTGGTCGGCAGGCAGCCAAACGGCAGCGTGTCCTTCAACCAGCAGAATTTCAATCGCGCCATGGGCCTGTCCTGGGCCAATGGGCGGCTCTATCTTGGGTCGCTCTGCCAGGTTTGGCGTCTGGAAAACATGTTGCGCCCCCATGAGCGGGCCAATGACGTGTTCGACGTTGTTCTGGTGCCGCGCAATGCCCAGACCACGGGCGATGTCGACATCCACGAAGTCGGCGTGGACGCCGAGGGTCGCGTCGTCTTCGTCAACACCAAATATAGCTGCCTGTGCACGCTCGATCTCACCTACAGTTTCAAACCGATCTGGAAACCCGGCTTCATTTCGAAGCTGGCACCGGAGGATCGCTGCCACCTGAACGGCATGGCGATGGCCAATGGTCGGCCCGCCTACGTCACTGCCGTCAGCCGTTCGGATATACTCACCGGCTGGCGTGAGCGACGCCATGAAGGCGGCGTGATTATCGAAGTCGAGACCGGCAGGATCGTGACCGATCAACTGTCGATGCCCCATTCCCCGCGCGTGGCGGATGGTCGCCTCTACGCGCTGGATAGCGGTCGCGGGCAGATCATCGAAGTCGATCCACAAACCGGCGAAAAGCGCGATATCGCTTTCTGCCCCGGCTTCCTGCGCGGCATGACGATCCATGATGGCCATGCCATCGTCACCGTCTCCAAGCCGCGGGACGGCACCTTCAAGCATCTCTCTCTCGATGCCGAGCTGGCGGCCCGCGATGCAGAAGCCTGGTGCGGCATTCTGATCGTCGAGCTTTCCACCGGAAATCTGGTGGAGTGGATCAGGCTGGAGGGGCATATCACCGAACTGTTCGACGTGACCGCAATGCCCGGCGTTACCTGCCCGATGGCAGTCGGTCCCGATACGCAGGAATTTCGCGGGACGATCTGCTTCGATGCCGGGATTCTGCACGGCGCGTCCCTCGCCCAGGCCGCGTGAGCGGCAGGGTCCGGGCGCGCCGCCTGGGTACCGTAGTTGAGGCAGCGGCGGGCAAAAGATTCGCTGTGCCGCAACACCACGGACGCAGCAGGACAGCGCCGCATATGACTGGCGAGCTGAGGGTGGCGGGCGAACAACAGAGCGAACTGGTCACTTCGTTCATGCTGAATCGGAACGCGCTCGCCCGATTCCTGGCGATACGTTGCGGGAGCGATGGCGCTGAAGATCTGATGCAGGAGCTGTGGATCAAGGTGCAGCATGTCGATACGGTGGTCGATATGCCCCTCTCCTATCTCTACCGCATGGCCCATCGGCTTGTGCTGGACATGCGGCGCGGTGCTTCCAGAGGCCGGGATCGCGACTGGGACTGGAGCTTTGTCCAAGGCATCACCGAGGCGGTCGAGGCCCCGATTGCGGAGCGCGCGCTGCTGGCTCGGGAGCGTCTTCGGCTGGTCGAACAGGCGCTGGCTTCGGTAAGCAGCCGCGCGATGCGCATATTCACCCTGTACCGCGTCGATGGCATCGAACAGCGACGCATTGCCGATGAAATGGGGATCAGCATCAGTACTGTGGAAAAGGATCTACGTCGCAGCTACGCGGCGCTCGCCCGATTGAGAGACAATAGTGATATGGTTTGAAGCGATCCGTGGCGTCAGCGGCGCAAGGAGATGCCGAGGATGAACAAACGATTGTCAGATGCCGAGGCGCAGGCCGTCGACTGGGCGGTCCGCGCCGACGCGCCGGACTTCAGCGACTGGGCCGCACTCGAACGATGGCTTGCAGCGGACCCTGTCAACGCAGTGCTGTTCGATCGCGCCGCCAGCGACGCCCATGCAGCTGCGGGAACCATCGCATCGCCCCCGTCGCGTGAACACCGCACGCCTGTTCGGGGCAACCGCGCTGCAATTACCGAAAGGCGGACGATCCCGGCCCGGAAATATTGGGTCCCGCTGGGGATCGCCGCCGGGCTGGGCAGTCTTGCTTTCAGCGCGACCTGGCTCCTCCAGCCTGCGCCTGCGCCAACACGGATCGTCGCGACCAGAGCGGGTGAAGTGCGGACCATCATGCTGGACGATCACAGCAGCGTCACGCTGAACGGCGGCAGCGAAGTGCGCTTTGCATCCGATCAGGCCCGAGCGCTTGCCTTGAGCCGCGGTCAGGCGAGCTTTCAGGTTCACCATGATGCGCGGCATCCTTTCGTGGTCAGGGCCGGCGCTGTCGAGGTCATCGATCTAGGCACCCGTTTCGACATCGACCGCACGGACAGCGGCACGGTCATCGCGGTGGGCGAAGGAGCCGTAATGATCCGCGCGGCAGGACGCGAGGTCGAACTGCATGCTGGCGAGCGCAGCATCGTACCGGAAGGTGGCGCGCCCGGCGGCCCCTCCACACTGCTGCCGCAGGATGTTTCATCCTGGCAGAGAGGAACGCTCACCTACGACGATGTGACGGTCGGCCGCCTCCTCAACGATGTTAACCGCCGCATTGGCTTGCGCACTCGCCTGTCGCCGGGCCTGACGGACCGGCACTTCGCCGGATCGGTCAATCTGAACGGATCGCCGGAAGCGGTGATCGCGCGGCTGGAGGCGGTGATCGGGATCGTTGCGCATCGCGACAATGACGGGTGGACATTCGCACCCCGCCCGGACGGGATACGACGCTAGGACGTGCCGCACGCCCCCATTCGGTTGCGCGCCCATCTCTGGCAGGCGGTTGTGCTGACGGCGTTGGCACCGGCGGCCATTGGGGCGCCGTCCGCCAAGGCGCAATCAAGCCGGAACGTGCATCTCGACCTGTCGCCCGGAACCGTTTCTACCGCTCTGCGAATGATCGCGAACCAGACTGGCGCGAGCTTTGGCACCGATCAGCCCGATCTGCTTCGTCGGCGAACCGGGCGCCTGCGTATC
Source organism: Sphingobium sp. (assembly GCF_048594625.1). Lineage (GTDB taxonomy): Bacteria > Pseudomonadota > Alphaproteobacteria > Sphingomonadales > Sphingomonadaceae > Sphingobium. Next base: position 58,462 of record NZ_JBMDWL010000086.1, read on the forward strand.
GACCTGCCGGAGGAGAAGGCCATCGATGCCGTACTTGCCCGGACCGGCCTGATTGCCCGTCGTGTCGCTCCCCGCATCTGGCGCATTGAAATATCGCGCGCCGCGCCATCGCCGCCCCCCCCAATTCGGAAAGCGCTGCTTCCCGTTCCGCCACGCGAAGCGGAAGAAATTTTGGTGACAGGAAGCAAGCTCAACGCGCCAATTACCGGTTATCCGGCGAGCGTCACCATCCTTGACGGCAGCGCGATCGATCATGCGATCGGCGACCACGGAACCTTGGCAATCGCGGCGCTGCATCCGACCCTGTTATCGACCCGCCTTGGATCCGGCAGGAACAAGTTGTTCCTTCGCGGCATTTCCGACAGCAGTTTTTCAGGGGCCAGTCCCTCGCTGGTCGGTCAGTATCTGGGCGACCAGCGACTCGTCTATGCTTCCCCCGATCCCGACCTCAGGCTCTACGACATTGCGCGCGTCGAAATATTCGAGGGGCCACAGGGGTCGCTTTATGGCGCCGGGTCGCTGGGCGGCGTGTTGCGGATCATACCCAATGCGCCCGATACAAGGCAACAATCCACGACACTCTGGGGTGGCATCACCGCGACTGATCATGGGGCGATGGGTTCGGATACCGGGTTGATTGCCAATCTTCCATTGAGCGACCGTTCGGCGATCCGGTTTCTGGGATATCGCGAACGGGCCGGTGGCTATATCGACGATGTGAAACGGCATCGTAGCAATATTAACGCCGGCGAGATTGCAGGGGCAAGGCTATCGATCCGCATGCCGCTTGGCGACAAATGGTCGATGGATCTTGCCGGGGTTGCCCAGGATGTGCGCAATATGGATGCGCAATATGAAGAGCGCGCACTGAGACGACTTGTGCGCGCTTCGTCCCTCCCGCAACCGTCGCATCATTTCTATCGGGCGTTGACGGCGTCCTTCTCCGGGCCAATAGGGACCGCGCATCTGCAATCCAGCTGGGGTATTGTGGACCAGCGCCTCGCCCAGATCTTCGATGCGACGCAGGTTGAAGAGATTCCGGAGGCCTATCGTCAGTTTGACCATATCAGGCTGCTGTCCAATGAAACCCGCCTTACAAGACAATTCGGACCCAGATGGGAAGCTGTGGTCGGGATCGCGGCGCTACGGTCCATTTCCCGGCAGGAACGAATGCTCGGTCCTGTTGAGCAACCATCAAATCTGGGAACGCTCGATGCCAAGGTCAGCGAATCGACTCTTTTCGGCGAAGTGCGATGGCACCCGCGCGACACACTGACGCTCAGCGCAGGCGGCAGGGCATCGCGTATCGACATGCATGGATCGGCCATCGGTGTCCTTGCCAAGCCAGCGCCCGATGCGCCGCCCGTCACACCGACCCGTCGGCAATCCCTCTCAACGCCAACCATCGCGCTGGCCTGGACTCCGGTTCGTCGAGCGACACTCTATGCACGTTATGCTGGCAGCTACCGTCCCGGCGGCTTCACGGTTGGTGGCGCGGTCGAGAAATTCGAACCAGATACGGTTCGGACGGCCGAAGTCGGCTTCAGGATCAAACAGCCCGACGACAGCACAGGCATGGGAATCGAAGGCTCGCTGGCGCGTACCAAATGGCATAATATCCAGGCGGATACGGTGGACGCGCTGGGGCTTCCCCACACCGCCAATCTTGGCGATGGCGTAGTACGTACTGCGACGCTGAAATTCAGCCTGTCACCAGTCCGGGGCGTCACCGCCGTCGCGGGTGGTTTCATCGCCAGCACAAGGCTGGTTGCGAACCTCCCGGAATTCGAAGACGCCTTTGTTTCGCACCTACCCAATGTCGCACGGCACGGCGCAATCCTGTCGCTCGCCTATGAGGGCCGTGTGTCGTCGGCAAGCGCGATTCGCGCGGAATTACGCGGGCATTCGGTAGGTCGATCGATGCTCGGTATCGGCCCGCGACTTCAGTTCCAGCAAGGCGACTATACCTATTTTTCGGGCAGCCTGGGGTGGGAGATCGGCAGGACTACCCTGTCTCTGGAAATGTCCAACCTGCTCGACACGCGGGGGAACATGTTCGCGCTGGGCACCCCATTCTCGCTTTCCAGCGGCGTTCAGGGAACGCCGTTAAGGCCCGGCTCGGTTCGCCTTGCTCTACTGGTACGCGCGCCCTGACCATGGTCAGGATAGTTCCCTCCCTTCTTCGACCGCAACAAACAAGGCGGATTTGTAAATTGCCCGCAGCCGACCGATGGACTTTGCGCCATATCAAGCAACCGATCCTGGAATCACACCGCAATGCTGCACAGCAGCGCGATGCGAAAGGCCTCTTGAGGCGCCGCCCGGATTAATTCGGCAGGCTCGTTCGCCGATCATTATGGCCGGGCATGCGATAATTTCCGATAAGGCCATGCTGAGAGAAGCGAAAACGGCGCTCAATAGCTCCAGCGCTTATCAGATGAAGCCACGCCAATCCCTTGGCTCGCACTTCAAGGTTTCGTTTTTCGATTCCAGGCTGTGACTGCTTTCCGTAATTTTCAAAACAGCCCCCTGCCCTTTAAGGGAAAAGGCTAGCCGGCCGCGTCCGAAATTTTACATATTTCCTCAGTAATCAGACACTTCCCACGACATATTTGCGCGACCCGTAAGATATTTTTGCTGTGCCCGCCGCTGTTGCAGGCAGAACACATGTTTCACAAAAATTTCAACACGCGACAAGTATATTACAAAGCCTCTTGTTTTACGTCTGTAATGGTTCACCCTTCGACCCAGAAGCGCGAATTAAGGGTCCGCGCGATTCTGAACAGGGGCTTAATCTTTTGAAAACACATCTGATGGCGTTTACCGCCCTGGCAGGCAGCTTTGCCTTTTCCGCCGGAGCCATGGCGCAGGGGAGCAGCGCCGCACCGCAACAGACTGCAGCCGATCGCGACGCAGAAGCATCGGAAGCGCCGTCGTCCATCGTCGTGACCGGATCGCGCATCCGTCGTCCGAATCTGGACGGCAACGCGCCGATCACCACCATTTCTGGCGAACAGTTTTTCGAAACCGGCGCGCTTTCGGTCGGCGATACGCTGAACGAACTGCCGCAGCTGCGCAGCACCTTCAGTCAGCAGAACTCGACGCGCTTTCTGGGGACGCGCGGCCTGAACCTGCTCGACCTTTATGGCCTGGGCACGCAGCGCACGCTGGTGCTGGTCAACGGTCGTCGTCATGTGGGTTCGGACGTTCTGTCCAACGGCGTGTCGCCTGACACCAACACTTTCCCGACCGACCTGATCGAACGCGTCGATGTCGTTACGGGCGGTGCGTCGTCCGTTTACGGTTCGGACGCGATCGCCGGCGTCGTCAACTTCGTCCTGAAGCAGGATTATGACGGCGTTCAGGTCCGTGGCCAGAACGGCCTCAGCAAATATGGCGATGCGGGCAACCGTTATGCGTCGGTGCTGGCAGGCAAGAATTTCGCCGACGGTCGGGGCAACATCGCGATCAACGTCGAATATGCCCAGTCGGACGATTTCTACGGCTCCAACCGTCCCACCATGCGCCAGAACGACGCGTTCATCGTGGTCGATACCGACCCGGCAGGCACGGCCAACGGTTCGGACGGCGTGTTCGATCGCCAGTTCTACCGCGACGTGCGTTCGGCGACCATCTCGCTGGGCGGCCAGACCGGCATCTTCCAGAGCGCGGGTAATGCCGCATGCGGTCGTGACACCGCTGGTGCAGCCTTCGTCTGTAACATGCTGTTCCAGCCCGACGGCACGCTGGTGCCGCAGACCGGCACGCGCATCGGCCTTGGCCCGAACGGCAACTATGTCGGTGGCAACGGCACCAACAGCCGTGAAGGCAAGCTGCTGGCGCTCAGCCCGAATCTGGAACGCATTTCGGTCAACCTGATGGGCCATTATGAGTTCAGCCCGTCCTTCGTTCCCTTCTGGGAAGCCAAATATGTGCGCGCCGATGCGTTCGGTTCGCAGAGCGGCCCCTTCTTCTCGCAGGGCACAACGCTGGGCGATCCGGGCGGCCGTGAACGCATCCGCCTCGACAACCCCTATCTGTCGGCGCAGGCCCGCTCGGTCCTGACGCAGCAACTGCTGGCGACCACGGTCAACGCCAATACCGGCGCCGCCCTGACCGCCGCACAGCTGGCAACGCAGCGCGCGCAGATCAACGCAGGCACGTACCGCTTCAACCTGCGCCGCAATTGGGTCGATTTCGGCATTCGCGACGAAGAAATCCGTCGTGAAACATATCGCGCCGTGGTCGGCGTTCGCGGCGACTTCAACGATGACTGGAACTATGAACTGTCCGCCAACTATGGCGAACATCGTGAAAAGAACATCGTGCGCGGCAACGTGAACGTCCAGCGTTACCTGCTGGGCATCGACACCACCCGCGACGCGGCCGGCAACATCGTCTGCCGTTCGAAGCTGAACCCCGCCGGTACGGTCGATTATGGCGCGGATGCCGCCATTCTGGCCGCCGACATCGCCGCGTGCGTTCCGATCAATCCCTTTGGTCAGGGATCGGTATCGCAGGCAGCGCGCGACTATGTCCTTATGGACACCGTCGCCACCGGCAAGATCAAGCAGTTCGTCGCTTCGGGCTTCGTCGCCGGTGATTCCAGCCAGTGGTTCGAACTGCCCGGCGGTCCCGTCGGCTTCTCGATCGGCGGCGAATATCGTCGTGAAAAGGTCTATTACGACCTGGATGAACTGACCCAGCAGGGCTACGCCTTCTACAACGCCATCCCGACCTTCCGCGCGCCTGCGTTCGAAGTGAAGGAGCTGTTCGGTGAAATCAGCGTGCCGTTGCTGCGCGACGTTCCCTTCTTCAAGGAACTGACCGCCAACGCATCGGGCCGCGTGTCCGATTACAAGGGCGCGACGGGCACCGTCTACACCTGGGGCACGGAACTGACCTGGGCGCCGGTGCAGGACATCCGTTTCCGCGGCACCTATAACAAGGCGATCCGCGCACCCAACGTGGTCGACCTCTATTCGGAACAGAGCCAGAATTTCGCGCCTGCGCCGAACGACCCCTGCTCGCTGCGCAACATCGGCACTGGTTCGTCCTTCCGTGCGGCAAACTGCCGTGCAGCAGGCGTCCCGACGAACTATGACTTCGTCTACACCTCGTCCATCGAACTGGTGTCCGGCGGCAACCCCAATCTGCGCGAAGAAACCAGCACCAGCTGGACTTTGGGTGGCGTGATCACGCCGCGCTGGATCCCGGGCCTGTCGTTGTCGGTCGACTATTTCAACATCAAGGTCGACGACGTCATCACCGCGCCTTCGGCACAGCAGATCCTGAACGCCTGCTATGACGCGCCCGACCTCAACAACCCCTTCTGCGGCCTGTTCACGCGTAACGGCGCCACCGAAGGTCCGGCTGGTGAAGCCCCCTATCAGGTGCTTCAGGGTTCGCTTCAGCAGACCACGCTCAACTATGCGAAGCTGACAGCGCAGGGTGTCAACGCCGAACTGAACTATCGCCGCGAATTCAGCTGGGGTTCGGCCGGATTCAAGACGATCTATACCCGGATGATCAAGCGGAACGAATATCTCAACCCCGCAGATCCCAGCTTCCGCAACCAGATTCTGGAAGAACTGGGCGATCCCAAGAACCAGGTGAACTTCAACGGCGACGTGAAGATTGGCAAGCTGACCATCGGTTATCAGATGCGCTGGATCGACAAGATGTACCTCAATACCTTTGAGGACTATAATTCGGTCAATGGCCTGCCGCCGCAGAATGCCGACTATGCTTCGCTCAAGAAGTATCCGGACGTTTTCTATCACGACGTGCGCTTCGGCTTCGACGTGACGGACAAGTTCAACCTGTATCTCGGCGTGGACAATATCGGCAACCGTGCACCGCCCTTCGGCCTGACCGGCGTTGGTGCGGGTTCGGGTATCTATGATGTCCGTGGCCGTTACGGTTATATCGGCGCCGTCGCGAAATTCTGATCGCACGCCGCAATTCAAAAGGGAAAGGGCCGGATTGACTTCCGGCCTTTTTCGTTTTCTGCTTGGCCATGACCTCCACCATCGTTCCCCATGCCCAGCAACTGGCCGCGTCCGGCCAGACCATGCAGGCGGTCGCCCATCTGGAACAGGGGGCGGGCCGTGACGATGTGGATGCGCTATTCTGTCTCGCGACCTGGCATCTGGCGGGATATGGCGTGGCGCGTGACCTGCCCCGCGCCCGCGACCTGTTGCATCGGGCCGTGGGCATCGGGCATGTCGATGCGGCATTGATGGAAATCGCATTGACCGCCAACGGCAGCGGCGCTCCGGTCGACTGGCCGGGTGCGATCGACCTGCTGAACATCGCGGCGCAGACCGATCCCGTTGCGCAGGATCAGCTGGCACTGATCGATCGCATGGCCCTCGATCGGGATGGATACCCCGCGATGGCGCCGTCGGGACAGCCGGTGACCGCGCAATGGGACGTCCGGCTGTTCCGCAATTTCCTGTCCGCTGACGAATGCCATCATGTCATCACGCAGGGCGCGCCGATGATGGAACCGGCGATGGTCATCGACCCGCGCACCGGCCGTGCCGTTCCGCACCCCATCCGCACATCGGACGGCGGCATATTCGGACCAGCGCGCGAGAATCTGGTCATTCAGGCGATCAACCGTCGCATTGCCGCCGCAAGCGGCACACAGACAGCATGCGGGGAGCCGCTTACGACATTGCGCTATGGCGTGGGCCAGCAATATCGGCAGCATCATGACTGCCTTCCCCATGTTCAAAATCAGCGGTCATGGACGATGCTGATCTATCTGAACGAAGGCTATATGGGCGGGGAGACGGTGTTCCCGTACCTGAATGTGTCGGTGAAGGGACGCAAGGGCGACGCCCTGCTGTTCAGGAACATCGATCCGCAGGGACGCCCTGCCCCGCTGGCGACGCATCTGGGCGCCCCGGTCACGGCCGGACAAAAATGGCTGTGTACGCGGTGGATACGGACGCAAGATCATGATCCGTGGGCGTCGGCGAGTTAATAACACAACGGAAATTTATCGGATCATTTCGCACGTCAGACATGCGAACCGGTCAGCGCCTGATGTATCACGCCGTCACAGCAGACCGGGTTGCCCCCGTTCGAAATCGAGCAGCCAGCGCTTTACCTCTACCCCGCCCGCAAATCCGGTGAGCGCACCGTTGGCGCCGACCACCCGGTGGCAGGGCGCGATGATCGATATGGGGTTGCGGCCGTTGGCGGCACCGACAGCGCGGCTGGCGGTCGGGCTGCCGATCATGCGGGCAATATCGCCATAGCTGCGCGTTTCGCCGAAAGGGATGGTGAGCAGCGCCGCCCACACCTGACGCTGAAAATCGGTGCCGCGAAAGTCGAGCGGCACCGTGAACCGGCGCAGGTTTCCAGCGAAATAGGCGTTCAACTGCTCCGCCGCCTGCACCAGCATCGGGTGGTCGGGTCGCTTGTCCCGCATGGTCAATCGGACGCGGTCGGGGTCGTCATCTTCCCATAACACAGCCACCAGTCCGGCATCGCTGGCGACCAGCGTCAGGTCGCCAACCGGGGATGGGAAGGATGTTTCGACAAGGGACATGAAAAACTCCGCTACGCAGGATGAGTGCGTAGCGGAGTTTTTCGGTCGGGGCTTCCCCCGGCTTGCGTTCAAACCATTATTTCAGGCCGCCGCCCATCGCCCGGTAGATTTCCACCATATTGGTAGAGCGGACGAGACGGGTTGCAACGAGGCCCTGTTCGGCGGTGTAGAGCGCCCGCTGCGAATCCAGCGTTGTCAGAAAGCTGTCGATGCCCGACCGGAAGCGGGCTTCCGACAGGGTATAGGCGACGCGGGCGGAATCGCGCTGCGATGTCTGGGCTTCGATCTGCTGCGACATGGTCCCGCGACGGGCCAGCGCATCGGCAACTTCGCGGAATCCGGTCTGCACGCTCTTTTCATAGGTTGCGAGCATCGCATCATAAGTCGCGCGGGCATAACGCAGATTATTCTTGTTCCGTCCGAAGTCGAAGATCGGCAATGTGGCGCTGGGCGCCACCGACCATGTATCGCTGCCCGACTTGAACAGGCCCGACAGGCCAAGGCTGACCGTACCCAGCGCCGCCGTCAACGAGACATTGGGGAAGAAGGCCGCACGCGCCGCGCCGATATTGGCATTGGCGGCGAGCAACTGATGTTCCGCCGAGGCAATGTCAGGACGGCGCAACAGAATGTCTGACGAGATATTCGCGGGCAGATTGTCGAGCATCGCGTCCTTGTCCGCCGCAGCATTCGGCAGATCCGCGGCAGGCACGGTCGTTCCGGCCAGCAGATTCAGCGCATTCTGGTCCTGCGCGACAAGGGTCGTCGCGGCGGCTATATCCGAACGGGCGCCGTCATAGGTGGTCTGCGCCTGACGCACTTCCAGTTCCGACGCGATACCCTTGGCAAAGCGGGCCTTCGTCAGGTCCAGCGTCTTGCCGAATGCCTGTTCCAGATCGCGCGCGATGCGCAGCCGTTCCTGATCCGCCGCCATGGTGAGCCAGGCATTAGCGGTTTCGGCGATCAACGCGGTCTGCGCCGCGTTGCGGGTTTCGACGCTGGCGAAATATTGTTCCTGCGCCGCCTTCGTCAGGTTGCGAACCCGGCCGAACAAATCGATTTCCCATGCCGAAATGCCGACCTGCGCCTGATAGATGTCGGTGTTCAGGCGCTGGGGCTGACCGAACTGGACCAGCGGCTGCTCGCTATAGGTCGCCGTGCCGGTCGCGCCCACGGTGGGCAGCAGATCGGCACGCTGGACGCGATATTGCGCCCGCGCCTGTTCGACATTGGCCACCGCGATGCGCAGATCGCGGTTATTGGCCAGCGCGGTTTCGATCACCCGTGCAAGGCGCGCATCGGTGAAGAAATCGCGCCATGCGGTGTCCGCGGGGACGATGGCCCCTGCCCCCTGATCGGCGGCATAGGCCGGTCCCTGCGGCGTGTCGGCCGGAACCGGAAGGTCCGGCCGCACATATTTGGGCGCCATGTCGCAGGCGGCCAGCGCCAGCGAAAGGGTGACGGCACCGAGCGCTTTCATATTGCGCTTCATCTTCAAGCCTCCTGCGACGCGTGCGGGGTTGCCGTATCGCCTGCTGCATCTTCATGGTTCTTATGTTCGCGGAACAGCCGCTTCACGACGGTGAAGAAGACGGGGACGAAGAAGATCGCCAGCACCGTCGCCGACAGCATCCCGCCGACCACCGCCCAGCCGATCGCATTCTGACCGCCCGCACCCGCGCCGGTGGACAGCGCCAGCGGCAGCACGCCGAAGACGAAGGCGAAGCTGGTCATCAGGATCGGCCGCAAACGCAGCTTGCCCGCTTCCAGCGCCGCCTGTGCCGGGGGCAGGCCTTCACGCATCTTTTCTTCGGCAAATTCCACGATCAGGATCGCGTTCTTGGCCGACACACCGATGGTGGTGATCAGGCCGACCTGAAGATAGATGTCGTTGTTGAGCCCCGCCAGCGTCGCGGCGATGACCGCGCCCAGCACGCCCAGCGGCACAACCAGCATGACCGCAATCGGCACCGACCAGCTTTCATAGAGAGCCGCAAGGCACAGGAACACGATCAGCATCGACAGCGCATAGACATAGGGGGCCTGACCACCCGATGTCTGTTCTTCATAGGAAATGCCGTTCCATGCGAAGCCCACACCTGCGGGCAGCTTTGCGGCAAATTCCTCCATCGCCTTCATCGCCGTACCGCTGGCCACGCCGGGTGCGGGTGCACCCTGAATGTTCATGGACGGCACGCCGTTATAGCGTTCCAGACGCGCCGGTCCCTGCACCCACTCCGTCGTCGCAAAGGCAGACAAAGGAGCCATGGTGCCGGTGCTGCCGCGCACATGGAAGGCATTGATCGCATCGGGGGAGGCCCGGAACGGCGCATCGCCCTGAACGAACACGCGCTTCACGCGGTCGCGGTCGATGAAGTCGTTGACGTAGGAACCGCCCAGATAGGTGCTGATCGTGTCATTCACATCCGCCTGCGCAATGCCGAGCGCACCGGCAGCGGATTGATCGACATTGAGTTTCAGCTGCGGCGTATCTTCCAGACCATTGGGACGGACCTGCGCCAGACGCTTGTCCCCCATCGCCATGCCGAGCAGCTGATTACGGGCCGCCAGCAGCTTTTCATGACCAAGATTGGCCTGATCCAGCAGCTGGAAGTCGAAACCCGATGCGTTGCCCAGTTCCTGAACGGCGGGCGGGACGAAGGCGAAAGCCATGCCCGACGAAATCCTCTGGAACGCCATGTTGGCGCGCAGGGCGATCGCGGGCACCTTGTTATCGGCGCCGTTGCGGTGTTCCCAATCCTTCATGCGGGCAAAAACGATACCGACATTCTGCCCCTGTCCCACGAAGCCGAAACCGGCGACGGTGAAGACGGCGGACACATTCGCCTTTTCATCGACCAGAAAATGGTCGCGCATCCGGGCCAGCGCACGCTCGGTTTCTTCCTGTGCGGTGCCCGCGGGCAGCGACACCTGACTGATGATGATGCCCTGATCTTCATCGGGCAGGAAGCCGCTGGGCAGGCGCATGAAGATGAACGCCATGCCGACGACGATCAGGCCGTAGAGCAACATGGTGCGGCCCCAGCGATGTTCGACCTTTTCGACGCCACGTCCGTAACGCACCACGCCCTTGTCGAACATGCGGTTGAACCAGTCGAAGAAGCGACCGAAGATCGACCCGATGGGTCCGTTCCAGCCATGACCGTGCGATGCCGGTTTCAGGATGGTGGCGCAAAGCGCCGGCGTCAGGATCAGCGCGACCATCACCGACAGGATCATGGACGACACGATCGTGATCGAGAATTGCCGGAAGATGACGCCGGTCGACCCGCCGAAGAAGGCCATGGGCAGGAACACCGCCGACAGCACCAGACCGATGCCGATCAGCGCGCCGCTGATTTCATCCATCGACCGTTTGGCGGCTTCCTTCGGCTCCAGACCTTCGTCCTGGATCAGGCGTTCGACATTTTCGACAACGACGATTGCGTCGTCGACCAGCAGGCCGATGGCCAACACCATGCCGAACAATGTCAGCGTGTTGATGGTGAAGCCCGCAGCACTGAGGATCGCGAGCGTCCCCAGCAGAACGACGGGAACCGCGATGGTCGGGATCAACGTCGCGCGCCAGTTCTGAAGGAACAGGAACATCACGACGAAGACGAGCAGCACCGCTTCGACTAGGGTATGGATGACCTGTTCGACCGACAGCTTCACAAAAGTCGAGTTATCGACCGGGAAGTCATATTTCACCCAGCTGGGGAAATTCTTCGACAGTTCATCGACGCGGTTCTTGACCGCTTCCACCGTGTCGAGCGCGTTCGCGCCCGGCGCCAGCTTGACGCCAAAGCCCGATGCCGGATGGCCATTGAACTTCACGCCGAAACCATATGTTTCAGCGCCCAGTTCCACCTTTGCCACGTCGGACATCAGCACGACCGAACCATCGGCATTGCTGCGCAGGCGGATATTCCTGAATTCTTCAGGCGTGCGCAGACGCGACTGCGCCGTCACGGTGGCATTCAGCGCCTGCCCCTTGGGCGATGGCGAGCCGCCGATCTGACCGGCGGAAACCTGCGCATTCTGGGCCACGATCGCCGATTTCACATCGCCGGTGGTGACGCCCAGATTAGCCATCTTGTACGGGTCGAGCCAGATGCGCATCGCATATTGCGAACCGAACAGCTGGGTATCGCCCACGCCGGTCACGCGGCTGAGCGGATCCTGCAGGCTGGACGCGATAAAGTCGCTCGCATCTTCCTGATCGTGAATGCCGTCATCGGCATAGACCGCCATGATCAGCAGGAAGCTGGAGGTCGATTTGCCGACGCGAAGCCCCTGTTGCTGCACTTCCTGCGGCAGCAGCGGCGTCGCCTGCGACAATTTGTTCTGGACCTGCACCTGCGCGATGTCGGGGTCGGTCCCCTGTTCGAAGGTGAGGGTGATGTTGAGGTTGCCCGACCCGTCGCTGGTGGACGAGAAATAGCGCAGATTATCGATGCCCTTAAGCTGTTGCTCGATGATCTGCGTGGTCGTGCTTTCCAGCGTCTGTGCGTTCGCGCCGGGATAGCTGGTCTGGATCGTCACCGCGGGCGGCGCGATTTCGGGGAACTGCGCAACCGGCAGCGTCCGCATCGCGAGCAGACCGCCCAACATGATGACGATGGCGATGACCCATGCGAAGATGGGCCGGTCGATAAAATAGCGGGCCATGGCTTAGTGCGCCTCGCCCTTGGGCGCTGCCTGCGCGCCAGCGGGGGCGGCGCCACCGCCAGCCTGCTGACCGCCGCCTTGCGGCCCGCCTTCACGCGCCGTCACCTGTTGCGGGGCGCCGGGTTTTACCACCGTGCCGGGGCGCAGGTTCACCAGTCCTTCGACGATCAGCCTGTCGCCGGGCTTCAGCCCGTCCGTCACGATCCACTTGTCGCCAATGGCGCGGTCCACGGTGACCTGGCGCATTTCGACCTTGTTATCCTTGCCCACGACCATGGCAGTCGCGCGGCCACGCGCATCGCGGCTGATCCCCTGCTGCGGAGCCAGGATAGCCTGTGTCCGCTGCCCTTCGACCAGCTTGGCGCGCACATACATGCCCGGCAGCAACAGGCCGTCCGGATTGGGGAAGGTTGCGCGCAACGTCACCGCGCCCGATGTCGGATCGACGGTGACTTCGGAAAATTGCAGGCGACCTTCGATCGGATAGGCGCTGCCGTTGGGCAGCACCAGCTGAATGCGGGCGCCATCGGCTTCGCTGATACCGCCGCTCTTCATCGCCAGCTTCAGGTCGATGATCTGCGCGGCCGACTGGGTCACATCTACATAAACGGTGTCGGTACGCTGGATCGTGGTCAGCGCATCCGCCTGCCCCGCCTGCACCAGCGCACCCGGCGTGAAAAGCGAGCGACTGATACGACCGGAAATGGGTGCGCGGATGCGGGTGAAATTCTGGTTCACCTGCGCCGCCTGCACCGCGCCACGCTGTGCCGCAACATCGGCGCGCGCCTGCTGGGCAGCGGCGTCGGCATCGTCATATTCCTGACGGCTGACGGCGTTGATGCCGACCAGATCCTTGTAACGCTGCGCCTGAAGGCCCGTGGAACGGATCGCTGCATTGGCGCGGGCCAGCGAACCCTGCGCCTGCGCCAGCGCCGCGCGATAGGGCGCATCATCGATTTCGTAGAGCAGCTGTCCGGCGCGGACATAGCCGCCCTCCTGGAACAGGCGGCGACGGATGACGCCGCTGATCTGCGGGCGAACCTCCGCCGTTTCGACCGCCGCGATTCGACCGGGCAGTTCGTTCATCAGCGGAGCCGATTCAGTCTTCAGCGTCACCACGCCAACGGCGGGCGGCGGCGGCGCGGGCGGCTGCTCTTCGCTACAGGCGCTGAGCGCCAAAGCCGACGCGCACGCCAGCAGCCCGATGATTGTCCCCTTTTGCATCGCTTGAACATCCGTTTTTTGTAGGGATCGAACACTTGGAATGAACGTTCATTCCGCTTGCCCGGCAGGTATGATCATGGCAATGGGTTTTCAAGAGGAAAAAAACACCATCGGGGTAGATATGGTTGCAGCGCAGCACGAAAAAAATGGAAAGGCACGGATTTTGGCGGCCGCGCGCGCCTTGTTCAATAGCCGTGGCTTTCATCAGACCGCGATGGCAGAACTGGCGACGGCGGCGCAGGTGTCGGTCGGGCAGATCTATCGCCTGTTCAAAAGCAAGGAAGACATCATAGAGGCGCTGGTCCATGACGACGCCGACGAATGGTGTGAAAAGCTGGCCGCGTTGCAGGCGCGACTCGATTCAGGCGAACTGACCGTCGATCAGACATTCGAGCAACTGATGCTCCAGACGATCGACGAAAAGGATGAAGCGCTGTCGTTCGACATCATGGCCGAAAGTTTCCGCAACAGCGAAGTCGCGGACACGATCGGCGCCATGTGCGAACGATTCCGCATCTATATTCGTTATTTCGCCTGCTCCGCCAATCCGGACCTGTCGGGCGAAGCGCTGGATGCGGCTGAGGATATGCTGCTCGCCTGCCTGTTCGGGCTGGGTCATCGCAGCATATCGCGCCCCAGCCTGTCCGCCACGATAGCAGGCAAGCGCGCGGCGCAGATGATCGTCACGGCGCTGCGCGGCGTGCGATAAGCGTTTTTCGCAAGTGCGATATATCTGCTTTGCAATCATCAGGATTGGCAGTGCAAATGTCCGCATCCTTAAAATGCGGGCGCCGACTCATCGCCTTTTCAAATATGAAAAACTTGATTTAAATTAATGTATATAAAGTTAGTTTTGTCTTTCCTCATGATCACCTGACCATGGTTGGAGGTTCAGATCCGACCCATCGCTTGCGACGCTCCACCCATCGTATAATGGTCCCATCCATGCTGCAATGCCGCAACTTGTGCTCAATCCGATCATTTAACGGTTGAGAATAGCGGGAGGCAATAAATGGACATGCATCGTTTCGACCACGCCTATTTCGAGGCGCGGCTGGAGAGGAATCGCGAACTGGCCGCGCGGTCCACGGACCCGGCAATCCGTGACCTGCATCTGGAATATGTCCGCCTGTACGAACAATTGATGGAAATGCCGCAGCCCGCCTGATCGGCAGGCTGCGGCATTTCCTCAGCCGTCGGCCGATCAGCGGGCCGCTGGTCCTTCGGGCAGGACCACGGCCGACCAGCTTTTGCCCGGCATCAGATATTTGGCGGCCAGCGCCTGCAACTGTGCTGGCGTTACGGACAGCATATCCTGCGACATATTCTGCATCGCCTGCACATAGCGAGCGTCATGGGTCGCCCCTTCCATCTGGTTCATCCAGAAGGCGTTGCCCGTGCTGGCGCGCATCAGTAGCTGGCGCATGGGCGCGACCGCCCGTTGCAGTTCGTCGTCGGTCACCGGTGTTTTGGCAAGGTCCGCCGCCGTCGCCTTTACGACATCGTAGAAATAGGGGATGCGATCGGGCCGAACCTGACTGGTGACCAGAATATAGCCGCCACTGTCATAGGAAAATGGCCAGTTGTTCTGAACGCTGGGCGAATAGGCCGCGCCTTCGGTCGAACGCAGCTTGTCGAACAGGCGATCGTTGAAGATCTGGGTCAGGATTTCCAGCTGGCGCCCTTCCTTCTGCAGGTCGAAACCACCCGCCGTCGGCCATGCCATGACGGCCGCCGCCTGTTCCTTGTCGCCCTTGTGCCGCAGAACGACCGGCGTTTCGACATGAGCGGGGAAGCGCATCGCCTGGTTGATCGCGGGCACCGGCACATCGGGACGGGTCGGCAATGCACCAAAGGTCGCGGCGACGGCCTGAATGGCGTCCTCAGGCTTTACCTGACCGAAAATCTGGATTTCGATCGGCCCGGACGCCAAAATGGGTTCCCATGTTTCGCGGAACGCCTTTGGCGTAAGAGCAGCGATCTCCGTTTTCGAGGGGGTGCGGAAACGAACATCCTTGTCATGCAGCAGCCAGTTGAGATCGCGCCCAAGCACCGAATCGGGCGACCGCGACATGGCGTCATAGGCCACCGACGCCCCGGTTTTCACCCGCGCGATCGGTGCCGGATCCCAGCCGGGAAAGGCGAGCTTCGTCGCAAAGAGACGCAGCTGATCCTTGTAATCGGCCGGGCGGGTAACGGCCTGCAATTCGAAGGCATCGTCATCGGTCGAGAAATTCATGCCCATGCGGCGGCCATTGGTCAGGTCGTCCAGTTGGCCCTGCCCCAGCGTGTCGATCCCGCTGGCCACCAGCGCATAATCGGCGGCCCAGCTCGCGACCGGCTTGGTCGGCGAAAAAGCCTGCTGGCCATGGCCGAAGCGGACATTAATCCGCACCTTTTCAGTTTCGGCATCATTGGCGAACAGGGTCAGCTTTACGCCGTTGGAAAAGGCGATGCTTTCCATACCCTGCAAGCCGACCGGCGTCCGCGAAACAACGGTGCCCGGCGCGCCGAGTTTTGGCAGGTCATCCATCGTCACCGCCTTGTCCGCCAGACGCGCATTTGTCGCCGCCTTGACCGGAGCGGCGACAGCGGCAGCCAGTTTGGCGTCAAGGCGCGGCTGCACCTTTCCGGTGACCATCAGGGCGCGGAAAACGCCTGCGGAAAAGAGGCGGCGGGTGGATTCCAGAATCTTCTGCGGCGTCATCGCGGGCTTGCCGGCGCGGAATATATCGACTGTGGCCTGCGGGCTGACGGTGGTTTCACGAATATCGACGGCGCTGACGAGATCGCTCGCCTGCTTCGCGCCCGCTTCGGTGTCGGCATTTTCGACGCCGATGGCGAGCGCGGTGTCCATCTGCGCATATTCGCGGTCAATTTCGGTCTGGCTGGGCGGCGCGGCCTTCGCGTCTTCCACCACGGCGCGAACGTCGCTCAGCGCCTTTTCCCAATTCTCGCCCGTCGGGATGATCGTCATGAAAGTGCCGTCGACGGACCGGCTGACATCCTGTTGCTCGACCCCGGCCTGTAGGAAGCTGCCACCGGCCCGCGCCGCCTGTTCCAGCCGGCGGCTGATGATCTGCAGCGCCAGCATGTCGGTGAGCTTGTCCTGATTATAGACGATGGTGTCGGCATGCGGGGTCCAGGGCCGCAGCCACGCCAGCGTCAGGCCCAACGGCACGCCGGGTTCCACCACCACGCGCGTTGCGGGCAATTTGGCGTCGGGCACGCCGAAATCCGGCAGCGCAGCACCCTTCCCCGGCACAGACCAGCTGCCGAAATGATCCTTGATCATCTGTTCGGCGACCGCCGGATCGATGTCGCCCGCGATCGAGATGACGGTATTTTCAGGACGATACCAGCGCTGATGGAAAGCCTCCACCTTTGCGGCGGTGGCGGCTGTCAGCGTTGCCACCGTACCGATGGGGGCGTGATCGGCCAGCGGCTGTCCTGCGAAAAAATGCAGGCGGCTGGCATCGGACATGCGCATCTGTGGCCCGTCGCTTTCCCGCTTTTCGGCGAGGACGACGGCGCGTTCGGCGTCGACCGCGCTGTCCACGATGTTGGGATCGGTCATCATGCCTGCGATGATCTTCATGCTTTCGCCCAGACTGGCGGGCGTCGCCTGCGGCAGGTCGAGCGCATAGGTCGTGCCGGTCGGCGTGGTCGCGGCGTTGCTGTCGCTGCCGAAACTGACACCCAGCCGCTGCCAGATACGTTTGGATTCGCCATCGGGCACGTGACGCGAGCCGCGCATCGACAAATGTTCGATGAAATGGGCATATCCCAGTTCATCGGGTCGCTCCATCAGCGAACCGACATCGACGCGCAGCCGCATTGACACCTGCCCCGGCGGCACGCCGTTGCGGCGGAGCGCATAGCGCAAACCGTTGGGCAGCGTGCCGAAACGCCATGCGGGGTCGACCGGCACATCGCTGTTTTCATAAAGCCATGGGCGCACCTGCGCCTGCCCCACGGGGGCGCTTTGCCGGGCGGATGGTGCTGCGTCGGTCTGTGCCGCGAGCGGCGATACCGACAGGATTTGGCCCGACAGGACCAGAGCGAGGACGGAGAGCGAAGCGGCCGAACGGCGGGGGGAAAAGCGCATAGGCTGGCGAACCTAGCGGCATTTTTCTGAATGGCCACTGACAAATGGAAGGTGGCGAAACGCATGCAGCGTGAAAAGATCGGAACGCCGATATACTATCGGCATCAGCAGGACAGCCTTCGCCTCAATCCGTCACGCATCGCCCGGCTGTTGCAGTGATGGACGCAAAAACGCATCCACCATGACGAATAAGGGCGGTCGCACCGGTCGACCGCCCCTTCATTCCTATCAGCGCGGCCCGTTGGTACGCTGAACGGCACCTTTGTGTGTGCCGACGCCACCGGGCTTGCGACGACGACGGAAAGGCTTCTTTTCGCCGCCTTCGGAATCGGTGCGGTGCGCCCGGTCCGGCGCGCCGCGCTGAGCCTTCTGACCATCCTGATAGCGGCGCTGACCTTCGGCGCGGCGCGCCTGCTGCTGCGGAGTCTGGCTCGGCCCCTTGCGCGGGGCGGCAGGCTTGGGCAGGTTACGGACCGCTTCCATGAAATTCTCCGGCAGCGGCTCGATCTCCAGCTTCACGCGGGTCGCGCGCTCGATGGCCTTGAGGTAAGGCCGCTCGTCATCCGCCACGAAGCTGATCGCCACGCCTTCCGCGCCCGCGCGCGCCGTGCGGCCGATGCGGTGCACATATTGTTCTGGCACGTTGGGGATTTCGAAATTGATGACATGGCTGACGCCCGACACATCGATGCCGCGCGCGGCGATGTCCGTCGCGACCAGCAGCTTTACCTTACCCTGTCGGAAGGCCTGCAGCGCGGTGGTGCGCTGACCCTGGCTCTTGTTGCCATGAATGGCGAAAGCATCGATGCCCGCGCCTTCCAGGAAACGTACGACGCGGTCGGCGCCATGCTTGGTCCGGGTGAAGATGAGCGCGCGGTCGATGTCCTCATTTTTAAGGACGATATGCAGCAGCGCCTGCTTTTCCGCCTGATTGACGAAAGTCGCCTGCTGACGCACGCGCTCCGCCGTGGTGGATTGCGGCGCGACGCTGACCTTGACCGGATCGTTCAGGAACTGGCCTGCAAGCGCCTCGATCTCCTTGGGCATGGTCGCCGAAAAGAACAGGTTCTGGCGGTCGGCGGGTAGAAGTTTCGCAACACGCTTCAACGGATGGATGAAGCCCATGTCCATCATCTGGTCCGCTTCGTCGAGGACGAAGATTTCGGTGTCCTTGATGGTGAAGGCGCGCTGATCGATCAGGTCGAGCAGACGGCCCGGCGTTGCGACGACGATATCGACACCTGCGGACAGGGCGCGGATCTGCTTGCCGATCGGCACGCCGCCGAACACGGTTTCGACCGACAGGCGCAGGAAGCGGCCATAATCGCGGAAGCTCTGTGCGATCTGCGCCGCCAGTTCGCGGGTCGGCGACAGGACCAGCATGCGGCACCCCTTGATCGGGGTCGGTTTGGGATTGCGGGCGAAATAATCGAGGCTGGGCAGCGCGAAGGCAGCCGTCTTGCCCGTGCCGGTCTGGGCGATACCGCAAAGATCCTTGCCCTCCAGCAGGACAGGGATCGCCTTTTGCTGGATCGGCGTGGGAGTGGCGTATTTCTTGGCGGACAGGGCCTTGATAATAGGCTCGGACAGTCCGAGGTCGGTAAATTCCATGGAATTGCTCACATAGTCGGCCATGCGCCGACTTCGCTGCGAACGCAGCAAGGGCGCTAAGGCGGGTTACGAAACGACCCGCGTGAAAAGGGAAGCCTCAAAGCTTAGCGCAGACTGTCATTGGCCGGTCCTGTCACCCTTCGGAGGTGAGGACGATCACGCTGCCAATCGCTGATGAGCCATGAAGGCCGTCTGCTGCGCTGCGGCGCATATGGAACAAATGCAGGTAAAAAGCAAGCGGCCGCAACAGGAAGTCGCGGCCGCAGGACTTTCATGATGGAAAGGGATTAGAGCGCCACTTCGGCATGTTTCCCCTTCATTTCATCGCAGACATCGCCGCCGAACAGCATTTTGAACACGCCCTTCAGCGACATGTCGGATCGCCAGATTTCAGCCGTGCCCAGATCGAAGCGAAGCATCAGCAGGCTGGGATCGTTTCGACCGCCGGGATACCAGGCCTCCACTTCCTTCGACCAGTAGCGGTCGATGACCGCCGCGTCGGTTTCCGGCGTCAGAACACCTTCGACACAGGCAAAAAGATTGTGATCCTTGGCCGCAAATTGCGCCATGGCAGGACCGCCTGACGCAAGGCGATTGTCACGCGACGTGTAAAACCAGAAACAATGGTTCGCCGCAGGATCAAGCTGTGCCGTCATGGGGACGCTATGTTCAGGACGGCCGTTTAGCCCCACCATCAGGAACGGGCTGCTGGACAATTCGGCCCAGAAACGATCTTTGATGTCGGCTGCGTTGGTCATCATCCTCACTCCATTGGGATTTTACTGATCAATGACTGGTATCGACCGAAGTTCCCGAAGCGCTTGATCTTGATCGCGTCCATCGCCACATGGGGGTCATGCTGATCGAAACCGAACTGACGCCTAATCCGGCGACCATCAAATTCCTGCCCGGCCGTGAAGTCATGGGCGCTGGCACCCGCGATTTCGCCACGCCGGAAGAAGCCGAGGCTTCGCCGCTGGCCGACGCCCTGTTCGGGCTGGGCGATGTGACCGGCGTGTTCTTCGGCGGCAATTTCGTGTCGGTGACGATCGCGCCGGGTTCCGAATGGTCCGATGTGAAGCCCGACGTGCTGGCCACGCTGCTGGAACATTTTTCGGCAAACATGCCGCTGTTCGCACCCGGAAGCGCCACCGGCATCAGCGTTCCGGCAGACGACGCCGCCTTTGGCGATGATCCCGAAGACGCGGAAATCATCGAGCAGATTCGCGACCTCATCGAAACCCGCGTTCGCCCGGCCGTCGCCAATGATGGTGGCGACATCGTCTATCGCGGTTTCGACAAAGGCACCGTTTATTTGCAGATGCAGGGCGCCTGTTCGGGATGCCCCTCCTCCAGCGCCACGCTGAAGAACGGCATCGAGCAATTGCTGAAACATTATGTGCCCGAAGTGACCGAAGTCCGCGCGGTCTGACCCGCTGGCATTTGGCAAATGCGGGCGTATCGATTAACCGCTAGGCGAATCCGCACGGCATCCATGCCGCCGCGCTGACGCCTGAGGGGAGTATCGTTTGCGTCTTTTGGTGATCGACACCGCGACACAGGCATTGTCCGTTGCGTTATTGGAAGATGGCCAGGTGATCGGCCGTTTTCATCAAGTCGTAGGGCGCGGCCATGCCGAGGCCCTGCTGCCCGCTATCGCCGCCCTGCCCGACGGCGGACGGGCAGATGCAATTGCAGTCGATGTCGGGCCGGGCAGCTTCACCGGCGTGCGTATCGGCATAGCGGCGGCGCGCGCCTTGGCGCTGGCGTGGAATATTCCCATCCATGGCTATAGCGCGCCGTCCCTGATCGCGGCCATGGCGGCGAAAAATCATGGCGACGGCGCCATCGCGGTGACGATTACCGGCGGCCATGGCGAATTATTCTGGCAGTGTTTTACGGCCGATGGCCTGACTGCGACCAATGGGATTGCTTCTACGCCGATTGCGGAACTGGCGGGACTGCTCGACATAGCAACCCTGTACGGCACCGGCGCCGAAGCGCTGATCACCGCGCGCGGCATGGGGCAAGCGGTCAGCCTGTATCCCGATGCAGCCGACTATGGGCTGATCGCGACGGTCGCGCCGCTGCCGCCCAGCCCGATTTATGGGCGCGGTGCGGATGCCAAAACCATGGCGGAGCGGGCTGCGTCGTGACCCCGAACATGCAGATCGACCTTTACGAAGATGGCGAGCGCAACGCGCTGGCCGACGCGATGGAGGTGATGGTTCGCGCGTTCGACCCAGTGTTCGGCGAAGCATGGACCATGTCGCAGCTCGCAGGGGTCATGCTGATGCCGGGCACATGGCTGACGGTCGCCCAGCTGGATGCCGCGCCGCTGGGCTTTGCGCTGGTACGTTCGGTGCTGGATGAATGCGAATTGCTGTTGCTCGCCGTCGATCCGCTGTGGCGCGGACGCGGCATTGGCGAAACCCTGTTGCGTCATAGCCTGACGACAGCGCGTCGCCGTGGCATTACTTCGATGAACCTTGAAGTTCGTTCTACAAACAAGGCTGTCAAGCTATACGAGAAGAGTGGCTTCGAATATGTACATCGCCGCCCCGGTTACTATCGCGGTAATGATGGTCAACTTCACGATGCGCTGAGTTTCCGTATCGATATGCTCGCCTGATGTAATTTTATATTGCGAAATGCAACTGCAAGGTCTAGCGACCATGTACCGCTCCTGAAAATCCTATCCTTGGGCGGGTCGCACATCATTACAGCCTTGTAGGAAATGATAAAATGGAAACCGAATCGGCCCAGAGCGAACTGCTCATTACTTTGACTTCCGACATCGTCGCCGCGCATGTTTCGAATAACAGCGTCGCCGTGTCCGACGTATCTGCGCTGATCCACAATGTTCATGCTGCTCTTGCAGGTCTGAGCCAGCCAGCCCCGGCGCCTGAAGTCAAGCTTGAGCCTGCCGTTTCGGTTCGTTCGTCGATCAAGCCGGATTACATCATCTGTCTGGAAGACGGTAAGAAGCTCAAGATGCTCAAGCGCCACCTGATGACCCATTATCAGATGACGCCGGAAGATTATCGCGCAAAGTGGGGCCTGCCCGCCGATTATCCG
Source organism: Sphingobium sp. (assembly GCF_048594625.1). Lineage (GTDB taxonomy): Bacteria > Pseudomonadota > Alphaproteobacteria > Sphingomonadales > Sphingomonadaceae > Sphingobium. Next base: position 80,718 of record NZ_JBMDWL010000086.1, read on the forward strand.
ATGGTCGCCCCCAATTATGCCGAACAGCGCCGCAGCCTTGCGAAGAAAATCGGTCTGGGCACCAAGCGCCGCCGGACGCCGCGCGCCAAGTAAAGGCGATACGCCTCGTCAAAAGCGGATCGATAAGGGGCGCATCGCCGATGCGCCCCTTTCCTGTATCGGCAAAAGTCGCTAGGTTCCCGCCCGACCATTTGCCCGAATTATTGAAGTGAGCCTGCATGAACCGCAAAATCGATGTTGAAGCCCTGTGTCACGAAAAAGGGCTGCGGATCACCGAACAGCGCCGCGTGATCGCACAGGTGTTGAGCGAAGCCACCGACCATCCCGATGTCGAGGAACTGCATCGCCGTTCCGCCGCGATCGATCCGGGCATTTCCATTGCCACCGTGTACCGCACCGTGCGCCTGTTCGAAGAAGCCGGCATCCTGGACCGGCACGATTTTGGCGATGGTCGCGCCCGTTATGAAGCGGCACCGGAATCGCATCACGACCATCTGATCGACGTCGAAACTGGCAATGTGATCGAATTTGTCGATCCGGAGCTGGAATTGCTGCAGAAGCAGATCGCTGAGAAGCTCGGCTTCCGTCTGGTCGATCACCGCATGGAACTTTACGGCGTCGCCCTCGACCGCAAGGACTGATAATTTGGACGGCCTGCGGCGGGCGCGGCGCATCGCGGCGCTGGTCGCAAGCCTGGTCCTTTGCCTGATCCCCCATCTATTGTGGCGCATCGTGCGCCGCCGATCGCCATGGCCACGCCTGTTTCTGGCACTGGCGGCACGATCGGTCGGCGCGCGAGTCAGGATCGACGGTCGCCCGCACGACGGCGACATGTTCCTGCTGGCCAATCATGTCAGCTGGATCGACATATTGGCGCTGGGCGGCGCGACCGGTGCCGCCTTCGTTTCGCATGATGGCGTCGCGGGATGGCCGGTCATCGGCCGGCTGGCGGCGCAGAATAATACGCTGTTCGTCTCGCGCGAACGGCGTGGCGCCCTGTCCGGGCAGATCGATGCGCTGCGCGCCGCATTGATGGGGCATCAGCCCGTCGCCCTGTTTCCCGAAGGCACCACCAGCGACGGCAGCGGCCTTTTGCCGTTCAAGCCGTCATTGCTGGCCGTGCTGTTGCCGCCACCCCGCTCGGTCATGATCCAGCCGGTGCATATCGATTATGGCAGCGCGACCGGCAACATCGCCTGGTATGGCGACGAGGGCGCAGGCGCCAACGCCAGAAGGGTGATGGGTCGCAAAGGGCCACTATATGTAACCCTGCGATTTCTGGAGCCTTTCGATCCCGCCAGTTGCGCCGATCGCAAGGTGATCGCCGCGCTGGCCCGTGACCGGATCGCGCAAAGCATCGGCGCGCATCAGAACCCTTCCGCTTCGGCGTTGCCGCCTGTATAGCGGGAACGATGAATCGTATCGACGCCAACAAGACTCCAGCGACTTTCCACGTCAAATCCTTCGGCTGCCAGATGAACGTCTATGACGGCGAGCGCATGGCCGAGATGCTGGGCACGCGCGGCATGACCCCCGCAGCGGAAGGCGCCGACGCCGATCTGGTGATCCTCAACACCTGCCACATTCGCGAAAAGGCGGTGGACAAGGTCTATTCCGACATTGGCCGCATGGTGCGCGAAGATGGCAGCCGCCCGATGATCGCGGTGGCGGGCTGCGTCGCGCAGGCGGAGGGCAGCGAAATCCAGCGCCGCGCGCGTAATGTCGATATCGTGGTGGGACCGCAAGCCTATCACCGCCTGCCCGACCTGATCGACAAGGCAGGGCGTGGCGAAGATGCCGTGGATACCGACATGCCGCTGGCGTCGAAATTCGGCGCCCTGCCCGCCCGCACCAAACAGGCGCGCCCCACCGCCTTCCTGACCATCATGGAAGGGTGCGACAAATTCTGCACCTATTGCGTGGTGCCCTATACCCGCGGCGCGGAAATTAGCCGCAGCTGGAGCGCGATCGTCGACGAAGCCAAGGCGCTGGTCGATGGCGGCGTGCGCGAAATCACGCTGTTGGGCCAGAATGTGAACGCCTGGACCGGCGAGGATGGCAAGGGCCGCATGCAGGGCATGGACGGTCTGGCCCGCGAACTGGCGAAGATCGCGGACCTGAAACGCATCCGCTACACCACCAGCCATCCTAACGACATGAGCGACGGCCTGATTGCCGCACATGGCGACGAACACAAGTTGATGCCTTTCCTGCATCTGCCGGTGCAATCGGGCAATGACCGGATTCTCAAGGCCATGAACCGCAGCCATAGCGTCGACAGCTATCTGCGCATCATCGAACGGGTGCGCGAAGCGCGGCCGGACATCGCGCTGTCAGGCGACTTCATCGTCGGCTTCCCCGGCGAAACCGACGCCGAGTTCGAAGATACGCTGAAGATCGTGGAACAGGTGCGCTACGCCCAATGCTATAGCTTCAAATATAGCCCCCGCCCCGGCACCCCCGCCGCCGACATGGATCACCAGATCCCGATGGCGGTGATGGACGAACGGCTGGCGCGGTTGCAGGCGGCGATTAACCGGCATCAGGCCGATTTCAATATTGCGACCGTGGGCCGCACCACCGACATTCTTCTGGAACGCAAGGGCCGCTATCCGGGCCAGCTGATCGGCAAGTCGCCCTGGCTGCAATCGGTGGTGGTGACCGCGCCGGACCTCAACATCGGCGACATGGTCGAAGTCGATATTATCAGCGCCGGCCCGAACAGCCTGGCCGGCGAAATCAGCAGGAGGAAGGCCGCTTGAACCAAAGCCTCGTCAATCCCGTCATTACGGGAAACCATCTCCACCAACACCGGCTGCGAAGCGGTCGAACGGAGAAATTGACGAGCAAGGGAGGCTGCTGAATGTCGAAGAAAACCAATCAGAACCATCGGTCCGATGTTGCCGAACGGGCGCGTCTGGAAGTGACGTTCGACCGGCCGCACCTGTTGACGACGCTGTTCGGCCAATATGACCAGAATCTGGTCGCCATCGAAAATCGACTGGGCGTCTATATCGCCGCGCGCGGCAACAAGTTGCAGATCGAGGGCGAGGCCGAAGCCGCCGCCCGCGCCCGCGACGTGATGACCGGCCTCTACAATCGCATCGTCGCAGGGCAGGAAATCGATGCGGGCGCGGTGGAGGCGGTGATCGCCATGTCGTCCGAACCCACGCTGGACGGCATCATCCGTCACGATGTGGCCGAACCACCCAAGGTGATGATCCGCACGCGCAAGAAGACGATCGTCCCGCGCAGCGCGACACAGGTCGCCTATATGGAGGCGCTCAACCGCAACGACATCATCTTTGCGCTGGGTCCGGCAGGGACCGGCAAAACCTATCTGGCGGTGGCGCAGGCGGTCAGCCAGTTGATCACCGGCAGCGTCGATCGGCTGATCCTGTCGCGTCCAGCTGTGGAAGCGGGCGAAAAGCTGGGCTTCCTGCCCGGCGACATGAAGGAAAAGGTCGACCCCTATCTGCGGCCGATCTACGACGCGCTGCACGACACGCTGCCCGCGGAGCAGGTGGAACGGCGGATAGCGAGCGGCGAAATCGAAATCGCCCCCCTGGCCTTCATGCGCGGGCGCACGCTCGCCAACGCCTTCATCGTGCTGGACGAAGCGCAGAACACCACCATCGCCCAGATGAAGATGTTCCTGACCCGTTTCGGCGAAGGCAGTCGCATGGTCATCTGCGGTGACCCCAAACAGGTCGATTTGCCGCAACCGGGCATTTCGGGGCTGGCCGATGCGGTCGCGCGGCTGGACGGCGTCGAAGGCATCGCCATGGTGCCGTTCGGCATCGGCGACGTGGTGCGCCATCCGGTGGTCGGCCGGATCGTCCAGGCCTATGAAGGGCCGGATGCGTGACATTTACGCCCCGCTCATCATCGAACCTGTCGAGACGCGTTGCCCGGCACCGCTTATCGACAGGTGCGAACCGAACGGAAAGAGAGATGAATGATTGAAGTTGCCGTCCTGCATGACGAAGGGTGGCCCGGCACCGACTGGGAATTTCTGTCCCAGCGCGCCGTGACCGCCGCCATCGCGCACAGCCCATACGCCTCCTTTATCGGCGACCAGACGCTGTACGAAGTGGCGGTCAAGCTGACGTCGGATGAGGAAGTCCATGTCCTCAACCGCAGCTATCGCGACAAGGACAAACCGACCAACGTCCTGTCATTCCCGATGGTGCAGGACGACCTGCTGGAAGTCACCGCCAATACCGACGATGGCGAGGTATTGTTGGGCGACATCGTGCTGGCCGAAGGAGTTTGTGCTGCGGAAGCCGCCGAAAAAGGCATATCGGTCGCGGATCATGCCACGCATCTGATCGTCCATGGGACTTTTCATTTGCTTGGATATGACCATATGGACGACAATGAGGCCGAAGCGATGGAAGCGCTGGAGATTGCAGCGCTGCTGAGCATGGGCCTCGCCGATCCCTATGGGGATCGAGAGGGCGTTTGAATTTTGCGTGGCGCATCGTCGCCATGCACCGAAAAGGGGATTGAACAGGATCATGGCTGACGGCAGTCCGAAGGACGGCACCACTTCGAAAGAAGCGGACAGTAGCAGCGAAGGCGGCTTATGGAGCGGCATCAAGTCGCTTCTGTTCGGCGAGAATGAGGAAACCAGTCTCCGCAAGGAACTGGAAGAAGCGCTCGACGAATATGATGAGGACGAACAGGACCAGAATGGCGGACCACCCGCCAAGGGCGACCTGTCCGCGATCGAGCGCCAGATGGTCCGCAACCTCCTCCATTTTTCCGAACATACGGTCGATGACGTTGCGGTCCCCCGCGCCGACATCATCGCGATAGAAGAAAAAGCGAGCTTCGCCGATCTGGCCGAACTGTTCGCCGAAGCGGGGCATAGCCGCATTCCGGTCTATCGCGAAAATCTCGATACGATCGTGGGAATGATCCACATTCGCGACGCCTTCGCCATATTGGCGGGCAAGGCGCCCGTGCCGGAGACGTTGGAGCCGCTGATCCGTCAGCCGCTATACGTGCCCGAAAGCATGGGGGCGCTGGACCTGCTCGCCGAAATGCGGGCGAAGCGCACGCATCTTGCCATCGTGCTGGACGAATATTCGGGCACCGAAGGACTGCTGACATTCGAAGATCTGGTCGAGGAAATTGTCGGCGAGGTCGAGGACGAGCATGACGATGCGCCCGAAGCCATGCTGGTGCCGCTCGACGGCGGCCTGTGGGAAGCCGATGCCCGCGCCGAATTGGACGACGTCGCCGAGGAAATCGACGAAAAGCTGGGCGACGTCGAAGAAGATGTCGACACACTGGGCGGCCTCGCCTTCGTTCTGGCTGGCCGAGTACCGGAACCGGGCGAAATATTGGAACATGAACAGAGCGGGTGGAAGCTGGAAATCGTCGCCAGCGACGGCCGCCGCGTCACGCGCCTGCGCCTGCATCCGCCAGCCCGGCAGGAAGAGACGGAAGAATAATTCTTCCTTCCGGCAATTTCGAGATACACAGGCGAAATATTAAGGCTGCATATCTATACTGCGGCCCGGCGATCAGACGATCATGGTCGGGCAGTCGCGTCAGGCCGTTATCTACATGGTATCAAACGGACAAGATGATCCGATTGTCATGTCGATGGACGGACGCGACGTCGGAATAAAGCATGCTCTTGCATGAGAGCTTCAGATCTGGCGGGCAATGCGAAACGAGCGTAGCAAATTTCAGAGCGGCAATAGTGCGGACATGGAGCTTTCCGCGCCATGGACTCCGATCGAGAATCTGTTGCTGGCAGTCGTGTGCGCCGCCACGTTGTTCTTCGCGATCATCACCCCGCCCTTTCAAGCGCCGGATGAAAATCAGCATTATATGAAGGCGCTGGCGCTGGCGCAGGGCAATGTGCTGGCACAACAGGAGGGCGACGCCATCGGGGCGACATTGCCGCGCGCGGCGCTCCACATCCATGCGGTCGACTTCCCGACCGACATACCGCCGACGCTGCGTCGGTTCGAACACGAAGGGATTGCCGCCAGCGCCGCCGCCGATGGCACCCGCCCTGGAACGGGTTTCGGCCTGTTTCCCAACGTCGCCAGCTACGCGCCCAGCCTGTATGCGCCAGGCGCGGTGGGGCTTCGCATCGGGCGGATGATCGAACTGCCATGGATCGACAGTCTCTATGTCGGGCGACTGGTCAATGCGCTGACGGGGCTGGCGCTGCTGATCGCGGCGCTGCGGCTGTTGCCCTTTGGCCGTCATGCGATGATGGCGACCGCGTTGCTGCCGACCTTCGCCTATCAGACAGGGTCGCTTTCTCCCGATGCCGTCATCAACGGTCTGGGCTTTCTGGGTCTGGCGTTGGCGCTGAGGACCGGGTTCATGACGGCCACCCCGGCGCGATCGGCTGCCCTGCTGATGGTCGCGCCGCTGCTGGCGCTGTGCAAGGGCGTCTATCTGCCGCTGATGGCTGCTGGTTTGCGCTGGCAGCAATATCGGCGCGACCTGCGCCCCGGCTGGATCATGGGTGCGACGGCATTGGGCGCCATCGCCTTTGTCGGGTGGATGCATCTGTCGGGCGGCAGTCAGGCGCTCTATTCCATTCGCGCGCGCGATACCGGCCTGTCGGTCATGACCGCACCGCTGAGCGAGCAACTGGCCGTCATCCTGCACGACCCGGTCCGCTATTTGCGCATATTGGTGAGCAGCGTGACCGAACGCGCGCCGGTCTATGCCTTACAGATTGTCGGGCGTTTCGGATGGAACGCGATATTGCTGCCGCTGATCGCCTATCCGCTGGCGATGCTGATGCTGGCGGCTGGCGTGGCGAGCGGCAATGGCGCGCGCTTTGGCATGGCGCAGCGGCTCTGGTGGCTGGCCATTGCAGCGGGCGTGGCGCTTTTGATCGAAACGGCGATGTATCTGACCGGGACGCCGTTGGGCGCCAACTATATTCAGGGGACGCAGGGGCGTTATTTCCTGCCGCTGGTGCCTGTGGTGCTGATCGCGCTGTCCCCGGCGGGTGGGATGCGCGGGACGCGGCGGATATTCGCCTGCGCCGCGATCCTGCTGGGGTTCATCGCCGCTGCGACCGTCTATGACAGTTTCTGGGTCCATGGTTTCATTACCAGCGACGGGATGCCCCCGCATGGCAGCATCGGGCGGGCGCTACTACTACCTTCGCCCCGCTGGTAGCCAGATACGGCAGAAGGCGAGCCAGCCCAGCCCCTCAACAAAACCGGCCGTGACGTCGCTGGGCCAGTGCACGCCGAGCCAGACGCGGCTGACGCCGATCAGCGCGATCATCGCCGCAGCCGCCAGATATGCGCTGCGCCGGGCAACCAGCATCGCCAGCGCGCCAAAGAACATCATGTTGCCCGCCGCATGGCCGCTGGGGAAGCTGTAGGTGTGGACGATGTCTAGATGCGGCAGCAGGTCCGGACGCGGCGCGGCGAATATCTGCTTGAGCGCAAGGTTGAGCAGCGTGCCGCCCGCCATCATGGCCGCCAGCCACGCGGCGCAATGCCGCCGCCCGGCCCGGAGCAGCGCGGCGAGCGACATGGCCAGCAGGATGAGCCGGCCCGCAGTACCACCAAGAGCCGATGCGATCCGCATGACCGGGGTCAGATGCTGACCGATGACGGTATCGCGTGCTTCGCCCGCCCGGCGCATCAGGCCGATGTTCAGCCCGTCCAGCCACCCCGCCCGTTGCATCAGGGCGATCACCAATATGCAAAAAAGCGCGAGGACCAAAGCCCCCGCGCCTTTTGTCAAAGCTTTGCGCCGATCAGATATGGAGCGCACGGCCATAGGCGGCGAGCACGCTTTCATGCATCGATTCCGAAATGGTCGGATGCGGGAAGACGGTGTGCATCAGTTCCGCTTCGGTCGTTTCCAGCGTCTTGCCGATGGTATAGCCCTGGATCATTTCCGTGACTTCCGCGCCGACCATGTGCGCGCCCAGCAGTTCGCCGGTCTTGGCGTCGAACACCGTCTTGGTGAAGCCTTCCGCCTCGCCCAGCGCGATCGCTTTGCCGTTGCCGATGAAGGGGAACATGCCGACCTTCACCTCGTAACCGGCTTCCTTCGCCTTGGCTTCGGTCAGGCCTACGCTCGCGATCTGCGGGTGGCAATAGGTGCAGCCCGGAATGTTGCGCGGGTCCATCGCATGAGGATGCTTGCCCGCAATTGCTTCGGCAGCGATCACGCCTTCGTGGCTTGCCTTGTGCGCCAGCCATGGCGGCGCGGTCACGTCGCCGATCGCCCAGATGCCATCGACGCTGGTCTTGCACATCGGGTCGGTGACGATGTGGCCACGCTCCGTCTTGATGCCCAGTTCCTCAAGGCCGATATTTTCGGTGTTGGGGACGATGCCGATCGCGACGATGACATGGCTATATTCGTTCTGCGCGACCTTGCCGTCCTTGTCCTTGATCGCGGCCTTCACGCCGTTCGCGCCGACTTCCAGCTTGTCGACGCCAGCGCCGGTCATGATGGTCATGCCCTGCTTCTTGAGCGCCTTTTCGAGGAAGGCCGACACATCCTTGTCCTCGACCGGGACAATGCGGTCCATCATTTCGACCACGGTCACGTCCGCGCCCATGTCATTATAGAAGCTGGCAAATTCGATGCCGATCGCACCGGAGCCGATGACCAGCAGCTTGCTCGGCATTTCCGGCGGGGTCATGGCGTGGCGATAGGTCCATACCCGCTTGCCGTCCGCCTTCGCGAAAGGCAGGTCGCGGGCGCGTGCGCCGGTGGCGACGATGATGTTCTTGGCCGTCAGCTCTTCAGTCTTGCCGTCCTTCGTGACGGTCAGCTTGCCTTTCGCGACCAGCTTGCCATCGCCCATATGGACGGTGATCTTGTTCTTCTTCATCAGGTGCGTGACCCCCTGATTGAGCTGCTTGGCGACGCCGCGCGAACGCTTCACCACGGCGGCGATGTCGGCGCTGATCTTCTCAGCGGCCAGACCATAGTCGCCGGCGTGGCTCATATAGTGGAAGATTTCCGCCGAACGCAGCAGCGCCTTGGTCGGGATACAGCCCCAGTTGAGGCAGATGCCGCCCAGATTTTCACGCTCGACGATTGCGGTCTTCAGACCCAGCTGCGCGGCGCGGATCGCGGCAACATA
>NZ_JBMDWL010000087.1:0-7441 GCF_048594625.1 Sphingobium sp.
ATAGCTGTGGCGGAAATCGCTGGCGCTCAGCAACGCGCCGACTGCGCGCAGGTCGGTGCAGATCGGGCCGTCGGGACCGTTGAATTTCGTGTTGATGACGCTGCCCTGCCCGGCCAGCCAGTCCCATTCGTCGCGGTAGAAGCCCGCATCGTTGACCGCGAAGACCGGATCGATGCCCAGCTTCTTGCAGGCGAGGAAATCTTCCTCACCATGGTCGGGCGCCATGTGGACGAGGCCGGTGCCCGCGTCAGTGGTGACATGACCGGCAGGCAGCAGCGGGCGGGGCTTTGCGAAGAAGCCGCCCAGCGCATACATCGGGTGACGGGCAATCGCGCCGGCGAGATCGGTGCCTTTGAACACCGGCCATTCGCTCTCATGATAAGAATGCGTGCCAGCGAGCAGATCACCACCCCGCGCCTGAAAGGCCGCTGCGAGTTCCTTCGCGACCAGATAAGAACATGTCGAGCCGCCATCTTTCAGGAGAACATACTCAACATCTTCCCCATAAGCGATCGCCTGATTGACAGGGATCGTCCAGGGCGTCGTCGTCCAGATCACCGCATGCGCGCCGACCAGTTCGGGCGCGTTCGGCGCTTCCATGATTTCGAACGCCACGTCGATCTGGGTCGACGTCACATCTTCATATTCCACTTCCGCTTCGGCCAGCGCGGTCTTTTCGACCGGGGACCACATGACGGGCTTGGCCCCGCGATAGAGCTGACCGCTTTCGGCGAATTTCAGCAGTTCGCCCACGATCGTCGCTTCGGCGTCGAACTTCATGGTCAGGTACGGATCGGCCCAATCGCCCATCACGCCCAGACGCTGGAACTGGTCCTTCTGCACGCCCACCCATTTGTCGGCATAGGCGCGGCACTGGGCGCGAAATTCCTGCGCGGGAACCTCGTCCTTGTTCAGCTTCTTCTTGCGATATTCCTCTTCGATCTTCCATTCGATCGGCAGGCCGTGACAGTCCCAGCCCGGAACATAGGGCGCATCCTTGCCCAGCAGCGACTGCGACCGGACGATGATGTCCTTCAGCACCTTGTTCATCGCATGGCCCATATGGATGTCGCCATTGGCGTAGGGCGGGCCGTCATGCAGGATGAAGCGTTCGCGCCCGGCCCGCTTTTCGCGCAGCTTGCCATACAGATCCATCGCCGCCCATTTCGCCGCGATGGCCGGTTCCTTCTGCGCAAGCCCCGCCTTCATGGGAAAGTCAGTGACGGGCAGGAAGACGGTGGATTTATAGTCAGGCTGGTCGGTCATGGGTGTCCGGTATCTGCAAACATCCGTTCGTTTCGGGCGCGGTCGAGAAACGCAGGCGTGGTGCTGGACGCTTCTCGACTTCGCCCGAAGCGAACGGGAGAGAAAAATGTGCCCGGTGCCTTAAGCGAGCCGGGGCGTTCCCGCAAGGATTTGCCGCGCATCGGCGCAGTCCTGCGCGATCTGCGCGATCAACGGGTCCAGCCCGTCATATTTCGCCTCCGGCCGCAGATAGTGGATCAACTGCACCTCGATGCGCTGATCGTACAGGCTTTCGGCGAAATCGAAGAAATGCGGCTCCAGCAATTCCTTTGGCGGGTCGAAACTGGGGCGGATGCCCAGATTCGCCGCGCCATCCAGCATCCGCCCGTCGTCCAACCGCGCGCGAACCGCATAAATGCCATAGGCCGGGCGCAGATATGGTCCCATGTCGACATTGGCGGTGGGGAAACCGATGGTCCGGCCCAGCTTGTCGCCATGCTGCACCATGCCCTGAATGGTAAAGGGCCGCGTGAGCAGCCGCGTCGCGGTGGCGCAATCCCCGGCGCGCAGCGCATCGCGGATGCGGCTGGAGGAAATCACCCCCTCCCCATCCGTCACCGGCGCCACCGCCTGCGCAGGCAGGCCCAGCCGCGCAAAGCTCGCCACGCTGCCGCTGCGTCCCTTGCCGAATGTGAAATCCTCGCCGGTCACCACGGCGCTGACGCCCAGCTGATCGGTCAGCATCGCGACATAACCGGCGGGGTCCAGCGCCGCCAGTTCGGGCGTGAAGTCGAACACCAGCATCGCGTCGGCCCCGGCACGCGCGAACAGCGCCTCCCGCTGGTCCAGCGTGGTCAGGCGAAAACTGGGCGCTTCGGGGCGGAACAGGCGCATCGGGTGCGGATCGAACGTCGCGACGATCGCTGGCCGCCCCTCCGCACGGGCGCGTGCAATGGCGCGGCCGACCACCGCCTGATGCCCGGCATGAAATCCATCGAAATTGCCCAGCGCCATGACGCTGCCGCGCAGATGCGCGGGCATCGGCGCGCTGCTAGAAAGCCGCTCCATGGCGCGGGCTATAGGCAGGTGGCGGGGACGTGGCAATTGCGGACATGCCCCCGACGCATGATCAGCGGCGACGCGCGAACGTGACGAAGCTGTGGGCGGGCCGCCCGTCCAGCGCGGGATGGTCTGCCCGCGCGCTTTCGCGCCAGTCCGCCGGATCGGGATAGGCAATGCTCGCGTCCCCCTCCGCATCGATATGCACTTCGGTCAGTTCGATCCGTTCGGCGATGGGCAGGAACAGGCGATAGATTTCCGCCCCGCCGATCACCATGATGACGGGCGCATCGGCCAGCGCGATCGCGCTATCGACATCGTGCACCACCTCCGCCCCCGGCGCGCGCCAGTCGCGGTCGCGGGTCAGCACGATGTGGCGACGGTCGGGCAACAGGCCGGGCAGGCTCTCGAACGTCCTGCGCCCCATCACCATCGGATGGCCCAGCGTCAGCGCCTTGAAATGCTTGAGGTCAGAGGGCAATCGCCACGGCAAGCCACCGTCCCGGCCAATCACGCCATTGTCGGCGCGGGCGAGGATCAGGACGATTTCGGGACGGCTCATAAAAAGACCTTGCCATTATAAGGCGCAGCATGCTCCTGCGCAGGCAGCAGCCCGGTTGAAACGACGGCCCCATGCTCCCGCGCCGCAGGAGCGCAGGCCCCTTAAAGCGCCAGCCGCGTCACATGCCCCATCTTGCGGCCGGGGCGTGCTTCATGCTTGCCGTAAAGATGCAGGTGGCTAGACGGGTCGGACAGGATCGCCTGCCATGCATGCGCGTCGTCGCCGATCAGGTTGCGCATTTCCACGCCCCGCGCCGCCAGCGCCGTATCGCCCAGCGGCAGGCCGCAAATGGCGCGCACATGATTTTCGAACTGGCTCGTTACCGCGCCTTCGATGGTCCAGTGGCCGCTATTATGCACGCGCGGCGCCATTTCGTTGAACACCGGTCCTTCCGCGCTGGCGAAAAATTCGCAGGTCAGAACGCCCACATAGCCCAGCGCGTCGGCGATCTTCGCGGCCATGGCGCGCGCTGCCCCCATTTGCCCCTCGATCAGTGGCCCGGCCGGAACCGTGGACGTCGCCAATATGCCGTCAACATGGACGTTGGCGGCGGAGTCCCAGAAACGGACTTCGCCATCATGCCCGCGCACCAGGATCACGGAAAATTCCTGATCGAATGTCACGAACCCTTCCAGAATGGCGCTCTGGCGGCCGATGGCGTTCCATGCGCCTACCGCGTCGCCCGGTTCGGACAGGCGGGCCTGCCCCTTCCCGTCATATCCCATGCGATTGGTCTTCAGGATGGCGCGGCTGCCCACCTGCTCGATCGCGGATTCAAGGTCGTCCAGGCTCTCGACCGGGGCAAATGGCGCAGTCAGCCCGCCAAGCTCGCAGACGAAGCGCTTTTCGGCGATCCTGTCCTGCGCCACGCGCAATGCCTGCGCGCCCGGACGGACGAGGCCGTGGGTCGCCAGCACCTCGACCGCGACCGGATCGATATTCTCGAACTCATAGGTAACGACATCGACGCCGTCGGCAAAGGCCGCCAGCCCGGCCGCGTCCTCATAGGCACCCCGCGTCCAGAGCGGCGACACGTCGGCCGCCGGGCCGCTTTCCTCCGGCGCATAGATACTGGTGCGATAGCCCAGCTGCGCCGCCGCCATGGCGATCATCCGGCCCAGCTGGCCGCCGCCAAGGATACCGATGGTGGAGCCGGGCGCGATGGTCGTCATAGGTCTTCCGTTTCAGTCTTCGACGGTTTCGGCGACGGCGTCGGTCTGGCGCGCGCGCCATGCATCCAGCCGCTGTGCGAGTGCGGGATCGTTGGTGGCCAGGATCGCGGCCGCCAGCAGGCCCGCGTTGATCGCGCCGGGCTTGCCGATGGCCAGCGTGGCGACGGGAATGCCGCCGGGCATCTGGACGATGGACAGCAGCGAATCCATGCCTTTCAGCGCCTTGGATTCGACCGGCACGCCCAGCACCGGCAGGCGGGTCATGGACGCGCACATGCCGGGCAGATGCGCCGCGCCGCCCGCGCCCGCGATGATGACTTTCAGGCCCCGCCCGACGGCGCCGGTGGCATAATCATACAGCCGCTGGGGCGTACGGTGGGCGGACACGACCTTGCATTCATGGGTGACGCCCAGCGCCTCCAGCGTTTCGGCGGCGTGGCGCATGGTTTCCCAGTCGGACCGCGATCCCATGATGATGCCAACGTCGATTGCGCTCATGGTCGTGCTATTTCCCCTGATGGCCGCAAAAGGCCCATATCCCGAAGAACAGGCCCCTTAACGGTGGGACCGCCAGGGGGCAATGTGGATTTCGCCTTCAATCCGTTCGTTTCGAGCGAGGTCGGGAAACATGAAGGGCCACGCCAGCCGCTTCCCGACACGCTCGAAGCGAAGGCAGGTTGTTACCGTTCCGACAGATAATAGCGGTCGATCGCGCTCAGATCGTCGGCCAGTTCATAGATGATCGGCTGGCCCGTGGGGATTTCCAGTTCGGTGATCTCATCGTCGGGGATGTTCGACAGATGCTTCACCAGCGCACGCAGCGAATTGCCATGGGCGGAAATGACGACGCGCTTGCCGGCCTTCAGGTCGGGCGCGATGGTCGATTCCCAATAGGGCAGCACGCGGGCAATGGTGTCCTTCAGGGATTCGGTCGACGGGATGGCGATCCCGGCATAGCGGCGGTCGGCCGCCAGATCGAACGCGCTGCCCGCTTCCAGCACCGGCGGCGGAATGTCGAAGCTGCGGCGCCAGATCTTCACCTGATCGTCGCCATGCTTTTCCGCCGTCTCGGCTTTGTTCAGGCCAGTCAGGCCGCCATAATGGCGTTCGTTCAGGCGCCAGTCCTTTTCGACCGGCAACCACAGCCGCCCCATTTCCTCCAGCACCAGATTGAGCGTCTTGATCGCGCGGGTCTGGAGCGAGGTGTAGCAGATGTCGAAATCCATGCCCTTTTCGGCCAGCAGTCGGCCTGCGGCGCGGGCTTCGTCCACGCCCTTCGCCGTCACATCCACGTCCCACCATCCGGTGAAGCGGTTTTCCAGATTCCAGGCCGACTGGCCATGACGGATAAGGACGAGAGTGGGCATTGGGCACGTCTCCTGCACGATAGCGGCAATGATGCGTTTCCCATAACGGGCAAAATGCTGCGCGCAAGCTTGTCGCGGGCCGGTCAACGCCCACATTGCGACAAAGGCGTCGATGCGATAGCCAAAGCGTGTTTGGAAAAGGAGCAGCCGAATTGGCATTTGTGAAGGGCGCATGGCGCATATTGGTCGCGATCAAGGATGGCCTCGTCCTCCTCTTCCTGCTGCTCTTCTTCGGCGCGCTCTATGCCGCCCTGTCCTTTTCGCCAAAGCCTGCGGGCGCCGTATCGTCGGGGGCGCTGCTGCTCGACCTCGACGGCAGCATCGTGGAACAGCCGGCGCAAGTCAGCGCCATGCAATTGCTGAGCGGGTCCGGCCCGGAAAACAAGGAATATCGCCTGTCCGACATCGTCGCCGCGCTGAATGCGGCAAAGGATGATGCGAAGGTGAAGGCCGTGGTGCTGAACCTCGACGGATTTGTGGGCGGGGGACAAGTCGCCATGGCCCGCGTGGGCAAGGCGCTGGACGCCGTGCGCGCCGCGAAAAAGCCGGTATTGGCCTTCGCCACGCTCTACAGCGACGACAGCTATCAGGTCGCGGCCCATGCCAGCGAAATCTGGACCGATCCTCTGGGCGGCGTCGCGATCATGGGCCGCGGCGGGTCGAACCTCTATTATAAGGGGCTGATCGACAAGCTGGGCGTCAACACCCACGTCTATCGCGTCGGCACCTATAAGAGCTTCGTCGAACCCTTCACCCGTACGCAGCAGTCGCCCGAAGCGAAACAGGCCAATCAGGCGCTGGCAGGCGCGCTGTGGCAAAGCTGGCAGGATGATGTGGCAAAGGCCCGGCCAAAGGCAAAGGTCGGCCCCTATGCCAATGATCCCGCCGCCGCCGCCCGCGCCACCAATGGCGACATCGCCAGGGCTGCGCTGGCTGCCGGTCTTGTCGACAAGCTGGGCGATGAATCCGCGTTCGGCAATCGCGTCGCCGAACTGGCGGGCGAAGCGTCGGGGGACAAGGCGGGCAGCTTCGCCACCATTGACCTTGCCACCTATGTCAAGGCGCGCAAGCCCGCCAATGACGGGCAGATCGGCGTGCTGACGGTCGCGGGCGACATCGTGGACGGGGAAGCCGGTCCCGGCACGGCGGCGGGCGACACGATTTCCGACCTGCTCCTGACCGCGCTGGATGAAAAGAAGCTCAAGGCCCTGGTCGTGCGCGTCGATTCGCCGGGCGGATCGGTCATGGCGTCGGAAAAGATTCGCAGCGCCATCCTTCAGGCCAAATCGGCCGGGCTGCCCGTCGTCGTATCGATGGCCAATGTCGCGGCCAGCGGCGGCTATTGGGTGTCGACGCCAGGCGACGTCATCTTTGCGGAGCCTGACACCATCACCGGTTCGATCGGCGTGTTCGGCATCATCCCCAGCTTCGAAGGCACGCTGGCAAAGATGGGCGTCACCACCGACGGCGTGCGCACGACCCCGCTGTCGGGCCAGCCCGACGTCACCGGCGGCACCACGCCGCAATTCGACCAGATCATGCAGTTGGGGGTGGAGGACATCTACCGCCGCTTCGTCGGCCTCGTCGCGCAATCGCGTAAAAAGTCGCCCGACGCGATCGACGCCATCGCGCAGGGCCGCGTCTGGGACGGCGGCACCGCGCGCCAGATCGGCCTGGTCGACCGCTTCGGCGGGCTGGAAGCCGCCATTGCCGAAGCCGCACGCCGCGCGAAACTCGATCCTGCCAGGGCGAAAGCCTATTATATCGAAAAGGAGCCGGACAAGTTCGCCGAATTCGTCCAGTCGATCGCCGACCGCGAACAGGACAGCGCCGCCGCGCCCCGCGACATGCTGGCGCGGCAGGCACGGGCGCAGCGCGGCTGGGCGATGCAGGCCGTGTCCGACGTAAAGGCCCTCGTCACGGGCGCAGGCGTACGCGCCGCTTGTCGGGAATGCCGCGGCTATGGCGCGCCGACGCCACGCAACAAGGCGGAAGAACGCGGCCTGCTGGCGATGCTGGCGGGATGGCTGCGGTAA
>NZ_JBMDWL010000088.1:0-6296 GCF_048594625.1 Sphingobium sp.
CTGCCCCGATGGCCGGAGCGTTGCCCGATGGCCGGAGCGTTGCCCAATGGCCAGAGCGTTGATAGCGCCGCTCGGCGATCCTCCGATCGGCAGCCAAGCGTTCCGGCTTTTCCATTTTTGCGGGCCGCCTTTTCGACCGGCGTGGCACGCCGATCGATAAAGGACCGCTGCGACCGCCTCAACGCAGCCGGTCAATCTCTTCGGCCAGGCGCGTGTTGCGGCTGGTATAATGGAGTTCGATGTCCGCCAGGCGCCGGTCGATGTCGCGAAACTTGGATCGCACGTCACGGGTGGAACGGGCCGGATTGGTGCGCACCCCCTGCCAGAATTTCTCGTCGTCCCGGTCCTGATACAGGCCAAGCGGCTTGTTCTCAGCGAAATAGGCGACCGCGAAATAGGCGATCAGCGTCCAGGGGAAGGCCCCCATCAGCGTGACCAGCACAGCGCCGACACGGACCCACAGGACGTCGATCCCCGCATAGTCAGCGATGCCGGAGCACACGCCCATCCACTTGCCGTTCTGCTTGTCGAGGTAGAATTTGGTGCGGCGGGCGGTCATGTCAGGTCCTCCGGTCGAAATCATAGCGGTCGTCCTGGGCGGGACGGGATGGGCGAAAATCCGGATTGTCGGCCGCAACGATCCGTTCGACCGTCTGCAACCGCTCCTCCAGCCGGCGGGCGAGCAGGTGGAGCTCGTCCAGCAGCCGCTCATCCTCGTCGGTGATCTTGGGCGCCTGCTTCCACTTGGTGACATAGTGGAAGATCAGCCAGGGCATGCCGATGAACAGCATGCCGCAGACCATGATGGGCAGGAATATCTCTTCCATCGGGTCAGGCTCCCCCGGTCTTGCCGACGTTCATCGACGCCTTGAGCGCGGCGAGATCGGCATCCACCTTGTCGGCCGATTTCAGTTCGGCGATTTCTTCCTCCAGCGTCTTGGGCTGACCGCCCAGTGCCATGGCGTCCGCGCGACCTTCGGCCAGGTCGACGCGACGTTCGAGCATGTCGAACCGGGCGAAGGCGTCGTTCACCTTTTCGCCAGCATAGGCTTCGCGAACGCGCAGGCGGTTTTCAGCGCTCTGCATACGGGTGGCCAGGCTGTTCTGACGGGCGCGGGCTTCGCGCAGCTTGCCCTGCAACTTGGCGATGTCTTCTTCCGACGCGCGCAGCGCTTCGTCCAGCGTCTCGATCTCATGATTGAGATGGTCGGCCATGTCGGCGGCCTTCTGACGCTCTACCAGCGCCGCCTTGGCCAGATCTTCGCGATCCTTCGACAAGGCGAGCTGCGCCTTTTCGGTCCAGCTGTCCTGAAGCGCGGTCAGCTTGGCGATGTGGCGGCGCATTTCCTTCTGGTCGGCGATGGTGCGGGCCGCGGACGCGCGGACCTCCACCAGCGTTTCTTCCATTTCGAGGATGATCATGCGGATCATCTTCGCCGGGTCTTCCGCCTTGTCGAGCAGATCGGTCACATTGGCAGCGATGATGTCGCGGGTGCGGGAGAAAATACCCATTTTAACGTCACTCCTGGTCGTATCTTGTTTCAGGTGCCGGGGCGGGCGAGAGGGGGCATTCCCGCCCCGGCCGGATTGCGAACCCTTATGCCAGATAGCGCAGGGTCGCGGGGGTTTCCTGCGTCGCGGGGATCGGGGCTTCGCTGGCGCGGAACGCTTTTTCGCTGGCGCGGGCCGGGCCGACCGCCGAAAGGATCATGGTCGATCCGAACAGGACGGCGGCAACGGCGACCGACATCAGCTGACCCATATCACGGACGCTGTTCGTCTGGTTGGTCATCGTCATACTCCCTGAAATTTGGCCTTCATAGGTTCCGCGATTGCTTGCGGATTGCCCACAGCATTGCAGAGGCCGTGCCAATTTCAGAAAAGCCCCGATTTGCGTCCTTTTTCGCGTTTCGGCACGGGGGCATCGGCACACCCCCTTGCCAAGGAGTAGGAAATTTCACCATAAGTTGGCGCATGGAAAAAAATACGCAGTTCGTTGGCCAGTCGCTCGCCTTTCTCGACGCGGTCGAACAGGCGGGGCGCGCCGCCGAGTTGAACCGGCCAGTGCTGGTGATCGGCGAACGCGGCACGGGCAAGGAACTGATCGCCGAGCGACTGCACCACCTGTCGCCGCGCTGGGGCGAACCGCTGATCGTGATGAACTGCGCCGCGCTCCCCGAGACGCTGATCGAGGCGGAATTGTTCGGCCATGAACAGGGCGCCTTCACCGGCGCGACCAAGGCGCGGCCCGGCCGGTTCGAGGATGCCGATGGCGGCACGCTGTTCCTCGACGAACTGGGCACATTGTCGATGGCGGCGCAGGAACGGCTGCTGCGCGTCATCGAATATGGGGAAGTGACGCGGATCGGCGCATCGCGCGCGGTGACGGTGGATGTGCGGATCGTCGCGGCGACCAATGAAGACCTGCCCGCCGCAGCGGAGGCCGGGCGGTTCCGGCCGGACCTGCTGGACCGCCTCAGCTTCGAGGTCATCACCCTGCCCCCGCTGCGCGCGCGGGAAGGGGACATCAGCGTACTGGCCGATCATTTCGGGCGGCGCATGGCCGCCGAACGGGACTGGCCGCAATGGCCGGGCTTTACGGCCGCCTGCGCGGCGGAACTGGAAGGTTATGGCTGGCCGGGCAATGTGCGCGAACTGCGCAATGTGGTGGAACGCGCCGTCTATCGCTGGAACGAGCCGGGGCGGCCGATCAGCCAGATCACCTTCGACCCCTTTGCATCGCCATGGAAACCCCGGCCGATGATGCCAAGAGCCAGCGCCGTGCCCTGCGCCGAACAGCCCCCCGCCCCCGGCCCTGGCACTTCGAACATGGCGTCAGCCGCCTTTGACGATATCACCGATCTGCGCGCGGCGGTGGACGGGCATGAGGCCGCGATCATCAAGGCCGCGCTGGAACGGTTCCGCTATAATCAGCGGGCAACGGCCAAGGGGCTGGGCCTGACCTATGACCAGTTGCGCCATTGCATGAAGAAGCATGGCCTGAGCGCGGTCTGAGCCATGCATTGGGCGCGGACCGGGCCGCCCGCGCCCAGTCCGGAAATCAGCGGGTCGGGACAGGTTCGGGACCGCTATAGTCGTAGAAGCCCTTGCCAGTCTTGCGGCCGTACCAGCCCGCCTCGACATATTTCACCAGCAGCGGCGCGGGCCGATATTTGGGATCGCCGGTGGTCGTGAGGAAGATGTTGAGGATTTCGAGCGCGGTATCCAGCCCCACGAAATCGAGCAGGGTCAGCGGTCCCATCGGGTGATTGAGACCGAGTTTGCAGCCCTGATCGATGTCGGTGACGCTGCCCACCCCTTCGCCCAGCACGAACACCGCTTCATTGAGCATCGGCAGCAGGATGCGGTTCACGATGAAGCCCGGCGCGTCGAATGCCTGAACGGTCGTCTTGCCGATCTTCGCGGCGAAGGCTTCCACCGTGGCGACGGTTTCGGGCGTGGTGGCAAGGCCGCGAATGACCTCCACCAACACCATCA
This sequence comes from Sphingobium sp., assembly GCF_048594625.1. Taxonomy (GTDB): domain Bacteria; phylum Pseudomonadota; class Alphaproteobacteria; order Sphingomonadales; family Sphingomonadaceae; genus Sphingobium. The sequence continues at coordinate 3,499 of NZ_JBMDWL010000088.1, forward strand.
CCGGCACGGGGTTGAAGAAATGGACGCCGACGAAGCGGCCCGCATCGGGCGCGGCCTGCGCCAGACGGGTGATGGGGATGGAGGAGGTGTTGGTGGCAAGGATGGCGCCGTCGGCCAATATCTTGCCCACATTGGCGAAGATGGCGCGCTTCACCTCCTCCCGCTCGGTCGCGGCCTCGATCACCAGTTGCGCAGCCGATAGCGGGGCGATGTCGCCAACGGGGGTGATGCGGGAAAGCGCGGCGTCGGCATCCGCTTGTGTGATCTTTTCCTTTTCCACCGCCTTGCCCAGCAGCTTTGCGATGCCCGCCAGCCCTTTTTCCGCGCGGGGCAGGTCGATGTCCGACAGGATGACGTCATAGCCCGCCTGCGCCGCCACCTGCGCGATGCCCGCGCCCATCTGGCCCGCGCCGATCACCCCCACTGTCACAATATCCGTCATGCGCCGTCTCTCCCTGTCGCGAATCCTGCGCTTGCTTTAGCTGCGCTGCGGCATTGGGGCCACTGTGCATGATGAACGGACCATCGCGGGAACGACAGGCCGTGCGACAATGAATGACGGATTGGACGGCCATACCCTATTTACGGCTTTGCGATGGGCCTCGGCCATGGTTAAAAGCCCGCCATGCCTGTTTCCGACATGATGCCAGCACCAGCGACCGGACGCTTCATCGCCGCCGTGCATCATTTTCCCCTGCGCGTCTATTTCGAGGATACGGACCTGTCCGGCCTCGTCTATCACGCCAATTATCTGCGCTATATGGAACGGGCACGGTCCGACATGCTGCGCGTGGCGGGGATCGACCAGCGCGCCAATCATGAAGGCGGCACGGGCGTCTATGCCGTCACCGACCTTCAGATCAAATATCGCCGCCCGGCCAGACTGGACGACGACCTGATGGTGGTCAGCCGCGTAACCGACGTGCGCGCCGCCAGCTGCGCCATTCATCAGTCAGTCAGGTGCGGCGCGGAAATACTGACCGACGCCACCATTTCCGTCGCCTGGCTGACGCCGCAGGGCCGCCCGCAACGGCAGCCCAAGGCCTGGACCGACATTTTCACTCGCCTGATGCAAGGGGAAGACATCCACCCATGACGCTCAACCTGCCTGCCGGCGCCATTACCGACGCCGCCACCATTTCCCCTCTGGCCCTGTTCCTTCAGGCCGACATCGTCGTGAAGGGCGTGATGCTGGGGCTGTTGCTGGCCAGTATCTGGACCTGGGCGATCATCATCGGATTCAGCGTCACGCTGCGCAAGGCGAGCAAGGAAAGCCGCAAATTCGAAACGGATTTCTGGAAGGCGGAAGACATTGACCGCTTTTATGAATCGCGCGGCAAGGCCGAATTCCCCGCCGCCAAGGTGATGGCAGCAGGCGTTACCGAATGGCGCCGGTCGACCGCGCAGAAGGTGATCGACCGTGACGGCACCCGCGACCGGCTGGGCACATCCATGTCCAGCACCATCGCGTCCGAAGTCGACCGCCTGTCCGATCGACTGAACATCCTGGCCACGGTGGCGTCGTCGGCGCCCTTCATCGGCCTGTTCGGGACGGTGTGGGGCATCATGCGCGCCTTCACCAGCATTGCGGCGGAACAGAATAGTTCGCTGGCCGTCGTCGCGCCCGGCATTGCCGAAGCACTGTTCGCCACCGCCATCGGCCTGTTCGCGGCCATCCCCGCGCTGATCGCGTACAACCGGTTCAGCCATGGCATCAACCGGCTGGAAGCGGGGCTGACCCGCTTTGCCGACAGCTTCTATGCGACGCTGAGCCGGGAACTGGAGGCGCAACGATGACCTTGGGCATCGTTGCAAAGGAAGGGGCACGTTAATGGCGATGTCCGGTCCTCCTTCATCGCGGCGCGGGCGCGGGCGCGCGCCGATGGCGGACATCAACGTCACGCCGCTGGTCGACGTCATGCTGGTGCTGCTGATCATCTTCATGGTCACCGCGCCTCTGCTGGTGACCGGCGTGCCGGTGAACCTGCCCGAAACGCGGGCCAAGGGGCTGGATCAGGACGCCAAGCCGACGATCGTGTCGATCGACCGCGACGGCGGGCTGTTCATCAATGAAGAACAGATCAACGATGCAGACCTGCCCGGCCGCCTGGGTGAGATCGCCGCCGCCAATGCGGGCCAACCCGAACCGCCGCAAATCTTTCTGCGGGCGGACACGGCGCTGGATTATGGCCGGGTGATGCGGGTGATGGGCGAACTCAATCGCGCAGGCCTGAACAAGGTGTCGCTGGTCAGCACCGATGCCGGTGCGGACAGCGGTGGTTCAGAATAGGGGCCATAGGTCAGCGATATGGAGCGCACGGAAAAGATCGGCCTTGGCGTCGCGACGGCAGGACATGTCCTGCTGTTCGGCCTGCTGTCCGCCGGATTCCTGAATACGCCCAACCCGTTGAAGCTGAAGTCCCCGCCCATGGACATCAGCCTGGTGGACGAGGTCGCGCTGCAATCGACCGCGCCGCAGATTTCGACCCAGCCCCCGCCGCCCAGTGTCGCGCCGGAAGACGGACCGACGGAGGACGCCAAGCCTGCGCCCGAACCGGCGCCCGCGCCTGAACCCAAGCCCGCGCCGCCCGAACCCCGGCCTGTTCCAAAGCCGACGCCGCCCAAGCCGGTGGCGAAGCCGGAACCCAAGCCCACGCCCAAGCCTGCGCCACCCAAGAAGGAGGTCGCCAAGACCCCGGCCAAGCCCAAGCCTGCGCCGGAAAAGCCAGCGCCCAAGGCCAAGCCTGCGCCTGAAAAGCCCAAGGCCGCCGCCGCCGCGCCATCCAAGGCAAAGAGCG
>NZ_JBMDWL010000089.1:0-50134 GCF_048594625.1 Sphingobium sp.
CGGCGGCTTTCTGCTCAGCGTCGTCGTGGTGTCCTCCTTCAGCGCACTCGTCGGCGCGGAGGCGTGGAACAGCTGGGGCTGGCGGCTTCCTTTCCTGTTTTCGATCGTCTTGCTCGCCGTTTCTATCGCAACGCGCATGAAACTGTCAGAGAGCCCGGTCTTTGAGAAGCTCAAGAAAGAGGGCGGACAGGCTGCCAATCCGCTGAAGGAGAGTTTCAACAGCCCTGCGAAAATCGTCCGATTGCTGGCTGGCCTGTTCGGGGTCGCGGCGGGGATCAGCGTGATCTGGTATCTCGCTCATTTCCAGTCGCTCTATTTCCTTCAGAACGCGCTGGGCGTTGAGGAAAATTCGGCACTGCTGGTGGTGTGCGTCGGGGCTGCGCTGAACATGGTAATGTTCATCGCCATGGGCTGGCTTTCGGACAAGGTGGGCCGCAAGACACTGAGCATCGTTGGCTATGTCGGGGCGCTGGCCCTGCTGTTCCCCACCTTCCACTGGATCGCTGGAGCGGCCAATCCCCAGCTCGTCCAAGCCATGAAGCAGAACCCTGTGGTGCTCGCGGGGGACTGCGCAAGCCCACAGGCACAGGCCCGATGCGCACAGCTCGGCGAGATGCTTCGCGAGCGGGAAGTGACCTATGATAAGTCGGATATGGCCGGCGTGGCGAGACCGACGATTATGGTTGCCGGAGCCATCATTGATGCCGGCGATCCAGGCAAGTTGGACCAGGTTCTGCGTGACGCCGGGTACGACCGGACACAGCATTCCCTGGGGTTCGCCAGCGCGCTCAAAGTGCTTGCGGGGCTGGCCGTTATCGGCCTGTTGTCGGCGCTCACCTACGGTCCGGCGGCCGCTCTCCTGGTGGAGCTCTATCCAGCGAGCACGCGCTACACCTCGCTATCGATCGCCTATAATATCGGCACCGGCTATTTCGGCGGCTTCCTTCCGCTGATCAGTCAGTATGTGGTCACCCAAACGGGCAATCCCTTCGACGGATTGTGGTATGCCATAGCCGTCCTCGTGCTGGCGCTATTCGTCACCATCGTCTTTGTGCCAGAAACAGCGGGCAAGCCGTTGCGGCTTACCTGAGCGCGCGCCCGGAGTGGCGCCAACCATTTATCATGGCCAACTAGCTCTCGATCGTAGCTAAGACGGCTTCCGCTACTTCCTGGCGGTCGCGAGAACGGCCAAGCTCCCGTTGCCGGCTCGATGCCATCCGACCACACAGGATCATGCTAGACATGCCGCATCTAACATTGCTGGGACAAGGATGGTGCGGGTGGTCGGAATCGAACCGACACTCCTTTCGGAACCGGATTTTGAATCCGGCGCGTCTACCAGTTTCACCACACCCGCACATTTGCCGCCGATTCTAGCCGACGCTCTCTGCACCTATACTGCACCTAGAGCGAAAACCGAACTCCGACAGTCACTTCTCCTTCACCCGTAACCCGCTCAAAACACGACGTTTTCAACTCATCGTGTTTTTCTGTGGATTGGTAGACAAACCACTTTTTGAGTCCGGCGCGTCTACCAGTTTCACCACACCCGCACGGCTGGTCGGCGGCAAATGACAAAATCCGGCGCGGGCGTCCAGCCGAAAAACGCGCAACACCATAAAACAGTTCGCATCATGGTTGACAGATCGGGCGCAGAAACCCAGATGGCATTAATGTGATATTATATCATTTCAAGAAAGAACCCATGCCTTCCTGCCGCCCATCGCGCCTTGCCCCATCATCTCCCATCCGCTGGCTCGACGGCCTGTCGCTATGCGCATCGTCGCTCTGCACCATCCATTGCCTCGCCCTGCCGTTGCTGTTTGCGATCCTGCCCGCGCTGGGCAGCCGCATCGATCCGGGCGAATCCTTTCACCTCTGGATGCTGGCGCTGGCCGTGCCGACCAGCCTGATCGCGCTGACGCAGGGCTGGCGCAGGCATCGCCGCATCGCCCTGCCGCTACTGGGCCTGATCGGCCTTGGCGCGATGGCGCTGGGCGCGCTGGCCACGACCAGCGCCGCTGCGGGAACGACATGGACATTGATCGGCAGCATGATGCTGGCAACCGCCCACATCGCCAACTGGCGATCCACCCGCGCCCCGCAATCGCTCTGACCCGCGTTATTTTCCGTCGATTTCCGTCCGTTCAAGGCACATGCTGTTGCGGCGAGCGAACGCGCGCGATAGCCTTCTTGCGTAACGATCCGCGCCCGCTATAAGGGCGGCTTCGTGCAGACATAGATAATTCCTCAACGGAGAAGGACCATCCTTTGACCGATCCGTCTGCCACATTCCTGTTATTCGGCGCCACTGGCGATCTGGCGCGAAGGATGATCTTTCCCTCGCTTTACAATCTTCTGTCCGACGGCCTGCTGCCCGACGACTTCATGATCGTCGCGTCCGGCCGGTCTGAAATGGACGACGACGCCTTCCGTCAGGAAGTGGACGCCGCGCTGCGCCAGTTCCTCGCCGCCGACCGCTATGACGATGAAGTTGCGACCCGTTTCGCCGCGATGATCGCCTATCAGCCGGTCGATGCAGGCAATGCGGATCAGTTCGCCGCGCTGGCAAAGCGGATCGACGGTCGGCTGGACCGCGGCCTGTCGGTCTATCTTTCCACGCCGCCTTCGCTGTTCGCTCCCACGGCGCAGGGTCTGGCGCAGGCGGGCCTGATCACGCCCGACACCCGCATCGCGATGGAAAAACCGATCGGCAAGGATCTCGCCTCGTCAAAGGTCGTCAACGACGGCATCGGCGCGCTCTTTGCAGAGGATCAGATTTTCCGCGTCGACCATTATCTGGGCAAGGAAACGGTCCAAAACCTGCTCGCCCTGCGGTTTGGCAACGTCATGTTCGAACCGCTGTGGAACGCGACGGCCATCGACCATGTGCAGATTACCGTCGGCGAAACCGTGGGCCTTGAAGGCCGCGTTTCCTATTATGACGGCGTCGGCGCGCTGCGCGACATGGTGCAGAATCATATTCTGCAAATCCTGTCGATCATCACCATGGAGCCGCCCGCCCGCATGGACCCCACCGCCGTGCGCGATGAAAAGGTGAAGGTGCTGCGTTCGCTGCGCCCCATGACCGACGAAACGGTCAAGACCAACAGCGTGCGCGGCCAATATTCGCCGGGCGCGGTCTGTGGTCAGATCGTCACCGGCTATGCCGACGAACTGGGTCAGGCCTCCGACACCGAAACCTTTGTCGCTTTGAAGGCGCATATCGACAACTGGCGCTGGCAGGGCGTGCCCTTCTACCTGCGCACCGGCAAGCGGATGCCCGCGCGCCAGTCCGAAATCGTGATTCAGTTCAAACCGGTGCGCCACAGCATCTTCGGCCGCGATGGGCATAGTACGGGGCTGGAACCCAACACGCTGGTCATCCGGTTGCAGCCGGAGGAATATATCCGCCTGGCCATCATGAGCAAAAGGCCGGGTCTGGAACGACAGGTGAAGCTGGACGAAGTGACGCTGGACGTGTCGCTGACCGCCGCCTTTGCCGGGCAGCGCCGCCGCATCGCCTATGAACGGCTGATCCTCGACCTGCTGGCCGGCGACGCCACGCTCTTCGTCCGCCGTGACGAGGTGGAGGCCCAGTGGACATGGATCGATTCGATCATCGACGGGTGGAAAGAGGCCAATGTGAAGCCCGCCGCCTATTCTTCGGGGAACTGGGGTCCGTCTTCGGCCATTGCCCTTATCGAACGTGATGGAGCCAGCTGGCATGACTGATCTCAATCCGGTGATCGCAAAGGTCACCGACCGTATCGTGGAACGCAGCGCCGCTTCGCGCCTGAAATATCTGGACCTGATCGAACGGGGCCGCGACGCAGGCACCAACCGCGCGCAGCTGTCCTGCGGCAACCTCGCCCACGCCTTCGCTGCCAGTGGCGAGGACAAACCGGTCATCCGCACCGGCGCGGCGATGAACATCGGCATCGTGACGTCCTATAACGACATGCTGTCCGCGCATCAGCCCTATGGCCGCTACCCGGAGCATATCAAGATCGCGGCCCGCGAAGTCGGCGCCACCGCGCAGGTCGCGGGCGGCGTCCCCGCCATGTGCGACGGCGTGACGCAGGGGCAGGCGGGCATGGACCTGTCGCTGTTCAGCCGCGACACCATCGCCCTGTCGACCGCCGTATCGCTCAGCCACGCGATGTTCGAAGGCACGATGCTGCTCGGCATCTGCGACAAGATCGTGCCGGGCCTGCTGATGGGCGCGCTGCGTTTCGGTCATCTGCCGACCATCCTGGTCCCCGCCGGGCCGATGCCGTCGGGCCTCGCCAACAAGGAAAAGGTCCGCATCCGTCAGCTTTATGCCGAAGGGAAAGTGGGCAAGGACGAACTGCTGGAATCCGAAAGCGCCTCCTATCATGGCGCGGGCACCTGCACCTTCTATGGTACGGCCAACTCCAACCAGATGATGATGGAGATGATGGGCCTGCACATGCCGGGCGCCGCCTTCGTCAATCCGGGTCCGAAGCTGCGCACGGAACTCACCCGCGCGGCGACCCATCGCATGGCGCAGATCGGCTGGGACGGCGACGATTACCGCCCGCTTGGCCATTGCGTCGATGAAAAGGCGATCGTGAACGCCATCATCGGCCTGATGGCGACGGGCGGCTCCACCAACCATGCCATCCACCTGCCAGCCATCGCGCGGGCGGCGGGCATCCATATCGACTGGACCGATTTCGCGGAAATCTCCGACGTCGTGCCGCTGCTGGCACGGGTCTATCCCAACGGCTCCGGCGACGTGAACCATTTCCATGCGGCGGGCGGCATGGCGGTCATCATCCGCGAACTGCTGGATGCTGGCCTCCTCCACCGCGACATCATGACCGTCGCGTCGGATGACCTGACGGCATATGGCACCGAACCCGCGCTGACCGACGAAGGGCTGGTATGGAACGACGTTCCCGCCTCCCGCGACGAATCGATGCTGCGCCCGGCATCCAATCCGTTTCAGGCCGATGGCGGCATGAAGCTGCTTCAGGGTAATCTCGGCCGTTGCGTGATCAAGGTCAGCGCCGTGGACAAGGAACGCTGGACCATCGAAGCCCCCGCCGCCGTCTTCCACGATCAGGACGATGTTCTGCGCGCCTTCAAGGCGGGCGAACTGGAACGCGATGTCGTGGTCGTGGTCCGCTTCCAGGGGCCAAAGGCGAACGGCATGCCGGAACTGCACAAGCTGACCCCGGCGCTGGGCGTGCTTCAGGATCGCGGTTTCAAGGTCGCGCTGCTGACCGACGGCCGCATGTCGGGCGCATCGGGCAAGGTGCCCGCCGCCATCCACCTGTCGCCCGAAGCCCTGGCCGATGGCCCCATCGGCAAGCTGCGCGATGGCGACATGGTGCGGGTCTGCGCGGAAACCGGCGCGGTCGACGCGCTGGTCGATGCGGCGACATGGGCCGCACGCGACATCCCTGCCGCGCCGCCTCCGCCCTATGACACGGGCCGCGAACTGTTCGCGCTGTTCCGCCATCACAGCGATCTTGCCGAACAGGGCGCGTCGCCGATCCTCGCGGCGATGGACAGCGAAATTTGACATGCGTCATCCCGGCGAAAGCTGGGATCTCGTGCGGCTGGGTCGCACCGCCGTCGCTTGAGATGCCAGCCTTCGCTGGCATGACGACACTATATAGGATGCCCTGATGACCGACATCATCGCCGCCGACATTGGCGGGACCAATGCCCGCTTCGCCCGTGCGTCCCTCGACGAACGCGGCGTCCCCACGCTCGGCACCGTGCGCAAATATAAGGTCGCCGACTATCCCAGCCTTCAGGCCTGCTGGGCCGCCTTTGCGGCGGATGAACAGACCGCTGGTCATGGCGACCTGCCCCGCGCAGCCTCCATCGCCTTTGCCACCGCCATCGGCCGCGACGTCATAAAGCTGACCAACAGCAACTGGGTGATCCGCGCCGATACGCTGGCGCAGGACATCGGCGTCGATAACGTCCGCCTCGTCAATGATTTCGAGGCCGTCGCCCATGCCGTGTCGCGCCTGCCGGACGAAAACCTGCCCCTGCTGTTCGGTGAAGACCGCCCCTTCCCCACCGATGGCGGCGTGACGATCCTTGGCCCCGGCACAGGCCTTGGCGTGGCGATGATCGCCTATGATCAGGGTCATCCCCATGTCATCGCGACCGAAGGCGGCCATCTGGATTTCGCCCCGCTGGATCATATCGAGGAGAAGATCCTCTCCTATCTGCGCGACAAGTTCCTGCGCGTATCCACCGAACGGATCGTGTCGGGTCCAGGCCTCAACTATATTTACAAGGCGCTGGCCACCATCGGCCATGACCGCGTGGTCCTGATGGAAGACCCGGAATTGTGGCAGGCCGCGCTCGACGGCAGCGACGAATTTGCCCGCCGTGCGCTCGAACGCTTCTGCCTCTGCTACGGCTCGGTCGCGGGCGATCTGGCGCTGGCCCATGGCCCGCACAGCGTCGTGCTGGCAGGCGGCCTGACCCAGCGGATGCGCGATTTCCTGCAACAGAGCGGCTTCCATACCCGCTTCAAGGCGAAGGGCCGGTTCGAAAGCCTGATGGCATCCGTCCCCATCCGCTGCGCCATTCATGAAGAAATCGGGCTGTTCGGCGCTGCCGCAGCTTTCAGGGAAAGATGATCTTTCTCTGAGTTTTTGTTTTTCGCGTTTTCGCAAGCCAGCAGATGCAAGCATCTGCTTCGAAAACGCTCGGAGGGAGAAGTGATGTGAGCTTGACCGTAGAACAGGTGATGGAACTGGCCCCGGTGATCCCGGTGCTGGTGGTGGATCGGGTCGAGGACGCGCTGCCGATCGCGCAGGCGCTGGTAAAGGGCGGCCTGCCCGCCCTTGAAGTCACGCTGCGCACCCCCGCTGCGCTGGACGTGATCCGTGAAATGGCCAAGGTCGAAGGCGCGGTCGTGGGCGCAGGCACCGTGCTCAACCCCGCGCAGCTCGACGCCGCGATGGAGGCGGGCGCCCGCTTCATCGTCAGCCCCGGCCTCACCGAACCGCTGGGCAAGGCCGCGATCGCCGCGAACATCCCCTTCCTGCCCGGCACCGCCACGGCGGGCGACATCATGCGCGGCATGGACATGGGCCTGACCCATTTCAAATTCTTCCCGGCCGAAACGTCGGGCGGCCTGCCCGCGCTGAAAGCGCTCGCGGCTCCACTGCACACCGCCCGCTTCTGCCCCACCGGCGGCATCACCCCGCAAAGCGCGCCCGAATGGCTGGCCCAGCCCTTCATCAAATGCGTCGGCGGCAGCTGGGTCGTGCCCAAGGGACCGGTGGATCCCGACAAGATCGAAGCGCTGGCCCGGCAAGCTGCCGCGCTTCCCCGCTGATTTGATCCTACGGGGCGCGGGGCCATTGCGCCCCGCGCCTGCCCCGCCTAGATAATGGTCATGACTCCGCGCCGCCTCTTTGCCGCTCTCGCCCTGTTCCTGTCGGGCTGCGCAGGCACGCCGCAAAGCTACCCCTCGCTTGCCAAGCGCCCGGCGGAAAGCGCCCCGGTGGCCAAAATCGCGCCGCCCGCCGCGCCCGTCCCGGCCGACGCCGCGCTGTCGTCGGAAATCGCGAAATATGTGAGCCAGGCCGACAAGGGCGCCGCCGCCTTCGACGCTGCCTATGCCAAAGCGGACAAGGCCGCCCGCGCCGCGTCGGGCGCGGCCGTCTCCAGCGACGCCTGGGTCACGGCGCAGGTCGCGATCAGCACATTGGAATCCGCTCGCAACGACAGCGTATCCGCGCTCGCCAGTCTCGACACCCTCTATGTCCAACGCAGCAACGCGGTGGCCGACGGCAAGGCGCAGGGCGGCCTTGAAGACATAGACGCCGCCCGCGCCGCCGCCCTGTCGCTGGTCGATCAGCAGAACGACCGCATCGACGCAATGAAAAACCGCCTGCCGCAGCCGTAAGGCGCTGGTCGATTAGCGACCAATTCTCCGTCATTTGACCGGACTGCCGCTTCGCTCCAAAGCAGACGCTAACGGAAAACACCTATTTTTCAAGCATCAATAAATAGCTTGGATTGGTCGCTATCTGGCAGCGACTTACCTCGCGAAAAGTGTATGCGTTTTAAGCAAAATGATAGAAGGTGATCGACATTCAATATTTTTTTCCGGCCAAGCAAGCCTGATCATTTTTGCAAATAGGGTCTACCTTGCGTGCGGCTGCCTTGATCGCTCCGCTTTTGTCTGCAGCCTGAAAGGAAGGGTCAGCATTTTGGTTATCGCGGCAATCGAGGAGCAACTTATTCATCAAATCGAAATTTTTTCCATATTGCGCTAGCAGATCCGATCCTACTTCTTTCGCTTTCGGTAATTCTGACGCTGACATGCGCTTCATTTCAAACAGGATGCGCCCGCTCATTCCGATGGCCGCCTTGTAGTTAGGATTGTCGCCAGAAAGCATCAATTCACGTCCATAATGAAACGCTGCCACGCAATGTGCAGGCTTCTTAGGATCGGGATTTGCCGCGCTAGTTGAACTACATGCAGAAAGCATCGTCAGCGCAGCGCCTGAAAATAAAAATAACTTCATGAAGCCTCCGCAGTTCGAAGGAGGCTATCGATCAGAAGTATTGCCTTCAGATTAACGTGCGGACGTGGCATGGACACAATTCCGTGATGGCCGTTTCCCAACCAATCTGACGATAATCACACGTTTGACGGGCATGTTTGGCGGACTGCTGAGACGTTGCTGTAGGCCTTTTCTAATGACCGAAAAATTCTGCCGGATTGCACAACTGTCCGGCAACCTCGCAAAAAGGGTTTCCGTCACCGTGCAATGGCTGCTTGTCGGGCGACGTGCCTCGTAAGCCGCCATTCCGCATCCCACCCAAACCGTCAATCCGCCCCCATCGCCTTCACCGCGCCTTTATGCGCTTTCCCTTCATGCACATAGTGATCCACGCCCTCGCGCATGTCGATCAGCGCTTCGTCGGTCAGGTCGCGCATATATTTGGCCGGTCGCCCCGCCCATAGCTGGCGGTGCAGCACCCGCTTCCCCGGCGACAGCAAAGCCCCCGCCGCCAGCATCGCGTCGCTTTCCACCACGCACCCGCTCATCACGATCGCGCCCAGTCCCACGAACGCCCGGTCCTCCAGCACACAGCCATGGACCATCGCCATATGGCCGATCAGCACATCGTCGCCGATGATCGCGGGATAGCCCTGCGCCGGTCGCCCGTCCGCCCGGTCGCCGGGGCTGTCGCAATGGATGACCGTGCCGTCCTGCACATTGGTACGCGCGCCGATGCGGATATGGTTCACGTCGCCGCGGATCACGCAATTATACCAGATGCTGGCGTCCGGCCCGATTTCCACATCGCCGATGATCCGGCATCCCGGCGCGATGAAGGCGCTGGAGTGGATGACCGGCGCTTTCCCGTTGAACGGGATGATGCTGACATCGGGATGATCCGGCACGGCTCCTGAAACAGGCATGGCGACTCTCCTCTTATGGTTTGACCTTCAGGATCGACAGGATGCTGGCATGATCGTCGGTCCAGGGCGCAAAACCCGCCCGCACCGGCAGCGTCTCCCAATCACCCGGCCGTCCCATCGCGGCCAGCCGGTCGATCTTTGCCGGATCACGCGACAGGGCGATCCACACGGACGCGGTATAGAAACGGGCCGCATCGCGCTTTGACGGTATATAGTGGCGCAGCCTCGCCTGCCACCCCGCCGCCTTCGCCTGCGCCGCGATCACCGGGCGCAGGTCCAGATAGCGGTTGGAAATATGGATCATCAGCACGCCGTCATCCGCCAGCCTGCGCCCATAAATCCCGAACGCCTCCCGCGTCAGCAGGTGCATCGGGATGGAATCGGATGAAAAGGCGTCGATGACCAATATGTCCGCGCCCTTGGCCGCCTGCTCCGCCAGAGTCATGCGCGCGTCGCCGATCACGATGTCGGCATGCGGCTGGCACCGCGACAGGAATGTGAAGTCGGCCGGATCGCGCGCGATGGCTGCCATCGCCGGATCGATCTCGTAAAAGCGCCAGTTCTGCCCCGGCCGCACATAACAGGCCAGCGTCCCCGCCCCCAGCCCGACCACATCGATCCGCGCATGCGGCCCGAACAGCGCGGGCGCCCGGCGCAGCGCCTGCCCCACGCCCGATTCCGGCGCATAATAGCTGGTCGCATCCCGCTCCCGTCCCGGCTTCATGTTTTGGATGCCGTGCAGCGTGGTGCCGTGGAACAATATCCGTTCGGTCCCGCCCCTGTTCGCCACGCCATAGACGCCGAAATAACTGCGCGTCAGCATGCCGGTGGCCGATTGCGACAGCTTCTCCCACCCGCTCAGGCACAGCATCAGATAGATCAGCATGGCAAAGATCAGCCAGCGATGGCCCAGCGCCAATATGCCCATGACGATGATCGTCAGGAAACAGATGGTCTTGATGATCGGGGTCTTCAGGTCGGGCGCCAGCCCCCCGCCGATCATCGACAGCGCCAGCCCGATCAGCATCATCGCCGCCGCCAGCCACAGCCGGCGGCCCGGATCTTCCCAGATCAGGCGCGGCAGGCTGATCGTCGCGTCCCGCGCGGGCAGCAACAGCGCCGCCCCCGCCAGCAGGATCGGATATTCATAGGTCCAGTCGAAAATCAGCGGCGCCAACAACGCGCAGAACAGCCCGCCCAGCATCCCGCCCAGTGACATCAGCAGATAGAAACGCGTCAGATGCACGGGCGCAGGGCGCAGGTCGTAAAGCCGCGCATGCAGCGCCGTCGCGGTCACAAACAGCACCGCCAATATGCCCAGCGCAATGAAGACCGGGAAATTGACCCCACCGGTAAAGGCGATGCAGGCGCCGATCAGCAGGATCAGCGGCGCGATGGTCAGGCACAGTTCCGCCCCGCCCCGCTTCACGGCGAACGCCACCGAAAAACTGAGCAGATACAGGCCCAGCGGCAATATCCACAGCAATGGCATGGCGACGATGTCGGTAGTCAGGTACAGGCTGGTCGCCAGCATCAGGCCAGACGGCACCGCCGCCAGCGCCAGCCAGTGCAGCATCGTGCGCGCATCGGGCCGGGGCGCATCATCGCCCCTGCCCGCCCCTTCGCCCGCCGCCTCGCCCGCGCCGTCCGGCGGCAACCGCCTTGCGCTCATATAGACGAGGAAGAACAGCGCCCCGTAACCGGTCGACCACAGGATGCTCTGCGCCTTCAGCGTCCGAAACGGTTCGACCAGCAGCGGATAGGCCAGCAACCCGGCAAAGCTGCCCAGGTTCGACGCCGCATAGAGCGGATAGGGATCGCTTCCGTCCGCCAGCGCATACCAGCGTTGCAGCAGGGGCGCCTGCGCCGCGACCACGAAAAACAGCGGCCCGATCGACGCGCCCAGCAGCCACAGCACCCACAGCGCCGGTTCCGTGCCCGCGGGCGGCTGCCATCCGGCCAGGCCGATCGGCAGGAATATCGCGGCGATCAGGAACAGGGCCAGATGGATCAGCGCCTGCCGCCGCGCCGAAAACCGCCCCAGCATATGGGCATAGCCATATCCCGCCAGCAACAGCGCCTGATAGACCAGCATGGCCGAATTCCACACCGATGGCGCGCCGCCCAGACGGGGCAATGCCATGCGGGCGATCATCGGCTGCACCAGAAACAGCAGGAACGACCCCGCGCAAATCGTCATGACAAAGCGCGTGCGTGTACCTATCATCCGCTTTTCAACCCCTTGTCGGCCGTTCTGCTCCTGTCATGGAACAGTCCACCGCTGCGGTTCAAGCGGAAGATGGCCGATCGGCCAATCTGGTCCTCTCAGTCGTTCAGCAGCCTTGCCGCATGCAACGCGTGATAGGTCAGCACGCCGCTGCACCCAGCGCGCTTGAACGCCATCAATGTTTCCAGCACCATCGCGTCGCGGTCCGCCGCGCCCGCCGCCACCGCATGTTCGATCATCGCATATTCGCCCGACACCTGATAGGCGAATACCGGCACGGAAAAACGGTCGCGCACCCGCGCGACGATGTCCAGATAGGGTAGGCCCGGCTTCACCATCACGCTGTCCGCGCCCTCCGCCAGGTCCAGCGCAACCTCACGCAGCGCCTCTTCCCCATTGGCGGGGTCCATCTGGTAATTTTTCTTGTCGCCCTTCAACAACCCGCGCGATCCCACGGCGTCGCGGAACGGGCCGTAAAATGCGCTCGCATATTTGGCGGCATAGGCCATGATCTGCACATTGGCGTGGCCCGTTTCCTCCAGCGCCTCGCGGATGGCGCCGATACGGCCGTCCATCATGTCGCTGGGCGCGATGATGTCGGCGCCTGCCGCCGCCTGATTGAGCGACTGGCCGATCAGCACGTCGATCGTCGCGTCGTTGACGACATAGCCGTCCTCGTCCAGCAACCCGTCCTGCCCATGGGCGGTATAGGGGTCCAGCGCGACGTCGGTCAGCACGCCGATGTCGGGCACCGCATCCTTGATGGCGCGGATCGCCCGGCACATCAGATTGTCGGGGTTCAGCGCCTCCTGCCCGTCGTCGCTGCGCCGATCGACCTGCGTGTTGGGGAACAGCGCCAGACAGGGAATGCCCGCATCCCGCGCTTCCTTCGCCCGCGCGACCATCAGATCGACCGACCATCGCGATACGCCGGGCAACGCCGCGATCGGTTCTTCCACCCCGTCGCCTTCGGTGACGAACAGCGGCCAGATGAAATCGCTGGGTGACAGGCGGTTTTCGGCGTGCATCGCCCGGCTCCAGGCCGACGCGCGCGTGCGGCGCATACGCAGCGCCGGATAGGAAGCATGGGTCATGGCCATGGGGTTTAGGCGGCCCGGCCGGGGGGATCAAGCGGGGCAGTTTGTCCCAGCTTGCACCGTCACATTTCGGCCTCCGCCTCGCCCTCGATCCAGAACAGTGCCTCCACCTGCCGGTCCAGATCGCGCGCGATCCTGATGGCCAGCAGCGCCGATGGCGTGAACACCAGATTTTCGATGGTGTTGATGGTCTTGCGCGACACGCCCACCCGCGCCGCCAGATCGGCCTGCGTCAGCCCCAGCCGGTCGCGCTCCTCGCGGATGCGGTTCATCAACCGTTCCGGCACAGCGTTTCCGTCACCCGTTCCGACACGCCAAAGCTGATCAGCGCGGAACTCATCCCCACCGTCATGATGATCTGGGTCGCGTCGCGCGGGCCATAGGGTTTCACATAGGTCAGCACATAGCACAGCAGCGCCGTCGCCAGCATGTTCCAGAACCCGATCATCAGCGACCGGCGACGGTTCACGTCGCTGCCTTCGTCGTTCAATATCCCGCGCAGCGCGCGGTGCCGGAACAGGCCGCTGGCCCACAGCATGAAGACCGCGACGATGACCCCGGTGATCATCCATGTCATCGGCCCGCCGCCGCCATCGTCCATGCGCTGCGTCTGGGTCACGATCAGCAATGTGCCCATCACGATCGCGGCGATCGATCTCTGGCGGGACAGCCGTTCCGCCCGCTTTGCCATGCTGCGCATATATCCTCCGATGTAACCCATGGGTTACAAGTAACCGATAGGTTACATGGCGTCAACCGCTCGCGGCCCGCATATCCATCTTGCCATCCCATGCGGCAGCTGCGAAGCAATAGCAGCATCGGCATGGCCGCCGGTTGCGCCGGAACAGGATGATCCATGCGGCGGCATCTCTATCTTATTGCAGGGTTCGCCTCGATCGGCCTTGGCACCATCGGCGCGTTCCTGCCCCTGCTGCCGACCGTGCCCTTCATGATCCTTGCCGCCTTCTGCTTCGCCCGTTCCAGCCCGCGCCTTGAAGCAAAGCTGCTCGACCACAAGCATTTCGGCCCACATATCCGCCGCTGGCGCGAAGGCGGCGCGATCAGCCGCCGGGGCAAGAAAGCCGCCCTCGCTGCCTTTGCCTTCAGCGCGATCCTGGCGCTGATCTTCTCTCCCTTTCCATGGTTCCTCATCCCGCTCGCCGCCGCCTTGATCGGCGGCAGCTGGATCTGGACCCGGCCGGAGGCGTGAGACCGCCTGACGTCATCGGAAACAGATGACGGCCAGTAAAATACGATAAACACGAGATTTTCTGCGCATGATCCGATCAGAAGGAGACGGCTCATGCCCTGATGACCTTAATGCCTCTCGGATCATGCGAACCGTCAACCGTCTCCCCAGACCATATATGTCCCGGCCTGTCCTACCCCGAATGGCGCATGATAGGATGATGGCCGCTCTTTGCCATCGTTAACCACGCCATAGCCGAACGCCGTCGCAACTTTCTGTCGCGACGGCGCATGATCATTTCGAAATAAGCGGGAAATGTGCGAAGTTTAGCCGTCGCTTTAGAGCGCGCTGCGTTCATCAGGACGCAGGCCGCGCGCGCCAAGCTTTTGCCGTCGTATCCTGTTTAGCGCAAAACCGATTCCCACCTTTGCGCACGATGCTCAGTTCATCGCCAGGATCATGTTCCGCACCTGCGGATAGACCTGCTTTTCCCATTTGCTGCCGGAAAAGACGCCATAATGGCCGACCCCCGGTTGCAGGTGATGGCGCTTGAGATGCGGCCGCAACCCGGTGCACAGCGCATGGGCGGCGGATGTCTGTCCCACCGCGCACACGTCGTCGCGCTCGCCCTCGACCGTCAGCAGCGCGGTGTTGCGGATCGCGCCGGGATTGATCTTGCGCCCGCGCACCGTCAGCTCACCCTTGGCCAGCAATGTCCGCTGGAACACCATGTCCACGGTTTCCAGATAGAATTCCTTGGTCATGTCCAGCACCGCGAAATATTCGGCGTAGAATGTCTTGATCTTGTCCGCCGCCTCGACCTTGCCGTCGGCCAGCAGCTGGTACAGCTCGCGATGCTGCGACCCGTGCCGCTCCATGTTCATGGACATGAACGCCGACAGTTGCAGGAAGCCCGGATAGACTTCACGGCCCCGCCCGGCATAGCGGAACGGCACCACGGAAATCAGGTTTTCTTCAAACCATTGAATCGGCTTTTCATTGGCCAGATCGTTGACCGCGGTCGGCGCGGCGTTGGGGTCGATCGGCCCGCCCATCAGGGTCATCGATTTGGGCGTCGCCCGATCCTTGTCCTCCGACATCAGCGCCACGGCCGCCATGGCAGGCACGCAGGGCTGGCATACCGACACCAGATGGCATCCTTCGCCCAGTTCCTGAAGAAACTGGATCACATAGTCGACATAATCGTCGAACCCGAAACGCCCGGCCTCCAGCGGCACGTCGCGCGCATTCTTCCAGTCGGTGATGTAGACGTCATGGTCCTGTAACAGCGTCGCGACGGTGCTGCGCAACAGGGTGGAAAAATGGCCGGACATCGGCGCCACCACCAGCACCTTGGGCTGATCGGCTTCTACCTCGTCCTTCACGAAATGCAGCAGGTCGCCGAACGGCAGGTCCAGGACCACCTCTTCACGGACGGACACTTCCGCATTGCCGCTCTGGACGGTGTGAATTTCGTAGGATGGGCGCTTGTGCGTCAGCTTCGCACCCTGAAACACGTCCATCATCGCGAACATGCGGCGCGGCATCGCCCAATCGGCCATCGGCCCCATCTTGTCCCGCATGCCGAGCGCGATCTGCGCCCCGAACCGGGCCGGCGCCAGCATGTCGTTCAAGGCCTGATAACCACTGTAAAGCATACGCATGATGACGAATAAGCCTTATTCTGTTCTGCGAACCGAATCGATATTATGATGCAACGCTATACATGCTTTTTATGTTGCACCGCATCATCATAAATGTGAGGATTTCACCAAAGCAGGAGCGTCAGCCATGGCGACAGCGATACTCACCCTTTCCAGCAAAAATTATTCGTCCTGGTCCCTGCGCGCCTGGCTGCTCTGCCGCCTGGCGGGATTGCGGGTCGAAGAACAGATGGTCGCGCTGGACGATCCGGAAGTGCGCGCCGAACTGCTGCTATTGTCCCCCTCCGTGCTGGTGCCGCGCCTGACCCATGAAGGGGCGAGCGTCTGGGACACGCTGGCCATCGCCGAATATCTGCACGAACTCTATCCCAATATCGGCATGTATCCGAAAGATCGCATCGCCCGCGCCCATTGCCGGTCGGTGTCGGGGGAAATCCATTCGGGTTTCACTAATCTGCGCTCGGCCCTGCCCATGAACCTCAAGGTCCGGCATGATCGCTTCCCGATCTTTTCGGGGGCAAAGGCCGACATCGAACGGGTCGAAACCATCTGGGCCGAATGCCTCGGCGATTATGGCGGCCCTTGGCTGTTCGGCGATGAACCCACCGTGGCCGACGCGATGTTCGCCCCGGTGGCGCAGCGGTTCATCACCTACGCCGTGCCGGTGTCCAAACAATCCGCCGCCTATTGCCACATGATCAACAGCTGGCCGCTGATGCGCGAATGGATCGACGATGCCCGCGCTGAACCGGACGAGATGATCGAACTCGAAACCGAATTCTGAACACTCTTTCCCCTGCGGCGTCGCGGGGTTAGAGCGTCGCCATGATCACACGCATCCTCGCTCTGGCCCTTGGCCTGACCGCCACCCTTCCCGCCACCGCCCAGACCGGTGCCGGGTCGACCGATCCGCAGCGTCTGGAACAGTCCGTCCGCACCATGGCGTCCGACCTGTTTCAGGGGCGCGCACCCGGCACCATCGGCGAAGAACGCACCATCGGCTATCTGGTCGCCCGCTTCGAACAGCTTGGCCTCGAACCCGGCGGCCCGAACGGCCAGTGGGTGCAGACCGTGCCCCTGCTCCACACCCGCCTCGGCCAGTCGGAAACCCTGTCGGTCGCGCAAAATGGCGCGGCGACCCCATGGACCTTCGGCAAGCAGGTCTATCTCTCCACCCTTCAGCCCAAGGACAAGGTCAGCGTCGCCGATGCGCCGATGGTCTTCGTGGGCTATGGCGTGTCCGCCCCCGAACGCGGCTGGGACGATTTCAAGGGCGTGGATCTGAAGGGCAAGATCGCCGTCTTCCTTGTCAACGATCCCGATTTCGAAGCGGTGAAGGGTGAAGACCCGTTCGGCAAGTTCGGCGGCAAGACCATGACCTATTATGGCCGCTGGACCTACAAGTTCGAAGAAGCCGCCCGCCACGGCGCCATCGGCGCACTGATCGTGCATGACACGCCGGGCGCAGGCTATGGCTGGAACGTCGTCGTCAGCCCCGGCGGCGAAAATTACGACCTCGTCCGCCCCGCCGACAAGCTGACCAGCCTGCAAATGCAGGGCTGGGTCGAAGGCGAAGCGGCAAAAGCGCTGTTCAGCGGCGCGGGTCAGAATCTGGCAGCGCTGCGCAAACAGGCCCGCTCGGCCAGGTTCAAGCCCGTCGAACTCAAGGGCGCGACTTTCTCCGCCGCCTTCCCCGTAAAACAGGAAGTGGTGAAGAGCGCCAATGTCATCGCCCGCATCCCCGGCGCCAGGCGTCCGCAAGAAACCGTCATGTATGGCGCGCATTGGGACGCCTATGGCGAAGGCAAGCCGGATGCGCAGGGCCGCATCTATCGCGCCGGGGCCAATGACGATGCGCTCGGCATGGCGGGTCTGTTCGAAATCGCCCGCGCCTTCAAGGCCGCGCCCGCGCCCGACCGTTCCATCGTCTTTGCCGCATGGACGGCGGAAGAACGCGGGCTGCTGGGGTCGGAACATTATGCCCAGAACCCGGTCTATCCGCTGGACAAGACCGTCGCCAACCTCACCATCGACGTGCTCCAGACGGCGGGCAAGGCGAAGGACGTGATCCTGATCGGCAAGGGGCAGAATGTTCTTGAGGATGATCTGGCGAAATTCGCCGCTGCGCAGGGCCGCGTCATCACGCAGGAAAGCCTGCCCGAACGCGGCCTCTTCTATCGCGCCGACCATTTCTCCATGGCGAAGCGCGGCGTGCCCGTGCTGCTGATGATGGGCCTTGCTGGCGCGTCGGACATGGTGGAAGGCGGCCAGGCTGCGGGTCAGGCATGGATCGATGCCTATACTGGCAAATGCTATCATCAGGCATGCGACGCGGTGGATGACACCTGGAAGCTGGAGGGCGCGGCGCAGGACGTGGACCTGATGCTCGACATCGGCCGCGATCTTGCCAACTCGACCCGCTGGCCCGAATGGAAGCCGGGGTCCGAGTTCAAGGCGATTCGCGACAAGAGCGCGGCGGTACGAAAGTAATAGACCTGCAAACGTCCGTTCGCTTCGAGCGTGTCGAGAAGCGTTTCTCGACTACGCTCGAAACGAACGGCCTGTTCAGGTCAATCGATAGAGCGCCGACCCATGCGGCGGCAACGTCGCGCCAACGCGCTCCCGCACCTGCCCCAACGCCTTGCCAGCCCACAGGTCGCGCACGCTCACTGCGCCGCTCACGCCCAGATCGCGCAGCTTCACACCGACGTCGCGAGCCTTGTCGCCGGTGTTGAACAGGGCGACATAGCGCCCCTTCCCGTCATCGGCGACCGCCGACCAGACGCGCATCCCGTCTTCCACGAAATGCGGGCCATTGCCGCTGCTCGCCTGATTGACGGCAATCACTTCCCTATTGGTCAGCAACGCCAGTGTTGCCGCATCCAGATGGCGCAGGTCGCCGCCCATGATCAGCGGCGATCGGGCGATCGCCCATAATGTCATCAGCGTCTTCTGTTCGTCCGGCGTAAAGCGCGTATCCCGCTCGCCCAGCGCCAGCCGCCCCAGTGGCAGCATGTCGGCGTCGGGCCAGCTTCCGGGGCCACGATAGGGCGTCCAGTTTTCCAGCCGCGTGAACTGCGCCTCCAGCATCGCCCAATCGTCCCAGAAATCATCCGATATGCGCCACATCTGCGCATATTTGCGCACATGGTCGCCCCGGATCAGGGGCGTTTCGCCTGGTGAGAGGCTGAGGATGATCGGCCGCCCAGTCGCGACGATCGCCTTATGCGCCGCCTCGATCTCCGGCGCATGGGCGTCATAGGGCCGGCTCATGTCATCCATCTTGACGAAATCGACGCCCCAGTCGGCATAAAGACGAAAGATGCTGTCATAATAGGCCTGCGCGCCCGGCCGCGTCATATCGACGCCATACATGTCCGGGTTCCACGAACAGATGCTTGCCCGGTCGGCGATGTCGGCGGCCCGATATTGGGTGCCCAATATCGGCAAATTCGCTTCGACAGCCGCGCGCGGGATGCCGCGCATCACATGGATGCCGAACTTCATGCCCAGCGCATGAACCTCTTTCGCCAATTGGGTAAAACCCTTGCCCCCGGCGCTGGAGGGAAAGCGATTGGGCGCGGGGATCATCCGGCCATGCGCGTCCATGGCGGGTTTGGGTTTGGCATTATAGGTGTAGCTGGACGCTTCGGGTTCATACCACTGAATGTCGACGGTGAAGATGTCATAGCCGAAGGGCAGCAGCTTTTCCGCCATGATCCTGGCGGTTTCGCGCGCCTGTGCTTCGGTGATGGTGGTGGCGAAGCTGTTCCAGCTATTCCATCCCATCGGCGGCCGTGGCGCGAGCATCGCACCATCCTTCGCCATCGGCGCTGCCCCCGCACGTACTGCTCCCGCAGCCGCAAGCCCTGCCACGCCGCCCGCGAACAGATCGCGGCGGCTGGCTTTCCAAGTCATCCTCATCATTTGTCGGAGTTAATAGAAAGGGCGTGACGAGATCAAGTCACAAGCGTCGATCTACGACTTCAACCCCGCCAGCCATTCGCCGATCATCGCACGCCCGGCCGCCACCGCGCCCGGCCCATGCACGTCATGATCCCGCCGCAACGCAATCCCGCATTGTTGCGCCACATCCAGATCGGCCCAGAAATGCGTCAGCCAATCCTCAAACCGCGGATCTTCGCCCATTTCCGCATGGAATTGCAGCGCCAGCAGGTTGGGGCCGCGCCGGAACGCCTGATGCGCATATCTGGGCGTAGATCCCAGCAGCTCGACATGATCGGGCAAATCGAACGTATCGCTATGCCAGTGCAGCACCGGCACGCCATCGATATGGCGCAGCGGCGACATGGCCCCTGCCCCGTTCACGCTGACCGGGGCGAAGCCCAGTTCCATATGCCCACCGGGATAGACCCGCGCGCCCAGCGCCGCCGCGATCATCTGACTGCCCAGACACACGCCCAGCGTCGGCCGATCGGCCGCCAGTCGCGCGGCCAGCTTTTCGATCTGTACCGGTATCCATGGATGGACATCCTGTTCATACACGCCCATCGGCCCGCCCATCATGATCAGCAGGTCGGGATCGCAAAGGTCCACATGTCCGAAATCGGGGCTGGCCACATCGATGCGATCGATATGATAGCCGGCCGCCTCGATCGGCTGGAGATACCCCGCCGCGCCTTCGCGCGGTACATGACGAACAATCAGCGCTCTTTTCATTGCTAAGGCGCACGCTAGACAATCATGGCGCCCGCCGCCACCCCAGCCTTTCTTCACGGCATGCAATCAACGCTATTGGACAAAGGTAAAAGTCGTGATTTAACCGCCGCATGACAGCTTTCCGCACCCTACGCATCGCCATGTCCGCCACGTTGCTTGCGGGCACCGCCCTATCGGCCCAGACGCCGGACGAACCGGCCGCCGCCGTCGATCCCTTCATCGGTACATCGGGCGAAGGCCATACCTTCCCCGGTGCCGCCGCGCCGTTCGGCATGCTGCAGCTGTCGCCCGACAGCCATGTCGGCGCAGCACGCCAGACCTACAACTGGGCGGCGGGATACCGCCATGAAGATCCCACGATCCTTGGCTTTTCCCACACCCATTTTTCTGGCGCGGGCCATAGCGACCTTGGCGATTTCCTCGTCACCCCGGTCAGCGGCGACACGGTCGCGCTGGAACCCGGCACGACCGAAAAGCCCGGCTACCGATCGCGCAAGGCCGATGAGGTCGCAACGCCGGGCTATTATGCCGTCACCCTGACTGATCCCGGCGTGCGGGCCGAAATGACGACGGGGACGCGCGTCGGCATCCATCGCTACGCCTTCCCGGCGGGCAAGGCCGCGCATCTGGTGCTCGACCTGCGTTCCATCATCTACGACTATCCGGGCAAGATCCTGTGGTCCTCCATACGCATCCGCCCCGACGGCACCATCACGGGATCACGCGAGATACGTGGTTGGGCAACGCCGCGCCGCATCTTCTTCGCCATGCGCTTTTCGGCGCCGATGGCCGCGCACCAGTTCGTCACCACCGAGAAGGATGTCCTCTACAAGGGGTTCAAGGGACCGGGCCGTGGCCCCGAAACGCTCGATTCTCTGTCGGGGCGCGCCATTGTTGCTCAGCTCGACTTTGGCGCGCTGACTAAAGCATTGGAGGTGAAGGTCGCGCTGTCGGGCGTGGATGAAGATGGCGCCATCGCCAACCTCGCAAGCGAACCGGGTGATTTCGACGCGATCCGTGCAAAGACCCGCGCGGCATGGAATGACGCGCTTGGCGCGGTGAAGATCGATGCGCCAAAGCCGATGCGCACCAATGTCTATACCGCTTTGTATCACAGCCTGATGGCGCCGGGCGTGTGGAGCGATGCGGACGGGCGCTGGCGCGGCCCGGACGATCAGGTGCATAATGGAACGCTGGATGGCCGACGCTTCACCATGCACTCCACCTTCTCGTTATGGGACACGTTCCGCGCGGAGCATCCGCTCCTCACGCTGATCCAGCCGGATGCGAAGAACGCCGACTTCGTCAATTCGCTGATCGCCAGCCAGAAAAGCAGCCCCTTCGGCATCCTGCCCGTCTGGCAGTTTGGCGGCAAGGAAACCTGGACGATGATCGGCTATCATGCCGTGCCGGTGATCGCCGACGCCTGCCTTAAGGGGATCAAGGGCATCGACTGCGCCGCCGCGTTGAAAACCATGGTCGCCAGCGCCGATTATGCCCCCTATGGCGGCCTTGGCGACTATATGAATCTGGGCTACGTCCCCATCGACCGGGAACCCGAAGCGGCGTCGAAGACGGTCGAATATGCCTATGACGACTGGACCATCGCCCGTCTTGCGCGGCAACTGGGCGACACCGCCACGGCGCGGCGCTTCGAAAAGCGTGCCCAGAACTGGCGCAACAGCTTCGATCCGAAGACCGGCTTTCTGCGCGCGCGCAAGGCCGACGGATCGTTCCGCACCCCGTTCGATCCCACCGCGATCAACTATGGGTCCGACTATACGGAGGGCAATGCCTGGCAATATAGCTGGTTCATGCCGCATGATCAGGGCGGCCTGTTCCGCCTGTTGGGTGGCGACGCGAAGACCGTGGCGAAGCTGGACGCCATGTTCGATTATGACAACAGCAAGATCGACTATAGCCATGCGGAAGATATTGCGGGGCTGATCGGCCAATATATTCACGGCAACGAACCCAGCCACCATGTGGCCTATCTCTACAGCTATGCCGGTCAACCATGGCGCACGCAGGAACGGCTGAAACAGATTGTCGACAGCCAGTATAAACCCACCCCCGATGGCCTCGCCGGGAATGACGACCTTGGTCAGATGTCGGCATGGCTGGTGTTCACGGCGCTGGGCTTCTACCCCGTGGCGCCCGGCAGCAACGAATATGTGATCGGCCGCCCTTTCGTGGAACGGGCAGACATGGCGTTACCGGGCGGCAAGCATTTCACCGTCGTGACGGATGGGCTGTCGGACTCCAATCCCTATGTCGGGCGGGTCACGCTGAACGGCAGGGCGCTGGATCGTGGCTATGTGACCGATGCCGAAATCCGCGCCGGTGGCGAACTGCGCTTCACGATGCAGGCGACACCAAACAAGACATGGGCGACCGGCATCAAGGCCCGGCCATTTTCCACCACCAGCTATGGCAGATAAGCCAGACCGACCGTTGTAATAAAGAAGGGCATTTCCCTATCGGGAAAGGCCCTTCTTTATTTGATGCGATGTCCGGCGGGATCAGGCTGCGAGCTTGCGCAGCACATATTGGAGGATGCCACCGTTCATGAAATATTCCAGTTCATTGACGGTATCGATGCGGCACAGCGCGGTGAAGGTGAAGGTCGACCCGTCGGCGCGCGTCACGATAACATCCACATCCTGACGCGGCTTCAGATTGGCGACACCCTGAATGGTGAAGCTCTCGTCGCCCGTCAGGCCCAGCGTATCGCGGGTCTGGCCATCCTTGAACACCAGCGGCAGCACGCCCATGCCGACCAGATTCGACCGGTGGATACGTTCGAAGCTTTCCACGATCACGGCGCGAACGCCCAGCAGGTTGGTGCCCTTCGCCGCCCAGTCGCGCGACGAACCAGTGCCATATTCCTTGCCGCCGATGACGACCAGCGGCGTGCCGTCCGCCTTGTGCTTCATTGCCGCGTCATAGATCGGCATGACTTCGCCTTCATAACGGGTCATCCCGCCTTCGACGCCGTCCAGCATCAGATTCTTGATGCGGATATTGGCGAAGGTGCCGCGCATCATCACTTCATGATGGCCACGACGCGACCCATAGCTGTTGAAGTCCGCCTGCGCGACCTGATGATCGCTCAGCCACTTGCCTGCGGGCGACGACGCCTTGATCGAACCGGCCGGTGAAATGTGGTCGGTGGTGATCGAATCGCCGAAAATGGCCAACGGCTTGGCTTCGATGATGTCGGTGACCGGCGCCGGGGTCATGCTCAGCCTTTCGAAATAGGGCGGGTTGGCGACATAGGTCGAACCTGCGCGCCATTGATAGGTGGCCGAACCGGTCACGTCGATGGCCTGCCAGTGTGCGTCGCCTTTGTAGACATGGGCATAGCGCGCCTGAAACATCGAACGGTCCATGCAGCCAGCGATGGTCGTGGCGATCTCGTCGCTCGTCGGCCAGATGTCCTTCAGATAGACATCCTTGCCTTGCGTGCTCGTACCAATCGGCGTGGACACGAAATCCTCGATCACCGTGCCCTTGAGCGCATAGGCAACCACCAGCGGCGGCGACGCGAGGAAATTCGCGCGTACATCAGGCGACACGCGGCCTTCGAAATTGCGGTTGCCCGAAATCACGGCCGCGGCGACCAGCCCGTTATCATTGATCGCCTTGCTGATCGGTTCGGCCAGCGGACCGCTGTTACCGATGCAGGTGGTGCAGCCATAGCCCACCAGATTGAATCCGATGGCGTCCAGATGCGATTGCAGTCCGGCCTTTTCGAGATAATCGGTGACCACCTGCGATCCGGGCGCCAGCGACGTCTTGACCCATGGCTTGGGCTTCAGGCCCAGTTCGTTCGCCTTTTTGGCGACCAGACCCGCCGCGATCAGCACGCTGGGGTTCGATGTATTGGTGCAGCTGGTGATCGCGGCGATGGTGACGTCGCCGTCGCCAATGTCGAAATCCTTGCCTTCCACCGGGACGCGGGTCTGTTCCTTCTTGTAGGTCTTGACCATGTCGGCGTTAAATACATCATCGACTTCGGGCAGCGAAACGCGGTCCTGCGGGCGCTTCGGCCCCGCCAGGCTGGTGACGACGGTGCCAAGGTCCAGTTCCAGCGTATCGGTGAAGATCGGCTCGACGGCAGGGTCGATCCAGAAACCCTGCCGCTTGGCATAGGCTTCGACCAGCGTGATATTCTCTTCGGCCCGGCCGGTCAGACGCATATAGTCCAGCGTCTTGTCGTCGATGCCGAAAAAGCCGCATGTCGCGCCATATTCGGGCGCCATATTGGCCAGCGTCGCCCGGTCGGCGAGGCTGAGCGTCGCAAGGCCGGGGCCGAAATATTCGACGAAGCGCCCTACCACGCCGCGCGCGCGCAGCATCTGGGTGCAGGTGAGGACGAGGTCGGTGGCGGTCACGCCTTCCTGGAGCGCGCCGGTGAATTTGAACCCGACGACTTCGGGGATCAGCATCGACACCGGCTGCCCCAGCATGGCGGCCTCCGCCTCGATCCCGCCGACGCCCCAGCCCAACACGCCAAGGCCGTTGACCATGGTCGTGTGGCTGTCGGTGCCGACGCATGTGTCGGGATAGGCGATCGTGGAACCGTCGGCGGCCTCGCTCGACCAGACGGCCTGCGCGATATTTTCCAGATTCACCTGATGGCAGATGCCCGTGCCCGGCGGCACCGCATAGAAATTGTCGAGGCTCTTGCTGCCCCATTTCAGGAAGTCGTAGCGCTCCATATTGCGCTGATATTCGATTTCCACATTCTGTTCGAACGCCTTGGGCGTGCCGAATTCGTCCACCATGACGCTATGGTCGATGACGAGGTGCACCGGCACCTGCGGATTGATCTTCGCCGCGTCCGCGCCCAACGCGTTCATCGCGTCGCGCATCGCGGCCAGATCGACGACGCATGGCACACCGGTAAAATCCTGAAGCAGCACGCGCGCGGGACGATATTGGATTTCGCGCTCCGCCTTGCCCCGGTCATTTTGCCAATCGACGATCGCCTGAATATCATCGGTGGTGACGGTGACGCCATCTTCGAAACGGAGCAGATTTTCCAGCAGCACCTTCATCGAAAAAGGCAGGCGCGAAACGTCTCCCAGCTTCGCTGCGGCCTTGTCCAACGAATAATAGATGATGTCCTTGCCGCCGACATTCATCGTGTCGCGCGTGCCAAGGGTATCCTGTCCGATAGCGGTCATAATAAGTGCGTCTCCTCGCATGGCCTCCGCCAGAGGATGACGCGTTTCCGCCAGAAGCTCGCCGAGCGGCGATAAGAGACCGGGCGGCAAGGTGGCAGCGAGCGCCCCAACCCATGGTCGAAGCCGGTATGTCCCGATGCTGCAGCGCCATAACAGCAACTGCCTGCAAATCCAAATGGGGACGTTATCGCCTGCCTTCAAGTCAAATCTTGATAGAGTTTGCCCCTATACGAAGGGATATGTTCGCCCCCTTCGTGCGTTGAGCGGTCGGAAAGGGGACACACCCATGGAAGCACACTATTCCTCGATCGAAACCGGCCCAGTTACTATCAATCCGCAATATCATCTGGGAAAGAATATGCCCTGCCCCGATTGCGGCGGCAGCCACTGGATCGTCGGCCGGGTAGTGGCGGAATGCGCGCGGTGTGAAACGCTTCTGCCACTTGCTGCAATGCAGCATCGTTACTGGCTCAGCGGATTTTCCTGACGTATCGCAGGGTCGATGAAGCACCGATATTCCGCCCCCCAAACGGGCCAGAATTCTGCGCCGTGATAAAGCGTCGCCCCCATGCTCTTCGATCCTGTCGAGGAGCATGGGGGCGATTGTCATTCAATGAGGGGGCAGCCCTCCGGATCAGTGCGCGGCGGAAGGCGCGAACTTGGTCAGGTCGATACCGACGACCGCACTCTTATATTCGTCCATGTTGGGCGTACGGCCCAAAATGGTCGACAGCACGACCAGCGGGGTGGAAGCGAGAAGCGATTCACCCTTCTTTTCGGCCGTATCTTCCACGACGCGCCCCTGGAACAGACGGGTCGAGGTGGCGAGCACGGTGTCGCCCTTCGCTGCCTTTTCCTGATTGCCCATGCACAGATTGCAGCCCGGACGCTCCAGATAGAGCGTATTTTCATATTCGGTGCGAGCAACATTTTTGGGGTTGCTGTCGTCAAATTCGAACCCGGCGTACTTCTTGAGGACGTCCCAGTCGCCTTCGGCCTTCAGCTCATCGACGATGTTGTAGGTCGGCGGCGCGACGACCAGCGGCGCCTTGAATTCGACCTTGCCTTCGCTCGCTTCGATATTCTTGAGCATCTGGGCCAGGATCTTCATGTCGCCCTTGTGCACCATGCACGAACCGATGAAGCCCAGGTCCACCTTCTTCGTGCCGCCATAATAAGATACGGGGCGGATGGTGTCGTGGGTGTAGCGCTTTGACACGTCGGCATTGTTGACGTCCGGGTCGGCGATCATCGGTTCGTCGATCAGGTCGAGGTCGACCACCACTTCGGCGAAATATTTCGCGTTGGCATCGGGTGCCAGCGCGGGCTTTTCGCCCGAACGGATTTCAGCGATGCGCTTGTCGGCCAGAGCGATCAGCCCCTTGAGCGTACCGGCGGCATTTTCCATGCCCTTGTCGATCATGATCTGGATGCGCGACTTGGCGATTTCCAGCGATTCGATCAGCGTTTCGTTTTCGGAAATGCAGATCGATGCCTTGGCCTTCATTTCGGCCGTCCAGTCGGTGAAGGTGAAGGCCTGATCGGCCAGCAGCGTGCCGATATGCACTTCGATGATGCGGCCCTGGAACACATTTTCGCCGCCGAACTGATGCAGCATCTGCGCCTGCGTGGCGTGCACGACGTCGCGGAAATCCATATAGGGCTGCATCTTGCCCTTGAAGGTGACCTTGACCGACTGCGGGATCGGCATGGTGGCTTCACCGGTGGCCAGCGCCAGCGCAACCGTGCCGGAGTCCGCGCCGAATGCCACGCCCTTCGACATGCGGGTGTGGCTGTCGCCACCGATGATGATCGCCCAATCGTCCACAGTGATGTCGTTCAGCACCTTGTGAATGACGTCGGTCATCGGATGATAGACGCCCTTGGGATCGCGCGCGGTGATCAGGCCGAAATTGTTCATGAAGGACATGAGCTTCGGGATATTCGCCTGCGCCTTCTTGTCCCACACCGATGCCGTGTGGCAGCCCGACTGGTACGCGCCGTCGACCAGCGGAGAAATGACGGTGGCCGCCATCGCTTCCAGTTCCTGCGCGGTCATCAGGCCGGTGGTATCCTGCGAACCCACGATGTTCACGGTGACGCGCACGTCGGAGCCGGCGTGCAGCACCTTCCCCGGCGTCACGCCGACGGCATTGCGGTTGAATATCTTTTCGACAGCGGTCAGGCCGTGCCCTTCGACCGACACTTCCTTGTTCGGCGCAAACACGACGGGCGCTTCGACGCCCAGCGTTTCGGCGGCGAAGGTCTGGAGCTTCTTGCCGAATACGATGGCGTAGCTGCTGCCGGCCTTCATGAATTCCATCTTCTGCGGCGTGAAGGACGCAGCGATGTCGACCAGTTCGTTACCAGCCTCGTCGGTCAGCTTCTTGTTCTTGACGTCGATCTTCAGGACCGTGCCGGTCGCGACGGAGAAAGCCTCCTCCAGCACTGGATTGCCATCATTGTTGATGATCGGCTTGCCTTCGCCGTCGGTCTTCTTGACCCAGTTCTTCAGGTTGATGCCGATGCCGCCGGTCACGTCCACGGTGGTCGCGAAGATCGGCGAAATGCCGTTGGTGCCCGCGACGACCGGGGCATAGTTGACGAAGGGAACATAGGGGCTTTGCTGCTTACCGGTCCACAGCGCCACATTGTTGACGCCCGACATGCGCGACGAACCCACGCCCATCGTGCCCTTTTCCGCGATCAGCATCACGCGCTTGTCGGGATGCTGCTCCTTCATCGCCACGATCTGCTGCTGCGCTTCGGGCGAAATCATGCACAATCCGTGCAGTTCGCGGTCCGAACGCGAATGCGCCTGATTGCCGGGCGACAGAAGGTCGGTCGAAATATCGCCTTCGCCGGCGACGAAGGTGACGACCTTGATCTCGTCCTCGACTTCCGGGAGCTTGGTGAAGAATTCAGCCTGGGCGTAGCTTTCCAGCACGTCCTTCGCCACCGCATTGCCAGCCTTGAATGCGTCGCGCAGGCGGAACATGTCGGCGTCGTACAGGAACACCTGGGTCTTGAGCACGTCCCCGGCCTGCGCGGCGAGCGTCGCGTCGTCGCCCAGTGCGATGTCGAGCAGCACGGCGATCGAAGGGCCGCCCTTCATGTGGCTGAGCAGTTCCAGCGCAAATGCAGGCGTGATTTCCGCAACGGTCACGTCGCCAAGGATGATCTTCTTGAGGAAGTCGGCCTTCACGCCTGCGGCGCTCGTGGTACCGGGCAGCGTGTTGTAGATGAAGAATTTGAGAGCGTCGGCGCGATGTTCGCTGCCTGCGTCCTGAATGAGCGCGATGAGCGCGCCAACCAGAGCGCCGTCGTCGATCGGCTTGGGAGCGAGCCCCTGAGTTTTGCGGCTTTCGATTTCGGCCATATAATCCAGGTAAATGCTCATTTCGTTCCCAACGTCGTAAAGTGCACGGAATTGACGCGCAGCGCCACTTGCCGACTTTTACGCCCGGTCTGGGAGCTGACACGGCCCGGTACGCCAACGGATGCAAATTGGCAAGTCGCTGCGGCGCGGCAAAAACGGCGCATATTATGGCCCAAAATGCCGAATTACGTGGGTTTCCGGGCCAAATGTCGGAAAAACGGGACTTAAGTAGGACGGCAGCCCGTCATGGCTGCCCGCCTGCCGATCAGGCGCAACAAATGTGCGTGTCACGCACAAACAGTTGCGCTCCAAGGACAGGGTCATTCGCCCGCTATTTCCCCTTTTCCGCCACGATCCATCCATCGATCTGGCTTTCCAGCACGGTCAGGGGCACCGCACCCTGCGCCAGCACCGCGTCATGGAAATGGCGCAGGTCGAATTTCGGCCCAACGCCTGTTCGGCCTTTGCCCGCAATTGCCGGATCTTGATCTCGCCCAGCTTATACCCCAGCGCCTGCCCCGGCCAGCTGATGTAGCGATTGACCTCCGCATCGATATTGGCGTCCGACAGGGCGCTGTTGGTCTTCATGAAGGCGACCGCCGTCGCCTTGTCCCACCCCTTGGCATGGATGCCGGTGTCCACCACCAGCCGACAGGCACGCCACATTTCATAGGACAGGCGGCCCATCATCTTTTCGGGTGTGTCGTACAGCCCCATCTCCTCACCCAGATATTCGGTGTAGAGCGCCCATCCTTCCACATAGGCGGTAAAGCCTGCCAGATATTTGCGGAAAGGCGGCAGTGGCAATTCCTGTTGCAGCGCGATCTGGTTGTGATGCCCCGGCACCGCTTCATGCGCGGTCAGTGCGGGCAGTTCCCAATAGGGGCGCTGGTCCAGTTTCGACGTATTGACGAAATAGGTGCCCGCGATGCCGCTTTCCGGCGCACCGGGCATATAATAGGCCGTGGTCGTCCCTTCCGCTTCCGCCGCCGGAATGGCTTTCAGGCCATAGGGCAGGCGCGGCAACGTACCGAAATAATGGGGGAGCATGCCGTCGATCGCCTTGGCCTGCCGCGCCGCGACGCGCAGCAGCTCTTCGGGCGTCTTTGCGTAATAGGACGGGTCGGTCCGCAGATGCCGGATATAGGCGGCCCGGTCGGGATAGCCCGCCTTCGCCGCGATCTCGTCCATCCGCCTGCCGATGCGGGTCACTTCATCAAGGCCGATCCGGTGGATCTGATCGGGCGTCAGGTCGGTGGTGGTGTGCGCCTTCACCCGCGACGCATACCAGGCGGCGCCGCCGGGCAGCGCCGACGCGCTGTCGCTTTTACGACAATGGGGCAGATAATCCTGCACGAACAAGTCATGCCATTTGCGATATTCGGGCGTCAGCACATCGCGGATCAGGGCGACGGCGCGTGCCTGCATCGCGGCCCAGTCCGCATCGCTGATGTCGCGCGGCTTCGTCCGCGTGAACGGCTCGTAAAAACGCGTATCTTCCGGCTTGCCGTCAACGATGCCGCTGATCGTTCCGGCGTAATTTTGCAGCACCGAACAGGGCTGAACATAGCCGCCCACTATCGCCTGCCGCGTGATGGCCAGCGCGTCCCCATTCTGTCCGGGATAAAGCGACAGCCGCTTGAGATAGCTGTCATAATCGGCACGGTTGTAGAAAGGCAGGCCATCGGCCATGCCGGAAAAACCCTGATGCCAGCCATAATAGGTGGTGAAAAGCATCAACCGTTCGGCCTGATGGCGGTCGCCATCCATATCGTCGCGCAGCATCCATAGCAGCACGTCGCGGTTCACCCGGTCGGCAGCGTCCAGCCCTTGCGCAGGCACAGCCTGCAACCGCGTGACGAAGGCTTTTTCCGCACGGATCTGTCCATCCCGCGCGGCCAGCGACATGTCGTTTATCCGATCGTCATAATCGCGCACGCCCCGCGACGTGGCTTCGACCGGATGGGTCGACAGATACCATGTCCAATGATCATCGATGATGCTGTTCAACTGGTCATGCGGGGCTTGCGTCTGCGCCATGACTGGCGTGGCAATAGCGATCAGGACAGAAAGAATCTTGCGCATGGGCGCAATGGTTCGCCCGATGCGTCAATTTTGGCAAGGGAAAGCAACGCCCCCGCCGGTATCGCCATCGGCAATAGGGTTCGTCGGGCGTCAGTTCAGCCGCAAGTTCAAGCGCCAATTCAGGCCGCCGCCACGCCTTCCGCCTCCACAATGCCGTCGCCGATATAATAGCCCTGAACGCGCACCCGTTTTTCGACATGGTCGACGGGTATGCGCAACAGGACGAGGCGATAGCTGCCCCCGGCATCGCGTTGAAGCAGGAAACCGGATTCGTCGCGCAGCAACCGGCCGGTTTCGTCCACATCAACGCCAATGTCCGTCATGGCATCAGTCTATGGCATCCTTGATGCCCCTGCCAGCCAATATGCCAAGGACGAGGAACAGCACGAACACCGCAACGGCGATGAAGAACAGGATCTTGGCGATGCCGACGAAGGTGCCCGCCGCGCCGCCAAACCCCAGCAGCGCCAGTATGGCGGCAATGACAAGCGATATGAGAGCCAGTTTGATCATGGGAAACATCCTTTCGTTTCGAAAGCGGTCATACCCCGTTCAACCGACATCGCTCGCACGGGTTCCCAGATGCAGCGCCATTATGGATAACGCCGGATTAAGGTTGATTGTCAGTCACTTGATTGAACCATGTCGGCGCTTTGCCCGTTCTGCCCCCATCCCGCTCAGAGGAGAAGCTGCAAAAGGAGCAGGCCATGTCGAACAATCATGCCATCAGCAAGCTGGATGACCTCATCA
The DNA here is from genome assembly GCF_048594625.1 of Sphingobium sp. Taxonomy (GTDB): domain Bacteria; phylum Pseudomonadota; class Alphaproteobacteria; order Sphingomonadales; family Sphingomonadaceae; genus Sphingobium. The sequence continues at coordinate 31,706 of NZ_JBMDWL010000089.1, forward strand.
CCACCCTGATCGACAGCGTCAAGGGTTATGAACATAGCGCCGAGAAAATACAGTCGGTCGAATATCAGACGCTGTTCCGCGATCTGGCGGGCGAACGGACGAAGGCGGTCGACCTGTTGCAGGATCGCAGTCGGGCGCTGGGCGGCAAACCCAATGCTTTCGGGTCGATGGCGGGCACGGTGCATCGGCAGATGGAGGGCCTGTTCGTGGCGCTGGGCGGCGGGGACAAGGCGGTCATTCAGGCGATCGATCGCGGGGAAGATTATCTGCGCGAGGAATTTGAGCGCGTCCTGAAGGACGAAGCGATCGACGAGGAAACGCAGGCCATCGTCCGCCGCGCCCATGAATCGGTGGCGCATGGCCATATGGTGGTCAAAGGCCTGAAGGATCAGCTGGCCGCCGCCTGACCGGTCGACGGCTCACACCCAGCCTTCCAGTACCTGATTGGGCGGACGATGTCCGTCTACCCAGGTGCGAATGTTGGCGATCACCCGTGCGCCGGTGGCATCGCGTCCTTCGACGGTGGCCGACCCCATATGCGGCAGCAGCACGACGTTGGACAGCGCCATCAGGCGCGGATCGACCGCCGGTTCATGGGTGTAGACGTCCAGCCCCGCCCCCGCGATCCGCCCTTCGGACAGCGCCACGATCAGCGCCTGTTCGTCGGTAATCTCCGCCCGCGACGTGTTGATCAGATAGGCATGGGGCGGCAGCAGCGCGATGCGCCGCGCGTCGATCAGCCCGCGACTGTCGGCGTTGAGCGGGCAATGGATCGACAATATGTCGCTGCCCGACAGCAGGCCGTCCAGATCGCCATGCCATTCGGCCTCCAGTTCCTGCTCGACTTCGAAAGGCAGGCGGTGGCGATTATGATAGGCGATGGACAGGCCGAATGCGCGCGCGCGGCGGGCCACGGCACGGCCGATCCGCCCCATGCCGATAATGCCCAGTTTCTTGGCGCCGATGCGATGCCCCAGCATGCCCGACGGGCTCCAGCCGCGCCATTCGCCGCTGCGCACCAGCTTTTCCCCCTCCGCCAGACGGCGGGGGACCGACAGGATCAGCGCCATCGTCATGTCGGCCGTATCTTCGGTCAGGACACCGGGCGTGTTGGTGACGATGATGCCTTTACGCCGCGCGGCGGCCAGATCGATATGATCGACCCCGCTGCCGAAACTGGCGATCAGTTGCAACCGGTCGGGCGCGCCGTCGATCAGGTCCGCGCCGATCTGATCGCTGATGCAGGGGACCAGAACGTCGCATTGCGCCATCGCTTCGGCCAGCGCCGCGCGATCCATCGCCACATCGGCCACGTTGAAACTGGCGTCGAACAGATCGGCCATGCGTGCCTCCACATGGGGTGGCAGGCGACGCGTGACGATGACGCGCGGCTTTGCGGGACGCGGTTTTCTGGCCATGCATATGCCGCTATTCCTGCCCGCCTGCCCGGTCAAGCGGATATGCAGATCAATGCTTGTCGCAGCGCCCCGGCAGGGAGTATGGGATGGCCATGGCTGACATGGGGAATGGTTCGGGAATGAAGCGCCTGCTGACGGGTGCGGGCATGGTTGCGGCGCTGACCGCGACGATGGCGGGGATATTGCCGGGCGCCGACATGGCCGTTGCCGCGCCGGGAAAGCCCACCCCATATTGGGCGTCGCTGTCCCATGACGAAGCCCGCATGCGGGTGGGACCAAGTCTGGATTACCCGTCCAACTGGATCTATCGCCGCCGCGACCTGCCGGTGAAGGTGGTGCAGGTGCTGGGCCTGTGGCGCAAGGTGGAAGACCCCGATGGCGCGCAGGGATGGATGCATGTTCGTTTGTTGAGCGACACCCCTACCGCCATCGTCAAGGCGGACGTGGCGCAACTGCATGAATCGGCCAGCGACAATACCCGCACGCTGTTTCGGGCGGAACGGGGCGTGGTGGGCCGCCTTGCCGACTGTTCGGGGGGCTGGTGCGCCTTCGACGTCAAGGGGCAGCGCGGCTATGTGAAGGCCAGCGAGCTGTGGGGCGCGACCGACAAATAGGATCGCCAGCGCTTAACTTCGCATATTTCCCGCTTATTGCGACATTTTCATGCCTGAGCCCGAAATTTCGTTACAATCCGCCGTCGCGATGCCTGTCGGCAGATATAGCGGCCAGGCGAGCTGTAGGACAGGCAGCCCCTCCCGACAGGTAACCGACGGCGCGCATCACGCGGCGGATGAAGGCCGGCCTTTGGAACATCGCGCCTTCCATAAAATCCGTTAGCGCTGAGCGTGTCGAAGCCCTTTCCTTGGTCTGGAGCGAGAGGTTTTCGGCCTCCAACGCTCTGGGCAGGCTTCGGCAGACTCAGGGCGAACTAGGGCAATGATCCCGATTGAAGGCATGATGCCTTAGCGGTTTTCGATCTGATTGGATCAGATGACCGCTCTCAGTCTTTTGTTTCCCGCGATTTCTTAACCAGCGATCGGTTCCGATCGCTTGGAAATCGCTTTAATGCGGCACCGCGCCCAGCTCCACGCCGGTCTTGTCATGCAGGGCGAAGCGGTCGATCAGGTCGGCGCTGGCCCGGTTATAACCGATCACCTCCACCTGCCGACCGTCCCGGCGCAACCGGGCGACGATCTTGTCCAGCGCCCCGACACCCGAAATGTCCCAGAAATGCGCGCCCGAAACGTCGATGACGATATGGGCCGCGCCGTCATCCTGCTGAAAGGCGCGGGTGAAGCGGTCGACCGAAGCGAAGAATATCTGCCCCGTCACGCGATAGGTTGCCGTGTCGCCCCGCCCTTCGCGCTCCACCGCGAACATTCGCTGCACCTTCCCTGCAAAGAAGATGCCCGATAGCAGCACCCCGGCCAGCACGCCCAGCGACAGGTCGCGCGTGCCGACCACCACCGCGACCGTCACCAGCATCACGATGGAGGATGTCGGCGGATGGCGGCGCAGGTTGAGGATGCTGTTCCAGCTGAACGTGCCGATCGACACCATGACCATGACAGAAACCAGTGCAGGCATGGGCATCTGCCCGACCCACGGCCCCAGCATGGTGAGCAGGAACAGCAGGAACGCCCCCGCCACGAAAGTGGAGAAACGCCCGCGCCCGCCCGACGTCACATTGATGACCGACTGGCCGATCATGGCGCAACCGCCCATGCCGCCAAAGAGCGCCGCGACGATATTCGCCCCGCCCTGCCCCATGGCTTCGCGCTTTTTGTCGCTGTCCGTGTCGGTCATGTCGTCCACGATCTGCGCGGTCAGCATGGATTCGAGCAGGCCGACCGCCGCCATCGTCACCGAATAGGGCGCGATGATGCGCAGCGTGTCCCATGTCAGCGGCACCTGCGGCCGGGCCAGGCTGGGCAGACCCTGCGGCAATTGCCCCATATCGCCCACGCTGTTGACCGGCAGCCCCAGCCACAGGCTGATCGCCGTCAGCGTCAGGATCGCCACGAGCGGCGACGGCACCGCTTTCGTCACGCGCGGGAACAGGTAGATGATCGCCAGCCCCGCCGCGACCATGGCATAGCTGTGCCAGCTGACCCCGATCAGCTGCGGCAACTGCGCCATGAAGATAAGGATCGCGAGCGCATTGACGAAACCGGTGATGACGGATCGCGACACGAACTGCATCAGAAGGTCGAGCCGCAACAGGCCCGCGACGATCTGGAACAGGCCCATCAATATGGTGGCGGCGAACAGATAATCGACGCCATGCTGTTTTACCAGCGGGCCGACCAGCACGGCGACGGCGGCGGTCGCGGCGGAAATCATGCCCGGCCGCCCGCCGATCAGCGCGATGGTGATGGCGATGGCCACCGATGCATAGAGGCCGACGCGCGGATCGACCCCGGCGATGATGGAAAATCCGATGGCTTCGGGGATCAGCGCCAGCGCGACGACGATCCCGGCCAGCGCGTCGCGCCGCGCGGACGCCGCATCGACAAACCACTGGCGTCGGTAACGGGTGAGTATTTCGGTCATAAAGGGTCCACAACAAGGCACATGACGCCGCACATGGGCGGCGCATCGGTTCAGGATCATGTGGGATGTTGTCCGGCGGATCGGCGGCCGGAATAGCCACCCGGGATTTCACCGGGTCCATGCGAATGTGCAGAAGTTTAGCGGAATGTGACGGGGCAGATCAAGATGGGAAGGCTGCAAATAGCCAGCCTGCCTTTAAAACCTGTCGATCGTTCCAGCGCAGGCCGACATTTCAGCTCATCACGCGCCAGCCGATGAAGATGCCAGCCTGCGCTGACATGACAGGGAGAGACGCATGACATGGAGAGACGAGCGCAGCCCCCCTTGCCGCCGCCCGCGACAAACATGTCAGCCCGCCGCCCATCCGGCAACAATCCGACATTCGCCTGCATCATATCGCGCCCAGACCCATGTCTGTCAGCGGCATCCTCTGTGCGGATCCCCCTTCCGTCGCCGCTGATCCTCCCCTGAACCTCGGCCTCCAGCGATTTCGCTGGAGGCCCTTTTTCATGTCCGCAAAGAAACAGGGCGTCCGGGCACAAAAAAGGGCGCCGCGTGGCGCCCTTTTCGTTCAACCGTGAAAGGCCGCTTACTTCTTCAGCGTCAGGCCGCCGAAGCGCTTGTTGAAGCGCGCCACCTGCCCACCGGTGTCCAGCTGGCGGTTGCCGCCGGTCCATGCCGGGTGCGACTTGGGATCGATGTCGAGCGCCATGGTGTCGCCTTCCTTGCCCCAGGTCGAGCGGGTCTGGAAGGTGGTACCGTCGGTCATCTGGACGGTGATCATGTGGTAATCGGGATGGGTATCGGCCTTCATGGCATATGCTCCGTCATGTTGGCCGGTTCCGACCGGCCTGGATGCTGAAAATAGCGAAGGCGCGCCGTTATCTGTTTCGGCGCGCCTTGGCAAGTCATTATGGCGCCGCCCGCCCCCTTGCGGACCGGAACGGCGCGGCGGGATCAGGCCTTTGGCGGGTCGGAAATCATGGCGACGAAATTGGCTTCCGCCGCCAGCTTGCCGTCGATCATCGCCTTGCCGCTGAACTTGCACACCGAACCACGCGTCTGTGTTGATTCGACATGCAGGTCGAGCAGGCAGCCCGGCTCCACCGGCGAGCGGAATTTCGCACCGTCGATGCTCATGAAATAGACGAGCTTGCCCGAATCGGCCAAATTCATCGATTCCACCGCCAGCACGCCCGCCGCCTGCGCCATCGCTTCCACGATCAGCACGCCCGGCATGATCGGCCGGGTGGGGAAGTGCCCCTGGAAAAACGGTTCGTTCACCGACACCGCCTTGATCGCGTGGATCGACTGGTTGGGCACCAGCGTCACCACACGGTCGACCAGCAGCATCGGGTAACGATGCGGCAGCGCAGCCATGACCCGACGGACATCCATCGGGCCAAGCGCGGTCGTTTCAACCTCTCCCGTCATCGCTTATCAGCGCGACTTGGGCGCCTGCGCCGGGGTCGCCGGAGCAGCGGCGGGCGCGGCAGCGGCCGGCTGGCCCTGCTGACCGCCCGGCTGCCAGCCGGCAGGCGGGGTGATGCCGACGCTGGGGACCAGCGTGTTGAGTTCGGTGATGACGGCAGGGGTAATGTCCGCACCGGCGCCGAAGCTTTCGGTCGCGCCCTTCTTGAACACGATTTCCGACTTGGTCTTGGCGGTCGCGGCCTTCAGCGCGTCGTCCAGCTTGTCGACGATCTGCTGTTCGACATAGGCGCGGGCAAGGCCGATCGGCTGGCCCATGCGCTGCAGTTCGGCCTGCGCGGCCTGCTGCGACTGCTGATACTGCTGATACTGGGTTTCAATCGCCGGGGTCGGCTTGTTACCCGCGGCCTTGAGCGCGGCCTGAAGCGCGTCGCCCTTGGTCTTGAGGTCGGCTTCGATCGCGGTGCGGCGCGTGTTCAGCGCGTCGATCTGCGGCTTGTAGGTGGTCTGCATCTGCGTGATCGCGGTGGTGAAGGCCGCGCTCTTGGCGACGGCTTCTTCCAGATCGACCACGGCGATGCCAGACTTGGTCTGGGCAGCGGCCGGAACGGCAGTCAGCGCAATGGCAGTCACGGGCGCAAGCACAAGAGCCGCGGCCTTGATAATCGTCTTCATCAGAATTGAGTCCCTACGTTGAAGGTGATGAGCTTGTTGTCGTCCCCTGGTTCCTTGAGCAGGGCCTTGGCGATGTCGATCCGGAACGGGCCGAAAGGTGAGTTCCAGTTGACGCCGAAGCCCACCGACAGACGCGGCTTGAGCGTGTCGCCGAGATATTCTTCCTCGAACGCGCCACCGGCATAGGTGGCGGTCGAACCGACGGCGGGCGTATCGCAATTGCCGACCGACGGCGCACGTACGGTGGAAGAGGTTGCGGTGTCACCGGTGCCGGTCGTGACGGTGCAGTAACCCGCAAAATTGATCGTGCCCGGATTCTTCAGGCCCGCGACCGCGCCCGCATCCATGAAGATGGAGGGACGCAAGCCCATTTCGCGCGCGCCCGAACCCAGCGGAATTTCGATTTCGGCGCGGGCCAGATAGTAGATCTTGCCGCCCAGCGCGTCGTCGGTGACGTTATTGTTGCTGGTATTGCGAACGTAGCTGGTGGAGCCGTCCTCATTGGCCTGCGCCGTGAGGTAATAGCGCTTCACGCGCGGGCCGACGCCGCGAATGTCGAAGCCGCGGAACTGGGGTTCACCCAGGAAGAAACGGTCGGTCAGGCGGACCCGGTCGACCGACTGGCCGGTCGCGTCGCGACGTTCCCCTTCCAGACTGTGGATATAGCCACCTTCGCCGTTCAGCGAGAAGATGAAGCCACCGCCCAGCGGCACATATTTCGAACCTTGAAGGCGCGTGCGCACATATTTCACGCTGCCGCCAAGGCCCGCGAAATCCTGGCTCAGCGTCACATTCTGGCCGCGCGTCGGGCGGATGCGGTTGTCGCGGGTGTCGTAGATCAGCGAATAGCCGAGCGAGGACGTCGTCCGCTTGCCGATGGCGTCGCACAGATAACGACCGGCCAGCAGCGGGTCGCACTGGCCATTGGTGTAATAGGTGCCCTGATCCAGCGTCACGTCGTCGAAGTTGAGCGTATAGCGCAGCGCCAGCGACATATATTCGGTCAGCGGCACGCCCGCGCGCAGCATGAAGCCGGTCGTGGTCTGTTCATAGGTCGTATCGCGCGTGTTGCTGGTCAGATAGCGGAAGCTGTTGAGGTCGCGGCGATAGATGTCGCCGCCCAGCGCGATGCTCTTGTCCATGAAATAGGGTTCGGTGAAGCCCAGTTCGATGGATTTGGAATAGGCCGAATAATTGACCGACGTGCGCAGTTCCTGCCCTTTGCCGCGGAAGTTGCGCTGGGTGATCGACGCCGACACGATGAAGCGTTCCAGCGACGAGAAACCGGCCGACAGCGACAGTTCGCCGGTAGACCGTTCCTGCACGTTGGTTTCCAGCACGATGCGGTCGGGCGCGGAACCGGGCTTCTGTTCGATGTCCAGCTTTTCCTGGAAGAAGCCGAGCGAGTTGATGCGGTCCTTCGAACGCTTGACCAGGAAGCTGTTGAACGCGTCCCCTTCGGCCAGTCGAAATTCGCGGCGCACGACCTTGTCCTGCGTCAGAGTGTTGCCGTTGATGTCGACCCGTTCGACATAGACGCGCGGCGCGTTGGCGATGCGGAAATTAATCCCCATCGTCAGCGATTCCTTTTCGCGGTTGAAGTCGGGCGACACGTCGGCAAAGGCATAGCCGAACAGGCCCGCCGTTTCGCTGAGCGTATCGACGGTGTCTTCCACCTGCTTGGCGTTGTACCAGTCACCCTTCTTCATGGGCAGCATGCGGGTCAGGCTGTCGCCCGACAGGTCGCGAATGTCGGATTCGACCTTCACATCGCCGAATTTGTAGCGGTCGCCTTCTTCCACCACATAGGTGATGATGAAGTCCTGCTTGTCGGGCGTCAGTTCCGCGACAGCGGAAATCACGCGGAAATCGGCATAGCCTTCGGTCAGGTAGAACTGGCGCAGCTTCTGCTGGTCATAGGCCAGACGATCCGGGTCATAGCTGGTGCCCGACGAAAAGACGCGGAACCAGCGCGACTGCTTCGTCACCATCTGGCTGCGCAGTTCACCGTCCTTGAACTTTTCGTTGCCGATGATGTTGATCTGGCGAACCTTGGACTTGGGCCCTTCGGAAATTTCGAACACGATGTCGACGCGGTTCTGGTCCAGCTGCACCATCTTGGGTTCGATCGTCGCGGCGAAGCGGCCCTGACGGCGATAGAGTTCGACGATGCGGGCGACGTCGGCGCGGACCTTGGACCGGGTATAGATCTGACGCGGGGCCAGTTTTATTTCCGGACGGATCTTGTCCTCCTTGAGGCGCTTATTACCTTCAAGGACGATACGGTTGATGACCGGGTTTTCCTTCACCTCCACGGTGAGCGAACCATTGTCGTTGCGGATCTGAACGTCCGCGAACAGCTCGGTTTCGTAGAGGTCGCGCAGCGCCTGGTCCAGGCTTTCCTGGCTGTAGGACTGACCGATGCGCAGCTTGGTATAGGACAGGACGGTGTCGGGTTCCAGACGCTGGGTGCCGGTGACCGCGATCGCGCGGATATTGCCCTGCGATGCCGGGGCCGAAGCGGCGACCGCCGGAGCAGCAGAAGGCACCGGGGCCTGTTGCGCCATCGCGCTGCCCGCCGGCACGCCCGCGATCATGGTCGTCGCCAACAGGGCGGCCACGACCGGGCGCTGCCTCAAGCTGCTGTTTATCGCTGTCACCCGCTTCACCTCAAAAACTCGCACTAAAATGTTTCCGCCGACACAGACGACGCCAAACCGGGCTTCCCTGCCCGATGCGCGTCAACCGATCAAGCCGGACAGGCTCTTCCAAAGCCCGAAAGACGACAAATCGTTGAAAGTCACCAGCACCATCACCGCCATCAGCACCGCCAGCCCCGATCGATAGGCCCATTCCTGCGCCGCCGCGCTGACCGGGCGCCGCTGCACCGCCTCTATGCCGTAAAAGAGCAGATGCCCGCCATCCAGCATGGGAATTGGCAAGAGGTTGATGAACCCCAAATTAATCGAGATGAGCGCGGCGAAGAAGATGAAGCTTTCCACCCCCAGCGTCGCCGCCTGTCCCGATACCTGCGCGATTTTCAGCGGCCCGCCCAGTTCCTTGACCGACCGGCCGCCGCTGACGATCTGACCCATGGTTTCGACCATGGTGCGCACGATCTGACCGGTCCGCTCGATCGCCACGACCGGCGCGCGCAGCAGGCCGACCGGTTCGATCACCGGATCGCCGGGGGCCAGCCCCAGACGGCCGACCTGAAATTTATTGCCGAACCCGTCATCTTCGGTGACGCTGCCGATGCGGCCGTCGCGCGTGAAGCGCGCGCCGTTGCGTTCGATCACCATCGCCACCGGTTCACCCGGACGGATCTGCGCATACAGGCGGATGTCGTCGAACGTCGCCATGTCGCGGCCGCCCATCGACACGATCCGGTCGCCCGGCATGATGCCCGCCGCCGCCGCCGCGCTGCCCGGCTGCACCATGCCCGCCACCGCAGGCGTGCGGCTTTCGCCATGGACGAAGGCGAAGGTGGCAAGGATCAGGATGGCGAACAGGAAATTGATCGCAGGTCCGGCCGCAACGATCGCCGCGCGTTGCCACAGCGGCTTTGCAGGAAAGCTTTCCGCCCGGTCCTTCGCCGACATTTGCAGCCAGGCCGGATCGGTCATGCTGGCCGCGTTCATGTCGCCCTTGAAACGGACATAGCCGCCAAGCGGCAATGCCGCGACGCGCCAGCGGGTGCCGCGACGGTCGACCCATGCGAACAGTTCCGGGCCGAAACCGATGGAGAAAGCCTCCGCCTTCACCCCGCACCAGCGGCCCACCAGATAATGGCCCAGCTCATGCACGAAGACGAGCGGTCCGATGACCGCCACAAAGGCCAGCACGGTCAGCAGGAAACCCGGATTCTGGATCAAGCCGTCAATCTTTCCATCACTTCGCCAGCATGTACGCGTGCCCGCCCATCGGCAGCCAGCACATCGTCGATCGCGCAGGGCGTGGCCGCGCTATAGCGGTTCAACACATCCTCCACAATCATGGCAATATCAAGGAAGCCGATGCGGCCGGCCAGGAAAGCGGCGACCGCGACTTCATTGGCGGCGTTCAGGATGGCGGGGGTCACGCCCCCGGCCTGCGCCGCTTCGCGTGCCAGACGCAGCGCAGGAAAACGGTCCAGATCAGGTGCTTCGAAATCGAGCCTGCCAATACGTGCGAGGTCCAGAGGCTGACAGGGCGTGGCCATCCGCCGCGGCCAGGCCAGCGCATGGGCGATGGGTATGCGCATGTCGGGCGATCCCAGCTGTGCCAGGGTGGACCGGTCGCGATATTCGACCATCGAATGGATTACCGACTGCGGATGCACCAATATCTCTATCCGGTCGAGGCCGACGGGGAACAGATGCGCCGCCTCGATCAGTTCCAGCCCCTTGTTCATCATCGTCGCACTGTCGACGCTGATCTTCGCGCCCATCGACCAGTTGGGGTGGGCGACCGCCTGCGCAGGCGTCATCGCCGCCATTTCGGCGCGGCTGCGGGTGCGGAACGGACCGCCGCTGGCGGTCAGGGTGATTCTTGCGACATCGTCCAGACTGCTGCCCGCAAGGCACTGGAATATCGCATTATGCTCGCTATCCACCGGCAACAAGGTGGCGCCGGAAGCAGAGGCGGCTTCCATCATCAGCCCGCCCGCCGACACCAGCGATTCCTTGTTGGCCAGCGCCACCGTCTTCCCGACCTTCAGCGCCGCCATGGTGGGCTTCAGCCCGGCGCAGCCCACGATCGACGCCATGGTCCAGTCCGCACCGGCCCCGGCCGCATCGACCAGCGCGCCCTCGCCCGCCATCGGCTCCACGCCCGATCCGGCGAGCGCATCCTTAAGCGCACCGTACAGATGATCCTGCCCGATGACGGCCATCTGCGCGCCGGTCGCCCGCGCCTGTTCCGCCAGACCGTCTACATCGCTGTTCGCGGTCAGCGCGATCACGCGATAGGCATGGGGATCGCGCTGGATCAGGTCCAGCGTCGACAGGCCAACCGATCCGGTCGCGCCGAAAATCGAAACGCTTTTCATCCGCCGATCACCATCAGCAGATAGAATAAGGCCGCCAGCGGTGCGGCGGTCGCCACACCATCCAGCCGGTCCATCACCCCGCCATGGCCGGGCAGCAACGTGCCGCTATCCTTCACGCCCGCGCGACGCTTCATCCAGCTTTCCAGCAGGTCGCCCGCCTGCGCCGCCACCGCCAGCACGCCGCTGGCCGCGGCCAGCTGGATCGGCAGATCGGCGAAACGATGCAGCAGGAAACCCAGCACCAGCGCGGCGAGCACGCCACCCGCCAGCCCCGCCCATGTCTTCGACGGACTGACTCGCGGCGCCAGCTTCGGCCCGCCGATGGAACGCCCGGCGAAATAGGCCCCGATGTCGGTCGCCCAGACAAGGCCCAGCGTCCAGAATGCCAGCAACAGGCCATAGGCATAGGGCGCCTGCCCGCGCAGATAGAGCAGCGCCACGATCGGCAGGCAGATATAGGGGATGCCCAGCGCCAGCTTCAGGCTGCGGCTGGTCAGCGCGACGAAGAAGAAAGCCGCCGCCCCCGCGATCAGCACCGGCCAGTCGATCCCGGCGGCCAGCGGGCACAGCAATGCCAGCGGAATGGACACGGCGAACATCGCCGCCTTGCGCTGTTGCGGATTGGCGCCGGTCAGGTCGGCCCATTCGCCCTGCATCAACACGCCCGCCACCACCAGCAGCGTCCAGAATATCAGGCCACCCGACAGCAGCGCGCCCAGCGCCACCGCGATCAGCGCGACGCCCACGATGCTGCGGGTCCGCAATTCGCTACGCATGTCGATCACAATCCGCCGAAACGGCGGTCCCTCAAGCGAAAGGCGTCCAGCGCCTGCGCCAATGCACGCCCGTCGAAATCGGGCCAGAGCATATCGGTGAAATAGAGTTCGGCATAGGCCGCCTGCCACAACAGGAAATTGCTGAGCCGCTGTTCGCCCGACGTGCGGATCATCAGGTCAAGCGGCGGCAGATCGGCGGTGTAGAGCGCCGCATCGATGTCCGCCACGCCGATGTCCTGCGCCGCCACGTCGCCATTGGCGGCACGGGCAGCCAGTTCGCGCACCGCGCGCACCATTTCGTCCTGCGCGCCGTAATTGAGCGCGATCGCGACGATCGGCCCGCTATTGCCCGCCGTGCGCGCCATCGCGCCGTCGATCATCTCCACCAGCGCCGGGTCGAGCGCGCGATAATTGCCGATCACCCGCAACCGCACGCCATTGGCGTGAAATTCGTCAATGTCCGACTGGATGAAATGGCGCAGCAGCCCCATCAGGTCGGACACTTCGCTCGCCGGACGCTTCCAGTTTTCGGAAGAAAAGGCGTAGAGCGTCAGGCATTCCAACCCCAGTTCCTGGGCGGCGCGGGCGACGCGGCGCACCGCCTCCACCCCCGCGCGGTGCCCGGCGACGCGCGGCAACAGCCGCTTTTTCGCCCAGCGGCCATTGCCGTCCATGATGATGGCGGCATGGCGCACGCCATGGGCAGGCGCGATGCTGGTCAGGTCGGGCTTGGCTTTGGTGGCCATCAGTGGAGGATGCGTGCTTTGGCCGCGAAAGAAAAGCCCCGGCTTATTGGCCGAGGATTTCCTTTTCCTTCGACGTCGCCGCCGCGTCGATGTCCGCAATGGTGCTGTCGGTCAGCTTCTGCACCTCGGTTTCCAGACGCTTGCGTTCGTCTTCGCTGATTTCGCCCTTCTTCTCGTCAGCCTTCAGGCTGTCCATGCCGTCGCGGCGCACGTTGCGCACGGCGACGCGCGCGCCTTCGGCATATTTGCTGGCGAGCTTGGCCAGTTCCTTGCGCCGTTCTTCGGTCAGGTCAGGGATCGGCAGGCGCAGCGTCTGCCCATCGACGATGGGGTTGAGGCCAAGGCCCGCCGAACGGATCGCCTTGTCGCACGGACCCACATTGCTCTTGTCCCACACCTGCACCGACAACATGCGCGGTTCGGGCGCGGACACCGTCGCCACCTGCGTCAGCGGCATGTGCGAACCATAGACTTCGACCGTCACCGGGTCCAGCAACTGCACATTGGCGCGGCCGGTGCGCAGGCCCGTCAGGTCGCCCTTCAGCGATTCTAGCGCGCCCGCCATGCGGCGTTCAAGATCGGACTTGTTATATTGGGGCATGACTTAGGACTCCTGATTCTGAACGATCGTCGCGACACCCTGCCCGGCCAGCACGGTGGCGAGGTTACCGGTTTCGCGGATGTTGAACACGACGATGGGAATATTGTTTTCGCGGCACAGCGCGATCGCGCTGGCATCCATGACCTTGAGGTTGTCGTTCAGCACCTGATCGAAACTGATGCTGTCGTAACGGACCGCGTCGGCCACCTTCTTGGGATCGGCATTATAGATGCCGTCGACGCTGGTGCCCTTGAACAGCGCGTCGCAGTTCATTTCGGCCGCGCGCAACGCTGCGGTCGTGTCGGTGGTGAAGAAGGGGCTGCCGGTACCCGCCGCGAAGATGACGATCCGGCCCTTTTCCATATGCCGTTCGGCCTTGCGGCGAATATAGGGTTCGCACACCGACGCCATGGGAATGGCGGACTGGACGCGGGTGTCGTAACCCAGTTTTTCCAGCGCATTCTGCACGGCCAGCGCGTTCATGACGGTGGCCAGCATGCCCATATAATCGGCGCTCGCCCGGTCGAAACCCTTGGCCGCGCCTGCAAGACCACGGAAGATGTTGCCGCCGCCCACGACCACGCAGATTTCGAAACCCGCATCCTTGGCCGCCGCGATTTCCCCCGCGACCCGCGCGACGGTTTCGGGTTCGATGCCGAACTGCCCCTGGCCCATCAGCACTTCGCCGGACAATTTCAACAGGATGCGCTTGTAGGCAGGCCGGGTCATGCGGGGCAAGAATCCTTGGACAAGGGGACAGGGAAAGCGGCCGGACATTAGTGGGGCGCGATCAGGATGTGAAGCGCGATTGTTACCGTAATGCTGCTAATCCGATGGAGAATATGGCGGGGCCGCAAATCCGCGCCGTCGACCGCCAAGAAAAAGGGGAGCGGCCCTGCGGCCACTCCCCTTTCCTTTTTCACAGTGCTTGTGCGGTCGATCAGACGCCCGCGGCAGCCGCGACTTCCGCCGCGAAGTCGCTGACTTCCTTTTCGATGCCTTCGCCCAGCTGGAAGCGAACATAGGATTTCAGCGTGATGGTCGCGCCTGCATCCTTGGCGGCCTTTGCAACGACGTCGGCGACCGGGGTCTTGTTGTCCATCACGAACAGCTGCGACAGCAGGGCCTGTTCCTTGGCGAACTTGGCGACCGCGCCGTCGACCATCTTGGCGACGATTTCGGCGGGCTTGCCCGATTCGGCAGCCTTTTCGGCGGCGATGGCGCGTTCACGCTCCAGCAGTTCGGGGTCGATGTCGGCAGCCGACAGCGCCAGAGGGAAAGCGGCGGCGATGTGCATGGCCAGCTGCTTGCCCAGCGGCTCCAGAACGTCGGCAGGCGCATTGCCTTCCAGCGCGACCAGAACGCCGATCTTGCCCAGACCCGGCGCAGCCGCGTTGTGGACGTAGGGGACGACGACGCCTTCGGTCACTTCGACATGAGCAACGCGACGGACGGTCTGGTTTTCACCGATGGTGGCGACGTTGGCGACCAGCTTTTCGGCGATGGTGCCGCCGGCGGGGTGCGCCTGCGCGGTCAACGCTTCGGCGTCAGCGGCGCCGCTTTCCAGCGCAACGGCCGAAGCGGTACGCACGAAGTCCTGGAACTGGTCGTTCTTGGCGACGAAGTCGGTTTCGCTGTTGACTTCGACGGCCACGCCCTTGGTGCCCGCGACGGCGACGCCGACCAGACCTTCGGCGGCGGTGCGGCTAGACTTCTTCTGGGCAGCGGCCAGACCCTTGGCGCGCAGCCAGTCGGTTGCCGCTTCGATGTCGCCATTGGCTTCGGTGAGCGCCTTCTTGCAATCCATCATGCCCGCGCCCGAACGGTCGCGCAGTTCCTTGACGGCGGCAGCGGTAATCTCGGCCATGTTTCGGCTCCTAAATTCAGAGGGGTTTAAATATAAGGCAGGGCGCGTCCCCGAAGAGCGCGCCCTAGCCTGTCATTCCTACAGTCGTGCGACGCTCTCAGGCTTCGGCAACGATCTCTTCAGCGGCCGGTTCGTCCAGCGCGCCCAGGTCGACGCCCGAAGCCTGCTGCGCACCACGGTTGCCCTTGGTGGCGGCGGCGGCGATCGCGTCGCAATACAGGCGGATGGCGCGGCTGGCGTCATCGTTCGCGGGAACCGGGAAGGCGATACCGTCGGGCGACACGTTCGAATCGAGGATCGCGACGACCGGGATACCCAGCGTGTTGGCTTCCTTGATCGCCAGTTCTTCCTTGTTGGCGTCGATCACGAACATGACATCGGGGATGCCGTTCATGTCGCGGATGCCGCCCAGCGACAGTTCCAGCTTTTCGCGCTCGCGCGTCATCTGAAGGACTTCCTTCTTGGTGAAGCCATGGGTGTCGCCCGACAGCTTTTCCTCAAGGGTCTTCAGGCGCTTGATCGAACCCGAAATGGTCTTCCAGTTGGTGAGCATCCCGCCCAGCCAGCGATGGTTGACGAAGTGCTGGCCCGACTTGCGGGCGGCGTCCGCGATGGGATCCTGCGCCTGGCGCTTGGTGCCCACGAACAGTACCTTGCCACCGGCGGCGACGGTCGCCGACACGAAGTCGAGCGCGCGGCCGAACAGGGGCACGGTCTGCGACAGGTCAAGGATGTGGATGCCGTTGCGCTCGCCGAAGATGTAGGGCTTCATGCGCGGGTTCCAGCGGTGGGTCTGGTGGCCGAAATGGGCGCCAGCCTCGATCAATTGGTGCATGGTGACGACAGGTGCCGCCATAATATGTCTCCTTCCGGTTGCTACCTCTGGGAATCAGGAACCTGACGACGACCTCAAAGGCCGGGCGAGGCACCGGATATGTCGATTCCCATGTGGAATGGGCGCGCCTTTAACGCCGAAAAAAATGATTGGCAAGGGTTGACGCCGTTCTCAAATGAGAACATAAAGGGAACAGACGGAACAAATACGGTTAACGCCCGTTCAAACAGCCATAATGCGCCATAGCGTTCATATGGCAAGACAGAAAGTGGTCGACATGTTCACTCTTGTTGCAGCGGCTCTCTTTTCGGCGGCGTTCCTGCTGTCCATCGGCACCATCGCATGGATGTTCATGCTCTATCATGACAAGATGATGGCTGCGCTGACCTTCGAACCTATTCCGCAGAATCCGCCGGTCTATCATCTGCGCATCCGTCGCCCCCGCGTGGCGCAGAACCCCCGCCCCGCTGCACGAATGGTATCGGCACACGCGGTCGCCGCCTGAACGGCACAAGGTCATTCGCTTGCACGCGTCAGGTCAGCCCATTTCCGTTTAATTCAGCCCGATATGGACGCAGACATCATCGCGCGCCGGATTCTGTTCCAGACCTGCGCCCAATTCCCACCTTGGCCTTTCAGCCCTCGACCAAAGCCGCCGCGCTTTCCCGCGCCTTGCGCACCTTGGCATAGGACATGACGCCCAACGGGATCAGCGCGACATAGATGGCGCAGATCAGCAACAGGGTCAGCCAGGGATCGGTGATCAGGAGCGCCGCCAGCAGTCCAGCCAGCGCGATCATCTCCAGCCGGATACGCTTGCGCAGCCGCAGCGCCGACCAGCTGTAGGTGGCGATGTTGGAAATCATCAGGAACGCGACGAACGCCGCCCAGGGGGCCACCACATACCAGGCGCGGAACAGTTCCTCGCCCGTCACCAGCCACAGATAGAGCGGCACGAAAGCCAGCCCCGCCCCGGCAGGCGCAGGCACGCCGGTCAGGAAGCCCGCCGACTTGTGCGGCTGTTCGTCCGCGTCGATCGCAGCATTGAACCGCGCCAGACGCAGCGCGCAGGACAGCGCATGGGCCAGAGCGAATATCCAGCCGAATTTGGGCATCGCATGCAGCGACCAGAGATAGAGGATCAGCGCCGGCGCGACGCCGAACGCAATCGAGTCCGACAGCGAATCCAGTTCAGCGCCGAAACGACTTTCGCCGCGCAGCATGCGGGCGATACGCCCGTCCAGCCCATCCAGAACACCCGCGAACAGGATAGACAGCACCGCCCGTTCCCACTCGCCTGAAATGCCGTAACGCACCCCGGTCAGGCCGAAGCACAACGCCATCGCCGTCACCGCATTGGGCGCCAGCATGCGCAGCGTGATGCCGCGCCGCATGCCCAGCGGTATCCTGCGCCGCTGGCGGCTCATGCGCGCGCCGCCGACAGGGTGATGCCCCGATCCGACATCACTGCTGAATACCCGCAATCACCCGCGTGTCGCCCATCTGACCCAGAATGGTTTCGCCCGCGATGGTGCGCTGGCCCAGGATCACGCGCGGCGCGGTGCCTGCGGGCAGATATACGTCGACGCGGCTGCCAAAGCGGATGAGGCCGATGCGCTGCCCCGCCGCGACCATGTCGCCGGGCTTGACGAAGGGGACGATGCGCCGCGCGACCAGACCCGCAATCTGGGTAAAGCCGATGCGCACGCCGTCATGGCGTTCGACCAATATATGCTGGCGCTCATTATCCTCGCTCGCCTTGTCGAGGTCCGCGTTGAGGAACTTTCCGCTGATATAGACGACGGACTTCACCGTCCCGCCGATGGGCGTGCGGTTGATATGCACGTCGAACACGCTCATGAAAATCGACACGCGGATCAGCGGCTGATCGCCAAGGCCGTTCGGCCCGGCCATTTCGCGCGGCGGCGGCACGCGCTGGATCAGCGTGACGAGGCCGTCCGCGGGTGCGACGATCGCCGCTTCGTCCTGCGGCACGGCGCGGACGGGATCGCGGAAGAAGGCAAAGACCCAGATCGTCACCATGACCATCAGCCAGCCGACGATTTCCCACCCCAGCAGGAACAGTACAGCGGTAATAGCCACGGCGATGAGGCCGAATTTCATCCCCTCCGGATGGACCGAAGGGAATCGCCATTTGACATTGCCGCCTGCGGCAATCGTGATCTCGTCATTTTCCATGGACATCGTCTTTAGGGAGAGACTGTTGACCTGACAACGACCGATGCCGTCCATGGCTCCGTCAGAGGGCAGATTCATACCGTTGCATGGTTGAACTATCCCGTCGCTGGGCCTAGGGCGTCCCCATATTCCACCCAAGAGCAAGAAGGCGAATACGCGCTATGGCGAAGATCAAGGTGAAAAACCCCGTCGTGGAAATCGACGGCGACGAAATGACCCGCATCATCTGGGAATGGATTCGTGAACGCCTGATCCTTCCCTATCTCGACATCGACCTGAAATATTATGACCTGTCCGTC
>NZ_JBMDWL010000009.1:0-25058 GCF_048594625.1 Sphingobium sp.
CGGGGGGGCGGCCGGCGCCCCCCCCGCCTCTCTATTCGCACGAAGCGTGTCGAGCTTACTTCAGGTTGCCCGAAACGTTCTGGAAGGTGGTGTTGAGCTTGCTGCCCAGGGTGGTCATCGCGCCGATGGCGGCGACGGCGATCAGAGCGGCGATCAGGCCATATTCGATCGCGGTGGCACCCTTTTCATTCTTCAGCATCTTGCGGATCGACTTCATGTGATGTCTCCTGGAAATATCGATTAAAACGTTCAACTACCCGGCCGCCCCCGCTTCAATATTTCGTGGTCAGCTAAGTATCGAATTAGACAGGGCCGGTTGAGAAAACCTTAATGGCGAATATCATCTGTCAAATATCGATGGTTAACTCTTGTTAACCTTGTCCGCGACATCGTTCCACATGTTGGTCGTCTTGGTAGCGACAGAGTTGAGAGACACGATGATGGCCAGCACGATCAGCGCAATGATCAGCCCATATTCGACGGCGGTCGCGCCACGGTCGCAGCGGAGCGGTCCCCGGCGAACGAGCATTTTGACGAGCGCGCGCATATATGACCCCAGTTCGTTGCAGACAGTCCCCGATGAACATGTAAAGGGAGCAGGGTTAATAAAGCCCTGTCGAATGGACCGTTATGCCCCCGATTTCTCCTCTGCTGGTCGTCGCCGTCGCATTGGTGGATGCCGACGGCCGCGTGTTGTTGCAGCAGCGGCCGCCCGGCAGGGCGATGGCGGATTTGTGGGAATTTCCGGGGGGCAAAGTGGAGCCGGGCGAAACGCCCGAAGCGGCGCTGGTGCGCGAACTGGAAGAGGAACTGGGTATAGAGACGCATCAGAGTTGCCTAGCCCCCGCAACTTTTGCCAGCGAAGCGCTGGGCGAGAAGCATCTGCTGCTGCTGCTCTATGTCTGCCGTAAGTGGAAGGGCGTGCCCGAAGCGCGGCATGCAACCGCCCTCAAATGGTTGAAGCCCGCGCAAATGTACGCGCTCGACATGCCGCCGGCGGACCTGCCTCTGATCGGATTGCTCGACGCTCTGTTGTGATGAACGCGTGAAGCAAAAAAGGGGCGCCCCGGTATAGCGCCCCTTTTTTCGCACAGGTGCCGGGTCAGTCATGATCCCGGTGACAAGGAAGATCAGTCTTCCTTCGCCTTGCTCTGAAGCTGGACATAATTCTGGATGCCCATGCGTTCGATCATTTCGAACTGGGTTTCCAGCGTATCGACATGCTCTTCCTCGCTTTCGAGGATATACTGAAACAGGTCGCGGCTGACGAAATCCTTGATCGATTCGCAATAGGCGATCGCTTCGCGCAGGACGGGCAGCGCCTCATATTCCAGTTCGAGGTCGGCCTTCAGAATTTCTTCGACCGTTTCGCCGATCTTCAGGCGACCGAGCAACTGGAAATTGGGCAGGCCGTCGAGGAAGAGGATGCGTTCCGCCACCTTGTCCGCATGCTTCATCTCATCGATGGATTCTTCATATTCGAACTTTGCGAGCTTATCGATGCCCCAGTGATGGAGAATGCGATAGTGCAGGAAATACTGATTGATCGCAGTCAGCTCATTCTTGAGGACTTCGTTGAAATATTCGATGACCTTGGGATCGCCTTTCATGGCGCTATACTCCGGCAATGGGGGAACGCCGGCCTTATAACGTTTCGGGCAGGTGCTGTTAAGTTAAAAACCCTTGGAAATCAGGGCTTTTTTACTACGCTATTGCGTGGTGATCGCATGTCAGCCGCTGCGGCTGTTTCGCAATCCCTTTATCATGCTGCCTCAGGCGGCGGCGCGTTCCGCCGCGATGATGGTACGGGCGAAGGATACGCACTGGCCGCATTTGGGACGGCGACCATATTGGGCATAGGCGCTGCACGGGGTATCCGCCCCGTTTCGCGCGGCTTCCCGAAGATCCTTTTCACGAATCGCATTACAAACGCAGACGACCATCGAAGCTGTTCTCCTGATGATTCCTCATAACGTTGCTAATAATGTCTCGCAATAGTAATCAGCTGCTCTTGCGAATCTTTTGCGGCTGGCCACGGATCAGACTGCGCCACAGCCATTCGGCCGGGCCGAGCGCGAATCGGTCGGCATAGGGTTTGGACCATAGGAGAATCGCTGCCCAGCCCCCCAGTACGAAGAGCGGAAGGGCGGCGGCCGGCACCTGCGCAAAAAGGCCGAGTCCCCAGCCATAGAAGATGGCGGTCATGACGATGCTGGTGCCAAGATAATTGCTGAGCGTCAGGCGACCTGCGGCGGCGAGGCGCGCGACCAGCGGATGGGTGCGATGACGCGCCAGCAGCCAGAGGATCAGCGCGGCCCAGCCGACGGTCAGCGGAATGCGGAAGGGCAGCGACCAGGCGAGCGCCACGCCGAAGGCCGGAAGTGGCGCAAAGCCGCTGAACCATACCCACAGCGCTAGCGCGACCATGGGGGGCAGGCCGATCAGGAAGCAATGGCGGGCGGTGCGCCGATATTGGTCCGCGTCCCAGTTGCCGGTCAGGAACCCGCCCTTCAGCATCGCCATGCCCAGCAGCATGAAGCCCAGCGTTTCGAAGGCGGTGAACAGAAAGCCCCACAGCCATTCGCCCAGCAGGCCTGCCAGCTTATGCTGGACGATGCCGATGAAGCCGCCGCGATAGGTGGCGATTTCCGCCTGCGTCGCTGGGCTGGCCGGGTCCGACAATGCGGCCATGAATGTGGCATAGCCTTCGCGCAGAGCGCCACCTGCGCCGGGCGCGGCGGCGGCGCTGTCCCACAGATAGAGGCTGCCGATGAAGGCGGCGCAGATCAGGAACTGAAACAGGAAGAAGAGCATGGCGCGCTTCACCAGCGCAAAGGGTTCGAGGTTGACGAACAGCATCGCGAACAGCCCGACCACGGCATAGACGCGCAATATGTCGCCCCACCACAGCAGCAGGAAATGGGCGCAGCCGATCACGAACAGCCAGCCCGACCGGATCAGTTGCGATTGCCGCCCGTCGCGTCCGGCCATTTCCTCCCGGTCGATCAGCAGCAGCATGGACGCGCCGAACAACAGGCCGAACAGGCCGCGCATCTTGCTGTCGATGGCGATCAGGCTGATCGCCCATGCGATGATGTCGGCGGCCGATGGCGGCCCGGCGACGGCCGGGTTGAAATAGGCGTTCTGCGGCAGGGCAAAAGCCGTGATGTTCATCCACAATATGCCCATGACGGCGCAACCGCGCAGAACGTCCATGGCGGGGATACGGTGGGATGCGGTCATGAAGCGGAAGTTCCTGCAAAAGGGCTGGCCAGACGTCCGAGGCTCTGCCATCCGCCTAGCCATGAATGATGGTTCCACGCAATGGCGCAAGCAACGGATCAGCGATGCGTTCGGCGCGGCGGCGGGCCATTATGACGTGCATGCCGGGCCGCAACGTATGGCCGCGACGCGGGTGGCCGATCTGGCCGCGCGGCAGCGGCCGGACGATGTCGCGCGAATATTGGAAATCGGCTGTGGCACCGGCTTTCTGACGCGGGACATTCAGGCCCGCTGGCCGGACGCGGAACTGATCGCGACCGACATATCGCCCGGCATGCTGGCGCAGGCGGCGTCGCATGGGCCGATCGCAGGCCGGTTCATGACGATGGACGGCGAAGCGCCGACTTTCGACGGGCCAAGGTTCGACCTGATCCTGTCCAGCCTGACATTCCAGTGGTTCGACGATCTGAACGGGGCGATCGCGCGGCTGGTCGCTTTGTTGCGGCCGGGGGGCAGCCTGATCTTTTCCACCATGGGGCGGGGCAGCTTCGCCCGCTGGCGCGCGGCGCATCGCGCGTGCGGGCTGATGGCGGGGGTGCCGGATTATCCGTCGCTGGACGGGGTGCAGGCGATGTTGGCGCGCTATCCCGATGGCGCCGTCTTCGAACAGGATTGCCCGCTGGATGGTGGCGGGGCGCGCGCGCTGATCGCGCATCTGAAAGGGATCGGCGCGGTGGTGCCCGATGCGGGGCGAAAGCCGCTTGCCCCCGCCGATCTGCGCCGCGTGATGGCGGCGTTCGAAGCGGGGGGCGGGACGGACGGTTACCAGATATTGTTCGCGCGGGTGACGCGACCGGTCTGAAGGCGATCCGGCAAAGGCAGTCCGGCCTGAGAAAAGATTAACCTTTTCCCGATTAGGTTTGCGGCCATGGAGATGGCTGGCGCCCTTGATCGCGCTTCGTCGCGGGCGATCCGTCCGGTGGTGCACCCTGCCGTGCTGCCGCTGGGCTTTCTGTTGCTGCATGCGATGCTGATCGCCATGGCCGGAGATGGGGGCGAGGCGACGTCGCTGGTCTTTCTGGTCGGTGCGCCGCTGATCGCGGGCATGGCCTGTCTGTGGCGTGGATGGCGCGCAGGATGGGAAGGCTGGGCTGTTCTGGCCATCGCCATGCCTTTATGGGCGGGCGGGATGGTGGCCACCGTCGTCAACATCCTCTGGCTGAGCGGAGAGGGCGAGGGCGGGGCGAGCATCCTGCTCTATGTCCTTTATGGCGTGCCGCTGATCTTCGCGCTGGCCAGTCCGGCGGACGACCCGTGGCATGTGCGGATGGTGGACGGCATATTGGCCGCGGCGATGGGTTACCTCTTCTTCCGCTATGTCTTCACCCAATCGACCATGGCGGGGACACAGGACGCGAATCTGGCGGCGCTGCGGCTGCTGTTCGATCTGGAAAATGCCTATATCGCGGTCTTTGCGCTGATCCGCCTGCTGGCGTGCCGGGACGAACGGTTTCACGGATTTCTGTGGACGGTCAGCCTTTATGCGGTCGCCTATCTGCTGGCCGCTTTCTACATCAATCATTTCGAATGGCAGACGGCGTTCGGCGCCTGGCCCGACCTGATCATCGACCTGCCGTTCCTGTTGCTGACCATATTGGCGGTGGGTGAAAAGCGGCCCGCCATGGTGGTGCGGACGGGGCGGCGTTTCGGCCGGGTGGTGCGGGCGGGCAGTCCGTTGCTGTTGCCCGCGACGCTGCTGACCGTGGCGGCGCTGTTGCTGCGCGAACATGAAGGGCTGGCGGTGGCGGGATGCATATTCGCCACCATCGGTTATGGCGTGCGCAGCATATTGGTGCAGGTGCATAATTATGAGGAGCAGGACCGGCTGGAACTGCTGTCGCATGTCGACGGGCTGACCGGGGTCGCCAATCGCCGTCGTTTCGACGAGATGTTGCGCCGCGAACTGGCGCGGGTGCGGCGGCAGGGCGGAACCATGGCGCTGATCATGGTGGACATCGATCATTTCAAGCTGCTGAACGATCATCACGGCCATCTGGTCGGCGATGCGCGGTTGCAGGAGGTGGCGGCGACGCTGATGACCTGTGCCCGGCGTGGCGGAGATCTGGTCGCGCGCTATGGCGGGGAGGAGTTTGCCGTGCTGTTGCCCGGCGCCGATGTCGGGGAGGCGGCGGTGGTGGCGGAACGGATGCGCGCCGCGGTGGAGGCACAGGGGCTGGTATCGCCCGCGCCCGGCGGCGTGGTGACGGTCAGCATCGGGCTGGCGCAGGCGGACCCGGACGGAGAGGAGGCCCAGAGCCTGATCGACCGGGCCGACCGGGCGCTGTACGAAGCCAAGCATGGCGGACGGAACCGGGTGGGCATGGCGGCGGTGGCGGCGGATTAAAGCGCGATCCGTTCCTACTGAACCGGATCACGCTCCATTTGCCTTTCATTCTCCGCATTTTCCGGCTGGCAGATGATGCCGGCTGCTTCGACCATGCTTTAACTTCGCACATTTCCCGCTGAATCGGACATAAAGTTACGCGGGGCTGATCCGATCGGAAAGCAGCGGCGCCAGTATAGGACGGCGCAGGCGGGTAGGACAGGACAGCGCGATTGAAGGGCGCTGCGCCCTCTGCCATCTGTTGGATATGACAGAGGCCTCCTTCACCATCCGTCCTGCCGTGCCCGGCGATGCCGACAGCCTGTCGGCGCTGAAGCTGGCGGCATTTCGCGAGACGTTTCTGGATGGCTTTGCCATTCCCTATCCGCCCGCCGACCTCGCCGTGTTCGAGGCGGATTGTTATGGCGTGGAAACGGTCGCCAGAGAGCTGGCCGATCCCGCTCATGCGACATGGGTGGCCGAAGGGAATGATGGACACATGATCGCATACGCCCATGCGGGGCCGTGCAAGCTGCCGCATCCGCAGGCGTCGGCGGATCAGGGGGAATTATATCAGCTTTATGCGCTGAACGCCGCGCAGGGGATGGGGATCGGGCGCGCGCTGATGGATGTGGCGCTGGACTGGCTGGATATGGCGATGCCGGGGCCGGTGTGGCTGGGCGTATGGTCGGGCAATGACCGGGTGCAGGCGGTCTATGCCAAACGTGGTTTCGTGAAGGTCGGCGATTATGGATTTCGCGTCGGCGCATGGACCGATGCGGAATATATCTTTCGCCGGTTATAAAAGAAGGGCGGGAGATGATCCCGCCCTTTTCCTGGCTTTACAGTTCGCTGCCCATCAGAGCAGGGAAGAAGCCTTCATGCGCGCTGCGCAGGTCGTGCAGCGTGGCCCAGCCGATATTTTCTTCGGCATTGCCCACGGTCACCGCTTCGCCGCCGGTCACGCCGATACGGGTGGCGGGGATGCCAGCGGCCTCCGCGCGGGCGAGGATGGTCGCGGCGTCGCCGGTGACGACATAGCGGCCCTGATCTTCGCCGAACATCTGCGCGACGAGCAGCGTGTCATTGTCCCAGTCCGGTTCGATGGTCGCGCCGACCTTGCCCGCCAGCGCCATTTCCGCGACGGTGACCAGCAGGCCGCCATCCGATACGTCATGCACGGCGGTGACTTCGCCGGTGGCGACGAGGGCGCGGACGAGCTGCGCCGCCTGACGTTCGCGGGTCAGGTCGACGGTGGGCGCGGCGCCATCTTCGCGGCCATGGACTTCGCGCAGCCAGATGGTCTGGCCCAGATGGCTGGCGGTGTCGCCGATCAGGACGATGTCCTGCCCTTCGCCCTTGAACGCGACGGTCGCCATGACATCGACGTCGGCCAGCAGGCCGATGCCGCCGATCGCCGGGGTCGGCAGGATCGCCGAACCGCCGCCGGTCGCCTTCGATTCATTGTAGAGCGACACGTTGCCCGACACGATCGGGAAGTCGAGCGCGCGGCAGGCGTCGCCCATGCCTTCCAGACATCCGGTCAGCTGCGCCATGATTTCGGGGCGCTGCGGATTGGCGAAGTTGAGGCAGTTGGTGACGGCCAGCGGCGTGGAGCCGACGGCCGACAGGTTGCGATAGCATTCGGCGATCGCCTGCTTGCCGCCTTCATAAGGGTCGGCATAGCAATAACGCGGCGTGCAGTCGGTGCTGATCGCGATGCCCTTTTGCGCGCCATGGCCGCGCACGACCGCGGCGTCGCCACCGGGGCGCTGCACCGTGTCGGCGCCGACCATATGGTCGTACTGTTCCCAGATCCAGCGGCGGCTGGCGATGTCGGGGCTGCCCATCAGCTTGATGAGGTCCGCGCCGATGTCGTCGCTTTCGCCGATGTCGCCCAGCGGCGCGACCTTCGACCATGCCTGATAGTCTTCCTTCGGCATGGAGGGACGGTCGTAGAGCGGCGCGTCGTCGGCCAGCGGAGCGAGCGGGATGTCGCAGACGATCTCGCCCTTATGCTCCAGCACCATGCGGCCGGTGTCGGTGACATGGCCGATGACGGCGAAGTCGAGTTCCCACTTCTTGAAAATGGCCTCGGCAAAGGCTTCGCGGCCGGGCTTGAGCACCATGAGCATGCGCTCCTGGCTTTCCGACAGCATCATTTCATAGGTGGTCATGCCGGTTTCGCGCTGCGGCACGTCGTCCATTTTCAGGTGGATGCCAACGCCGCCCTTCGACGCCATTTCGACGCTGGAGGAGGTGAGGCCCGCCGCGCCCATATCCTGAATAGCAACGATCGCGTCCGACGCCATCAGTTCCAGACAGGCTTCGATCAGCAGCTTTTCGGTGAAGGGGTCGCCGACCTGTACGGTCGGGCGCTTGGCGTCGGCGTCGTCGCCAAAGTCTGCGCTGGCCATGGTCGCCCCATGGATGCCGTCGCGGCCGGTCTTGGACCCCACATACACGATCGGGTTGCCGACGCCGCTGGCGGCCGAATAGAAAATCTTGTCGGTGTCCGCGACGCCCACGGTCATCGCGTTGACCAGAATGTTGCCGTCATAGGCCGGGTGGAAATTCACTTCGCCGCCCACGGTCGGCACGCCCACGCAATTGCCGTAGCCGCCAATGCCATGCACCACGCCGCTGATCAGATGCTTCATCCTGGGGTGGTCGGGGCGGCCGAAACGCAGCGCGTTCATGTTCGCCACCGGGCGCGCGCCCATGGTGAACACGTCGCGCAGGATGCCGCCGACGCCGGTCGCCGCGCCCTGATAGGGTTCGATGTAGGACGGGTGGTTGTGGCTTTCCATCTTGAAGATCGCGGCCTGACCATCGCCAATGTCGACCACGCCCGCATTTTCGCCCGGACCGCAAATGACCTGAGGCCCTTTGGTCGGCAGCTTCATCAGGTGGATCTTGGACGATTTATACGAACAATGTTCCGACCACATGACCGAGAATATGCCCAGTTCCGTCAGGTTCGGCTCCCGGCCGATCGCCTTGAGTACGCGGTCATATTCTTCCGGGCTGAGGCCATGTTCGGTGACGATTTCCGGGGTGATCTGGGATGCGGTGCTGGACATGCCCGCGCCTTTAGCGGGGGCGGGGGCCAAGGGCAATGGTGGGCGTGCAGCATGACGCGCAATATCGGGCGATCCGGCCCGGCCGTCATTCCATCGCGCCGGAAAGAAAAGTTTAAGATTCTTCCCCAAAGGTCATGCGAGGAGCGGGGTGGCGATTCGACGGAGACCGAAAGCCGCAAAGAGGTGCAGCTATGAAGGGGCGAGACTTCTTCTATTTTTCCAGTCGTTGCAAGAAGCAGCGGTTGATGGAACAGGCGTCCACATCGGAACGGGCCAAGATGGTGCATCGGCGGCTGGCGGCGGCCTATGCCGATCGCGCGGCGCTGGCGATGCTGAACAGCGACTGATTGCACGAAGGCAATGAAAAGACCGGACCTTTAGGGGAGGTCCGGCCGGTTTGCGTTTCCGTATCCGGAACAGCTTCAGATCAGACGTGGCAGGCCTGTGCGCCCTTGCCCGGAACGGTGATCGTGACTTCGTTGCCCGAACCCTTGACTTCAAAGCCGCCCTCGGCGGTGAAGGGCTGACCGGCTTCCGGCGCCTTGAGCGAGGTGGCGGTGCCGCCCTTTTCCGTGCGCAGCAGCGCGGTCTTGTCGTCGCTCATATAGTCGATGAAGACCAGGCTGTTGTCCTTGCAACGGAACTGCTTGTTCGCCTTGACCGACGGGGGCAGTTCGACCGGCGCGGCGTTGGCCAGCTGGGCTGCCATCGGGTCGGCAGGGCCGCCCACGACTTCCGGTTCGTCATTCTTGTTGCAAGCCGAGAGCAGCGCGACGCTGGCGACGGCGATGAGGGGGAGATAATATTTCATAGTGATCCTTTTATGTGCATGCGCAACATGGTGCGTCAACGCAAAACTGAGCCATTCCCGCCATGCCCCCTGATATGACGTCATGACCCTTTCATGACAGGGTATGACGCAAATGCCCGAAGTGCGGGGCTTTTCGCGGTGGGCGGGCATAAAAAGCGGGGCGGGCTTGACCGGGGGCGTGGTGGCGGCCAATGCAAGGACATGGCTGAGGACATTTCCACCCCCGACCCCGAAACCCTGTCGTTCGAAGACGCCCTGCGCGCGCTGGAAACCATCGTGCGGCGTCTGGAAAGCGGCGACGTGCCGCTGGACGAATCCATTTCGCTCTATGCGAAGGGCGAAGAACTGCGCAAACGCTGCGCCGAACGGTTGCAGGCGGCCGAAGCGCGGATCGCGAAACTGACGGTCGACGCCCATGGTGCGGTGACCGGCGCGCAGCCTTTCGGCGCGGACTGACGTCCATGGCGGTAACAGGGGCCGCCCCAGCCGGCGAACTGGTCAGGGCGCGCGCGGCCATCGTCGCGGCGGAGATCGACGCGGCGTTCGACACGCTGTTGCACGTGCCGCAGGACGCACGCGCGCGGCTGTATGACGCGATGCGCCATGCCGCGATCGGCGGCGGCAAGCGGTTGCGCCCGCTGTTGGTGCAGGCGACATGCGACCTGTTCCACCTGTCGCGCGAATCGGCGCTGCGGGTCGGCCTCGCCGTCGAATGCATCCATGTCTATTCGCTGATCCATGACGATCTGCCCGCGATGGACGATGACGACCTGCGCCGGGGCAAGCCGACCGTCCACAAGGCGTTCGACGAGGCGACGGCCATATTGGCGGGCGATTGCCTGCACGACCTGGCGTTCGAGATACTGGCCGACGAACAGACCCATCCCGACGCCTTCGTGCGGATCGAGCTGGTGAAGGCGCTGGCGCTGGCCAGCGGGCCGGGCGGCATGGCGGGCGGTCAGATGATGGATCTGGAGGCGGAGAAGACCCGTTTCGACCTGGCCACCGTGACCCGGCTTCAGAACCTGAAGACCGGGGCGCTGATCGCATTCTGTGTGGAGGCCGCCGCGATCATGGCGCGCCTGCCGCATGAAGCGCGCACGGGCCTGCACGGCTATGCCCGCGACATCGGGCTGGCGTTCCAGATTGCGGACGACCTGCTGGACGTAGAGGGCGACGCCACGCTGGCGGGCAAGGCGCTGGGCAAGGATGCGGCGGCGGGCAAGGAGACGTTCCTGTCGCTGCTGGGCGTGGAGCGCGCCCGCGCACAGGCGCATATGCTGGTCGATCAGGCCAAGGCGCATCTGCACGGACATGGCGCGGAAGCCGACCTGCTGCGCGCCATTGCCGACTATATCGTGGAGAGGGACCGCTAATATCATGAGCAGGCAGCGTATCGGCGTCTATCCCGGCACTTTCGACCCCATCACGCTGGGGCATATGGACATCATCCGGCGCGGGGCGAAGCTGGTCGACAAGCTGGTCATCGGCGTCACCACCAACATCTCCAAATCGCCGATGTTTTCCGACGAGGAACGGCTGGAAATGGTGCGGCGCGAATGTGCGGACATCGATACAGAAATCGTGGTGACCGGATTCAATTCGCTGCTGATGGATTTTGCCGAATCGCAAAATGCCAGCGTTATCGTGCGCGGGCTGCGCGCCGTGGCGGATTTCGAATATGAATATCAGATGGCGGGCATGAACCAGCAGATCAACAGCCGGATCGAGACGCTGTTCCTGATGGCCGACGTGTCGTTGCAGCCGATCGCGTCGCGACTGGTCAAGGAAATCGCGCTCTACGGCGGGCCGATCCATAAATTCGTCAGCCCGACGGTGCGCGACGAAGTGGTCGCCCGCGTCGAAAAGATCGGACGAAAAGGCGGGTGAGTTTGCATCGCTCAGCCTGCGTTCAGTTGCCAATCGCGATCAGCGCGCTATCAGGGCGGCTTGGCTCCGGCTTAAAGACATCAAGGAAGTTTCACTCCATGCGTTTTACCTGCGCGCTCAAGACCGTGGCGATCGGCCTCGCCCTCACCGCGTCCGGCGTGGCCTTTGCCCAGGGCGGCGGAGGCGGCAAGGGCGAAGATTTCAAGAAGGCCGAAACCGCCGCGAAGGCGCAGGAAGCCGCCAAGTCGCTGGGCCATGACATCGCGCCCAAGCTGCCGCCGGCAACCGTGCCTGCCGATCCGCAGAATATCTGGGATCTGGACCTATCGACCGGCGGCCGCGTGCGCATTCAGCTGCGCCCCGACATCGCCCCCAACCATGTCGAACGGATCAAGGAACTGACGCGTCAGGGCTTTTACAACGGCCTGAAATTCCATCGTGTCATCCCCGGCTTCATGGCGCAGGGCGGCGACCCCAAGGGCGATGGCACCGGCGGTTCGCAGTTGCCCGACATCAAGGCTGAGTTCAACCAGATGCCGCACCTGCGCGGCACGCTGTCCATGGCGCGTGCGCAAAGCGAGGACAGCGCGAACAGCCAGTTCTTCATCGTCCTGTTGCCCCGCATGCAGCTGGACAAGAAGTATACGGTGTTCGGTCGCGTGATCGAAGGCATGCAATATGTCGACGCGATCCATGAAGGCGAACCGCCCGCCGACCCCAGCGTGATCCTGCAGGCGTCGATCGAAAGCGACGGCAAGCCGCCGGTGACGGCGTTGCCGCCGCCGCCCGCGCCGCCGGTTTCGATCATCGATACGCCTGCGCCCAAGAAGGCGGCTGCGCCCAAGAAGGCGGCCGCGCCCAAGAAGGCCGCGCCGAAGAAGAAGTAAACCGGTCCGGCTTTTGATGCAGTTCCAGACCCCGTTCGCTGCGCGCGAGCGGGGTCAGTCCGTTATGATGAAACGTTACCAGCCATGCGCGTAGACCTGTTCAATTTCGACCTGCCGCCCGAAAATATCGCGCTGCGCCCCGCTTCGCCGCGGGACAGCGCGCGCATGTTGATGGTGCCGGGGTCTGGCGCGATGCAGGACCGGGTCGTGCGCGACCTGCCGTCGATGCTGCGCGCGGGCGACGTGCTGGTGTTCAACGATACGAAGGTCATTCCCGCCCAGCTGGAAGGGATGCGGGGCGAAGCGCGCATCGGCGCGACGCTGCACAAGCGGCAGGGGCTGCGGCAATGGCAGGCGTTCCTGCGCAATGCCAAGCGGGTGCGGGCGGGCGATCGGATCGATTTCGGCGCGGGGGTGACGGCGATTGCCGGGCCGCGCGACGATGATGGCGGGGTGACGCTGGATTTCGAGGGCGACGAGCCTGTCGAGCTGCTGCTGGAACGGGCAGGGCGGATGCCCTTGCCGCCCTATATCGCCAGCAAGCGCCCGACCGACGAGCGCGACCGCAGCGATTATCAGACGATGTTCGCGCGGGAAAATGGCGCGGTGGCCGCGCCCACGGCCGCGCTGCATTTCACGCCGGACCTGATGGCGGCCGTTGCGGAGGCGGGCATCGCGACCGAGACGCTGACGCTGCATGTGGGGGCGGGGACGTTCCTGCCGGTGAAGGCGGACGATACCGACGACCATCGCATGCATGCGGAATGGGGGCGGATCGACGCGGCGACCGCTGACCGGCTGAACGCGGCGCGGGCGGCGGGCGGACGGCTGATCGCGGTCGGCACGACGTCGCTGCGCCTGCTGGAAAGCGCGGCAGGGGAGGATGACATCATCCGCCCCTTCGCCGACGAAACCCGCATCTTCATCACGCCGGGCTATCGGTTTCGGGCGGTCGACGGGCTGATGACCAATTTCCACCTGCCCAAATCGACGCTGTTCATGCTCGTGTCCGCGCTGATGGGGACGGAGCGGATGCAGCAGGTTTATGCCCATGCGATCGAAACGGGATACCGTTTCTACAGCTATGGCGACAGTTCGCTGCTGCTGCCCGACCGGTCGGTTTGAAGCATGATCCGATTGACTGGATCGGATCATGCCCTGACTGTCTTTTGTTCACTGCATTGAGCGAACTGTCATCTGTTCCGGATGACTTTACAACGCGTTAGCGGCGAGCGGCGCCGCGACGGACCATGCTGACCACGCCATAGCCGATGGCTGCCAGCGTGCCCAGTTTGGCGACCGTCTTGACCGTGCCCGACGCCACATAGCCAAGAATCGCGCCCTTGACGCCGCTGTCGCCATCGCGGCGATCGATGGCCGCGCCGATCACCGTGCCTACGACATTCTTCATGCATGATCTCCACCGTTGAGGGGGCACCGCGACGCCCGCCGAACCGGCCGATGTCATGATGCGGGAAGCGAATGATGTTGGAGCATCAGCAGCGTTTCACCGGGTCGAAAGTTCCATCCGCGTGGGAAGGGCCGGTTCGATGCGTTGATGAAACATTTGCCATGTCAGGCGTTGTTTTATCAGGCAATAGGAGGACAAGGCCCATGCAGACCGCTTGCCCCACGGTGCAGCCGCCCTTTGGCGCTGCCTATATCCCGCTCTATCATGCTGGCGAGGTCAATCACTGCCCGTCCTGTACCCGGCGGCAATGGATCGTCGGCAGGATGGTCGCGGAATGCGCCTTTTGCGGCACGGCGCTGCCGCTGGGGCAGTTCAGCACCTATAGCGCGAGTCCGCGTTCGAATGCCATGGTGTCGGCGGCGACGATTTGCCTGAAGAACTGCGCCCCATCGGTTGATGGAAGGAGGGAATGGGTGGCCGCTTCATTTCCCTGATTCTGGTCGGTTTCGAACTGGCCGACCACCCCTTTTGCTTCGATGAAGCCTAATTCCGGCCCACGAACAGGAACGCCACCGCGCCCATGATGCAGGCGAAGGCGGCAAGGTGCCGCCAGTGCAACGGTTCACCCAGTACCGTGACCATGAAGCCGCCGAAGATGATAAGGGCGATCGCTTCCTGCGCGACCTTGAGCTGACCCGCGCTCCACCCGCTGGCATAGCCGATGCGGTTGGCGGGCACGGCCAGGCAATATTCCAACAGCGCGATGCCCCAGCTGATCAGGATGACCAGCAGGATCGGTTTGTCCATGCCGCCCTTCAGATGCCAGTACCAGGCGATGGTCATGAAGATGTTCGACAGGATCAGCAGGATAAGGGTGGGCATCGGCACCTCTGACAGGACGGAGCCGATGCTTTGGCACCGCATGCCTGTGCAAGGCAAGCTGGCATGAATCAGGCCCGGCGGAATAGCGCCGAGCCTGATTCATTTCGGTATCGCCGATCAGTTGTCGATCAGCATGTGGAGCATGATCCGATGGGATTGAAACCCGTCATGCTCCAGACGCCGTTTGTTAGTCATTCATTCCAGATGACACCAAAAGCGCGGTTAGCGATAGCGGGTGCCGCCCGTGCTGATGCTGCCGGCATAATTCTCGCTACCCCAGCCGGTCTGGTCGCGATCGCGGTCGCCGAACAGGGCATTTTGTTCGCGCTCCACGCGCCAGGCGTCCTGTGCCTGTTCGGCGGTCTTTTCCAGCGTCACCTTGGTTGCGTCGACCGACTTGATCCAGCTGGACGGGATCGAATGGTGGACGCCGCCCGCGTCGCTGTCGCTCTTGGTCAGGATGATGCGGTCGCCGCGCAATTTGTCCACTGTGCCGACATGTTCGCCGTCGCTGCCGACGACTTCCTGATGTTCGCGGACCTGTGTCACCGCCTGCCGCTGTTCGCCGCGGCGCGTGCGCCATGTGCCAAATTCGCTGTTGAAGCGATCGCGATTCTCACGCTGATATTCGGCATAGTCGCGGTCGAGTTCGTCGATCCGCTGCTGGCGCCAGCTGTGATAATTGCTGTCATGGTGCGCGCCATAATCCTGTTGCGGGCCATAGCTGCGGATGCGGTTGCCATGATCTTCGCTGCCATAGCCGCTGCGTTCGCCGGCATAGGGCGCGTAGCCGCGATTGGGGAGATAATCCCTGCGCGCCGCAGCGGCATAGCCAAGCCGGCTCGACTGATCGCGCGGGTCGCCATAGGGGCGGTTATAATATTCGTCATATTCGCGGCGACGTTCGGCCTCTTCATCGCCGAACCAGCTGCGTATCTCATCCCCCGCCCGGTCGAAGAACCCGCGTTCGTCGGGATCGTAATCATGCGGAGAGCGGCGATAATCGGGTCCACCGAACTGGCCGCGCGTACCGTAGCGATAGCCGCGATCATCATCGCGCGCGCTCCGATAGCGGTCGTTGCCGCGATCCCAATTTGCCGAATAACGGTCTTCGCCACCATAGCGGCGTCCGCCTTGGTAACCCATCGTCCTTCTCCTTCTTTTCTGCAACGCCGTGCGCGGCGCCAACGGGGGATCAATGACCGGGCCGGCCCATCGTTCCGGGCGTTACGGACGGGTAATGTCCCGCGCGTCGGGCGCCCTGTCGTGACCGGAATCCGCCGCTTTTCCACGGAATTGATGCAGATTAACCATGGGCCGCGATTTTTGCGCAAAAGACTGTTGCAAGGGCCAAATCGCTATCCTATAGGCAGCGCTCCTTCGGGGGCCTTAGCTCAGCTGGGAGAGCGCGTCGTTCGCAATGACGAGGTCAGCGGTTCGATCCCGCTAGGCTCCACCAACCTTCCCAAAGGTTGGATTTTCCGAAGGACTTTACCGTGGTCGCCGGACGGGCGTAGAGCGGTTTCCATGACAGATGAACTGGATAGCGGCGTGCAGGATGCGGGACGGCCCGCCGCCACGCTGGTGATCATATTCGACCGGCCCGATGGCGCGCCCGAATTGCTGATGATGGAACGGGCGTCGACCATGGCCTTTGCCGCGGGCGCGCTGGTCTTTCCCGGCGGCGGGGTGGAGGCGGGCGACCATATGCTGGCCGCGCGCATCGATCATGGGCTGGACGATGATGAAGCCGCGCATCGCATCGCCGCCATTCGCGAAACGGTGGAAGAAGCCGGGCTGGGGATCGGCCTGACGGGCGGGGTCGATGCGGCGGCGCTGTTGCGGCTGCGCGACGGATTGCATGACGGGCGGTCACTGGGCGAGATGCTGGATCGGCTGGGGCTGGGGATCGCGCTGGACGCGCTGACGCCCTTTGCGCGGTGGCACCCCGCGCCGTTCGAAGGCGCAAGGCGCATCTATGACACGCGATTCTATCTGGCGCGCGCGCCGCAGGGACAGATGGCAAGTGTCGACAGCACGGAAAATGTCCGGTTGATGTGGCGCAGCGCCGCCGACACGCTGGCCATGGCGGACAGGGGCGAAGCGCAGATCATCTTTCCCACGCGGCGCAATCTGGAACGGCTGGCGCAATATGACAGCCATGATGCGCTGGTCACCCATGCCATGGCGCATCCCGTGCGCAAGATCCGGCCGTGGCGGGAGGAACGGGGCGGGGAAATGCATCTGTGCATTCCCGATGACGCGGGTTATCCGGTGACGGGGGAACCGATGGGGCGGGTCCGGCGTGCTTAGGGGATGCGAAGACTGCACCTGACGCTGCGCCGCCTGATCATCCTTGCCGGGCTGCTGTTCCTGATCCTGCTGGGCTATGGCGCGTTGCGGCAACGGCCGCAGGATCTGCCATGGACCGATCTGGACCTGTCGCAGCCGGTGGGGCTGTTCACCGGACGCAAGCTGGCGGCGTTGACGGGCGATGCGGCGGGATGTCGCGCGCTGCTGGACCGGGCGGGCGTGGATTATGTCGCGATGAAGCCGGGCGGCGCGGATCAGTGCCGTTACGAGGATGCGGTGCGATTGCGGCGCGATGGGGATGCGATGGCGCTGGCGCCTGCGTCCGTTGCGCCATCATGCCCGGTGGTGGCGGCGTTCAAGTTGTGGGAATGGCAGGTGGTGCAGCCCGCCGCGCACCGCTTCTACGGTCAGCCGGTGCGCAGCGTCCGCCATTTCGGCAGCTATAGTTGCCGCCGGATGTACGGTCGCAGCCAGGGCGATTTCAGCGAACATGCGACGGCCGATGCGATCGACATCGCCGCCTTCGTGCTGAAGGACGGACGGCAGGTGAGCGTGCTGAACGACTGGAAGGGCGAGGGGCAGGATGCGCAGTTCCTGCGCACGGTGCGGGATGGGGCTTGCGACCTGTTTTCGACCGTGCTGTCACCTGACTATAATGCGGCCCATCGCGACCATTTCCATCTGGATCAGGCGGAACGCGGCGCGACGGGGTGGCGGGCGTGCCGGTGAGGGGGGCGGCGGGTTTCGACCGGAGGTGGTCATGTTCCCCCTTTCGCTGGCGGGCGGGGGTTAGGGGGTGGGCTGGACGTCGCGGAAGCCCACCCCGCTGCGCCTAACGCGCTGCGCGTGCAAGTCTCGCTGCCCCTCCCGCTGGCGGGAGGGGCATGGCGGAAAACCATCCTAAAAGCCGTCGCCCTATTGCCCGAAGCCCGATTCCCTGGCCACGCTCACCGCTTCGCGGGCGGCGGCGAGCAGGGCGCCGCTCTTTGCTTCGCATTCGCGCTGTTCATATTCGGCTGTCGAATCGGCGACGATGCCCGCGCCCGCCTGCACATGCATCACGCCATCCTTGAGAACTGCGGTGCGCAGGACGATGCAGCTGTCCATATTGCCGTCCGGCCCGAAATAGCCGACCCCGCCAGCATAGGCGCCGCGCGTTTCCGGCTCCAGTTCGGCGATGATCTCGCACGCGCGGACCTTGGGCGCGCCCGATACGGTGCCCGCGGGGAAGCCGGCAAACAGGGCGTCGATCGCGTCCTTGTCATCGGCCAGACGCCCGACCACGTTGGACACGATGTGCATGACGTGGCTGTAAAATTCGACGGTGTAGCTTTCGGTCACCGTCACCGATCCGGCAGCGGCGACGCGGCCGACATCGTTGCGGCCAAGGTCCAGCAGCATCAGATGTTCGGCCCGTTCCTTCGGATCGGTGAGCAGGCTTTCGCGATTGGCGGCGTCCTCCACCGCGCTCTTGCCGCGCGGACGGGTGCCCGCGATCGGGCGGATGGTGACTTCGCCATTGCGCGCGCGCACCAATATTTCGGGCGACGACCCGATCAGCGCAAAGCCGGGCAGGTCGAGATAATAGAGGAAGGGGGACGGATTGATCCGCCGCAACGCGCGGTAGAGCGCGATGGGGGGCAGGGTGAAGGGGCTGGTGAAACGTTGCGCCAGCACGACCTGAAAAATGTCGCCCGCAACGATATAGTCCTTTGCCCGGTCGACCATCTGTGCATAGCGGCCCGGTTCCAGCACCGGCGTGACCGCGATGTCGGCAATGTCCGTCGGGGCGGGCAGCGCAGGAAGCGGCGCGGCAAGCCGCGCGGCGGTGGCGTCGATTCGTTCGAACGCGGCGTCGATCGCCCTGTCGGCGCCATTTCCGTCAGCGGCAAAGCTGCCCTTCCATACCGGGGCGACCAGATAGAGCTGATCGGCCAGCCGGTCGAAGATCAGGATGACCGTCGGCCGCACGAACAGCATGTCGGGCACGCCGATGGGATTGGCGGGCGGGCGAGGCAGTTTTTCGACCAGCCCGACCGTTTCATAACCGAAATAGCCCACGAGGCAGGCGAGCGCGGCGGGCAGGGCGGGGTCCATATCCGCCCGGCATTCGGCGACCAGATCGCGCAGCGCATCGAGCGCACCCGCATCCAGTGCGACGAAGGCATCGCGATCGGTCGCCCATGCGCGGTTGATTTCCGCATGCTGGCCATGGGCGCGGAAGACGAGGTCGGGGGCAAGGCCGATCAGGCTGTAGCGGCCACGGACCGCGCCGCCCTCCACCGATTCCAGCAGATAGTCGCCGCGTCCATTCTCGAACAGCTTGAGGGCAGCCGAAATCGGCGTGTCGGTATCGGCGATCTGCCGCCGCCACACCAGCGCCGATTCGCCGCGCGCCAATGCCGCGCGTGCAGACGCCACGCCGTCCATGCTGCCCCCCGTCGCCGTCATCTTACTGGTCGCCGCTGTTGGTAGCGGACAACGCGGTGCGCACGGTGGCGACGGCATTGGCGTTGCGGGTCACGCCCAGTTCCTTCTCGATCGCCTTTTCGAACTGCTGCCCATATTCCTGACCCACGACATCGGCCAGCTGGGTACGGACCTGATTGAGCAGTTCGGGCTGCCCCTTCGCATCGCCGCGCTCGATCTTGTTCAGCTGCACGACGAAATAGCCGCGATCCTGACCGATCGGGAGCGTCTTTACGGTGTTGGCGGCCATGGAGAAGAGGATCGCCACTTCAGCCGGGGGACGCTGTTCCCCGCGCATGATGTCGGCGCGGCGACCGCCCAGCGTCTGCGGCGCGGGCAGCTTGACGCCCGCCTGCGCGATGGCGTCGGCAAGGCTGCCGCCCTTGGCGAGCTTCTTCTGGATCTGTTCGGCCAGCGCCTTCGCCTTTTCGTTGCCCGCGTTCAGCTTATACTGGGCGATGACCAGCTGCTTGACTTCGGCCAGTGGGGGCGGCGCGGCGGCGACGATTTCACCCGGCGCGGCCAGCGCATAGCGCTTTTCGGCGGTGATCGGGATCAGCTGCGCATCATCGTCCGCGCTCATGGCGAAGGCGGGGGCGAGCAGCGGTTGCAGGTCGGGACCGGCGGTGAAAGCCGAATCCTTCACCTGCTTGCCCGTCGCCAGCACCAGCGGGCTGGTTTCCAGCTTCAGGCCATTATCCTTCACCACTTCGTCGAAGGTGCCGCCGTCGGCAATGGCATCTTCGATCTTGCCGGTGAAGTCGGTCAGTAGCTGCTTTTCCTTTTGCACGCGCAGGGTGGCGACGATGTCGTCGCGCACGGCGGCCAGCGGACGGGCAGGGGTTTCCTTGACCCCCGTCACGCGCACCAGCAGCCAGCCGAGCGACCCGCGAATGGGGCCGATCAGGTCGCCCTGCTTGCCCGCATAGACGGCGTCGGCGACGGTCTTGCCAGCCGATGCGTTGAGCGCTTCGCGGCTCTGATCGGTCTGGGCCGACACCGCCAGACCCGCGCCCTTCGCCGCGTCGGCCAGGCTCTTGCCGCCCTTCACCTGATCGGCGATCGCCTTGGCGGCGGCCTGCGTCGGCAGCACCAGCTGTTCGATGCTGCGGCTCTGTTTGGCGGCATAGGCGGCCTTGTTCTGGTTGTAATAGGCGCTGATGTCGGCGTCGCTGGGTTGGGCCGCCTGCGCGAAACGTTCGGCGTCGATCACGGCATAGCGGATGCGACGCTGTTCGGGAATCGTGTAGCGGTCCGCATTCTTCTTGTAGAAATCGGCCAGCTGCGCATCGGTGGGCGCCTTGTCGTCCAGAAAGGCGACGGCCGGAATGGCGGCGACCGCGCCCTGACGCGCTTCCAGCAGGAGCGATGCATAGGGCAGGACGAGGCTGTCGGTCAGCTTCACGCCAAGACCGACGGGGGCCATCAGCTGACGCTGAAGGATTTCGCGGCTGATGTCGTCGCGCAGCGCCTGTTCGGTCAGCCGTTCGCGGACCAGCAGGGCGCGGAAATTATCGTTGCTGAAATTGCCCGCTGCATCCTGAAAGGCCGGGATCTGCGCAATCTGCGCATCGACCAGACGCTTGGAAATATGCACGCCCTGATCGTCGGCGAAGGCGCGCAGCGTCAGCGCGGCGACCAACTGGTCAAACACCTGCGCGCCGCCGCCCTGCGTGAAAAATTCGCTGATCTGAAGGCCGGGGTTGGACCGGCGCGCATTTTCGAACACGCGCTGCACGCGATCCTGCAATTCGCTTTCGCTGAGCTTATAGCCCTTTGCCCTGGCAGCGGTGCCGCCGCCGCCCAGCGCATTGCCGTAATTGCCGCTGGTCAAATCGCCCATGATGAAGGCGGCGGCGATGACGCCCAGAAAGAGGACGGCGATCAGCGCGCCGAATTTGGATCGGATGAAGCTGCGAAAGACAGAAAGCATGGGGATTCCAGAAAAGCGGCTATGTGGCGGCCTGCTTTAGGGGCGGATGCGCGCGGCGGCAAGGCTTGGGCTGGACAAATGCGTGAGGCCCGTTCATCGGCTTTGACAGCTTACCTCTCTTTCGAAGGAGACGCCTTTGGCCTTTGCTGGTCCGGTGGCGAAAGGGCGGGGGCGACGTGCAGCAATAATCACAAGGAACAGATTGATGGGCAGGCGAAAGCTGGTTGTCGGCAACTGGAAGATGAACGGGATGCGTGCGCATCTGGACGAACTGGAAGCGATCGGCCGCGTGGCCGCTGCGCATCCGTCGGTGGAGGTGGGCCTGTGCCTGCCCGCGACCCTGATTATGGCGGGGTCCGAACGGCGTGGGGCGGCGTTCATCGGCGCGCAAAACTGCCACATGGACATAAGCGGCGCCTATACCGGGTCGCTGTCGGCCGACATGCTGGCCGAAGCGGGCGCGACATGGGTCATCACCGGCCATAGCGAACGGCGCGAGGCGCGCGGCGAAACCAATGCCGACATCGCGGCCAAATCGGTCGCCGCGCACAAGGCGGGCATCAACGTCATCCTGTGCGTGGGCGAAACGCTGGCCGTGCGCGACGCGGGGCGGGCGGAGCAGGTGGTCGCCGACCAGTTGCTGGCATCCCTGCCCGAAGGAGCGGCCGCCGACTGGCTGGCGGTTGCCTATGAACCCATATGGGCGATCGGCACCGGCCGCATCCCGACGATGGAAGCGGTCGCGGCCATGCATGCGGCGCTGCGCAGCGCGCTCGCCAGCCGGATCGGCGCGGAAGCGGACAAGATGCGAATCCTCTATGGCGGATCGATGACCGGCGACAATGCGGCGGACCTGATGGCCATTGCGGATGTCGACGGCGGGCTGGTCGGCGGGGCAAGCCTGTCCGCCGCCAAATTCGCGCCGATCATCGAAGCGGCCGAACAGCGCATGGCGGCCGCGGCCTGAGATAAATGACCATCCGTTCGTTTCGAGCGAAGTCGGGAAGCGGCAAGCGCTGTGTCAGCGTGAATGCGCTGATCCTGGCTCGACCTCGTTTCTCGACCAGGCTCGAAACGAACGGCGATCCGTATAAGCCATTCAGTATGCGTCGGGTGACCTGACACGGTTGCCCCGGCGCGCCTTCATCGCTATGTGCGCGCCAACGCATCCTATTTCACCGGACACATCGTCGCCATGTTCACTTTCCTTCTCGTCGTTCAGGCCATCATCGCGGCCCTGCTGGTCGCCGTCATCCTGATGCAGAAGTCGGAAGGCGGTGGTCTGGGCGTGGGCGGCAGCCCCGCCGGCTTGATGTCCGCGCGCGGCGCGGCCGATTTCCTGACCCGCTCCACCACCGTCCTCGCCAGCATCTTTGTGCTGCTGTCGATCGTGATGGCGGTCATCGCATCGGTGCGGCACGCGCCCAGCGACATCGACACGTCGCTGGTGAAGCAGGCCCCCGCGAGCCAGAGCGCCCCGGCGCCCGCAAACGCCGATCCGCTGGCCGGTGCGGCGAGCAACGCGGCATCCGCGCCTGCGGCCAATGGCGCGGTTCCGCTCGCCAACTAAACCTTTCACCGATCTTTCGATCTTTTTTTAAGCGCGCGTGGATTCGCGCGCTTGCCCTTTGTTGTTCCGAAAGGCTAAGCCTCCCCTCCCATGACGCGGTATATTTTCATCACCGGCGGCGTGGTCTCCTCGCTTGGCAAGGGCCTTATGGCCGCATCGCTTGCAGCTCTGTTGCAGGCGCGAGGTTTCCGTGTGCGAATCCGGAAGTTCGACCCCTATCTCAACGTCGATCCGGGCACGATGTCGCCCTATCAGCATGGTGAGGTCTATGTGACCGACGACGGGGCGGAAACCGACCTCGACCTTGGCCATTATGAACGCTTTACCGGGGTTTCGGCGCGCCAGTCCGACAATGTGACGCAGGGGCGCGTGTACCAGACGATCATCCAGCGCGAACGGCGCGGCGATTATCTGGGTGCGACGGTGCAGGTCATTCCGCACGTCACGGACGAGATCAAGGCATTCGCCACGGCCGACACCGAAGATCTGGATTTCGTGCTTTGCGAAATCGGCGGCACGGTGGGCGACATCGAATCGCTGCCCTTCATGGAAGCGATTCGCCAGCTGCATAACGACCTCGATCGCGGCCAGTCGATCTTCGTCCATGTGACGCTGGTGCCGTACATCGCGGCGGCGGGCGAGCTGAAGACCAAGCCGACCCAGCATAGCGTGCGCGAACTGACGTCGCTGGGCATCCAGCCCGACATCCTGCTGTGCCGCTGCGAACATCCGCTGCCCGAAAGCGAGCGGCGCAAGATCGCGCTGTTTTGCAACGTGCGGCCCGAAGCGGTCATCCCCGCGCTCGACGCCAAGAGCATCTATGCCGTCCCCGAGCAATATCATGCCGAAGGGCTGGACAATGAAGTGCTGCGCGCCTTTGGCATCGGCGACGCGCCTGCGCCCACGCTGGACCGCTGGACCGACATCATGGACCGGCAGCTCAATCCCGAAGGCGAAGTGACGATCGGCGTGGTCGGCAAATATGTCGGCCTGCTGGACGCGTACAAGTCGCTCTATGAAGCGCTGAACCATGGCGGCCTTGCCAACCGGGTGAAGGTCAACGTCAAATGGATCGACGCGGAACTGTTCGAAAAGGGTGACGACATCGTCGCCAGCCTGGAACCAATGCACGGCATTCTGGTCCCCGGCGGCTTTGGCGTGCGCGGGTCCGAAGGCAAGATCGAATCGGTCAAGTTCGCGCGTGAACGCAATGTGCCCTTCTTCGGCATCTGCCTTGGCATGCAGATGGCCTGCATCGAAGGCGCGCGGAACACGGCGGGCATTGCCGGCGCATCGACCACGGAATTTGGCGAAACGTCCGAACCGGTCGTGGGCCTCATCACCGAATGGATGAGCGCGGAAGGGCTTCAGAAGCGCACCGCGCAGACCGATCTGGGCGGCACCATGCGTCTGGGCGCCTATCCGGCCAAGCTTACGGGCAACAGCGTTGTCGCGGGCATTTATGGCGGCAACGACATCAGCGAACGGCATCGTCACCGCTATGAAGTCAACGCCAGCTATCGCGAGCCGCTGGAAAAGGGTGGCCTTATCTTCTCCGGCATGTCGCCCGACGGCACATTGCCCGAAATCGTCGAGCGGCCCGACCATCCATGGTTCGTAGGGGTTCAGTTCCACCCGGAACTGAAATCCAAACCATTCGATCCGCATCCGCTGTTCGCCAGCTTCATCGCCGCGGCGGTCAAGCAGAGCCGGTTGGTGTAAAAGGAAACGGGGCCATATTGGCCCCGTTTTTCGTTTCAGGGCAAGGGCAGTCACCCCGCCGGCGTCAGTTTCAGCATCCGGCCCTGCGACTTGCCGCCGTCTTCCAGCAGCCACAGCGCGCCGTCCGGTCCCTGTTCCACTTCGCGGATGCGGGCGCCCATGTCCCATTGATCGGCCTTTTCGGCATTATCGCCGTTCAGCTTCACGCGCACCAGGCTCTGGCTG
Source organism: Sphingobium sp. (assembly GCF_048594625.1). Lineage (GTDB taxonomy): Bacteria > Pseudomonadota > Alphaproteobacteria > Sphingomonadales > Sphingomonadaceae > Sphingobium. The sequence continues at coordinate 24,802 of NZ_JBMDWL010000009.1, forward strand.
GACAGGCCGCCGATGAACAGCGACCCCTTCCACTGGGGAAAGGCGCTGCCGGTGTAATAGAGCAGGCCGCCCGGCGAAATGACCGGGTTCCAGCTGACCTTGGGCGCTTCGAATCCATCGCCGGGCTTGTGGTCGGGAATATCGCGACCGTCATAATGGTCGCCGTTCGATGCCTTGGGCCAGCCATAGTTGAGGCCGGGTTTGATCAGGTTCACTTCATCCCCGCCCTTTGGCCCCATTTCCTGTTCCCACAGGCG
>NZ_JBMDWL010000090.1:0-10645 GCF_048594625.1 Sphingobium sp.
GACGATGTCGCTGACCGCACGCTCACCATGCTGAAGGGCGCGCTGGCGCAATTGCGGATCGGGCGGACCGACGCGCTGAAAGTCGACATCGGTCCCGTCATCTCGGCAGAGGCGCAGGCGGGGATCAACCGCCATAGCGACGCGATGAAGGCGCTGGGCCGCAAGGTGGAACAGAGCGCGCTGCCCGACACGGCGACGCATGGCACTTTCGTCGCGCCGACCATCATCGAAATCCAGTCCATCGCCGACCTCAGCCGCGAAGTCTTTGGACCGGTGCTGCATGTGCTGCGGTTCAGGCGGGACCGGCTGGACGCGCTGGTCGATCAGATCAACGCCACCGGATATGGCCTGACCTTTGGCCTGCACACCCGGCTGGATGAAACCGTCGCCCGCGTGACGCAGCGGGTGAAGGTGGGCAATATCTATGTGAACCGCAACGTCATCGGCGCGATCGTGGGCGTGCAGCCTTTTGGCGGATGCGGCCTGTCGGGAACGGGGCCGAAGGCGGGCGGGCCGCTCTATCTGGGGCGGCTGGTGTCGACGCCATCGGTGTTCGCGGCGCGGGTCAGCCATCTGCAATCGCCGTTGCATGGTTTTGCCGACTGGCTGGACGCGCAGGGCGATCATGAAGCCGCGGCGCAGGCACGGCGCACGGGGGACATGTCCGCGCTGGGCGTTCAGCTGGAACTGGCCGGGCCGGTGGGGGAACGCAATGTCTATGCGTTGCATCCGCGCGGGCGGATATTGATGCGGCCAGCGACGCGGCAGGGCCTGTTCCGTCAGATGGCGGCGATCCTGGCGACCGGCAATCATGGCGTGGTGCAGGGGATGACTTTGCCGCAGGGCCTGCCCGACGATGTTGCAGCCTGTTTCAGCAGCGACGCCACCGGCCATTATGGCGCGGCGCTGGTGGAAGGAGACCAGGCGAAGGTCGCGGCGACCGTCCAGTGCGTCGCCGATCTGCCCGGCCCGATCGTGTCGGTTCATGCCGACGATCATGGCCATGGCTATTGCCTCGACTGGCTGCTGGAAGAACAGTCGACATCGGTCAACACCACGGCGGCGGGCGGCAACGCCAGCCTGATGATGATCGGTTAAAGACAGGAAGTGGGACAGCGAAGGTGACAATCGCACGGAAATTCAGTGCGGGTGCGCGACCATCGCGCCAATTGTCTCTTTCGCTGTCTCCGTTTCTGTATCAGGCGAAGTCGTTGAGGTCGTAAAAGGGCCGGATTTCCAGCATGCTGGGACCGGGCATGGGGTTGGGGCAGCGCTTTGCCCATGCGACCGCTTCGTCCATGTCCCTGACGTCCCATAGCCAGAAACCGGCGACCAGCTGGTCAGGATGAGCAAAGGGGCCGTCGATGACGGTGCGATTATCCCCGTCAAAGGCGATCCGCTTGCCCTGCGACGACGGCGTCAGGCCATCGGCCATCACCAATATGCCTGCGTCGCGCAGCGCGTCGTTGAACCGGCCCATCGCCTCCATCATCGCGGCGGATTGAGGGCCGGGTTCGAAACCCCGTTCGCTGTCTTGCGTCGCCTTTACCAGTACCATCACGCGCATCGTCACTCTCCCGGTCGGGCCTGACTGGCAGGCCGACCCGAAGGTGTCATGTTTGCGGCGGCGATGAAAGAGCCGGGGGTGGAGGTCAGCCCTTCATCGCCGCGGCACGGGCGGCGACGCGTGCCTCCAGCATCGACAGGGGCATCGCGCCTTCCTCGATAATGGTGTGGAACTGTTTGATGTCGAAGGCGGTGCCCAGCATCGCCTGCGCGCTGGCCCGCGCCTTCGTCCATACGCCATGACCGACCTTGTAGCTGGTCGCCTGACCCGGCTGGGTGCAATAGCGTTCGACTTCGCGCTGACAACGGGGGCGGGCGAAGCCGGTCTTTTCGACCATATAGTCGGTCGCCTGCTTCACGTCCCATTTCTTCGCATGGATGCCGGTATCGACCACCAGACGCGCGGCGCGGAACAGGAAGGACTGAAGATAGCCCGCCCGGTCGAGCGGCGTGGCGTAACCGCCCAGTTCGTCCGCCAGCTGTTCGGCGTAGAGCGCCCAGCCTTCGGTATAGGCGCTCATGAAGGCGGTCTTGCGCAGCATCGGTACGTCGCCCGCCGTCTGGGCCGTCGAGATCTGGAGGTGATGGCCCGGCACGCCTTCATGATAGGTGAGCGCAGGCAGGCCATATTTGGGCCAGTCGCCGACATCCTTGAGGTTGATGAAATAAATGGCCGGGCGCGATCCATCCAGCGCGGCGCGGTTATAATAGCCGTTGGACGCGCCATCCTGAATTTCGACGGGCACGGCGCGAATTTCCAGCGCGGTATCGGGAATGGTGGCGAAGGCCTGTGGCAGCTTCGCTTTCATCGCGTCGACGTCGCGGTTGAGCTGCGCCAGCAGTTGGGCGCGGCCTTCGGCGCTGTCGGCGTAGAGCTGCGACGGTTCGACGTTCAGCGCGGCCAGCCGTTCGCCGATCGTGCCCTTCGTATAGCCGGCGCCCTTCAGGATCGTGTCCAGCTGCGCGCTGATGTCGGCGACCTGTTCCAGCCCCATGGCGTGGATCTGGTCGGCGCTCAGGTCCGTCGTGGTCGCGCTCTTGAGCGCGGCGGCGTAGATTTCATCGCCGCGCGGGGTGCGCCATACGCCATCGCCCGCAGCCGTCTTGCCCCGAAGCGCTTCGATGGCGGCAATCTGTTCGTCCAGCGCGGGGTAGATGGATTTTTCCACCACGGCGGCGGCCTGCGCCTGCCAGTCGCCCGCGATATTCTTCGCCGCAGCGCGCTTTACCACCGATTGCACCATCGAACATTCGGCGGCGGGTTGGCCGCGCAGCTTCTTCATCTGGCCCAGCGTCAGGTCGAGCGACCAGCCCGGCGCCAGATAGCCGCGTGCCGCCTCATCCCGCTGGAGCGCGGTGTCGGTGCGCAGGTTGCGGGCGAACGCCTCCAGCCGCGCAACATAGGCTTCGCAATCCGACGCGGCGTTGATGGTATGGGCGGTGTTCAGGAAATCGGGCGTCTGGAAATAGCTGCCGCCCTGCTGGAATATGCGATAGGGGCGCACGGCGCTGTTGAGGCCGAATTTCGCCGGGGCGACCGTCTGCTGATCCAGCGAATAGAGGATGACGTCGAGGTTCAGCCGCTGCGCTTCGGACAGTTTGGCGGTCTTATAGGCTTCCAGTTCCTTGATCGCGCCCTGCGTCGCGGTCAGATTCTTCATCATGGCGGATTTGCTGTTGTCATTCAGCTGGCTCTTCGCGCCGGCGCGTGCGCCCTTGTCGAGGCCTAGGCTGGTGACCATGGCGGGGGACAGGTCCAGTTGCCGTTCGAATATCGCGGCGAAGGCGGCGGTCAGGCGGGCGTCGTCGGCGCCGGCCGTCTGGGCCAGAGCGCGGGGCGCGGCGGCGGCAATGGCGGCCGCGCCGCTGGTGGTCAGGAATTGGCGGCGATCCATGGGCGACTCCCTTATGTCCTTGAATGGCGGACGTATATTGCGCGGTCGCATGCCGCCGTCCAGCGTCACTGTTTGGGCAGTTCGAACCGTTTGGCAAGGCCGTGATACAGCCGTTCCTTGCTGACCAGCTGCGCAGAGAAGTCCGCAACCAGTGCGGCGGCGAGCAGCGGCATCATCAGGCCACGGCTGGCCGTGGTTTCCGATATGATGATGACGGCGGTCAGCGGCGCACGCACGACCCCGGTGAAATAAGCGACCATGCCCAGCAGCACGACCGCGCCCTGTGGATAGGTGGGGAACAGGCTGCGCAGCATGTCGCCAATGCCCGCGCCCACGGACAGCGACGGGGCAAAGATACCGCCGGGCAGGCCGGACACGGCGGTGGCCAGCGTCGACAGGAATTTCGCCGCGCCGAACCAGAGCGGGACATCGTCGCCGCTGATGACATTATGCGCGGTTTCATAACCGGTGCCCCATGTCAGCCCCGTCGTCACGCCCAGCAGCGCGACGATGATGCCGCAGGACAGCGCCATCACGACCGGGCGGGCGCGCAGCCATGCGATGGGGCCCAGAGCCGTGGAGCCGGACGCCAGCATCAGCCGGGAAAAGAGGCCACCTGCGATGCCGCCCAGAAAGCCCGCGACCGGGGCGGCGATCAGGGCGTCGTGCACGCTCAGCGTCTGGCGCATGACGCCGAAATAGACATAGTCGCCCGCAAGGCCAAGGCTGACCATCCCCGCGATCAGCACGGCAGCCATGACGAGCAGCGTCATGCGTTGTTCATAGGCGGCGGCCAGTTCCTCGATGGCGAAGGCGACCCCGGCGAGCGGGGTGTTGAACGCGCCCGCGACCCCGGCTGCGCCGCCCGCGATGAAGACGGATGCGCGCAAGGGGATGCGCATGATGCGGTGAGCATAGCCCATGATGCTGGCGGCAATCTGTACCGTCGGCCCTTCGCGACCGACCGATGCGCCGAACAACAGGGTGCCGATCGTCAGCCAGAATTTGACGAAGGCGGTGCGGGCCGACACCAGCGCCTTCATGCCTTCATCGGGATTGCGGGCGGCGGCGATGACCTGCGGTATGCCAGAACCTTTGGCGGCGGGCGCCAGTTTCATGGTCACCCATGCGAAACTGGCAAAGCCCAGCGGCGTGACGACCAGCGGCAACCACCAGCACCATGTGACCATGCGGCGGAACAGCGCGCCCGCATGGTCGGCCAGTTCGGCGAAGAGCAGGGCGGTGAGGCCCACCAGCACCGCGCCCGCCAATATGGCGATGCGTCGCCGCCAGATCAGCGCTTCGGGACCATGGCGGCGCATCATCACCCGCGCCCGGCGCAGCATGATCCGAAATTGCCCGATCATGCTGTTGCCGCCATATCATTCACCTGCCTGTCGTCGTGCCTGCCCCCGCTGACGGGCGAACCCTTAAAGCGGCAGGACGGGCGGGGGAACCCCCAAAGCGACGACGAAGCGGGTGAATCCGCGCCGATCAGAATGCGGGCAGGTTTGCCGGATCGTCAGGGTCGGCGGTGTGAGCCGGGATGGCGGATACAGGCGAATGGATGCCGCATTCCACCTTGTCCCAGCCACGCCAGCGGCCCGCGCGCGGGTCTTCCCCCGGCATGACCTTCGACGTGCAGGGTTCGCAGCCGATGGACAGATAGCCCTGCGACTCCAACGGGTGGCGGGGCAGGTTTTCGCGGTCGAAATAGGTTTCGAGGTCGCTTTTCGTCCAGTCTCCCAGCGGGTTCAGTTTCAGGCGGCCATCCTCCACTTCGAACCGGGGGAGGTTCTGGCGGGTGACCGACTGGAATGCCTTGCGGCCCGAAATCCACGCGTCGAGGCCATTTTTGGCGCGCTTCATCGGTTCGACCTTGCGGATTTCGCAGCAGCCATCGGGATCGTAGGACCAGCGCAGGCCAGTTTCGTCCTTCGCCGCGATGACGTCTGCCATCGGCGCGACGGTGCGGCTTTCGGTAAAGCCGAAGCGGGCGATCAGCGTGTCGCGATAGTTCAGCGTTTCGGCGAACATCTTCATCGTGTCGACGAAGATGACGGGAACGGTCCGGTCCGCCTTTGCCACCAGATCGAGCAGCACCGCGCTTTCCGTACCGAAGGAAGAAACGACGCCGACATTGCCGGCGAGGCCCTCTGCAAACACGGTCTTGAGCATGGTGAGCGTATCGATGCCATCGAACCGCGCATTCAATGCGTCGGCATCGGCCTGCGTGAAGGCGGGGCGGGCATCGATCACGTCGATCTGGCGAACAGGCTTAGCCATCTATTTTCTCCGGATGCCGTTTCGCCCAGACGGGCTGACGGCCATCGATCGTCTTTTGATAGACGTCGGCATAGCGGGTGAGCGCCCGTTCCACCGCGGCGTCGTCCAGCGGCTTTGCGGGGTGGAAACTGTCGAAGCCGCAACGACGCATGGCGTTGATCTGATCGACCAGAACGTCGCCCACGGCGCGCAGTTCGCCCTGATAGCCCGCTTCGCGCAGGATACGGGCGGCCGAATAGCCGCGTCCGTCGCCATAGGCGGGGAAGTTCACCTCCACCAGCGACAGCCGTTCCAGATGGGGCAGCAGTTCGCGCGCATCCTCACCCGGTTCGATGCGCACGGCGGTGGCATTGGACTGACCGGTGAAGGATTCGACGGTCACGGCCGGTTCCTGGGCCGCTTCGCCTTCGCGGAAGGAAAGGAACTCAGCCATAGATCGCCTCCTTGAAGGGCTTCATGCCGATACGGCGATAGGTATCGAGGAAACGTTCGCCGTCGGTGCGTTCGGCAAGATAGATGTCGGTGACCTTTTCGATCGCGTCGACCACGCCATCCTCCGAAAAACCGGGGCCGGTGATCTGGCCGAGCGAGGCGTCCTCCGCGCCCGATCCGCCGAGCAGCAGCTGGAAATTCTCCACGCCCTTCCGGTCCACGCCCAATATGCCGATATGCCCGGCATGATGGTGGCCGCAGGCGTTGATGCAGCCCGAAATCTTGAGCTTGAGTTCGCCCAGTTCCGCCTGACGTTCCGCATCGGCGAAGCGCTGCGCGATCTTTTGCGCCAGCGGGATCGAGCGCGCATTGGCGAGCGCGCAATAATCGAGGCCGGGGCAGGCGATGATGTCGGTGATGAGGTCCAGATTGGCTTCGGCGAGGCCGATTCCCTCCAGATTCTGCCAGATGGTGTACAGGTCCGCCTTCTTCACATGCGGCAGGACCAGATTCTGCGCATGGGTGACACGCAGTTCGTCCAGCGAATATTGTTCCGCAAGGCCGGCGATCAGTTCGATCTGTTCGGCCGACGCGTCGCCGGGGATGCCGGTCAGCGGTTTCAGGCTGATGTTGACGATGGCATAGCCCGGCTGCTTGTGCGCCACGACCTGACGATCGACCCACAAAGCGAAAGCGGGGTCGGTGCGGTCGATGTCTTCGCTGATGTCCGTTTCATAGGTCGGGTTGGCGAAATAGGGGCGGATGCGATCCAGTTCCTGGGTCGGCGGATTGAGGCCGAGGGTACGCATATGGGCGAACTCTTCCTCCACCTGACGCTTATATTCTTCGACGCCCAGTTCGTGGACCAGGATCTTGATGCGCGCCTTATATTTATTGTCGCGGCGGCCATAGCGGTTGTACACGCGCAGGCAGGCTTCGAGATAGGAGACGATCTCGTCTTCGGGCACGAAGTCGCGGATCTGCGGGGCGACCATGGGGGTACGGCCCATGCCGCCACCGGCATAGACTTCCGCGCCGATGACGCCATCCTTCGATACCAGTTTCAGGCCGATGTCGTGCAGGCGCATGGCGCTGCGGTCGTCGTCCGACGCGATGACCGCGATCTTGAACTTGCGCGGCAGATAGGTGAATTCAGGGTGGAAGCTGGACCATTGGCGCAGCAGTTCGGCCCATGGGCGGGGATCGGCCACTTCGTCGGCGGCGACACCGGCATATTGATCCGAACTGATGTTGCGGATGCAATTGCCGCTGGTCTGGATGGCATGCATTTCGACGGTCGCCAGTTCGGCGAGGATGTCGGGCGCATCGGCCAGCTTGATCCAGTTATATTGCAGATTCTGGCGCGTGGTGAAATGGCCATAGCCCTTGTCATATTTCGCCGCGATCTCGCCCAGCTTGCGCATCTGCCTGCCCGACAGCGTGCCATAGGGGATGGCGACGCGCAGCATATAGGCGTGGAGTTGCAGATAGAGGCCGTTCATCAGGCGCAGCGGCTTGAACTGATCTTCCGTCAGGGCACCGGTCAGGCGACGTTGCACCTGATCGCGAAATTCATCGACGCGGGCATCGACGATGGACTGGTCGTAGCTGTCATAGCGATACATGGTCAGATCACCCAGTTGCCGGCGTCGGCGTCGTTCGGTTTGAGGTTGAGGTCCGGGCGCACGGTCGGGCCGAGCGCGCGGATGCGGTCCTTGATATGCGCGGGGCGGACGCCGTCGTCCGTGACCGTGGCGTCGATCACATAGGCGCCCACGACGCGCAGCGCGGCTTCTTCGGTGCGGGCCAGGTCGTCGCCATGGTCGCCGACATCGGCGCTGTCGCCCACCTGCCGCGACCAGCCGTCGCCTGCCCACCAGATGACGTCTCCGCTCACCAGGTCATTGCCCGTCAAAATCTTCATTCTACCCTTCAATCCCATCCGGCCCGGTCGTTGCCGCGCCCTTCATATTCAAGGCCGCATCCCGACAGGCGATCATCACATCGCGCGCCATTGCGTGGGTGGCGACTTCGCCAACCACGATCAGGGCGGGGCTTTTGACCCGTTCGCGCACCACCATGTCGCCAAGATCGGCGAGCAGCGTGCGCAGCGTCCGCATATCGGCGCGGGTGCCGTTTTCCAGCACCGCGACGGGAATGGCGGGCGATACGCCGTCCGCGATCAGCTTGTCGGCGATGTCGGCAGCGGTCGCCACGCCCATATAGATAACGAGCGTGCGCCCTTTTCCCGCAAGGCCGGACCAGTCCTGATCGGTCAGCCCCTTGCACTGGCCCGCAACGAAGCTGACGGCGCTGGACGCTTCGCGATGGGTGAGGGGGAGCTGCGCCTGCGCGGCGCTGCCCATGGCGGCGCTGATGCCCGGAACGACGTCGACGGGGATAGCGGCGGCGCGGCAGGCGTCCACTTCTTCACCGCCGCGGCCGAAGATGAAGGGATCGCCGCCCTTCAACCGCACGACGCTGCGCCCTTCACGGGCAAGGTCGACCAGCAGGGCGTTGATCGCATCCTGTGGCATGGAATGGCGGCTGCGCTGCTTGGCAACGGAGATCAGTTCGGCATGGGGCGAAGCGAGCGACAGGATCGCGTCGGTCACCAGCCCGTCATGCACGATCACGTCCGCGCTGCCGATCAGGCGCGCGGCCTTGACGGTCAGCAGGTCCGGGTCGCCCGGTCCCGCGCCCACAAGGTGAACCGTGGAGGGTGCTGTATCAGCCATGGTGGGCAGATGGCGAAAGCGCAGCTCAAGTTCAATTCAGAATGGGTATGCGGGGGATTAGGAAATGTTTTTGCGCTAATCCCCCATGGCGCTGACATCGATGTCCTTGAGGCCCACGCCGATCGACGCGCGGGGCGTTTCGATTTCGGCGGACACGACCGGATAGGCGCAATAATCGGCGGCATAATAGGCGCTGGGGCGATGATTGCCCGACAGGCCGGTGCCGCCGAACGGGGCGGAGGATGACGCGCCGTTGGTCGGACGGTTCCAGTTGATCAGGCCCGCGCGGATATTCGACCAGAACTGGTTATATTGTTCGGGCGATCCGCCGATCAGCGATGCGGACAGGCCGTATCGGCTGTTGTTCGCCTCCGCTATGGCCGCGCCAAAATCGGGTACGCGGATCACCTGAAGCAGCGGGCCGAACAGTTCGACGTCGGGACGTTCCGTCATGCCGGTCACGTCGATGATGGCAGGTGTCAGGAAAGGCAGCCCCTTTTTCGGGCGGACCATATGCTTGATGGGCTTGCCGCCATTGCTCATCAGATACAGGAAGCTTTCGGTCAGGCCGTCGGCGGTCTGATTGTCGATCACCGGTCCCATATAGGGGGCGGGGTCGGCATGGGGATGATCGACGATCAGCCGGTCGGCGAGTTTCTTGACCTCCGCCACCAGCTTGTCGGTGATGCTGTCGCGCACGATCAGGCGGCTGGCAGCGGTGCAGCGCTGGCCGCTGGTCATGAAGGCGGACTGGACGACGATGGTCGCCGCGGCGTTGATTTCGGGCGTGTCCCACACGATCAGGGGATTGTTGCCGCCCATTTCCAGCGCCAGAATCTTGGACGGCTGCGCGGCGAACTGGCGGTTGATCGCGATGCCGGTCTGGGCCGATCCGGTGAACAGGATGCCGCCGATGTCTGGATGGGCGGTCAGCGCCTTGCCGACATCCGGGCCGCCGGTCAGCAGGCGGACGGCATCGGCCGGCACGCCCGCTTCATGATAGAGCTTGACCAGAAATTCGCCCACGGCGGGCGTTTTTTCCGATGGTTTGAACACCACCGCATTGCCCGCCAGCAGCGCGGGGATGATGTGGCCGTTGGGCAGATGCGCGGGGAAATTATAGGGGCCGATCACCGCCATGACGCCATGGGGCTTGTGCCGGACGGACTGGCGCGCACCCAGTGCCGCTTCCAGTCTGCGCTGGCCGGTGCGTTCGGAATAGGCGGCGACGCTGATGTCGACCTTTCCAATGACGGCGGCGACTTCGTTGCGGGCGTCCCACAGGGGCTTTCCCGTTTCGCGGGCGATCAGATCCGTCAGTGCATCTTCATATTTGCGTACGACATTGACGAAGCGGCGCAGCGTTTCGATGCGGTTGGCGATGGGCTGTGCCGCCCATTTTGGCCAGGCGGCGCGGGCGCGGGCAACCTCTGCATCGACATCGCCCGGATCGCCCTGCCACAGCAGGGCGCCGGTCGCAGGTTCATGGGATGTAAGCGGCGCAACCATTTGAATGGGACTATGGCGGGAAATGGTTAAGGAAAAAGCTATCGATCTTTGTCATGATTGGGGGATGGGTCAGGGGCAAGCCGGATAGCGGCCATGCGCGTCGCCCATGCGACGGATCGCCGCGACCTTGGCATGGAGGGGCACCCAGTCGTCTTCGCTGTCGATGGCGCTCCAGATCGCCTCTACCTCATCGATATGCATGGAACATGGGGCGGGATC
>NZ_JBMDWL010000091.1:0-37261 GCF_048594625.1 Sphingobium sp.
TCATGCGCATCGATCCGCGTCACCCGCGCCGCCGTTGGTCCATGCATCGCCAGCGCTTCGAATTGCGCGACTGTCGCTGGTTCGCCCTGAACCATCGCTTCGACGCTGCCATCCATCCGGTTGCGCACCCACCCGGTCAGGCCCAGGCGTCGCGCCGTTTCGACGGTCCAGCCGCGATACCAGACGCCCTGCACCCGACCATGGATCATCAGATGGCGTGCGATCACCCGCATCACTTCACCCGCTTGATCCAGGTCTGTCCGCCTTCGCGGACTTCGGTGATGAAATTGGGGATGGCTGCGACTAGATCGGACAGCCGCTTGAAACCATAATTGCGCACGTCGAAACTGGAGCGGTTGCCCACGCGCTGGCCCACCGGACCCAGCGCCACAAAGCCGCGCTCATCCCGTTTCGCCTCATCATAGGCGTCGATCAGCAAGCGGACGACTTCATCATCCACGGCCTGTTGCGGTTGCGGGGCGGGGGCAGGGGGTGTTGCAGGCGCGGCTTTAGCGGGGGTCGCCTTTGCTGGGGCGGCCTTCTTCACCGGGGTTTTCGCAGCCATCGGAACGACCGCGGGCTTGAGCGCCGCGACATCCAGAAAACGGGTGCAGGCGCGGCGAAAGCCTTCGGGCGTATTGGCCGATCCAAAGCCGTAGACCGGAATGCCCTGTTGCCGGATGCGCGTGGCCAGCGGCGTAAAATCGCTGTCGCTGGACATCAGGCCAAAGCCATCGACCCGGCCCGACGCCATCAGGTCCATGGCATCGATCGTCATCTTCATGTCGGTGGCGTTCTTGCCCTTGGTCAGGTCGAACTGCTGCTGAGGTTCGATCGCATGGGCAACGGACAGCGCCGCCCATGTCTTGAGCGTCGTCTTGCTCCAGTTGCCATAGGCGCGGCGGATATTCACCGTTCCCAGTTCCGCCAGCACGGTCATTACCGAATCGAAATGCGCCGCCGACGCATTGTCGGCATCGATCAATAGCGCGATGTTGCCGCGCCCTTCCTGTCCGCTCGCCATGATATGCTTTCCTTCAGGCGGGCGAAAAGGCGCCGCCGTCCTCATCCAGAATATGGAGTTGCCCGTCGGCAATGGCGAAGAAGCTGCCAACCAGCTTCAATGCGCCGCTCTTTTCCTTTGCGCGCACGCAGGGGAATGTGCGCAGGTTGGCAAGGCTGACCTTCACGCCCTCCTGCTCCATGGCGCGTTCGACCTCCCGGTCGAGCTGGTCGCCATAGCGGCCGGTTACGATTTCGCGCGCGCCATCCAGCAGGCTGATCCAGTTATGCACGAACCCGCCTTCACCGGGGGGCGCGTCTTTCAGGTCCTGGCTGAGCGCCGCCTTGCACCCCCCGCATTTTCCATGACCCATGACCACAATTTCGCCGACCTTGAGCACCTGCACTGCAAATTCCAGCGCGGCCGATACGCCATGATGGCCCGGATTGGTTTCGAACGGCGGCACCAGCGCGGCGACATTGCGCACCACGAAGATTTCGCCGGGGCTGGTATCGAAAATCTGTGCGGGATCGACTCGACTGTCCGAACAGGCGATCACCATCACGCGGGGGCTTTGCCCTTCGTTCAGTTCGTCCCACCTTTCCCGCTGCTGGCTCCAGCCGGTGTCCCGGAAGCGACGATAGCCATCGATCATGTCGGCAAAGTCAGTCATGGCCGAATATGTGCCGCACAAAGACAGGACTGGCAAGAGCGGCCCGGCATCGCTATCTGGGGCGCATGACCGACATCAGCCCGATCCCCGCACCCGCCGCAACGCCCGAACGCGCCCGCAAGCCCGACTGGATTCGCGTCAAGGCGCCGACCAGCAAGGGCTATAACGAAACCCGTCAGTTGATGCGGGACAAGAAGCTGGCGACGGTGTGTGAGGAAGCGGCATGCCCGAACATCGGCGAATGCTGGACCAAGAAGCATGCCACGGTGATGATCCTGGGCGACGTGTGCACCCGCGCCTGCGCCTTCTGTAACGTCAAGACGGGGATGCCGCGCAAGGTCGATCCCAATGAACCGCAGAATCTGGCCGATGCATGCGCCGAAATGGGGCTGGAACATATCGTCATCACTTCGGTCGATCGCGACGACCTGCCCGATGGCGGTGCCTCGCAATTTGTGAAGGTGATCAAAGCGCTGCGCCGCACCACGCCGAGCACCACCATCGAAATCCTGACGCCCGATTTCCGCAACAAGCATGAACGGGCCGTGGAAATGATCGTCGCGGCGCGGCCGGACGTCTATAACCATAATCTCGAAACCGTCCCGCGCCTTTACCCGACCATCCGCCCCGGTGCGCGCTATTATGCGTCGCTGCGCCTGCTGGAAATGGTGAAGCGGCTCGATCCGTCGATCTTCACCAAGTCGGGCATCATGCTGGGTCTGGGCGAAGAACGTCTGGAAGTGCATCAGGTGATGGACGACATGCGTTCGGCCGACATCGATTTCCTGACCATGGGCCAATATCTGCAACCCACGCCCAAACATGCCAAGGTGATGGAGTTCGTCACCCCGGCGGCGTTCAACGCCTATGCGGCGATCGCGCGGGCCAAGGGTTTCCTTCAGGTCGCGTCTAGTCCGTTGACGCGCTCCAGCTATCATGCCGGCAAGGATTTCGCCGAAATGAAGGCTGCGCGCGACGCCAAGCTCGCCAAGGCGGCTTTGGCGAAGGTCTGATCGCGATATGCCCAAGCATAACGAAACGCGTCAGCTTCCCTACACGCCTGCCCAGATGTTCGACCTGGTATCGAACGTCGCGGCCTATCCCGAATTTCTGCCTTGGATTAGCGCCATTCGCGTGCGGTCCGACAGCGAAACGGAAATGGTCGCCGACATGATCGTGGGGTTCAAGGGGGTGAAGGAAAGCTTCACGTCCCGCGTCCACAAACATCGCCCGGACCGCGTCAGGGTCGATTATCTCGATGGTCCGCTCAAACATCTCCACAATGAATGGGGTTTCCGCGACGACGGGCAGGGCGGGGTGCTGGTCGATTTCGAGGTGGAGTTCGAATTCAAGAACCGCCTGTTCGAAATGCTGGCCGGGCAGTTCTTCGACAAAGCGCTGCGCAAGATGATCGGCGCGTTCGAAACCCGCGCCGCGCAGCTTTATTCGGGCGAATCGGGCAGCAGCAGTTCCAGCGCGCACAGCGCCGCCTGAAGCCGCACTCCGCCCCGACCATTATCTTCGAAATGATGCATGTCGGCTACGACCTTGTCGGGGCTGCCGCCGCGTTCGGCGCGGGCGAAGACGACGGTGCCGACCGGCTTCTGCTCGCTGCCGCCGCCCGGCCCGGCGATACCGGTGATGGCGACGGCGACATGGGCGTGGCTTTTGTTCAGCGCGCCCTGCGCCATGGCCCATGCCGTCGCGATGGACACCGCGCCGAATGTGTCCAGCACATCATGCGAAACTTTCAGAAGTTCCGCCTTCATATCATTGGAATAGGTAACGAAACCGGCTTCGAATACGTCGGATGAGCCAGCGATTTCGGTGAGGGCTGCGGACACGAGGCCCCCGGTGCAGCTTTCCGCGACAGCCACCGTTCGCCCGGCGCGGCGATTGGCGATAATGACCTTTTCGGCGAGTTCGACCAGTTGGGTCGGGAGTATCGTGTCTGGCATGGGGTCAGGATAGCGCGGGGAGGGACAGGGTGGCAACCGCCTGCGCGGCAATGCCTTCGCGCCGCCCGGCAAAGCCCAGCCGCTCGGTCGTCGTCGCCTTCACGCTGATCCGTTCCACCGGCACCGACAATATTTCCGCTATCCGTGCGCGCATGGCGTCGCGATGCGGGCCGATTTTGGGCGCTTCGCAGATGATGGTCAGGTCGACATGATCGATGACGCCGTCGCGCGCGGCCACCCGGTCGCGCGCATAAGCAAGGAAACGGTCCGACGATGCGCCCCGCCATTTCGCGTCCGATGGTGGAAAATGGCTGCCTATATCGCCGTCTGCCAGCGCGCCCAATATCGCATCGACAATGGCGTGCAGCGCGACATCGGCATCGCTGTGCCCGGCAAGGCCGCGGTCATGCGGCACCAGTACGCCGCCCAGCCAAAGCTCTTCATCCGGGGCGAGGCGATGAACGTCATATCCCATGCCGACGCGGGTGCTCCGCGGCGGCGTCATCTGCATCGCGGCGCGGGCGAAATCCTGAGGATATGTCAATTTTTCAAGCCTTTCATCGCCCTGCACCAATATGACGTCATGGCCCCATGCCTTCAAAATCGCGGCGTCATCTGTGGCTTCTCGCCGGTCGTCCCATGCGCGATGCGCCGCCAGTATCGCGTCGAAACGGAATGCCTGCGGCGTCTGCACCCTGAACAGATCGGCGCGATCCACGCCGTCGGCCATATGCCCGCCCTGTCCGCGCACCAGCGTATCCGCGACCGGCAGCACCGGCACGGCGCCTTTTGCCTGCTCCAGTCCGGCCAGCAGGCGATCCGTCACTTCATCCGGCAGGAACGGGCGGGCGGCATCATGGATCAGCACGATGTCCGCGCCACCGGCCGCCGCAATCGCCTCCAGCCCGGCGCGCACGGAACCGCGCCGACTGTCCGCCCCCGTTATGAAGGACGCCGGTCGTTCGGCCAGCAGGGATCGCGCATATTCTTCTTGCCCCGCGCCCAGAACGATATGGATGGCATCGATTGCGTCATGCGCGGCCATGGCATCATAGGCATGGGTCAACACCGCCTTGCCCACAATATCCCTGAACTGTTTGGCTGTGTCGCCACCCGCCCGGCTGCCCTGACCGGCGGCGACGATCAACGCCACGATCTTATATGTGGATGTCATGGTGCGGCGCATAGCGGGTCGGAAGATGGACCGAAAGAGGCAAGCCGACAGCGTTGGCGGCGCACCTTGCCGCCCGGCCGGTTTTCCGCTAAGGGGCTGCCTGTTTTTTAGGCAGTATTTCAAAGTCAGATCATGCGCAAAGTGTCTCCCATCTCCATCGGTCCGGTGACCATCGACATGCCGGTCGTGCTGGCGCCGATGACCGGCGTTACCGACATGCCGTTCCGTACGCTGGTCCGCCGTTATGGGTCGGGCCTCAACGTCACGGAAATGATCGCGTCCGCCGCCATGATCCGCGAAACGCGCCAGTCGCTGCAAAAGGCGGCATGGCATCCGCTGGAAGAACCGGTGTCGATGCAGCTTGCAGGCTGTTCGCCAAAGGAAATGGCCGAGGCGGCGAAGCTTAATGCCGACCGTGGGGCTGCCATCATCGACATCAATATGGGGTGTCCGGTGAAGAAGGTCGTCAATGGCGACGCAGGCAGCGCGCTGATGCGCGACCTGCCCCTTGCTGCGTCGCTGATCAAGGCGACGGTGGAGGCCGTGGACGTGCCCGTCACCGTCAAGATGCGCATGGGCTGGGATCATAGTAGCCTGAACGCTCCGGAACTCGCGCATATTGCGGAAGATCTGGGCGCAAAGCTGATCACCGTCCACGGCCGCACCCGTAATCAGATGTATAAGGGATCGGCCGACTGGGCCTTCGTGCGCAAGGTCAAGGATGCGGTGAAGCTGCCCGTCATCGTCAATGGTGACATCTGCTCGATCGAGGATGCGGACACCGCGCTGGAACAGAGCGGCGCCGATGGCGTAATGATAGGTCGCGGCGCCTATGGCCGCCCCTGGCTCATCGGTCAGGTCATGGCCTGGCTGACTGATGGTACGCGCGTTGCCGATCCTTCTCTGGCAGAGCAATATCGTGTAATCGTAGAGCATTATCACGCAATACTCGAACATTATGACAGGCATACCGGCGTCAATATGGCGCGTAAGCATATCGGCTGGTATACCAAGGGCCTGACCGGTTCCGCCGAATTCCGGAACGCCGTGAACCAGCAGCCGGACGCCGACGTCGTGCTCGACATGCTGGCCCGCTTCTATGAACCGCTGATCGCCAGCGGGCTGGATGCGGATGCCCTGCGCGCCGCTGCCCTGCGCAAGGCTGCATGACGACTTTGCTGACGACCGTCCCGCCGCTTCGGTTGCAGCAGGACGGTCCATCGCTGACCGAACAGATGACGGCGCTGCCGGTTGCGACGCTGATCGTGCGGCCGGACAATCAGATTACGGAAGCCAACGTTCGCGCCGAAACGCTGCTCAACATGGCGCGATCCGCCATCATCGGCAGCGACGTCGCGCGCACCATCCGCATTGCGGAAGCTGGCGCGCGGTTCGACATCTGGCACAGCAACAAACCGATCGCCGCCTATGACATCAAGGTTCATGCCGGGCGCACCGCCGAAATGGAGGTGGACCTGATGATCGCCCCGATCGTGGATCATGACGGATGGCGCGTGGTGTCGCTCCATGCCCAGAGCCAGGCGCGCAAGATCGGCCATCGCGGCACGTCTGGCGGTGCGCGATCGGCCATGGGGGCGGCGGCGATCCTGGCGCATGAAATCAAGAACCCGCTGTCGGGCATTCGGGGTGCCGCGCAGCTGCTGGAATCCAGTCAGGGCGGCCGCGATGCGGCGTTGACCCAGCTTATCTGCAATGAGGTCGACCGGATCGCCGCGCTGATCGACCGGATGCAGGATTTCACGACCGACCGGACGCTGGAATGCCACCCCGGCAACATCTATCCGCTGATCGATCGCGCGGCCGGAATCGCAGCTGCCGGATTTGCAAGAAATATAAAGATCATAAAACATTATGATCCATCCTTGCCATTTGCCAACATCAATGACGATGCCCTGGTGCAGGTCATGATCAACCTGCTGAAAAATGCGGCCGAAGCGTTGGAGCATGTCGAAAAGCCTCGCATTCGGGTGGAAACCGCCTTTCGCCATGGCGTGTCCGTGGTCGTCGGCGACGGCAAGGGCAGCGCGGTGCTGCCGATCGAAATTGTGATCATAGATAATGGGCCGGGCGTGCCGGAACATATTCTCGACCACCTGTTCAACCCCTTCATCACCGGCAAGCGCGACGGGCAGGGGCTGGGGCTGGCGCTGGTGGACAAGCTGGTGCGCGACATGAGCGGCTTCGTCCAATATTCCCGCGACGCCGAGGCGGGTGAATCGACCTTCCGCATCCTCCTGCCGATGGCGATGGGCTGATGGCGGCGACCGGCGCGATATTGGTGGTGGACGATGATCCGGCGATCTGCGTTGTCGTGGGAGAAGCGCTGCGGCGCCAGGGGCATCGGGTCAAGACCGCCGCTTCCATCCGCGAACGCAGCACCCTGATGGACAGTTTTACCCCGGATGTCCTCATCACGGATGTGATGCTGCCCGACGGCGACGGGCTGGATGGGGTGGCGGACATATTGGCCAACCGCCCCGACCTGAACGTCATCATCCTGTCGGCGCAGAACACATTGAATACGGCGATCCGCGCAACCGAAAAGGGCGCGTTCGAATATCTGCCAAAGCCGTTCGACCTCAATGAACTGACACGCGCCGTATCGGACGCGCTGGGCACCCGCCAAAGCCCGGAAGAACAGGGGGGAGAAGCGGGCCTGCCGCATGACGGCCTTCCTCTGGTCGGGCGCTCGCCCGCCATGCAGGAAGTCTACAGGACGATAGCCCGCGTATTGTCCAACGACCTGTCCATATTGGTGTTGGGCGAATCCGGTACGGGCAAGGAACTGGTCGCCGAAGCGATCCATAGCCTTGGCCAGCGGCGGACCAAGCCCTTCGTCGCGATCAACATGGCCGCCATTCCGCGCGAACTGATCGAGGCAGAACTCTTCGGTTATGAAAAGGGGGCCTTCACCGGCGCCCATGCCCGGACCGCAGGGAAGTTCGAACAGGCGCAGGGGGGCACATTGGTCCTCGATGAAATCGGCGACATGCCGATGGAGGCCCAGACCCGCCTCCTGCGCGTATTGCAATCCGGCGAAGTGACCACCGTTGGCGGATCGAAACCGGTAAGGGTCAATGTCCGCATCATCGCCGCCACCAACAAGGATCTGCCCCAGCTGATCGATGACGGGCGTTTCCGGCAGGATCTCTATTATCGGCTGAACGTCGTGCCGATCGCGCTGCCTGCGCTGCGCGAACGGCGGGAGGACGTCATCCTGCTCGCCCGCCATTTCCTGGAACGCGCGGCGCAGGAGGGGCTGCCCCGCAAGGCTCTGGCCGACGATGCCGCGCAGCTGCTGATGGCCTATCACTGGCCGGGCAATGTGCGCGAACTGCAAAATCTGATGCAGCGCCTGTCGGTCCTGAGCCGTGAAAATATCATCACCGGCGATATATTGCGCCACATGCTGCCCATGGATGCGGTTCCGGCCGACTATGCCGCACCGACGGATCAGCTGGCGCATGCGGTGCGCGAATGGGCCAAGCGGCAGCTGGGCGTCGGGCTGGCGCAGCCCAACCGAGCCTTGCATGACGACCTGCTGGCCGTGGTGGAGCCGATATTGTTGCAGGAAGTGCTGGCCAGCGTCGATGGCAATCAGATCCGCGCCGCCGGTCTGCTGGGCATCAATCGCAACACGCTGCGCAAGAAACTGACCGAACATGGCCTCGACCCTATGCAGCTTCGGCTGGGCGATTGATCCGCATTATCGCCGGTTCGGGATGAACCGACGATCTGCCTCGACCAGCGACAGCGTTTTAATCAAATACTGTGTTTGAACGGGCACGGTGGTTGTTGTAACAAAGCCACGATGAATGGCGCGACGACATTGCCCAAACGGGCATCGGCATGGCGACGGCAATTGCCCGCCTTCCTGCGCCATGGCCGTCTTGCGGCATTGGTGGAAGCGTTCACACTGGCCCTGTTTCTGGGCATGGCGGGGCTTACCTATTATGTGCTGTCGGGCAGCGGGCAGTCCTACACGCTGCTGACGCCGCCGATCGTAGCCCTGCTGCTGGTCGCCAATCTGGTCCCTGCCATCGCTCTGCTGATGCTGGTCGGTCGCCGTGTGGCCAAACGTCGCGCGGCCAATTCCGCCATCGGCAGCGACGGGCAATTGCACGTCCGACTCGTCGCCATCTTCTCGATCGTCGCCAGCGTCCCCATGCTGCTGGTGGTGATCTTCGCATCGCTGCTGTTTCAATATGGCGTGCAATTCTGGTTTTCGGACAGCGCCCGCGGGCTGCTCCAGAATGCCAGCGATCTGGCGCGGGGCTATTATGAACAGAATTTGCGGGAGGTCGGCGACGAAACCGTCACCATGTCGGGCGATCTGCGCGACTATCTGGGCCAGTCGAAGGTCAGCAGCCCGCAATTTGCGGAAGGCTTCATTTATCAGGTGGTGGGGCGCAAACTGAACCG
This sequence comes from Sphingobium sp., assembly GCF_048594625.1. GTDB lineage: Bacteria > Pseudomonadota > Alphaproteobacteria > Sphingomonadales > Sphingomonadaceae > Sphingobium. The sequence continues at coordinate 9,252 of NZ_JBMDWL010000091.1, forward strand.
GTCCGCCATTATCGAAGTGGGCAAGGACGGTATCGCCCGCACCGCCGCAACGGTCGATCCGGAAAACCGGCCAGCAGCTGAAATGCTGTCGCAACAGGTGATCAAGCGTCTGGCGGCGGGGGAAAATGTCGTCGTGCAGACCCGCCGCAATCAGATCGAGGCGGTGACGCTGCTCTATCCCGGTTCGAAAATCTATCTCTATGCCGCGCGCAATGCGGACAGCTCCTCCTTCTCCAATGTGGAGCGGGCGCAGAAAGTCCTGTCGGATTACGACCTGTTCTCGGCACAATCGCGCGCGTTGCAGCTGCGCTTCAACATCGCGCTGTTCGTTGGATCGCTGCTGCTCGTCGGGATCGCCGTCTATATCGCGCTGGCGGTGGCGGACTGGATGGTGCGCCCGGTAAACGAATTGGTGACGGCCGCCCGCCGCATTACCGCGGGCGATCTGTCCGCCCGCGTAACCGGTCCCAAATCGCGCGACGAAATCGGTACGCTGGCCGCAGCCTTCAACCGCATGACGCAAAGGCTCGAGGCGCAGACCGGCGCGCTCGTCGCCGCCAACAGCCAGCTTGATGAACGCCGTGCCTTCATCGAAGCTATTTTGTCGGGAGTCACGGCAGGTGTCCTGTCCGTCGATCTGAATGGCGTGGTGCAGCTTCTCAACAGTTCCGCAGCGGCCATATTGGTGGAGGAGGATGACGATCCGGTCGGCCGCTCGCTGGCCGAAATATCGCCCGAACTGGCTGAGTTTATCGCTTCGGATGAAGGCGCCGGGATCGTGCAGGTTCGCGCCCATGGCGATTTGCGCACGCTGGCGGTCAAATTGTCGCGTGACGCGTCCAGCCACATTCTGACCTTCGATGACATCACGCAGCAACTGTCCGACCAGCGTCGCGCCGCATGGTCCGACGTCGCGCGGCGCATTGCACATGAAATCAAGAACCCGCTGACCCCGATCCAGCTCGCCGCCGAACGGCTGCAACGCCGCTACGCCGAAGAAATACAGAGCGACAAGGCGACCTTCACACGTCTGACCGGCACGATCGTGCGGCAGGTGGGCGATCTGCGCCGTATCGTGGACGAATTTTCGTCCTTTGCGCGCATGCCAAAGCCCGTGTTCAGGCGCGAAGCCGTGGGCGACATCGCCCGCCACGCGCTGTTCCTGCACGAAGTTGCGCATCCCGACATCCGTTTCGAATATGAAGCCGGGCCGGATGATCTGGACATGGTGTGCGACCGTCGCCAATTGGGGCAGGCGTTGACGAACATCGTCAAAAATGCCGTGGAAGCCATTGAAACAAAGCCCGTTCCTGACGATGGCGGTCCGCGCGGCCATATTCATATGCGCCTGATGCAGGAGCAGGACGGGGACGTCCTCATCACCGTGCGCGACAATGGCATCGGTCTGCCGCCGGAACGTGACCGGATATTGGAACCTTATATGACGACGCGGTCGAAGGGCACCGGCCTTGGCCTGGCGATCGTCAAGAAGATTGTCGAAGAGCATCTGGGGGAGATTCGCTTCGACGATGCGCAGGGGGGCGGCGCATGCGTCACCCTGCGCTTTGCCGCAGGGGCGCTTGAAAAACTGGAAGAAGAGCAGGTTATCGCCCTGCCAAAAGGAAAAGTGACGGCCAATGGCGCTTGATATTCTGATTGTGGACGATGAAGAGGATATTCGCGATCTGGTCGCGGGCGTGCTGGAAGATGAAGGTTTCAGCACGCGGACCGCTGCGAATAGCGACAGCGCCATCGATGCGCTGGACAGTCGTCGTCCCTCGCTCATTCTGCTCGACGTCTGGTTGCAGGGGTCGCGCATGGACGGGCTTGAACTGCTCGATGAAATCAAGCGGCGGGACGCCACCATCCCGGTGCTGATGATTTCGGGCCATGGTAATATCGACACGGCCGTCGCCGCCATTCGCAAGGGCGCCGCCGACTTCATCGAAAAGCCGTTCGAGGCCGACCGTTTGCTTCATCTGGTATCGCGTGCGACCGAAACGGAGCGGCTGCGGCGCGAAAATCAGGTGCTACGCGCCCGGTTCGGGCAGGATGACGAACTGACGGGCACGTCCGCATCGATCAATGGCGTGCGCGCGACCATCAAGAAAGTGGCCGGCACCGGCAGCCGCGTCCTCATTTCCGGTCCTGCCGGCGTCGGCAAGGAAGTCGCCGCGCGCATGCTTCACAGCTGGAGCGGCAGGGCGGACTCTCCCTTCATCATCGTCGCGGCGGCGCGCATGGACCCCGACCGGGTCGAGGAGGAATTGTTCGGCGTCGAAGATCCCAGCGGCCTCGTCCGCCCCGGTTTTCTGGAACAGGCCCATGGCGGCACGCTCTATCTGGATGAAATCGCGGACATGCCGCTGACGACGCAGGGTAAGATCCTGCGCGTCCTGACGGATCAGAGCTTCACCCGCGTCGGCGGCCAGCGGCAGGTGAAGGTCGACGTCCGCGTGATTTCGTCGACGGCACTCAACCTCGCGATCGAAATAGAGGAACGGCGTTTCCGCGAAGACCTCTTCTATCGTCTGAACGTCGTTCCGCTCGCCATCCCGCCGCTGGCGGAGCGCCGGGACGATATTCCCCCGCTGGTCGACCATTATCTCGCCCGCTTCGCTGCCGAACGACGCGTCCATGCGCCCGAAATCGCCAGTGACGCCATGGCGGCATTGCAGGCCAATGAATGGCCGGGCAATGTGCGCCAGCTCCGCAACGTGATCGAACGCACGATGATCCTGGCGCCGGGCGACCGGATCGGCCGGATCGAACTCGACATGCTGCCCGCCGAACTGACCAGCGGCGGGGGCGGGGACGGCATGGGCCAGTCCGCCATCATGGGTGCGCCGCTGCGCGAAGCCCGCGAAAGTTTCGAACGCGAATATCTGCGTATCCAGATACGGCGTTTTTCCGGGAACATATCGCGCACCGCGACATTCATCGGCATGGAACGATCCGCGCTGCACCGCAAGCTCAAGCTGCTGGGTATTACGGAGGACAAGGACTAATGGCGAAGCGACAGGGGTAATCAATCGATTGCCGGACTTTTGCCAAAGCGCATCTCGGCCATGGACGCCCCTTCGCAATTGCGATAGGATCGCAGCCGCTCCCGACAGGCGGGGGCGGGCAAGACATTCTGCTTAAGAATGCAAGAGCGGGTAACGTCCCGCCAAAAAAAGGACTGGCGACGACCATGGCCGACAAAGTAAACAACCTTCAGGATATTTTCCTCAACAGCCTGCGCAAGAGCAAGACCCCGGTGACCATGTTCCTGGTCAAGGGCGTGAAGTTGCAGGGCATCATCACCTGGTTCGACAATTTTTCCGTGCTGCTGCGCCGCGATGGCCAGTCGCAACTGGTCTACAAGCATGCGATTTCGACCGTCATGCCGGCCGCGTCGATGGACCTGACCGAATTGCGCAAGTCCAGCGATGGCAATGGCAGATCGAAGCTGTTGCAGGAAATCTTCCTGTCGGCGGTCCGCAAATCGGGCAGCCCGGTCACAATGTTCCTCGTCAACGGCGTTATGCTTCAGGGCGAAATCGCTGCATTCGACCTGTTCTGCATGCTGCTGGAACGCGATGGCATGGTGCAGCTGGTCTATAAACACGCCATTTCCACGGTCCAGCCGCTACACGCGCTCGACCTGACCGGCGAAAACGAACAGGACGACTGATCGTCTCTCTGGCGCCCGGTCTTCCCCATGGTGGACCGGCCCGCCGCAAGATGCTCTAAACATTCATGGCCATATTCAACCGCGACTCCGATGATGAAGTGGCGCGCGGCGCGCGCGCCGTCGTCGTCCATGCCGAAACCCATAATGCGGATCGCCGCGACAGCGACGCCCGGCTGGAGGAAGCGCGCGGTCTGGCGCTCGCCATCGGCATCGACGTGCGCGCGGCGCAGGCGTTTCGCGTTCGCGACCGTAAGCCCGCAACCCTGTTCGGCAGCGGTCAGGTGGATCAGATCGCGACCCTCGCCCGACAGGAAGAGGCCGAACTCATCATCATCGACAACAGCCTGTCGCCGGTCCAGCAGAGCAATCTGGAAAAGGCGTGCGAGGCGAAGGTGATCGATCGCACCGGTCTGATCCTCGAAATTTTCGGCGAACGTGCCGCCACCAACGAGGGGCGCCTGCAGGTCGAACTCGCCCATCTCGACTATCAGGCCGGGCGACTGGTGCGCAGTTGGACCCACCTTGAGCGGCAACGCGGCGGCTTCGGCTTCCTGGGTGGTCCGGGCGAAACTCAGATAGAGGCGGACAGGCGCATGATCCGCGATCGCATGGCGAAAATCCGCCGCGAGCTGGATCAGGTGACGAAGACGCGCGGCCTGCACCGGGCCAGACGGCAACGTGCCCCGTGGCCGGTCATCGCGCTGGTCGGCTATACGAACGCCGGAAAATCAACGCTTTTCAATCGCCTGACCGGCGCTGACGTCATGGCGGAAGATCTGCTCTTCGCCACGCTGGACCCCACCATGCGCCAGATCGCGCTGCCGGGTTTGGACAAGGCGATCCTGTCCGACACCGTGGGCTTCGTGTCCGATCTGCCGACGCAGCTGATCGCCGCATTTCGCGCGACGCTGGAAGAAGTGCTGTCGGCCGACCTCATCGTGCATGTGCGTGACATCGCCCATCCCGATAGCGATGCGCAGCGTGACGATGTTCTCGACGTTCTGGGCGAACTCGGCGTGGCCGGGGAAGCGGCGTTGGACCGCGGGGAGGGGGAGCCGGAACCGCCGCCGATATTGGAGGCGTGGAACAAGCTCGATCTGCTGAACGGGGAAGACGCCGCCATCGTCCGTGAAACGGCGGCGCGCCGTGACGATGTGGTGATCCTGTCCGCCCTGACCGGGGAGGGCGTCGACCTGCTTCAGCGCACGATCAGCGACCACATGACCCGCGGGGCAAAAGTCTATGGCCTGCGCATTCCCGTGTCGGACGGTGCGACGCTCGCCTGGCTCCACGAACATGGCGAAGTTCTTTCGACGCAGGTCGAAGGCGAGGAAAGCCGCATCGACGTTCGCCTGTCCGATGCGGCTTTCTCGCGATATTCGAAACGCGCGGAGCGGTAGTCAGCCCGTAACGGCGAAAGCCAGGATCAGGCAGACGCCTCGTCCGATGGGGGGCCTGCGTTGCCCAGACGTTTAGCGCGCTGCCACAATGCTTCCTTCTCCTCCAGGGAGAGGGTGACGAAGGCATCTCCCGCCATATTTTCCATGGCGCGAAACCGCCTGTCGAATTTTCCGTTGGCTTTGCGCAATGCGGTTTCGGGATCGATCTTCAGATGCCGGGCCAGATTGACGACGGAAAATAGCAGGTCGCCGATTTCCTCTTCCTTATGCTGCTGCGTAACCGCGCTGCGCACCTCTTCCAGTTCTTCAAGGATTTTGTTGACGGCTCCGGCGGTATCGGGCCAGTCAAATCCGGTACGGGCGGCGCGCTTCTGTAATTTTTCGGCGCGCAGCAACGCGGGCAGGGCGCTCGCCACGCCCGCCAGAGCGCTGGGATCAGGGTCTTTCTCGGCCCGTTCGGCGGCCTTTATGGCTTCCCACTGGGCATGGCCATCTTCCCGGCGGGCACCTTCGCCAAAGACATGCGGATGGCGTCGGACCATCTTCGCGGTGATTGCGTCGACCACATCCTGCAACCCGAAATGCCCGGCCTGTTCCGCCATGCGGCTGTGAAAGGCGACTTGCAGCAACAGGTCGCCCAGCTCGTCGCGCAGCGCGTCCATGTCCTGTCGCTCGATGGCATCGGCCACTTCATAGGCTTCCTCGATGGTGTAGGGCGCGATGGATGCGAAATCCTGCGCGATGTCCCATGGGCAACCGGTGTCCGGATCGCGCAACTGCGCCATCACTTGGGCTAACGGCATGATGTCGGCGGGACTGGCTTTGGACATGGTCACCTGATGCGAATGGAATGCGTATGGATGAGGAGATTGCGATAGGGTCTGAACAACATGCTGGCCAGCCCAATTGCCAACAATGATTATGGTCGATAATATATATTATGTTAAATCACTAACCCCGATCCGGCCGCCAACACCCATTGCTCATGATTGTCACCTTCGCTGTTTCTTTTGCCGTTCAGTCTTCCTGAATCTGGCTATGTTTCGCGGTATCGCGCATCCGGACATAGACGATCAGCGATATGGCGATCATCACCGTGACATAGACGTAAAATGCCTGTTCAATCCCGGCCTGCTTGAACCACAGCGCGACAAACTCTGCCGTGCCCCCGAACAATGTATTGGCCAGCGCATAAGGCAGCGCCACGCCCAATGCCCGGATATGCGCGGGAAACAGCTCCGCCTTCACGACCGCGTTGATCGATGTGTAGCCGGTCACGATGATCAGCCCGGCCATCACCAGCAATCCGGCAACCACCGGATCTTTTGTCACCGCCAGCGTGGTGAAGATCGGATATGTTCCCAACACGCCCAGCACGCCAAAGCCGATCATCAGCGGCTTGCGCCCGATCCTGTCGGACAAAGCGCCCGCAACCGGCTGCAACAACATGAACAGGAACAGCGTTACCGCGTTGATCTGCGACGCAAGTTCGCGGCTTAACCCGCTGGTGTTCACCAGGAATTTCTGCATGTAGATGCTATAGGCGTAAAAAGCGATCGTCCCGCCCGCGGTCAGCAGCATCACCGTTGACGTTTCGCGCGGGTGGTTGCTGATCAGCTCGACAAAGCCCGATCTGGGCGCGCCCTGTGCCTTGGCCACGGCATAGCTTTGCGTTTCGGCAAGGCCGCGCCGCAACCAGAAGACGATGATGGCCAGCGCGCCACCGATGAAAAACGGAATACGCCATCCCCATGCATCCAGCTGCGCCTCGCTCAACAGCGCCTGAAGCAGCAGCAGGACGCAAATCGCCACTAATTGTCCCGCGATCAGCGTGACATATTGGAAACTGGAGAAGAAACCGCGCCGGTTCCGGCCCGCCATTTCGGACAGATAGGTTGCGCTGGCGCCATATTCGCCGCCGATGGACAGCCCTTGCATCAGCCGCGCCAGAACCAGCAGCATGGGCGCCGCGACGCCGATCGTCTCATAACCCGGCGTCACCGCGATCAGCAGCGATCCGGCACACATCAAAGCGACCGATAGTGTCAGACCGCTCTTGCGGCCATGGCGATCGGCATACATGCCCATCAGCCACGCGCCGATCGGCCGCATCAGAAAGCCGACCGCGAATATCCCGGCGGCGCTCAGCAGCTGCGCCGTGCGGTCTTCGCTGGGAAAGAAATGTGGCGCGAAATATAGGGTGAAGGCGGCATAGGCATACCAGTCATACCATTCGACCAGATTGCCGGTCGATCCGCCGATAATGGCCTTCAACCGCTGCGACTGCGTCGGCGCGGCCTGCTTCGCCATCTCCGCGCTCATGGCGTCAGCACCATGTCGCCATTCTGGACGCCCCAGCTTTTCAGCCGCGAAAGCATGTTCATGCCGATGACGTTAACCTCTCCAAAGGCCGGGGATATGACGACCGGCAGGTCGCTTGCCGAAATGGGACCGATATTCAGGGTCGCGATGCTGGACCGTTTCGCCTCCACCTTGCCATTGGCGGTGGTCATGATGACGCCCGGCGCGCCCAGTTCGTAATTCAGGCCAGCCGCCCGCGCCGTTCCTTCGGACAGGGCTGTGATGGTCGCGCCGCTGTCGATCAGGAAACGGGCGGGCGTGCCGTTGATGGTCGCCTCCACCCAATAATGGCCGTCCGGCGCGACCGGAATGCGCAGCGCCTGCCCCTGCGTCGTAGCGATCGGAACAGCGGCAGGACTATCCTGTGGTGCAGCGACGCCCCCCTGCTCTGCCCAGCGTCCGGTCAGCCACCCCTGCCCCTGCGCAAATGTGAAAAGGCCCAGCAATCCCGCGAATATCACGACCCACAGCAACGCCATGCGCATCATCGCGCCCCACGCCATCCGCCGTCCGATCAATGAAGAGGCGACGAGGACGATCGCCAGCACATACCAGAGGGTGGATGCTGCCTGATCGCCGCCTTCCATCAGACCCCCTGCTCCTTCGCGCTCAATTCGACCACCAGCCCGTCATAGCCCGGCTCCACGCCGTTGGGCAGCGTACGACATAATGTCGCATAGTCCATGCTCTGATCCATATGGGTCAATATGGCGCGGCCTGGCCGCGTCGCCGCGATCCCATCCAGCGTCATGGCCAGGTGCGCATGGGTCGGGTGCGGCTGTTCGCGCAGGGCATCCACGACCCACAGGTCCAGCCCGTCATACAGCGCCAGCATGTCCGGCGTCAGGGCATGGAAATCGGTCGCATAGCCGATCGATCGCCCGCCATGACCGAAGCGAAAGCCGGTCGAGAAAATTTCGCCATGCGGCTGATCCACACAGGCGACGTCGATGTCGCCGATCCGCAATCCGTCGGGCAGCATATGGGGCACGATGGTCGGGTGATAACCGTTGCGCCCTTCGAACGCATAGGCGAACCGCTGACCCAGCAATTTCAGCGTCTGCGCCCGCGCATAACCGGGTACGGGCGTACGCCGGTGATGGAACAGCTGGCGCACGTCGTCTATGCCATGGCTGTGATCGGCATGGTCGTGGGTCCACAAAATCGCATCGATCTGAACGACGTTCGCGGCCAGCAGCTGCTCACGCATATCGGGCGACGTATCCACCAATATACGGGTCGTGGGGCTTTCCACCAATATCGACACCCGCGTCCGCCGGTTCTTCGGCTCAGCGGGATCGCACGCGCCCCAGTCATTGCCGATCCGGGGCACGCCCGAAGACGTGCCGGACCCCAGCACCGTGAGCTTCAGGCTCATGCGACCTTCGAAAAGAGCGCGCGGAAATTCGCCGAAGTCGCCGCCGCCAGTTCTTCCACGCTTTCGCCGCGCAGGTTGGCCAGGAATTTGGCGGTATCCGCGACATAGGCCGGCTCACATGGCTTGCCCCGATGCGGCACCGGCGCAAGGAAAGGCGAATCCGTTTCGACCAGCAACCGCCCGATCGGCAGGCGAGCCGCCGTTTCCTGCAAATCCTTCGCGCTCTTGAACGTCACGATGCCCGAAATGCTGATGTAGAAACCAAGCTCCATCGCCGCGTCGGCAAAGGCGCCGCTGGCGGTAAAGCAATGGATCACGCCGCTGTACGGCCCCGCCTCCATTTCATCCCGCATGATGCGCAGCGTATCGTCTTCGGCGTCGCGGGTATGGACGATCAGCGGCAGGCCCGTCTCCCGACAGGCGGCGATGTGGGATCGAAAGCTCTTTTGCTGCCGTTCCCGGTCGCTATGGTCGTAATAATAATCGAGGCCCGTTTCACCGATGCCGACGACCCGTGGATGCGCCGCCCGTTCGACCAGCTTGGCCGTATCGACATGGGGATGTTCGTCCGCCTCATGCGGATGAATGCCCACCGTCGCCCACACATCCTGCTCGCGCACGGCGGTGTCCAGCACCGCGTCCCACTCGCTTTCGCGGGTTGCGATATTCAGCATCAACCCGACGCCAGCGGCGCGCGACCGTTCCAGCACATTGGCCTGATCCTCGATCAGGCCCTTGTAATTCAGATGGCAATGGCTGTCGATCAGCATGGGGATCAGCCTTCCGCTTCAGTCAGTTCCAGACGCGGGAACAGCGGCCTGGGCGCTCCCAGCGTAAAGCCGGATGCGCGCAGATCGGCATAGAAGCCGCTGCCGATCACATCATAGCCGCGCCCTTTCCCATCGACGCCCATCTGGTTGAGCAGGGCGGCTGCGCTGGCGGGGATGACGGGCTGGATCATGATGGCAAGGCTGGCGATCGCTTCGTAAAGCGTCGCCAGAACCGCCTCCATGCGCGCCGGATCGGTCTTGCGCAGCGTCCATGGCGCCTGTGCATCGATATAGGCGTTGCAGGCGAACACGGCGCGCATCCACGCCTCTATCGCGACAGACGGCGCCAGCTCGCTCATGGCCTTCTGGAATGTCTGGCTGGCGTCCGCGATGCTTTTCAGCAGTTCGCTGTCGACATCCTGCGGCGCCGGTTCAGGCAGGCGCCCTTCCAGATTTTTGGCGATGAAGCTCAGGGTCCGCTGCGCCAGATTGCCGAAGCTGTTGGCCAGATCGCTGTTGGATCGGGCGACGATCGCTTCCGCGCTATAGCTGCCGTCATTGCCGAACGTGACTTCGGACAACAGGAAATAGCGCAACTGGTCCACGCCGAAGCGATCGGCCAGTTCCATCGGATCGGCGACATTGCCGACCGACTTCGACATCTTCTCTCCCCGGTTCAGCAGGAAGCCGTGACCGAAAACCTGTTTGGGCAGAGGCAGTTTGGCGCTCATCAGGAAGGCCGGCCAGTAAACCGTGTGAAAACGCACAATATCCTTGCCGATGATATGCGTGATGTCGCCGCCCTCTGCCCAATATCGGGCCATGCGTTCGGCATCGTCGGGATAGCCGCAGCCGGTCAGATAATTGGTCAGTGCATCGACCCACACATACATGACATGGCCGTCGCTGCCCGGAACCTTCACCCCCCAGTCGAAGCTGGTGCGCGATACGCTGAGGTCCGACAGGCCGCCTTGGACAAAGCGCATGATTTCGTTCCGACGGCTGTCGGGCTGGATGAAATCGGGCTGGCTTTCGTACAGCGCCAGCAACCGGTCCTGATAGGCCGACAGGCGGAAGAACCAGCTTTCCTCCACCGTCCATTCGACCGGCGTACCCTGCGGAGACAGTTTGACGCCCCCTTCCCCGTCGACGATCTCCTTTTCGTCATAAAAGGCTTCGTCGCGGACCGAATACCAGCCCTCGTAACGGCCAAGATACAGGTCGCCATTGGCCTCCATCGCCTGCCAGATCGCCTGGCTGGCGGCATGATGATCGGCTTCGCTGGTACGAATGAAACGATCATGGCTGATGTTCAGCCTGTCGTTCATCTGCTTGAAATAGCCTGCCATTTCGTCGGCCAGTTCGCGCGGTTCGATGCCCCGGTTGCGGGCCGTCTGCGCCATTTTAAGGCCATGTTCGTCCGTGCCGGTCTGAAAGAAGACGTCGCGCCCCATCATTCGCTGGAACCGCGCAACCGCGTCGGTGGCGATCACTTCATAGGCATGGCCGATATGGGGGCGGCCGTTGGGATAGGATATGGCGGTGGTGATGGTGAATGGCTTCGACATGGCGCCATCCCTAGCGGCAGTTGTTGACGCCGCAAAGTCGCTTTTCAACCCGGCGGCGCCAAAGCCGCCACATGTCCCGCCAGTTCGAAAACGACCGCAGCAGGATCGAGCGAGAGGATCACGGCTCCGCCCGCCAGATGCCTGGCCTTTTCCCAATGATCGAGCGCAACGCCCAGCGCCCTTCCCTGCCGCGACCGCGCCGATTGCGCGATATAGGCGGGTGCACGTTCCAGAAAGGCTTCGTATCGCGGCTTGGCGGATTTCAGGGAAAGCGCCTTCGCCAGCGCCAACCTGACATGATTGCCGGGGTCGCCCTGCGCCGCCAGACTGGCCAGCGCCTGTTCGATGTCCGAAAGGTTCAGCCCCGCATAACGCAGCGCCTGCCCCGGCGATCCGTCCCCTGCCCGCACCAGCGCATCGATTTCCTGCGGCGACAGGCCGTCATCGGTCGCTTTCAGCACGGCGCGCATCGACGCAGCATCCAGCGGATCGAAACGCAGCGTGCGGCATCGCGACCGGATGGTCGGCAACAATCGGCCCGGCGCATGGCTGACCAATAGGAACAGCATGTCGGCGGGCGGTTCCTCCAGCGTCTTGAGCAACGCATTGGCCGCGCCGCGTTCCAGATCGTCGGCGGCATCGATCACCACGACGCGGCGCGACGACAGCGACGGGGCGGACTGGATCAGGCGTTGCAATCCGCGCACCTGATCGACGCTGATGTTGCGGGCCGTGCCCGTTTCTTTCTCCAGCGGCGCCAGTTCGGCATAGTCAGGATGCGCGGCGGCTTCGATCAGCCGCCGTATCGGGTGGTTTTCCGGCACGAACAGTCCGTCTTCCTCGACAGGCGGCCCCGCAGCGTCGGCCAGCAGGCGCAGCGCCAGCGCGCGGGCGAAGCTGCCCTTGCCGATCCCCCTGGGGCCAGCCAATATCCAGCCATGATGCATCCGCCCGCCACGCGCCGCCTGCGTCAGCAGGCGCGCCTGCGCATCATGCCCCAGCAATGTCGTCATGGCAGCAGGTCTTCGATCGCTTCCAGCAGGCGCACGGTCACGACCTCGGCCGCGCCGGACGCATCGATCGCGCGAACCCTGTCTCCTTCTTCGCGCGCGAAGCGGGAAAAAGCCTCGGCCACCGCTTGGTGAAAATCGGACGCCCGCCCGCCGATCCGGTCGCTGCTGTCGCCATCGCGCGCTCTGGCCCGGCCGCTCGCTTCCTCTTCGGGCAAGGTCAGCAACAAGGTCCGATCCGGCAGGAAGCCGACGCTGCCGATCCGATGCAGAGCCAAAATATCGTCATCGGTCAATTCGCCCTGCCCCTGATAGGCGCGGCTCGAATCGAGAAAGCGGTCGGACAATATCCACGCGCCGCGATCAAGCGCCGGGCGAATGGTCTTTTCGATATGATCCGCCCGTGCCGCCGCGAACAACAATGCCTCTGCCCGCGCGTTCCAGCGGTCGGCGCCGCCGGTCAGCAACAGCGCGCGGATCGCTTCCGCGCCTTCGCTGCCGCCCGGTTCCCGGGTTTCCACGACTTCCAGTCCGCGAGTGCGCAAAGCCGCGGCCAGCGCGCGCAATTGCGTCGATTTGCCCGCGCCCTCGCCGCCTTCCAGCGATATGAAACGCCCTATGCTCAAGCGAAGAGAGACTTCATGCCGTTCCACAGGCGACCGAAAAAGCCCGCTTCCGTGACTTCTTCCCCCGCAACCAGAGGCATGATCTGTGGCGGGGTGTCGGGCGTCTGGACGATCAGCTGGGCGATCTGTTGCCCCTTGGCGATCGGCGCCTTGATCGGTCCGGTATACACAACCTTAACCTGCACATTGGCCGACGCCGTGCGCGGCAGGGTGACCGCCAAATTCTGCGGAGCGACCAGCGATACGCTCGTCGCACTGCCCAACTGCACGGCCGCCGTTTCCACGGTCTGCCCCTTCTTGAACAGCGGCTGCGCCTTCCACGCCTTGAAACCCCAATCCATGAACCGCACGGATTCGGTGATGCGTCCGGTGAAGCTGGTCAGACCCGCGACGACCATCACCAGACGACGGCCATCCTGTTCCGCCGATCCGGTGAAGCCAAAACCGGCTTCCTGCGTGTGGCCGGTTTTCAGGCCATCGGCACCCGCAATCTTGCCCAGGATCGGGTTGCGATTGCCCTGCTCGATGTCCGATCCGCCCATGGTCTTGCCCCAGGTGAAGGACCGCGTGGCATAGAATTTCTTGTAAAGATCGGGCGTTTCCTCAACCGTCGCCTGCGCCAGTGTGGCAAGGTCCGCAGCGGTCACATAGGTCACGCCTTCATCGGGCCAGCCATTGCTGGTGCCGAAATGACTGTTCTTCAGGCCCAGCCGCTTGGCTTCTTCATTCATCAACGCGACGAAGGCCTGTTCCGTCCCGGCGATCCCTTCGGCCAGCACGACGCATGCGTCATTGCCCGACAGGGTGACGATGCCATGCAGCAGATTTTCGACCGACACCTGTTCGCCGACCGACAGGAACATGGTCGATCCCGCCGCCGGGCCATGCCATTGCTTCCAGGTTTCCGGACGAACGGTGAATTTCGTGTCTAGCTTCAACTCGCCCTTCTGGATCAGGCGGAAGGCGACATGCGCCGTCATCATCTTGGCCATGGACGCGGGCGGCATGCGGGTTTCGCCGCCTTTGTCGTACAGCACCGCACCCGACGACAGATCCTTCATATAAGCAATCGGCGCTTCGCTGGTATAGGGCGGCGCGGCCGCGATCAGCGGTTGGGCCAGCAGCCCGGCGGCAAGGAGGACTGCAATGCTTTTCTTCATCGGGAAACTGCCTTCGACTTGAATGGAATCGCTGTTGGAACGCGATGTCTATCGCGCGTCATTAGCCATGATGCGGGCATTCTCAAACCCCTTGGCTGTGGCGATGCGCAACCCCGCCTGCGCCGCCTGCTGCGTTGCATAGGGGCCAAGACGCACGCGCCAGTAACCGCCACCCTGTTCGGTCCGCGCACCAAGCTGCCTTGCCAGAGCCTCCGCACGAGACTGCGAGGAGAAGGCGCCGACCTGAACCACATAGCCGCCCGAACGCTGTGCCAGTTGTACCGGCGCGGCAGCAACCTTGGGCGGCGAGACAGGCTTTGATGGCGGACGCGCGGCACGAACGGGCGCGCCCTGATCGAAATCAGCGCCCGGCCGGGGCGGCGTCGCTGGCCGACTGGCAATGGCGACGGGTTTGCCCTTTCCATTTGCGGGTGCTGCCGGAACCGCGACTGCCACGCTACGTACCGGCGGCACCTTGCTCCGCAGCACCTTCAGCAGGGGCGCAGGCGTTTCGAGCCGCTCCGCAGCCCGCCCCTGCGTGCGAAGCACCGCGCGCTCCTGCTCCGGCGGATTGACGCGGCGCACGCGCACCGGCACCACGGCCTCTCCGCTCAGGCCAAGCTGCGCCAGCGCGCCCGGCGACAGAGCGATCAGCTGGTCGTTGCGCATCGGACCGCGATCATTGACGCGCACCAGAATCGTCCGCCCGCTGTCCAGCGCCGTCACTTCGACATAGCATGGTACGGGCAGGGTCTTGTGCGCGGCAACAATGGCGGCGGGGTTGAATGCTTCACCATTGACGGTGACGCCGTTTTCGCTGCCGCCCGCGCTTGCCCCGGCATAGCCGACCTCGTCATAAGACAGCGGATCGGCGGGGGTGTAGGTGACGCCTGCCACGGCGTAGGGGGCGCCCAAGGGCATCGGGCTGTCGGTCACCGCAATTGCTGGCGTCGCGACCTTTTCGGGTCGGGCGGCAAAGGCGGCGTTGCCGATCAGCGCCACCATGGCGGCGGCCATTCCCAGCCCCTTATTGTTTAACGGCATCCGCCAGCAACCCCACCGACAAGGCATAGAAATTGGAACAGTTATAATCCAGGATCGCGCGGTAATTGCTGGTCAGCAGATAGGCCGTCTTGCCCGGACCATCCGGCTCCAGCAGCGTCGCCATCACGCCATCGGCCGGCCAGATGCCGCCATTGGGAAACAGGCCCAGCTTGCGCCATTCCGCCACCGACAACCAGCGGCTATGCCGGTTGAACACGCGCGGGCAGCGGGCGGGGTCGGTCTTGGCAACGACGGCAGCCCGATTGAAGCTGGCCGGAACGCTGACCGCAACGCCCCACGGTTGTCCCTTGCGCCATCCCGACTGCACGAAATAATTGGCGATCGATGCAAGTGCATCGGCTTCGCTGGTCCAGATGTCTGCTTTGCCGTCGCCATCGCCATCTTTCGCGATGCGCAGGTAAACGGACGGCAGAAACTGCGGATATCCCGTCGCGCCAGCCCAGCTGCCGACCAGTTGGCTGCGTGGCACGCCATTGTCCAGCATTTTGAGCGTCGCCAGCAATTCCGGTTCGAACAGCGTCCTCCGCCGCCCTTCCCACGACAGGGTCGCCAATGACCGGATCAGGTCGAAATCACCCGTATAGGAACCATAATTGGTTTCATGGCCATAAATGGCGACCATGATTTCTTCCGGCACGCCCGTTTCCGCTTCTATCCGAGCGAGGCGACCACGATTGGCCTGATAGGCTGTCCGCCCACGACTGATCCGTGCGGCATCGACATGTTGCCGCCGATAGGGTTCGAAATTGGGAATGGGCGAAAAGGCGCCCCCGCCCGGCTGACTCTGATCCAGCTGGATAACGCGCGGATTGGGCGTCAGGGTCGGGTACACGCTGTTCAGCGTCGCGTCGCTGATCCCCATCGCCCGCGCCTTGGGCCGCAGGCTTTCCAGATACGTCTGAAAATCGCCGCTATCCTGCGCCTGCGCGGCTCCTATCGCAACGCTGCTGCTGGTGACGGCTGTCAGACCGAGCAGCACGGCCAGAACGGATGAACGCAAAGAATCTCCCATAACCCGATTGTTGCACAGCCAGAGCGGCAGGTGAATCCCTTATTACCAATCTTGGTCGGTTAAGGCGATGAACCGAGGCCATTTGCGTTTTCCTCTTGGCAACGCAACTTTCCACGTTAGGAAGCGAGCCAACGGAAGTGTGGCCGAGTGGTTTAAGGCAGCGGTCTTGAAAACCGCCGTGGGTTTACGCTCACCGTGGGTTCGAATCCCACCGCTTCCGCCACATCACGCCTGATCATGCATAATGGCCAACGCCGACATCCCGCACGATGACGGGATTATGGTCCCCCCTATGGACTTTCGATTCCGCAATGATGGCCAACGGATCGACGGGGCGGCTGAACAACAGGCCGCAGCGGTCGGGGCCTTCCCAGATGACGGTTCCGCACACTTCCAGCCCTTGCGCGATCAGTGTCACCCATTCGCCGATCGGTGGCATCCATATGCCGGTCAGCAAGGCGCCATAAACGGAAATATTGCGAATGGTTACGGACTGACTGACGCCGTCCCAGCTCAGGATTGCCTCAATCTCGGCCGAATATCGGTTCTCCCGGCGGCGTTCGACGCGCGCCTGATAGGACATGCTATCCATAACCATCTCTCCCGGTTGCCCCCCGGAGAATGCGCTAAAGTCCGCCCCTATCGTTGAATAAGCCCTAAACCCGTTGGTTAATGGGCTGTAGACAGGAAAAAGGGGCGGTATCGGCCGCCCGTTTCTTTCACATCCTTATGCCAGAGCACCATGGCAATGTTTGTATTTCTGGCCCGATCCGCAGGGACAGGGGGCGTTACGGCTGATGTCCAGATTGGCGAACTCACCCGCGGGTGCATTACCGACCGGTGCGCGCGGAATGGTGGTGGTCACCCCGCCAAAGCTGCTGGCATCGATGTCTGCGCTGTCATCTTCGCCCGAAAACGGATCGATATGCGTGGTGATGAAGTCCGGCAGGACCGGCAGACCATAATCCTCCATCGGCGGCTGTTCCATGCGGAACTGCACGCGGGCGATCGATCCGGTTACGTCCTCACGAATATTTTCCAGCATCCGCTCGAACAGGGCGAAGGCTTCCTGCTTATATTCGTTGATCGGCGTCTTTTGCGCATAGGCGCGCAGATGCACGACCTGACGCAACGCGTCGAGCGTGGAGAGATGTTCCTTCCAGTGATGATCCAGGCTCTGGAGCAGGATGGATTTTTCGATCATGTGCCAGTCGGCAATGTCGATTTCCCCGACCTTTTCCGCCACCGCCGCGTCGGCCATCGCCGACAGGCGCTCTTCAATCATTTCCGGATCGACGGCATCTTCGGCCAGCCACGCATCGAAATCAGGTTCCAGACCCAGAATTTCGGCGGTCCGGGCCTTCAGCCGTTCCATGTCCCACTGTTCGGGATAGGTGCCGGGCGGGCACGATGCGCCGACCAGATCGTTCACCGTTTCATGGCGCATGTCGATCACCACATCATCGACGGTTTCGCTGTCCATGATGTCGCTGCGCTGTTCGTAGATGACCTTGCGTTGATCGTTCATCACGTCGTCATATTCGACGACCTGCTTGCGAATGTCGTAATTGCGCGCTTCGACCTTGCGCTGCGCGGTTTCGATCGCCTTGCTCAGCCATTTCGAAGGCGGCAGGGCCTCGCCATCTTCCAGATTGGAGCGGATCATCTTGGCGAACATCGTGTCCGGGCCGAAAATGCGCATCAGATCGTCGTCAAGGCTGAGGTAGAAGCGCGACAGGCCGGGGTCGCCCTGACGCCCCGAACGGCCGCGCAACTGATTGTCGATACGGCGGCTTTCATGCCGTTCGGTCGCCAGCACGAACAGACCACCGGCGGCCAGCACTTCCTGCTTCTCGACCTCGATTTCCGCCTCGATCCGCGCGATGGCCGCTTCGCGATCGGCGCCTTCCGGCATGTCGCGCAGTTCGTCCTCGACCCGCATTTCCAGGTTGCCGCCCAGTTTGATGTCGGTGCCGCGGCCCGCCATGTTGGTGGCGATGGTCACCGCGCCCTTGCGGCCGGCCTGTGCCACGATATGCGCTTCGCTTTCGTGGAAACGGGCGTTCAGAACGGCATGCTTCACGCCTTCCTGATTGAGGAATTCAGACAGCATTTCCGACTTTTCGATCGACACCGTGCCGACCAGCACGGGCTGGCCCTTTTCCGCATGTTCCTTGATCGTACGGGCAATGCCGCGGAACTTGTCCTCGATATTCTTGTAGAAGCTGTCTTCTTCGTCGATCCGCTGCACCGGCCGGTTGGTCGGGATGGTGACGACGTTCATCTTGTAGATTTCGAAAAATTCGGTCGCTTCGGTTGCGGCCGTACCCGTCATGCCGCCCAGCTTAGGGTACATGCGGAAATAATTCTGGAAGGTGATCGACGCCAGCGTCTGGTTTTCCGGCTCGATCTGGACGCCTTCCTTGGCCTCCACCGCCTGATGCAGGCCATCGGACCAGCGACGCCCATCCATCATGCGGCCGGTGAATTCGTCGATGATAACGACCTTGCCGTCCTTGACGATATAATCGATGTCGCGGCGGAACATGACGTTCGCGCGCAGCGACTGGTTCACATGGTGGACGACGGCCGTATTTTCGAAGTCGTACAGGTTCGCGCCCTGAAGCAGCCCTGCGGTTTCCAGCAGGCGTTCGATCTTTTCCGTCCCGTCTTCGGTCAGGGTGACGGTGCGCTGCTTTTCGTCCTTTTCATAATCCGCTTCGGTCACCTGCTTCACGATCGCGTCGACCGCGACATACAGTTCCGACTTGTCGTCGGTCGGGCCGGAAATGATGAGCGGCGTGCGCGCTTCGTCGATCAGGATCGAATCCACCTCGTCGACGATCGCGTAATTGAATGGCCGCTGGACCATCGACGCGCGGTCATATTTCATATTGTCGCGCAGATAGTCGAAGCCGAGTTCGTTGTTCGTCGCATAGGTGATGTCGGCGGCATAGGCTTCGCGCCGCTGATCTTCGCTGATGTTGGGCACGATGACGCCGGTGGTAAGGCCCAGGAAACGATAGACCTGACCCATCCATTCGCAGTCGCGGCTGGCAAGGTAATCGTTCACCGTAACGACGTGAACGCCCTTCCCCTCCAGCGCGTTGAGGTAGGTCGCCAGTGTCGCGACCAGCGTCTTGCCTTCACCCGTGCGCATTTCGGCGATTTCGCCGCGATGCAGGACGATGCCGCCCACCATCTGCACATCGAAATGACGCATGCCCAGCACGCGGACGGCGGCTTCGCGCACCGTGGCAAAGGCTTCGGGCAGCAGATCGTTCAGCGTTTCGCCATTGGCCAACCGCTCGCGGAACCGGACGGTCTGACCGACCAGTTCTTCATCGCTCATCGCCTGGATCGCGCCTTCGAAGGAAGCGATCTGGTCGACGATCTTGCCCAGCGACTTCACATAACGTTCGTTGGACGATCCGAAGATGGACTTGGCGAGTGCGCCGAACATGAGCTCTCCCTGAGCGAAAAAACGGACGCCAAAGACATGGACGTCGGACAGAATAATGTGCGGCAAATAGGCATCGGTCGGGCGAACGTCAATTCGGCGTTCGTTTGCGATGCCGGTAAATCGGCTTTTGATCGTTCAGCCTGCGCTTTTACGTGCTCCTGCTTCCTCAAGAACATGCGCCCAGCGCTCCGCCACATGCTGGCGACCATAATGGCGGTCGAGATGTTCGCGCGCCTGCGTCAGGCGCGGCTGTTCGGCGTCCCAGCGGAAGGCATAGCGCGCCAGCCCCTCCTCCCAATCGTCCAGAGCGATGAAGGGGCGCAACTCCTCATAGGATGCAATTGAATCCGCGATGACGCCCAAGCCCGCCATGATGGCGGTCGCGGGGCGATTGATCGATTTTCCGGCGGTATAGTCATTTCGGGATACGGGGATGATCGCGGCCCGATGCATTTTCAGCGCAGCAGGAAAGGCGATCAGCGACCAGGGCATATAGAAACTGGGAATGTCCCAGCCTTTGGACGCCTCACGATAAACCGCGGGCTTGTTGTTGATGATGGTGAGGGTCACCGGATGCCGGGCGGCAAAGGCTTTCAGCCGCGCTACCGCATCGTCCAGTTGCCCTACGCCTGAAATGCCCGTCATATTATTGCCGAACCAGACCAGGTGCAGCGCATCGGAGTGATCGTCCAGAAAATCGCGCAGTCGGCGCAGTCGGCGGCGCTCCAGAAATGACGGCCGCATGTCGCCCAGCGCGGACACATCCTCCAGCATGTCCGGCACCACCCGGATACGATCGGCAATATCGGGCGCCGATGCCGCCAGCAGATCGCCCATGACGGCCGTTGGTACGGTGACGATGTCCGCCTGCGTCAACAGCATGTTGGTCCGCCGGGCATGCTTTGCCGAACCCTTGACCCGATTATTGGCGAAACGATTGTCGCAAATGTCGAAGATGAGGCCGCATCCGGATTTCCGGACTGCCCGGATCGCCTTTTCCGCGCCGCGCCCGAACGCCTTGGATATGACAACCGCGTCAAGGCCCTGAGGCCCACGCACCTTGGGATAAAGGCGCACCTTCACGCCCAGATCGCGCATCGCCGCCATCGGCTCCAACAACCGCAGCCGAATGCTCGCTTTCCTGCGGGAATAACGTTTGGCGTAAAAGGCGAAGCGCCCCTTGCCGGTATAAGTCATGATGGCATCGACCCTATGTTTTCCTCTTCATGGCCATTGCGCCATGGTCAAGGCAAGCGATCAATCGGGCATGCGCCATGAAACCCGGCCATTATAGATGTCGGGAACCGGCATTCCCGTTGCCGCGCGGGCTGGCCGGAACCGGGCGTTGCGGGTCAGCATCCTGCACGTGGCTTCATCCAGTACGGCATGCCCCGACGACTGGGTGACATCGCATCGCACCACCCGCCCCGCCGAATCGATCGACAGCCGAAACCCAGTGGTGCCTTCCCACCCGTTGCGCGTGGCTTCGGCGGGATAATCGAGGTCGGAAAACCAGCCGCCCGGACTGGACGCAGGAGCCGCCCGGTCCGCCGCGGCGGCAACCGTCCCGCCATTGCCGGGTCGAAGCGGCGGAGCGGACGCACCGCTATCTATCCGCCGGGCAGGCGGTGAAACGGGAATATCCACGGCATATTGCCGTTGCCAGAGGTGAACGGCGACCGCCACTATGGCGGCCGCGCCAAGGGCGATGATGCATTCGCGAATGCGCTGACTGACCATGAAAATCTCTATGGCAGGATTGCGGGCCATATCCATCGCCTTTGTTCCCGCATCGGATTGACGGACCGGGTGATTTGCCCCATCCCGCCGCCATGACCGAACGCTCGCCTCTCGCCCCATCCACCTTCCCCACCCTGCCCGCCATCGACGGCGTGACGCTGCGCACCGCCCGTGCGGGGTATAAGGCATGGACGCGATGCGACCTCACCTATGTGGAGCTGGACGCTGGCACCACCGTTGCTGGCGTGACGACGCAGAGCAAATGCCCCTCACCCGAAGTCGAATGGTGTCGCGACGCCATCCCGCTGGGATCGGCGCGGGCGCTGGTCGTCAATGCGGGCAATGCGAACGCTTTCACCGGGCATCGCGGCCGCGCCGCCGTGGAAGCGATCGCGGCAAAGGTCGCCAACCACCTGTCGTGCCAGCCATCCGACATCTTCGTGTCCTCAACCGGGGTGATTGGCGTGCCGCTGCCCATCGACAAGGCGGAAGCGGGTCTGGAAGCCGCCTTCGCCGCGAGGCCCTGCGGCTGGGAAGATGCCGCGACGACCATCGGCACGACCGATACCTATCCCAAGGGCGCGCATGCGTCCGCCATGATCGGCGATACTCGGATCGAACTGGTCGGAATCATCAAGGGTTCCGGCATGATTGCGCCGGACATGGCCACGATGCTCGGCTATATCTTTACCGATGCCGCGATCGACGCGACGCTGTTGCAACAGATGCTGTCCGCCGCCAATCGCAAGAGCTTTTCGTGCATCACGGTGGATAGCGATACGTCCACCAGCGATACGGTTCTGGCCTTCGCGACTGGCAAGGCGGGTAATGCTCCGCTCACATCCATGGATGACGCTGGCGCCGATGCTTTTCACGCGGCGCTCAGCGGCCTGTGTCGTCAGCTGGCCCATCTGGTGGTGCGCGATGGCGAAGGCGCAACAAAGTTCATCGACATCAGCGTGGAGGGCGCCGAAAGCGACGCCAGCGCCCATCGCATCGCCCTGTCCATCGCCAATTCCCCGCTGGTGAAAACCGCCATAGCGGGCGAAGACGCCAATTGGGGCCGCGTCGTCATGGCTGTAGGCAAGGCAGGCGAACCGGCGGAGCGCGACAAGCTGTCGATCCGTTTCGGCGCGACGCAGGTCGCGACCGGCGGCCTGGCGGTCGAAGGATATGACGAAGCGCCCGTGGCCGCCCATCTGAAAGGGCAGGACATCGTGATCGGCGTCGACCTTGGCCTTGGCGAAGGTCGGGCACAGGTTTGGACCTGTGACCTTACCCACGGCTATATCTCGATCAACGCCGACTATCGCAGCTAAAGGAGGGTCAGCGATGCTGGAACTGCACGATCCTGTCGTCGCCCTGATGCGCGAAGTCGGACGCGACATCGTCATGCCCCGGTTCCAGAACCTGTCCAGCGACGAGATCAACGAAAAGGCCGCCGACGATTTCGTTACCATCGCCGACAAGGAAAGCGAAATCCGTCTGGCCGAAGGGCTGGCCGCAATCCTGCCCGAAGCGGGCATCATCGGCGAAGAGACCTGCGCGGCCGATCCCGCCATATTGGACCGGGCGGGCGAAGGCCTCAACTGGATCATAGACCCGATCGATGGCACCGGCAATTTCGCGTCGGGCAAGGCACCCTTCGGCATCATGGTCGCGCTGGCGGACAATGGCGTCACGCTGGCGGGCTGGATACTCGATCCGCTGACCGGCCGCCTGTGCCATGCGCTGCTGGGCGGCGGCAGTCATGTGGACGGGCAACAGGTGCAGGCACGCGAAAGCGACGGCGCCCTGCCCATCGCGGCCATTTCCACCATCTTCATGGACCCGGCGGAACGGGCCGCGATGGAACGGCGGTCGCTGGCCAGCTTCACATTGGTGGACATTCCCCGATGCGCTGCCGAACAATATCCCCGGCTGGTGCTGGGACAGAATGACGTATCGATTTTCGCCCGCGTTCTGCCATGGGACCATGCTGCCGGAACGCTGTTTGTGAACGAAGCGGGCGGTTGTTGCCAGCGGTTCGACGGCAGCCCCTATCGCGTGGGCGACCTCAGCCGTGGTCTGATGGGGGCGTCTTCACCCCGCCTGTGGGACTGGGCCGCCGCGACATTATTTGAATAAGGAAGTTTCCATGTTGACCATCTGGGGCCGCCTCAACTCGCATAATGTGAAGAAGGTCGTCTGGTTCGCCGATGAAATTGGCCTGCCCTATGTTCGCCATGACGTTGGCGGACAATTTGGCATGGATGCGGATTATCTCGCCAAAAATCCCAACGCTCTGATCCCCACGATAGAGGATGAGGACGTCACCCTGTGGGAATCCAACGCGATCCTGCGCTATCTGGCGGCCCGTCATGCGCCGCATCTGTGGCCTGACGATCCGGTGATGCGGGCGAAGGGCGACAAGTGGATGGACTGGCAATTCAGCTTCGCCGATGCGCAGCGCAATGCCTTCATCCAGTTGGTCCGTTACGCCCCCGAACAGCGAAATGGACAGGTGATTGCGCAATCAGCCGCCGCTTCGGGGAAGGCGATGCAGATACTGGACCGCGTTCTGGCGACCCAGTCCTGGCTGTCAGGTGCCTCTTTCGGTGTCGCGGATGTGCCGATGGGCGTCTATGCCCATACATTCTTCACACTCGACATGGATCGGCCGGATGTCCCGCATGCGCGCACATGGTATGACCGGCTGCGCGAACGGCCAAGCTATGCCCGGTCGGTGATGATCCCGCTGACATAGATTGCAGGTATTCCGAAATTATCCGGAACATAGGACGGTTCGCAAAATGCGCCATCCAAAAATACAGTCAGAGCATGATCCGATGCAATCCAGCCGGATCATGCTCCAAGTCCGCTTAGTCCGATTACAGGACGCTTTCGATCCAGCCCTTGAGCGCGCTCTTGGGCGCCGCGCCGACCTTGGTCGCGGCGGCTTCGCCGTTCTTGAAAAGGATCATCGTCGGGATGCCACGCACGCCATATTGGCCCGGCGCGTCAGGATTTTCGTCGATGTTGACCTTCGCAATGACCAGCTTGTCGGCCAGTTCGTCGGAAATTTCCTCCAGAGCCGGGCCGATCATCTTGCACGGTCCGCACCATTCGGCCCAGAAATCGACAAGCACGGGCTTATCCGAATTGATGACGTCGTCCTTGAAACTGCTGTCGGTAACTGCCTTGGTGGCCATGGGTATCTCCTTTACGTGTCGCCTATCTAGGATGTGCGCGCATCCGTCTCAACGGGTCAGATCGGCAAATATTGCTGCGCAGGGGCAAAGCCCGGCTTGTGCGTCGCCAGCACCGCAGGCGGCAGGGTGATGAGCCGCGGCGCGCTGGTATAGAGCAATCCCGCCTCTATCGTCCGGTCGGGAAAGATCACGGCCAGCGCCGCCGCATAGGCCGCCATTTGCCGGATATGCGCGGTCGGCACATCGGCCAGCGTCAGCGGAGCCATGCGCCCGGTCTTGAAATCCACCAGCTGAATGCGGTCCGCACCGATGCACAGCCGATCGACGGTTCCTGAAATCACCATTTCGCCCACCACCGCCGCGATGGGCGCTTCGGCCAGAGCGTCGGGCGCGAACAATGCCGAAAAATCGGGGGCGTCGATGACGCCCAGCGCCTGTTCGATGATGTCATGACGCCGCGCTGGATCGCCGACGCCTTGTTGCGCCAGCCATCGATCCGCCGCGTCCCGCCGCCGGTCGGCGGGCAAATCGGGCAGGCGTTCGAACAGGGCATGGAGCCACCGCCCCCGCTCCGCCGCGGCCTGCATCGCCGGGGTGGGCGGCGGATAAGGCACATCATCCTCGACCGGTGCCGATGGCGCGAGCGGCCGCGGCGGCCGCGCTTCGACCGGGGCAGGCGCGCGAAGCCATGCAGGCTGCGCCACCGTTGCCGCCTCGGTGCTGCTTTCCGGCTCCGCCACTTTGGGCGGCAGGATTTCCGTCCCCCGCCAATGACGGGCGGCACCCCATATCGGATCGGCTTCCCATTCTGCGCCAAGGGAGATCATCGCCGCTTCGACCGCCGCATACCAGCTTTCGGGCTTTACTTCGCCCTTGGCCCTTGGCCCCAGAGATCCCGCGACGATCAGCTTTTCCTCCGCGCGGGTCAGCGCGACATAGAGCAGGCGCCAATGCTCTTCCCGCTCGACCTGCGCCGCCGCTTCCGCCACCGCCCCGATCGGTCCCTGCCGCTCCGGTTTTCGCGGCGGCAGGATGGGCAGCCCGTTCCACATCAGCAAATCCGCCCGATTGCCTGCATCGGGGTCCAGACAGGCATCAGCCAATATCACGATCGGCGCCTGAAGCCCCTTCGCGCCATGCACGGTCAGCAGGCGCAGCATGTCCCCCTGCGCGGCGGCATCGCGGACGATCTCCACTTCACCCCGGTCGAACCAGTCGATAAACCGCTGGAGCGATGGATGATCGTCATTCTCGAAATCCAGCGCCGCGTTCAACAGTTCCTCAATGGGGTCCGCCGCCTCCGCACCCAGACGTTCCACCAGCTTCCGCCGCCCGTCCATCGGCCCGGACAGCATCGCCTCCAGATAGCGATAGGGCGTGGTCAGGTCCGCCACGGCCAGCAGATCGCGCAGCGGCTGCAACAGCGCGTCGTCCAGCGTCCGGCTCAGATGCCGCCACAAACCGCCCTTGCGCCCGATCAGGCGGGCCATCAACTCTTCCTGCGTCCATCCGATCAGCGGCGACACCAGCAGCGACGCGAGGTTAAGTTCATCTTCCGGCTGCACGGCAAATCGCAACGCAGCCAGCAGATCGCGCACCGCCAGCGGCGCGTTCAGCCGCAACCGGTCGATCCCGGCGACGGCCACCTGTTCTTCGTACAGACGCGCGACGATCAGCCGCGCCAGTTCGCTGCGACGACGCACCAATATCATGATGTCGCCCGCCCGAACCGGTCGCCCCTGACTTTCCAGCATCAACCCGTCGTCGATCCACGCCTTGATCTGGCGCGCAATTCTGGTCGCCAGTTGCCGTTCCTGATCGGCGGCCCAGTCTTCCTCGCCCTCCGCATCGTCCGACAGGCCGGCGATGACCGGCTTCCACAACTGCACTTCGCCCGGATGGCGATTGGCGCTGATGTGGCGAACCTCTTCGCCCCCCATGCCCAGCCGATCGGCGCGCAGGGTCGCGATGGTCCGGTCCACCACATCGAGCACGGCGGGCGTCGATCGGAAACTCTGGTCCAGCGACAGGTTGAAGAAATCATGCCCGGCATTGTCGGCGTCGCGTTCGAACAGCAGTTGCGCGGCCCTGAAATTCTGCGGACTTGTACCCTGAAAGCCGAAGATCGCCTGTTTGAAATCGCCGACGGTAAAGATGGTGCGGACCTTCTGCCGCTCTTCCCATTCCACCGCGAAAAATTCTTCGGCCAATGTGCGCACGATCCGCCATTGCGCGGCATTGGTGTCCTGCGCCTCGTCCACCAGAATATGGTCGATCCGCTGGTCCAGCTTATAGCGGATCCATTCGGCGATGCCTGGTTGTTCCAGCAGCGACGCGGTGCGGGTGATCAGGTCGTCGAAATCGACTGCCCCCGCCAGTCGCTTGCCTTGCGCATAATCGCGGGCATAGGCGCGCCCTGCGTACAGGGCCTGCGCCAGCAACGCTGCGTAATCGGCGCGCATCTTCGTCGCGATCAGTTCGCCGCACCGGTCGTACAGCCGCGCCGCCATGTTGATATATCCGTCGCTGGGCGGCACCCAACCTTTGGCATCGATCAGGTCGCCGTCCGCCTTCGCCCACGCGCGGTGCAATTCGGTCAGGTTCGCCGCGCGTCCGACCGGGTCCAGCGCACGCCAGGCGGCGATGCGATCGCATCGTTCCAGGCCGCGCCCCTTGCCCCATTCGACATTGGCGCGCACGATCCCGTCCAGCGTTCGCATGTCGAATATTTCATCCGAACATTGATCCGCAAGCCATTGATCAATATCGCCATCCGGCATTTCCATCTGCTCTGCGATCCATGGCGCGATGGCTTCGGGCAATGCATCGAGCACATCGCCCCTGGTCGCGCAGCGCAGCAGGAACTGCTCCGCGCCGCCTTCCCCCAAACGCAGGCTCAGCGCCTGAAGCGCATCCATCAGCGCCCCGTCGCCCTGATCATGCGCGCGCACCACCATGTCGGCCAGCGTCTGTCGAGCGAGCGCGGATTGTTCCCGCTGGTCCAGCGGCCGGAAACCGGGCGTCAGTTCCGCTTCCAGTGGGAAAGCGGCCAGCAGTTGCTGGCAGAAACCATGGATCGTCTGGATGCGCAGGCCCCCGCCTGTGGATTCCAGCACTTCGGCGAACAGGCGTCGGGCCTGATCCTGCTGATCCGGCCCGTAATCCTCTCCCAGCGCCATCAGGTCGCGCGCCAGCGCCGCGCCTTCCATCTGCACCCACGCCGCCAATCGATCATGGATGCGGTCGGCCATTTCGGCCGCGCCCGCCTTGGTAAAAGTCAGGCACAGGATATTTTCCGGGCGCACTCCCTGAAGCAACAGGCGAAACACGCGCGCGGTCAACACATGGGTCTTGCCGGTCCCGGCCGAAGCGGACAGCCAAACATGCGCGTCGGGCGCGGCCGCCCGCGCCTGATCGCCCAACAGCTTCTGAAGTGCGCGCGTCTTAGCCATCGTCCCGCCCATACCATTCCTCCAGCCGCATCAGCTGGTCATAATCGCCATAATTGGCGACTTCGGGATTGACCTCCGCCCGGAACGGCGCCGATCCCAACAGATAATCGCGCGCCAGTTCGGCGAACTGGTCATAGG
>NZ_JBMDWL010000092.1:0-31119 GCF_048594625.1 Sphingobium sp.
CTCCACTTCCACAGGTGGTGTTTCCACATCGACGGGTGGCGTGTCGACATCTTCGGGCAACGTCTCCACCTCCTCCGGCAACGTTTCCACGTCGTCGGGTAATGTGTCGACATCCTCCGGCGTCAGCTCCAGCTCGTCTTCCTCGTCCAGCTCCAGCTCCTCGTCGTCCAGTTCCTCCAGCTCCTCGTCGAGCAGCTCTGGCGGTTCGAGCGGCGGCAAGCCAGGTCATCCGCATCACCCCGGCACGTCGAGCGGCGGTTCGGGTTCCAGCGGTTCGTCGGGGTCGAGCGGCAGCAGCGGATCGTCAGGCTCTTCTTCGTCCAGCTCCTCATCCAGCAGCAGCTCGTCGTCTTCCTCGTCGTCGGGCGGATCGTCCAGCTTCGGCAGCACGGGCAGCAGCGGTTCGAGCGGATCGTCGGGGTCCAGCGGCTCCAGCAGCTCGACCGGCAGTTCCTCTTCTTCTTCGAGCAGCTCTTCTTCGAGCAGTTCGTCGTCCAGCAGCTCGAGCGGGGGTTCGAGCAGCACCGGTGGCACCGACGTTCCGGCGCCGCCCATGGTCCTACTGTTCGGCGCGGCTGCCGTGGCGCTTGTCGCCCGCCGTCGCTTTGCCGAACGCAAGGGCAACGCGGCCGCCTGACGGCAGCACCGGCGCGAGAAAAGGGGCGGCCCCGGCATAATGGGACCGCCCCTTTTTCAGGCTTTCCAGACGGCGTTGGCCAAACGACGTCCGCCAACCAGCGCCGGGATCAGGCGGCGGCAAGCAGTCTTTCGATTTCACCGACCGGATGATTGGTCAGATCCTTGGCCAGTTCGCCGACCAGCCGATCCTGCACTTCCTTGTGCAGATGCTTGCGCATTTCGCCCAGTGCAGAGGGCGGCGCGACGATGATCAGCTTTGCATAATCCTGCGCGAACGCCCGCCGTTTCAGCAGGTCGGCCGCATGGCTGGCGAAACGCTGTTCCTCCAGTTCGTGGAAATTATTTTCGCCCATCGTGCCCGACGCCGTGCCGGTGGAGGATGATTGCCCGGCCCGGTCGGACGCCTGTTCCAGATGGGATGGATTATCCTGCACCTCGACCGTTTCCGCCTCCAGCTGCGGGGCGGCCCGACTGCCCTTGTTGCGGAAAAGGAGCAGCTTGCGGCCGTCCGCCACCAATATCATTGCGTCCTGATCGATCTGCATCGCCGTCTCCTTTGCTGTTTTCATGCGTGGAGGACCAACGGACGGCAGCGCGCAGGGTTGCGCGGTTCGTCGCACGACGGCATAGGACAGGCCCATGCACGACATCCGCTTCATCCGCGAAAACCCTGCCGCTTTCGACGCCGCCCTTGGTCGGCGCGGGCTGGCGCCCCTGTCCGCCGACATCCTGACGCTGGATGAACGCAGTCGCGCGCTCAAGACACAGCTGCAACAGGGGCAGGCCCGTCGCAACGAAGCGAGCAAGGCGATCGGTCAGGCAATGGCCGCCAAGGATATGGCAAAGGCCGAAGCGCTGAAGGCCGAAGTGGCGGCGCTGAAGGAAGGCACGCCCGCGCTGGAAGCGGAAGACCGTGAAGTCAGCGACGCGCTGACCGCAATGTTGGCCGCCATCCCCAATCTGCCCGCCGACGATGTGCCCGACGGCGCGGACGAAGCCGACAATGTGGAAGTCAGCCGCTGGGGCACGCCGCGCGATTTCGACTTCGCGCCGCAGGACCATGCCGATTTCGGCCCAGCGCTGGGTCTGGATTTCGAAGGCGGTGCTGCCCTGTCCGGCGCGCGCTTCACCGCCTTGCGCGGGCAGATGGCGCGGCTGCACCGGGCGCTGGCGCAATATATGCTGGATACGCAATCGGGCGCGAACGGCTATGAAGAAACCAATCCGCCGCTGCTGGTGAAGGATGATGCGCTGTTCGGCACGGGCCAGTTGCCCAAATTCGCCGAAGACCTTTTCCGCACCACCGATGGCCGCTGGCTGATCCCGACGGCCGAAGTCTCGCTTACCAACCTCGTCGCGCAACAGATCGTGGCGACGGACAGCCTGCCGATCCGGCTGACGGCGCTCACCCCCTGCTTCCGGTCCGAAGCCGGGTCCGCCGGGCGGGACACGCGCGGGTTCATCCGTCAGCATCAGTTCGAAAAGGTCGAACTGGTCGCCATTTGCGCGCCCGAAGACTCGGATACCGAACATGAACGGATGGTCGCGGCGGCAGAGGGCATATTGCAGGCACTGGAGCTACCCTATCGCAAGATGCTGCTGTGCACCGGCGACATGGGCTTCGGCGCACGCAAGACATGGGATCTGGAAGTGTGGCTGCCCAGCCAGCAAACCTATCGCGAGATCAGTTCCGTGTCGAACTGCGGCGATTTTCAGGCACGCCGCATGAATGCCCGCTACAAGCCGGAGGGGGAGAAGCAGACGCGGTTCCTGCATACGTTGAACGGTTCCGGCCTTGCCGTCGGACGCACGCTGGTCGCGGTGCTGGAAAATTACCAGCAGGCCGACGGCAGCGTCATGGTGCCCGCAGCGTTGGCCCCCTATATGGGCGGCATCACGAAGCTGGAACCGCGCTGACCCGTCCAGCGATCAGGACAGCGAAAGAGACAATCACGCATTATGGCGTAACAATCATTAGCAGCCTAATGATTGTTACGCCATCTGCCTTAAATTGCTGGAAAGCATCGGCCGATCGGATAAACAGGGCGTGATGCAGCGTCTGCCCCTTATCCTCACCATCGCCGCAGGGCCGCTCCTGCTGGAAGCCTGTATTCCCAATCAGGCGGAACCGGCCGCGTCCCCGCCGCCCGCCCCATCCCCTGCAACGCCGCCCATAATGGGTGCGGACACCTCCACCGTGATGCTGGCGGAAACCCAGCCGGTCTGGACCGCGCAGCAGGTCGTGGCCAATGCGCGCACCGTCGCGGCGTCCAGCTATGTGGTGAAATCGGGCGATACGCTGCGCGGCATCGGCAACCGCACCGGCGCCGGTTCGGAAGCCATCGCGCGGGCGAACGGCCTGCCGCCGCCCTATCATGTGCGGGTGGGACAGACGCTGTCCATCCCGGCCGGCCGTTATCATCTGGTGGCGGAAGGGGAAACGGGCATCGCCATCGCGGCCGCCTATGGCGTGGCATGGCGACAGATCGTCGAAGCCAACGGGCTGGAACAACCCTATATATTGCGGCGCGGCCAGCGGCTGCTGTTGCCCGGCAACGCCCCTGCCCGCGCGCCCAGCAGCATGGAACAGCGCGCCGCCGCATTCCGTATCGACATTGACGACGTGCTGACCGGCGGACAGCCCGCCGCGCCGGAAAATGGCCGCACGGCCTCCGCGTCCAGCACGCCCAAACCTCTGCCCTCCAACGTCCCTGCCGCGCAGCCTGCTCGCCTGAGCGGCAGTTTCGACTGGCCGGTACGCGGCACGATCCTGTCGCGTTTCGGCCCGGGGCAGAGCGGCGCGAAAAATAACGGCATCGACATCGCCGCCCCCATCGGCACCCCCATCCGCGCCAGCGCCGATGGCGTGGTCGCCTATGCGGGGGACAAAGTGGCGGTGTTCGGCGGCCTTGTCCTCATCAACCATGGCAGCAGCTGGGTCAGCGCCTATGGCCATGCATCGCGCGTCGATGTGGTGCGCGGGCAGAAGGTGACGAAGGGACAGGTTATAGGGCTGGTCGGCGACACCGGATACGCCAGCAAGCCCAAGCTGCATTTCGAATTGCGCAAGGACCGCGTACCGGTGAACCCGATGGGCCAGTTGCCAAGTCCATGAGGATCAATCAGGCCCCCGCGTCGCCCACCGCCGGTTTCCTGCGGCGGCGATCGTCCATGCCGATGTGGGCGGACCTGACATGGCGGGTGGGGCTGGTTTTCGGGCTGATCGCCATCGTGCTGGCTTTGCACTGGTTCGGGCGGGACGGCCTGAAGGACAATTATGACAATCATATCAGCTTCATCGACGTTCTGTATTTTACGACGGTGACGGTCACCACGGTCGGCTATGGCGACATCGTACCGGTCACGCCCGAAGCGCGACTGTTCGAATCCATCTTCGTCACGCCGATCCGGCTGTTCGTCTGGCTGATCTTTCTGGGGACGGCCTATAATCTCTTCCTTCGCAACATCCTCTACAGGTGGCGCATGGCACGCATTCAGGCCGATCTGCACAATCACATCATCGTCACCGGTTTCGGCACCAGCGGTCAGGAAGCGGTGCATGAATTGCTGGCGCGGGGGACCGACCCACGCGAAATCGTCGTCATCGACGGCAGCGAAAAGGCGCTGGCGCTGGCCGAGGACATGGGCTGCAACATATTGTGCGGCGATTCCACCCGCGACAAGACGTTGAAGGACGTCGCCATCCATCGCGCCCGCAGCATGATCGTGTCGGCCGGGCGCGACGATACGTCGATCCTGATCACGCTGACCGCCCGGCACCTGGCGCCGCGCCTGCCGATCAGCATCGTGGTGCGGAACGAGGATAATGAACTGCCCGCGCGACAGGCGGGCGCGACGACCGTCATCAATCCGGTCAGCTTTGCCGGGCTTCTGCTGGCGGGCAGCACCAGCGGCAAGCATCTGGCCGATTATATGGCGGACCTCGCTGCATCGGGCGGACGCATCAAACTCAACGAAAGGGCCGTGCGTCCGGATGAGATTGGCGGGCCACTATCGGCGATCCGCACCGGTATCGGCCTGCGCATCTATCGCGACGATCGGCCGATCGGCTTTTGGGAAGAAGGGGCGCACAGGCTTCAGACCGGCGACCTGATCATCGAAGTGACGGAAGGCGACAGTCCCCTGTCCGACGAATAGTTTCGTTACAGGGATGAACCGAAATATTTTGTTGCCATGCCGCAACATATTGAAAAATTATCGCTACACCGCCCGCCAATACCCCGGCGGGTAATTGCTATGCTGTTGTAAAACGCAAACACTCCTTCGCAGGCCTGTGAAAAACAGGTGATCATTGAAGGGGTTACATCATGCGATTGAAAACCGCCCTGCATTGCGGCGCCATGTTGTCGGTTCTGACCGTGGCCGTCCCGGCCTTTGCCCAATCCACCGCCCCACAGGCCGATGACGGCAGCGCGATCATCGTCACCGGATCGCGCATCCGGCAAAATCCGCTGGATCAGGACAAGCCGATCGTCACCGTCGATCAACAGGCGATCGCCCGCACCGGCCTCACCTCCATCGCCGATGTGCTACAACGCATCCCCAGCGCGGGTGGCGGCCTGAATACGAAAGTCAACAATGCCGGGAATATCGGCGGCCCACCCGACGGCACCGGTGTCAGTTCCGGTTCGGCCGAAATCGACCTGCGCTATCTGGGCGCAAAGCGCACGCTGATCCTGGTCGATGGCATGCGTTATGTAAACGGTTCGGCGGCGGGCGGCATTCCGGCGTCGGTCGACCTCAATTCCATCCCGCAAAGCATGATCGAGCGGGTGGAGGTGCTGCAATCGGGCGCGTCCCCGCTCTACGGGTCGGATGCCGTTGCGGGCGTCGTCAACATCATCACCAAACAGTCGCAGAAGGGCCTCGACTTTTCGGCGCAGTTCGGCACCTATGAACAGGGCGATGGCGAAACATATGACGTCAACGCCAGCTATGGCATCCAGTCGGATCGCGTGTCGGTGGTGTTCGGCGGCAATTATGTGAAGCAGCAGGCCGTTCGCACGTCCGACCGTTCCATGTCGCTCTTCCCCAATCCGGGGCAGACCAGCTGCGCCGACCCCATCGGTGGCTGTTCGGGCGCGACACCCAATGGCCGTTTCCTGATCGGCGACGATGATCTGACGCTGATCCGGCCGGTATCGGGTCGCCCAACCTTTCCCGGCGATTTCAAGGATTTCACGGCGGCCGACCGCTATAATTTCGCGCCGGAAAATTATCTGCTGACCCCGTCGGAACGCTATGGCGCATTCCTGAACGCGAAGTTCGAATTTTCCGACAATGTCAGCCTGCGCACCCGGCTCGTCTATCAGCATCGCGAATCGACGACGCAGGCCGCGCCGCTGCCGCTGTTCCTCGGCCCCGATGCGGGTAACGGCAACTTGCTCGACACGATCAGCATCGATGCGACCAATCCGTTCAATCCCTTCGGATTCACCCTTTCGTCGGGCGCGAACGGCACGCCTGCCACCTATTCGCTGATCGCTCGTCGTTTCGTGGAGGGCGGCCCGCGCGTGTTCAGCCAAACCGTCGACACGCTCACCATGCAATCGACGCTGGAAGGTTCCTTCGACGTCGGCGACCGCAAATGGTATTGGGACGTCAACGGCATGTACGGCACCAACAATGCGCGGCAGGTCTTTACCGGCAACCTCAACGCCGCACGACTGGCGCAGGCGCTGGGTCCGCTGGCGGGCTGCACCGGCGAATGCGTGCCCTTCAACATCTTCGGCGGCGCGGGATCGGTGACGCAGGCGATGCTGGATTACGTCACATTCGACGAACGGTCGCGCAGCGAACAGGAATTGTGGGATGTGACCGCCAACCTGTCGGGCGAATTGTTCGACCTGCCCGGCGGCGCGGTGGGCTTTGCCATCGGCTATGAACATCGCGACCAGCAGGCCGCCTATGTTCCCGATCCGATCATCGCGGCGGGTCTGGGCGCAGACGTCCCCACCAGCCCGGCGGCGGGCGGATTCAACGTCGATGAATTTTACGGCGAACTGCGTATCCCGATCCTGTCGAACACGCCCTTCTTCCAGAAACTGGAACTGAGCGGCGCGGCGCGGCATTCCAACTATAGCAGCTTTGGCAGCAACACGACCTATACCGTGTCGGGCCTGTGGAAGCCGGTCAACGATCTGCTGCTGCGCGGCGGCTATGCCGAAAGCCTGCGCGCGCCCAGCATCGGCGAACTCTATGCCGGACGGTCGCGTACCGACCAGACGATCAACGACCCCTGCACCAGTGCGGCGGGTGGCGCATGGAACGACCCCACGGTTCGCGCCAACTGCATCGCCAATGGCGTTCCCGCCAATGGCAGCTATGACGAACCGACCGGGGGGCAGCTGGGCGTATTTTCCCGCGGATCGACCGCGCTGCGCCCCGAAACGTCGAAAACCTGGACGGCGGGCATGGTCTACAGCCCGGCATGGGCGCGCGACAGCTTCGCCAGCGCGCTCAGTCTGGAAGTCAATTATTACAACATCCGCCTGAAGAACGCGATCGACTCGGTGCCAGCCACGCTGACGCTGCGTCGTTGCGCCTTCGACGGCGATCCGTTGAGCTGTGGCGCGATCAGCCGTACGCCCAACGGCCTTGTCGCCGGGATCGACGCGACGTTGCAGAACCTCAACGCGATCAACACCGACGGGATCGACGGATCGTTCATCTACCGGTCGAAGCCGGTGGGTAACGGCACGGTGGGGCTGACGGTCAACGCCGCCTATCTGCTGAAATATGACATTGCGGCCCCGGCGGAACTGAACGCCCCCACGATCAAATGTGCGGGCAAGGAACGCTGCGCCGCCACCGATCAGGCCTATCCGCGCTTCAAGGCGACGGCGACGCTGGATTATGCGGCGGATGCATGGGGCCTGTCCTTCACCGGCCGCTACATCAGCAAGGTCACCGAAAGCGACGGCAACGTCATGGGCACGACCTTCTATGGCGACATGCAGGCCTATTTCTCGCCTGCATGGCTGGATCATCGCACGCGGTTCACGATCGGCGTGAACAATATCTTCGACAAGGATCCGCCGGCCTGCTTCACCTGCGACAGCGCGAATTTCGACCCGACCACCTATGACGTGCCGGGCCAGTTCGGTTACATCCGCCTGTCCTACAAGATCTGATGGATCAATAGGTTAGGAAAATGGAGGGCGTGTCCGCAAGGGCGCGCCCTTCGTCATTTTCAGCGCCCCCGTGACATTTGGCGCAAAAATCCCTATGTGCGCGGCGATCATGGCAACCAAAATCCCAGACGCGCCGAAAATCGGCATGGTTTCGCTCGGCTGTCCCAAGAATCTGGTGGACTCCGAACGTATCCTGACCAAGCTGCGTTCCGACGGCTATCAGATGTCCGCCGACTATGCCGGTGCGGACGTCGTGCTGGTCAACACCTGCGGCTTTCTCGATTCCGCCAAGGAAGAATCGCTGGAAGCCATTGGCGAAGCGATGGCGGAAAATGGTCGCGTCATCGTGACCGGCTGCATGGGTGACGAAGCCGACGTCATCCGCGCGAAATTTCCTCAGGTGCTGGCCGTCACCGGTGCGCATCAATATGAGCAGGTCGTCAACGCGGTGCACGACGCGTCGCCGCCCATTCCCAACGCCTTCGTCGATCTGGTGCCCGAAGGTGGCCTGAAGCTGACGCCGCGCCATTACAGCTATCTCAAGATTTCGGAAGGCTGCAACCATCGCTGCTCTTTCTGCATCATCCCGTCGATCCGCGGCGACCTGGTGTCGCGGCGCATCGATGCCGTGCTGCGCGAGGCGGAAAAGCTGGTCGCGGCGGGCACGAAGGAACTGCTGGTGATCAGCCAGGACACGTCGGCCTATGGCGTGGATACAAAGCATGATCCGCGCATGTGGAAGGGCCGCGAAGTGCGCGCCCATATGACCGACATGGCGCGCGAACTGGGACAGCTGCGGACGGCTGAGGGCAAGGCGCCATGGGTGCGGCTGCACTATGTCTACCCCTACCCCCATGTCGATCATGTCGTGCCGCTGATGGCGGAAGGACTGCTGACGCCTTATCTGGACATTCCGTTCCAGCATGCGGCACCATCGGTGCTCAAGGCGATGAAGCGCCCCGCCAACGAAGCCAAGGTACTGAGCCGCATCGCCAAATGGCGCGACATCTGCCCGGACATCGCGATACGCTCCAGCTTCGTCGTCGGCTTCCCCGGTGAGACGGAGGCGGATTTCCAATATCTGCTCGACTGGCTCGACGAAGCACAGCTGGACCGTGTCGGCGCTTTCCGCTTCGAACCGGTCGAAGGGGCAGCGGCCAACGACCTGCCCGGCGCGGTGCCCGAAGAGGTCAAGGAAGAACGCTACCAGCGGATCATGGAAAAGACCGCCGCGATCAGCGCGGCCAAATTGCAGGCAAAGGTCGGCCGCGTCCTGCCCGTCATCATCGATGAAGTGGGCGAAGCGGATGAGGAAGATGGCAGCATCGGCGCCACCGCCCGCAGTCAGGCGGATGCGCCGGAAATCGACGGCAATGTCTTCCTGCGCGATGTCGGCGACGGGCGGAAGGCCGGCGACATGTTCGACGTGCTGATCGAAGACGCCGACGATCATGACCTGTACGGCGTGCCGGTTTAACACGCCTCTTTCCGTTCGCTTCGAGCGAAGTCGAGAAGCAGATAGCGCAGCGCTCCTCGTTTAGCTTCGCTGAACTCGGCTTTGCCTCGTTTCTCGACAGGCTCGAAACGAACGGGGGTTTGATCAGGGTTTGACGAAACCGTCCTGATATTCGGTCTTGATCGTCTTCCACATGGCGGCATCGACCGGCACCGTCACATCATAGCTGCCCTCGGCATAGGGACCGGCGCTATAGGGACCGACCACCACGGTGATGCTGTCGATCAGCCTGCCGTCCTTCGATGTCGGGACCAGTACTTGCTCCATCGGGTCGATGCACTGGGTGAACTCGTCATCCCCGCGCTTCACCGGCGCGCCGCGCTTTTCCGCGCGCTGACGGTCCAGTTCCTTGCAGAACGGCTCGCGGATCGCGGCGGAGAAAGCCGCCGTCGTCGTCATCAATGCCTTGACGCTGGTCTCGCGCCGCCGCGTCTTGTCCCACAGCACGACGTCGTAACCGGTCATGCCATGCGCCCCGCCGGTATAGACATAGGTCTGCGCCTCCAGCGTCAGGAAACGCGGCGTATCCGCCTCCACCGACCATTTGGTCTCCAGGCTGTGAAGTCGAAACGGATAGCCGGACTGCTTCGCCGATCCGCTATCCTCCTTTGCCATTTTCAGCGCGTCGGCCTTGGACGCCGTCGCTTGCTTCCCAAATTTCTCGACCAGAAACGGAATGGCGGCGGCCTGCGCCGGATAGGCGTAGGAAAATTCCAGAAATTCGCTCTTGTCGCTCTGCGCAAAGGGTTTAGCGGGCGGAGAGGGTTCTGGCGTGCCGGACATCTTGTCGGCAAATCGGCTCGCCGCTTCATTTTCGGCAACGGTGCCGTTGGGCGGTTCCTGCGATGGGGAGCAGGCGGCGATCATCAGGACCGCCGCCATGGCCGGAATAGCTGTGCGCATCAATGCGCCTGCGCCGCGCGGCATTTCTCGCCGATGGCCTTGCGCGCATAGTCGCTGTCGAGCGCGCGACCGGCGTTGGACCATCCTTCGGCGATCAGCGCCTGTTCCACGGCGTGACCATTGTCGAACTGTCCGCTTTCAGCGAGCGCATAGGCGCGCGCCCGTGCCGCCTGCAGGCTGCGATCATCTCCATATATCATCGTCCATCTCCTTATTTTATGGGATGTGAAGCTAGGCCGTGCCATCGCCCCATGCAAATGGAGAAGGGGCCGAACGTGCCGCGCGAGCGATGAAAAATTGCTCTTTTCATGGCCGTTCACTTTCCCTTACACCCGCGCAATGACCGACTATTCCGACCTGCTCAAAGCGGACAACCAGAAGCCCGCCCGTTCGATCCACCTTGTCGATGCAAAGGGTTACGACGCCTGGCTGGGGGACCGCCCAGCCGCTGTCCGCGCGCTGCTGATGGCGCAGAAATTCCGGGGCCATGCGCATGAACATGCGATCCTGCCGGGGGAAAAAGGCGACGACTGGTCGGTGATCGCCGGAGTGGCCGTGCGCGATGCGCTTGGCCCATGGTGCCTTGCCCGACTGGCAGAAACCTTGCCGGAGGGCAGCTACAGGCTGACAGAAGGCGGGCCGGGCGCGGCGGCGCTGGGCTGGCTGACGGCGCAATATCGGTTCGACCGCTATCGCAGGGATGATCCCCCCGCCGGTCCGCGCATATTGATCAGCGCCGATGTCGCGCGGATCGCGCCCACGGTGCAACTGGCGCAGGCCGTGGCGCTGGTCCGCGATCTGGTGAACACGCCCGCCGCCGACATGGGACCGCCCGATCTGGAAGCGGCGGTGGAAAAGATCGCGGCCGCATGCGGCGCCGTCGTCACCACGACGCGCGGCGACGCGCTGGAACAGGGGTTCCCGATGATCCATGCCGTAGGCAAGGCCGCGGACAGGCACTTTGCCCCGCGCCTTATCGAAATGACATGGGGCGATGCCGCCGCGCCGCGCATCGCCATCGTGGGCAAGGGCATCTGTTTCGACAGCGGGGGCCTCGACATCAAGCCATCGTCGGGCATGCGCATCATGAAGAAGGATATGGGCGGCGCGGCCCATGCTATCGCGCTGGCACAGCTCATCATGGCGGCGCGGCTGCCGGTGCGGCTGCACCTGCTGATCCCGGCGGCAGAAAATGCGATTTCCGGCAATGCCTTCCGCCCCGGCGACATATTGCGCACACGCAAGGGGCTGAGCGTGGAAATCGGCAATACCGATGCTGAAGGGCGGCTGGTGCTGGGCGACGCGCTGACCCGCGCGGGGGAGGAAAAGCCCGAACTGATCGTGGATTTCGCGACCCTTACCGGCGCGGCGCGCGTGGCGGTCGGTCCGGACCTGCCCGCGCTCTTCGCCAATGACGATGCGCTGGCGGCGGACATCGCTGCGGCTGGCGCGCAGGTCGACGACCCGACATGGCGGCTGCCGCTGTGGGATGGCTATGCCGACATGCTGAAATCGGATGTGGCGGACATCAACAATGCGGGCGAAGGCGGGTTTGCGGGCGCCATCACCGCCGCGCTGTTCCTGAAGCGGTTTGTGCCCGACGATGTGCCGTGGCTGCACCTCGACACGTTCGCATGGCGCCCCGCCCCCCGCCCCGGCCGCCCCAAGGGCGGCGAAGCGTTGGGCCTGCGCGCCGTTTTCGCCCTGTTGCAGCAACGCTATGGTCGTAACGGATAAAGCCATCCGTTACGCAACCGGATTGGGAATCGTGCGTTTAGGGGGCATGAACGCGCACGCCCCCACCGAAACCGATCGTTCAGCCTTTCAGCCGCTGGGCGAATGGATGCGCACTCTGGTGGATTATGTCCGGTCGGGCAAACCCGACCTGACCAATCGCCAGATGGCGTTGATGATGACCGTCTATATCGGTTCAGGCCCCCATACGGTGCGCGGACTGGCCGAAGCGCTGCACGTGTCGAAGCCCGTCATCACCCGCGCGCTAAACAAGCTGTCGGCGCTCGGTTATCTGCGTCGGGAGCGCGATGTGGCGGACCGTCGCAATATTTTCATCACCCGGACGCCGAAAGGCGCGGAATTTCTTGACGCCTTTCACCATTTCATCGCAGGAACCGCGCGCGATGACAGGCACGAACACACACGCGCGGAACGCACCGCCTGAACGAACCCGTTTCAAGCTCGACGGCCGATCGGTCGCGCTCGACCGACGCACCCATGCAGCGCGCGGCGACCTCGCCGATCTGTCGCTGGCGGGCGTCCTTTTTTCCGCCCATTATGCACGCGCGGTGCCGCTGACCTGCGTTGCCGCGGGCGCGCCGATCTTTTCGGCGGCAACCGCGACGTCCGAAGCAATCAGCGAATTGCTGCGCGGCGAAACCTTCCATGCGCTGGACGTCATGACCGACTGGGCATGGGGCTTTTGCGGGCATGACGGCTATGTCGGCTATATCAGCCGCGACGCGCTGGACGTGCTGGAAACGCCGACTCACCGGATCAACGTGGAAAGCGCCCCCCTGTTCAGCGCAGCGGACATCAAGGCGCCGATAGCCGACCATTGGCCCGGCGGCGCGCAGTTCACCGGCGAAGCGCAGGGCGACTTCATCGCCTGCGCCGAAGGGTTCGTGCATGCGCGCCACGCCGAATCGGCCGATGTGAAGGCCAGCGACTGGGTCGCGATCGCCGAACGCTATCTGGGCCAGCCCTATATCTGGGGCGGGCGCGGACATCGCGGCATCGACTGTTCGGGACTGGTGCAGGTCGCGCTGGGCCAGCTCGGCATCGCCGTGCCGCGCGACACCGACCTGCAATGCGAAGGGATCGGCGCGCCGATCGATAGCGATGCGGTGCTGGAACGGGGCGACCTTATCTTCTTCCCCGGCCATGTCGGCATCATGACCGACGCGCGTACGCTGCTGCACGCCAACGCCTATTGGATGTCGGTGGTGAAGGAACCGCTGGCGGACGTCGTCGCGCGCCTTACCGAAACGCACGCCCAACCCATCATCGCCCGGCGGAGAATCGCCGCATGAGCACGAAGGTTTTCATCGACGGCGGCCATGGCACCACCGGCATCGAAATCGCCGAACGGCTGGCCGGTCGCCCGGAACTCTCGCTCATCACCGTGCCGGAAGAACTGCGGCGGGACGCTGGCGCGCGCCGCGACGCGCTGAACGCCGCCGATGTGGTGGTGCTCTGCCTGCCGGACGATGCCGCGCGTGAAGCCGTGGCGCTGATCGACAATGACAGCACCCGCGTCATCGATGCGTCGACCGCGCATCGCGTGGCTGATGGCTGGACCTATGGCTTCCCCGAACTGGAGCCGGGCCATCGCGAGAGAATCGCGAACAGCCGCTTCATCGCAAATCCGGGCTGCTGGCCCACCGGTTTCTTGGCGCTCGTTCGTCCGCTGGTGCTGGCTGGCCTGCTGCCCGCCGACTGGCCAGTGACCGTGTCTGGTGCATCGGGCTATTCGGGCGGGGGAAAGGCGATGATCGCCGATTATGAGGGCACGGCT
Source organism: Sphingobium sp. (assembly GCF_048594625.1). GTDB lineage: Bacteria > Pseudomonadota > Alphaproteobacteria > Sphingomonadales > Sphingomonadaceae > Sphingobium. Next base: position 13,745 of record NZ_JBMDWL010000092.1, read on the forward strand.
GGCGCGCCCAGCGCCTTCCGCCCCTATGGCCTGTCGCTTGGCCACAAGCATGTACCGGAAATGACCCGTTATTCCGGGCTTGCCCATCCGCCGCTCTTCGCGCCTGCGGTGGCCAATGCCTATCGCGGGATGATCGTGGAAGTGCCGCTGCAGTTGCGCGCCATGCCGGGCGCGCCGACGCTGGACGACATTCATGCCGCGCTGACCGGTGCCTATGCCGGGTCGCAGATCGCCAGCGTCGCGTCGCTGGACGAAAGCGCGGCCATGACCGGCGTAGCGTTGGAACATGTCGGCGCGACGGACCGGCTGGCGCTGTTTTTGTTCGGCAATGCCGACAGCGGTCAGGCGCGGCTGGTGGCGGCGCTCGACAATCTGGGCAAGGGCGCGGCGGGTGCTGCCGTCCAGAATCTCAACATTCTGGCCGGTCTGCCCGAAACCGCAGGCCTGCGCCTGTAACGCGTTCAGGCCGGACCGACCCGTCGGCCGGCCTTCGCATTTTGCTGTCAGTGAATCGTGCCCATCGGCTGGTCGTAGGTCAGCAGCACGATCAGCCGCTCGATCTGACGCCAGTGGCAAAATGTGATGTGATTGCCCAGATCCAGGCTACGATCGGCACGGGCCGCAGCCTCATATCCCGCATTGTCACCGAATGCAGCCATCAATTCAGCCGCATCGTCATAGCTCTTCCGGTCCGAAAGATATGGCAACTGCATAGCAACCCCCGACTTTTTATTGGCGACCTTATTTGTCGGATTGGACTTTCAATCGCCGTGCCAGTTTGGCGCTTTGACGGTGGCGGCCGGTTTGAAGGGTGAATCGACCATTAGCGAAGTCCCCATATGGAACATCCATCCCGCATCGGGACGATCCATGCCGAAACGGGACGGCGCGTGTCATCACTGATCGACAGCCAAAGAATCTAGCCATGTTCCGCCGTCCATGGCAAGGGGGAAGGCATGAACAAGCCCATCAAAAACCCGACCGGCAAGAACCCGACCGGCGGCGGCGCGATCATCGCATTCCTGATATTGGCGGGGACGATCGGCGGTGGGTTTCTGGGCCAGCCCAGCATAGGCCTGCTCGTTGGCACGGCGGCGGGCATCATCATCGCGGTGGCGATGTGGCTCCTCGAACGTCGGCGCTAGCGAGCCATTTGCCGCGATTACATCGGCAGACTCGCTGGCTCGACTGATCCGGTCGGTGGCGTCATGTTTGCCGATACGGCAAATTTGGCGCAATCACCGCCTTGCCGACGATCATGGCTCCGCATAGATGTGGACGCCATGAAGAAACATATTCTGGTCATCGCCCTGATCCTGCTGCTGGTTGCAGGCGGCGTCTTCCTCTATCTGGCTCAGGGCAACACGGCGCAGCTGCCCGTGGGCGCCGATACGGGCAAGGAGCCGGTGTTCACCACGCCGCGCAACGAAATGCTGCCCACGGTCAACATTGCGGAGGTCAAGCCATGGACCGCCGGTCAGGCCCCGGTCGCGGCAAAGGGGCTGGCCGTTGTGCGCTATGCCGAAGGGCTGGCCCATCCCCGGTCGATGCTGCGCCTGCCCAATGGCGACATATTGGTCGCCGAAACCAACAGCCCGCCCCGCCCCAAAAGCGGCATCGTCAGCCGGGTGATGAATTATCTGATGAATAAGGCGGGCGCAGGCGTGCCGTCAGCCAACCGCATCAGCCTGCTGCGCGACGTCGATGGAGACGGGCGGGCGGAAACGAAAACCGCCTTCCTGACCGGCCTCAATTCGCCCTATGGCATGGCGCTGATCGGCGACACGCTCTATGTCGCGAATACCGACGCGCTGATGGCCTTTCCCTATAAGGAAGGCGACACGAAGATCACGGACAAGGGCCGCAAGATCATCGATCTGCCTGCGCAGGCCCCCAACCAGCATTGGACAAAGAGCCTGACCGCCAGCCCCGAAGGGCTGCTCTATGTCGGCGTCGGGTCCAACAGCAATATCGCGGACAATGGGCTGGAGGTCGAAAAGGGCCGCGCGCTGGTGATGGAAGTCAATCCCAAGACCGGTTACAAGCGTATCTTCGCGTCCGGCCTGCGCAACCCCGTCGGCCTTGCCTTCGAACCCAAAAGCGGCGCGTTGTGGGGCGTCGTCAATGAACGCGACATGCTGGGCGGCGACCTTGTCCCCGATTATCTGACGCGCGTGGAATTTGGCGCCTTCTACGGCTGGCCGTGGAATTACTGGGGCGGTTATGAGGATCGCCGCGTCCAGCCGCAACGCCCGGAAATCCGCGAATATACCAAGCGTCCCGATTATGCGCTGGGCAATCATGTCGCGCCGCTGGGCCTGACCTTCGCCACTGGTCTGCAACTGGGCGCGCCCTATACCGACGGCGCGATCGTCGGCCTGCATGGCAGCTGGAACCGCAAGCCCGCCGCCGGATACAAGGTCGTCTATGTCGGGTTCGAAGATGGTGAGGCAGGCAAGGCCAAGCCCATCGACCTGCTGACCGGCTTCCTGGACAAGGATGGCGCCGCGCACGGCCGCCCGGTCGATGTCACCGTCGATGCCAAAGGGGCGCTGCTGGTCAGCGACGATGTCGGCGGCATCATATGGCGCGTGACGAAGGCGAAGTACGAAACAGCCACAGTCACGAAAAAGGGGCGCTCCTGCCTGCGCAGGAGCGCCCCTTTTTCGTGTCAGGCCGCCCGCTTAAACCGTCAGCCCGTTCCGCCCGGCCAGTTCGACCACATATTGCCATGCGACGCGGCCTGACCGGCTGCCGCGCTGGGTGGCCCACTGGATCGCCTCCAGCGGATCGAACGCTACGCCCAGCTTGGCGGCATAGCCCCCGACGATGGCGACATAGGCATCCTGATCCAGCGCATGGAAGCCAAGGCTCAGTCCGAACCGGTCGGACAAAGCCATCTTGTCGTCCACCACATCGCGCGGATTGATCGGGTCATCCTGTTCCGACAGGTGGCGCGGCACGATGTGACGGCGGTTGGACGTGACATAGAGGCGGACATTGGCGGGCCGCGCCGCCGTGCCGCCCTGCAACAACGATCGCAGCGCGCGTGCATCCCCGGCGCCCTGCTCCTCGAACCCCAGATCGTCCAGGAACAGAATGAAAGGCCGGGTCGTGCCCCGCAGCAACGAAAACAGCGCAGGCAGGCTGGCCAGTTCGTCGATCGCACATTGCATCAGCGCGATGTCCTGCCCCTCGCCCTGCAACAGCCCGACGACGGACGCCACCGCCGCCGATTTGCCGGTGCCCCGCGCGCCCCACAGCAACACGTCATGCGCGGCATGGCCCGCCGCATGACGGCGGCTATTGTCCAGCAGCGCGCCCTTCTGCGCGTCGATCCCGGTCAGCAGTGCATAATCCACCGGCGCGAACGCCTCCACGCCACGGATCGCCTGCCCGTCCCATACATAAGCGGGGAAAGCGTTGAGGTCGGCGGATAGTGGTGGCGGCGGCGCCAACCGTTCCAGCGCTTCGGCGATGCGGGTGAGGAGTGCGTCGTTCATACCCGCGCGATACCCAGCCAAACCGGCGGCCGCAAGCGCGACGGCAAGGATTGTTGCATCCATGTCACGGCTTTGACGCAATGGTCTTTTACTCGCGGAGTTCGGGGTCTATATCGCGGGGGCCGTGACCATCGCTCATCCAGCCTATTCCACAAAATCCTGCCGTTATGGCGCAGAATCCCTGCGCGAAGCGGCTCTGCTGATCCGCGCCGGAGAACCAGTCGCCGTACCGACCGAAACGGTCTATGGCCTGGCCGCCGACGCCACGGACAATAATGCCGTCGCCGCGATCTACAGCGCGAAGGGGCGGCCCAGCTTCAATCCGCTGATCGTGCATGTCGCCGACATCGCCATGGCGGAACGGCTGGCCGACTTTTCGCCGGTCGCGTGCGTGCTGGCCGACCGGTTCTGGCCGGGACCGTTGACGATGGTGCTGCCCGTGCGCGCCGACAGCGGCCTGTCGCCGCTCGTCACCGCGGGCCTGCCCACCGTAGCGCTGCGCCTGCCCGCTCACCCTGCGATGCGCGCGCTGATCCGCGAAAGCAGCACGCCGCTCGCCGCGCCGTCCGCTAATCGCAGCGGGTCGATCAGCCCGACCCGCGCCGAACATGTGCTGGCCAGTCTGGACGGCAAGATCCGCATGATCCTGGACGAAGGACCGACCAGCGAGGGTCTTGAATCTACCATCGCCGCACCGGAGGCGGATCGCGTCCGCCTGCTGCGTCCCGGCCCGGTGACCGCCGCCATGCTGGAGGATGCGACCGGCCTGCCCGTCATCACCGGCGCCGCAGAGCATAAGATAGAGGCGCCCGGCCAGCTCGAAAGTCATTATGCCCCGTCCAAGCCCGTGCGGCTGAACGCGCTAAGGGCGGAAAAGGACGAATATCTGATCGGTTTCGGCCTGATGCCCTGCCACATCAACCTCAGTCAGGAAGCGGACATGCGCGAAGCCGCCGCGCTGCTCTTCGCCGCCCTGCACATCGCCGACGCCAGCGCCGCTACCCGCATCGCCGTCGCGCCGATCCCGCAGGACGGCATCGGCGCGGCGATCAACGACCGATTGAGGCGCGCGGCCGCCTGATGGGGCTGCCCGCCATGGAAACCCGTTCGGGGGCCGAGCGAAGTCGAAGCCCCTTATCTCTATGCTACCCTCATCCGTTCGCTTCGAGCGAAGTCGAGAAGCAGATAGCGCAACACAAAGATTTCTTGTCCGGTTCGGCAGACGGTTAGACGAAGCCCTTTCGTCAGGCTCAGGGCGAACGGAGTCATGTGATGCCGGCGTCCGCTCCCCTCGCCCCCATAAAGAACAAAGGGGCCGACACATCCGTCAGCCCCCTTGCCTCATCTCACCCGCAATTATCGTAACCGGCCCTGCGGCACTGTTCGCGCCGTTCCTTGTCGGCCTTTTTGCGTTCCTTGCCTTCGCGGGCTTCCTGCTTGCGCATCTTGCGGCCGTAATTGCGGTCGGCTTCTTCCTGACTGGTGGTGGACCAGTCAACGACCTGCGCGCCCGCGCGCACCGGCGCAGTCACCACGCTGGCGACCGTACGGACACAGCCCGGCAATGCCAGCATCAGCATCGGCGCAGCGATCAGAACCCTCTTCTTCATAACCAAAGTCCCCCGACTTCCTTGCGTTCGCCACGTTCATAGCACGGCCCACATGAACCGCACACTAAGGCATTTGTGAAGTCTTCTGGAACAGAGGCTGGATCGCGACATGCGAAAAAGCAGGACATCAGGGCATGACCCAGACCGGATCATGTCCCGAAGATTCAACCCTCGATCCGCGCGGCAAAGCCCTTGCGCAGCTTTGCCAGCTTGGGCGGGATCACTGCCATGCAATAGGGGTTCTGGTCCCCCACCCGGTCCCAATATTTCTGGTGATAATCTTCGGCCGGATACCAGGGCGCATCGGCTTCGATCGCGGTGACGATGGGATCGGCCTGATCCGCCTGCGCCCGTTCGATCCCGGCGCGCGCCGCCGCTTCCTGCTCCGCCGAATGGGGGAAGATGGCGGATCGATATTGGGTGCCGACGTCATTGCCCTGACGGTTCAGCGTCGTGGGATTATGCGTCGCGAAAAATATGTCGAGCAGATCGTCATAACCGATAACCGAAGGGTCATAGGTGATGCGAATTGCCTCGGCATGGCCGGTCGCGCCCGAACAGACCTGTTCATAGGTCGGGTTGGGGGTGGTGCCGCCGATATAGCCGCTTTCCACGCCTTCGACGCCCTTCAGATTCTGATACACCGCTTCGGTGCACCAGAAACAGCCACCGGCCAGCGTCGCGATTTCCTGCGCCATAATCATTCCTTATCCGTGTTGAATGCGGCACCGGCCCGTGCCCTCATCCGTTACCGCTATTCCTGGAAACCAGATGGGGTTCAGACAGGGCAAAACTGCCTCGCCTGAAGACCGGTGCGGCCATGTGCCGGCAGGCACATCACCATCGCCCGCACAGATAGGGACGATCAGGCGCCTGTGCCAGTCTGCTTTTGCCCCGCATCGGACTTTGCCCGTTCTTCGGCGACCAGTTCCTTGCGCGACAGCTTGCCGACCAGCGTTTTGGGCAATGTCGCGCGCACTTCCACCGCGCACACCCGCTCATGCTTGCCCAGTTGCGGGTTGACCCAATCCTTCAGGCCCTGCCCATCGATGTCCGCCCCTTCGTTCAGGGTCACGAACGCCTTGGGCTGTTCGCCGCGATAATGGTCGGGCACGCCGATCACCAGCGCTTCCTTGACCGCGGGATGGTGATAGAGGACCGATTCCACCTGACTGGGGAAGACCTTGAAACCGCCCACGGCGATCATGTCCTTCAACCGGTCGACGATCTTCACATAGCCATCCTCGTCGATCAGACCCACGTCGCCGGTGCGGACAAATTCGCCGACGAACACTTCGGCATCGGCGTCAGGCCGGTTCCAATATCCCTTCATCACCTGCGGCCCGGCAAAGAGCAGTTCGCCCGGCTCGCCATCGGGCGGCGGACGGGTCGGATCTTCGCGGTCGACCAGTTTCACGCGCGTGCCTGGCACCGGTTGCCCCACCGTCCCGGTCTTGTTCAGCCCTTCATAGGGGTTCGTGCACACGATGGGACTTGTTTCGGTTAGGCCATAACCCTCGATCAGCTTCGCGCCGGTCGCCGCCTCGAACTTCTGCCGCAGTTCCAGCGCCAGCGGCGCGCCGCCGGAAATACAGGCGCGCAGCGACGAAAAATCAATATTGCGGATGGCCGGATGGTCCAGCAGCGCCTGGAACATGGTCGGCACACCGGGCAATGATGTCGCCTTCACCCGCTGCACCGCCGCCAGCACCTGCGCCGCGTCGAACCGCGGCAACATCACCATCTCGCCACCGTTCAGCACCGTGCGATTGAGCGTGCAGGTATTGGCGAAGACATGGAAGAAGGGCAGCACCGCAATGATCCGATCCGGTTGATTGGCATGCGGATCGATGACCTGCGCCTGCCGCGCATTGGCGGTCAGGTTCTGGTGCGTCAGCATCGCGCCCTTGGGCGTGCCGGTCGTGCCGCCGGTATATTGCAACAGCGCGACGTCGTTCACCGGGTCGATGTCCGGCACGCTGCAACTGCCGTCATTGGCAATCAGCCGGTCGTACCGGATGATACGCGGATCGTCGGGAATGGGCGTGCTCTCGCTCGCCTTGAACCATCGGAACAGCAGCGATTTAACCGGGGAAAGCACTTCGGCGACCGAACCCACCACCAGCTTCTCCAGCGTGCTGTCCTCCAGCACCTCCAGAGCGGTCGGCAACAAAGCCTTGGCCGACAAGGTGAACAGGATCTTGGTGCCGCTATCCTCGACCTGATGCTCCAGCTCGGCGGCGCTGTAGAGGGGGGAAAAGTTGACGACGATCGCACCGGCGGTCAGCGCGCCATAATAGGCCGCGACATAATGGGGCGTGTTGGGCAGGTACAGGCCGACCCGGTCGCCCTTCTTCACGCCCATTTTTTGCAAACCGCACGCGATGGCGCGGATCTTCTGCATCATCGCGCCATAGGTGAAATGCCGCCCCATGAAATCGATCATCGGCGCGTCGGGATGGGCGGCGGCGCTGTTGGCGACCATCTGTCCCATCGACATCGGGGGGAATGTCTGGTCCCAGACCGCAGGGTGCTGGTACCGCTCTCTCCAGATTTTTTCTTTGCTCTCCATGCCCGAAGTGTATGGACTTGGATTACTTTACGCAAGCGTCAAGCAACGCAAAAAGGGGCGCGCGATCGCAACCGCGCGCCCCTTGCAATATGTCGCATCGCACCGGCGCAGGGCCGACTGCAAATGACGTTACGGCTTTATACTTCGCCCTTGTTGTTGCTGAACGGGTCGAGGATGGTGGCCGCGCCCGAAATAAAGCCTGCTTCGCTCTTGAGCGCCTCTTCGGCGCGACGCGCGGCGTCCTGACGCTCGCGACGCAGTTCCTCGATCAACGCCTCGCGGTCGCCGTCCAGACGCGAATCGGTCGGCGCCTCGATACCGGCCTTCTTGGCGGCCTTGCTGACCAGCGCATCCAGTTCGCGCTGCGAACACAGGCCCAGCGTCACCGGGTCTTTCGGCGTGATGTTGCTGATGTTCCAGTGGGTACGGTCACGGATCGCGGCGATGGTGGTGCGCGTGGTGCCGATCAGCTTGCCGATCGCGCCGTCCGAAATTTCGGGATGGTTGCGCAGGATCCATGCGATGCCGTCCGGCTTGTCCTGACGCTTGCTGACCGGGGTATAGCGCGGCCCCTTGGTGCGACGGACCGGTTCCGGTCCCTTCAGCATCTTGAGCTTATAGTCCGGGTTCGCTTCGCCCTTGTGGATTTCGTCCATGGTGATTTCATGGGCGCGGACGGGATCGCGGCCGGTATATTTGATGCTGGCGGTGTCGTCGGCGATCGCCTGCACTTCCAGGATGTGAAGCCCGCAAAACTCGGCGATCTGGTCGAAGCTCAGAGCGCTGTTGTCGACCAGCCAGCTGGCGGTCGCGTGGGGCATGAGAGGCTGGGACACGGGGTCTTCTCCGGCGTAAAAACGATAAGGGCCGCCCAAGCAGGGCGGCCACGACGGATCAGAGATAGAACATCATGGCCCGCCGGGCAAGGAAATCCGGCATGAAAATCGACGCCGCCGCCCCCGTCAGGCGGCGTCAGGCTGCGTTTTCGATCAGGTCCGCCGGTATCGCATGCAGGCCGGACAGAAATTCGTGCGCGCTGCGTTCCCAGCTGAAGCTCTGCCCATAGGCCGCGCAGGCCGCCCTGTCGCAGGCCAGCGCCCCGGCGATCGCCTGTTCCAGATCCTCGCTGATCACGCCCGTTTCCCCCGTCAGCACATCGACCGGCCCCGTGACCGGATAGGCCGCGACCGGCGTGCCGCATGCCAGCGCTTCTATCATCACCAGCCCGAACGTATCAGTGCGGCTGGGAAAGACGAACACATCCGCCCCCGCATAGGCTCCGGCCAGCGCCTGTCCGAACATCGGCCCCATGAAATGCGCCTGCGGATAGGCGCGCTCCAGCGCCGCGCGCGCCGGGCCGTCACCCACGACCACCTTCGTGCCGGGATGATCGGCCTTGAGGAACGCCTCCAGATTCTTCTCTACCGCGACGCGCCCGACGTAAAGCTGGATCGGACGCGGCAGGTCGGCAAAGCTGGCAGGCGGCACGGCGTCGGGGGTAAAGGCCGTCAGGTCCACGCCCCTGCCCCATGGCCGCACATTGGGCACGCCATGGGCGCGCAACTGATCGCGCACGGACCGGGTGGACACCAGCACCGCCTGCGCCGGGCCATGGAACCAGCGGATATAGCGCCAGAACCATGATGCGGGCAGCCCGGTGCGCTGTGCCACATAATCGGGGAAATGCGTGTGATAGGCGGTGGTGAAAGGCACCTTGCCGCGCAGGCACCAGCGGCGCGCGGCCAGGCAGAGCGGCCCTTCGGTCGCCAGATGCACCGCATCGGGCTGGAACGCGGCGATGGCCTGCCCCACCACGGACGACCGCACCAGCGCCAGCCGGATTTCGGGATAGGTCGGACAAGGGATCGACCCGTAGAGATCGGGCGAAATCACCTTCACCTCATGCCCCATCCGTTCCATCTCATCGCGGATCGTCTGGAGCGTCCGCACGACGCCATTGACCTGCGGGGTCCAGGCGTCGGTGACGATGGCTATGCGCATGGGACTGACCTCTCGTCAGGTCGAAAAGGCAATCTCAGGCCGCGATCCGCGCCTGTGCTCCCTGTTCGGCGCGTTCGCGCCTGGCGATCTCGTCGGCCCAATGCAGCACTTCCATCTGCCCGTTGGCATGTTCGACCAGTGCGGTGCATCCTTCCACCCAGTCGCCATCATTATAATATTGGATGCCCTCGATTTCGCGCATCTCGGCATTGTGGATATGGCCGCACACCACGCCGTCCACGCCCCGCGCCCCGGCTTCATGCGCCACAACTTCCTCGAACCGGGAAATGAAGGACACGGCGTTCTTGACCTTGTGCTTGGCCATCTTGCTCAGCGACCAATAGGGTAGCCCCATGCGCTGGCGCACGGCATTGACCACCACGTTCAGCCGCATCAGCGTCGTGTAGGCCGCGTCTCCGACAAAGGCGAGCCAGCGATGCGCCAGCATGATCGTGTCGAATTCGTCGCCATGCAGGATCAGCAGCTTGCGCCCGTCCGCCGTCATATGGATCGCCTTGCGACGGATTTCCACGCCGCCAAAGCTCATGCCGGTGAACTGGCGGAACATTTCGTCATGATTGCCGGGGATGTAGACGACGCGCGTGCCGCGCTTGGCGCGCTTCATCAGGCGCCACACCACGTCATTATGGCTGGCGGGCCAGTAAAACCGCTTTTTCAGGCGCCATCCATCGATGATGTCGCCGACCAGATAGATGGTATCGCTGTCGACAGTGTCCAGAAAATCGATCAGCATCGTCGCGTTGCATCCGCGCGTGCCCAGATGGATGTCGGAAATCCAGATGGTGCGATACCGGCGCCTCTTGCCTTCGCGTTCGGGAATGTGGAAACGGTCGTCCACGCCGTCCTCGACATCGCTGAGGAATGGCAGGCGGGTGATGGCGTTCATGATACGATCCCCAAAGATCAATGTCCTTGGGAGCGAATCCTTAGCGCCGCTATGTTACAACTCCGCACCGAATATGACGGAAATGCTACATTTTGCGCGGTTTCACCCTGGCCGGGCCGCCATCCGCCGCCCCGCTGGCGTCATTTCAGATTGCCGCTGACATTGGTGGAGTCCGGTTGAGCTTCGTGCCCAGCGTCGTCATCGCGCCCATGGCGGCAACGGCGATCAGGGCCGCGATCAGACCATATTCGACGGCCGTCGCGCCCTTGCTGTCCCGTATCAGTTAGCGAAAATAGGTATTTTGCAAATCCCCGTCTTATCTATCGGGAATCGCTAGCCGTCCGATCTCAGCATCTGGTAAACCCTGTCGTTACGCGACCAGCACGATCTTCCCGAAATGCTCGCCCGCATCCATGCGCGCATGCGCCTTTGCCGCGTCGGTCAGGGCGAAACGCTGGTCCATGGCGGGCCGCAATGTTCTGTCCGCCACGAACGACCAGACATTGCGCATCAGTTCGTCCGCAACCAGGCTCTTGAACCCTTCCGACCGCGCGCGCAGCGTCGATCCGGTGATGGTCAGCCGCCGCGTCATGACGGCCGGGATGAAGATGTTCGCCTTCGCTCCGCCCAGCACCGCGATCGACACATGCCGCCCGTCTTCCGCCAGACAATTGAGGTTGCGCGGCAGATAGTCGCCGCCCACCATGTCCAGCACCGCCTGCGCGCCCTGTCCGCCGGTGATGGCCTTCACTTCCTCGACGAAATCCTGCGTCCGGTAATTGATCGCATGGTCCGCGCCCCATTCCCTGGCCGCCTCGCATTTCTCTTCCGACCCGCAGGTGACGATGATCTTGACGCCGAACAGGTTGCACAGGCGGATCGCCATCGTGCCGATACCGCTGGTGCAGCCATGGACCAGCACCGTGTCGCCCTCCACCACATAGGCGCGCTCGAACAGGTTGGTCCACACGGTGAACAATGTTTCGGGCAGCGCGGCCGCCTCCGCCAGATCATAACCGTCGGGCACCGGCAGGCACTGGCCGGCGGGCGCCACCGCATATTGGGCATAGCCCCCCCCTGCCAGCAGCGCGCACACCTTCTGCCCGATCAGCTTGTCCGCGCCGCTCCCGGCCGCGACGATGGTGCCCGCGACCTCCAGCCCCGGAATGTCCGAAGCGCCCGGCGGCGGCGGATATTTGCCCAGTCGTTGCAGGACATCGGGCCGGTTCACGCCCGCGGCGGCGACCTTGATCAGCACTTCGCCCGGTCCCGGCACGGGCACCTTGCGCTGTTGCGGGACCAACGCTTCGGGGCCGCCCGGCTCCGGAATCGCGACAGCCGTCATCTCTTCCGGGAATGCGCCCAAATCCGCCATTTTACTGCCCCCTGCCGTTAACCATATTGCGCCGCACCGGAAATTAACGGGTGGACCTTTCGCCCTTATTGACAGAGTGGCCCGCAGGGTCAACATTGCTATCCATGGACTTGGATGACGATCTGCCGCGTAAAGGCGATGATCCGCTGGCCCGCCTGCTGAAACAGGATTTGGGACCATTGTCCATGTCCGAACTGGACGCGCGCATCGCCGCTCTGGAAGCGGAAATCGCGCGTATCAAAAGGACGAAGGAAAACGCCGTTAACCATAAGGCAAGTGCTGAGGCGTTATTCAGGCGATGAACCCGCGCCCTGCCCCCTGCGCCTGTAAAGGCTCCATCGGGCTGTGGCAGTCAGGCAATTCCGCTGGGCATGGCCACGGCCTTGATCCGGCGTCGAGCAATGCCGACATTAGGTTCAACACCGCCCCTATGGGGGGCCAGGAGTAGAACAGACATGCCTTCATTCGCACCCGCTCTTGAAACCACGCTGCACAATGCGCTGACGCACGCGTCCGAGCGCAAGCACGAATATGCCACGCTGGAACATCTTCTTCTGGCACTGATTGATGACGAACATGCGTCAAAGGTGATGCAGGCGTGCGGCGTGGAACTGGGCGAACTGGGCGACGCGGTCACCCATTATCTCGACACCGAACTCGACAGCCTGAAAGTTGAGGGCGCGTCCGACCCCTCGCCCACCAGCGGTTTTCAGCGCGTCGTGCAACGCGCCATCCTGCATGTCCAGTCGTCCGGCAAGGATGAAGTGACCGGCGCCAACGTGCTTGTCGCGCTCTTTTCCGAACGCGAATCCTATGCCGTCTATTTCCTGCAACAACAGGATATGAGCCGCCTCGATGCCGTCAGCTTCATCAGCCACGGCGTCGGCAAGGGCACGCCCGCGCCTGAGCGTCAGGAAACCAAGGGCGCTTCCGAGGAGGAAAAGAAGGTGCAGGACGGAAAGGCCAAGAAGGACAGCGCCCTCGAACAGTTCACCGTCAACCTCAATGACAAGGCGGGCAAGGGCAAGGTCGATCCGCTCATCGGCCGCAGCGCCGAAGTCGACCGCACCATTCAGATCCTGTGCCGCCGGTCGAAAAACAACCCGCTCTATGTCGGCGATCCGGGCGTGGGCAAGACCGCGATCGCGGAAGGCCTCGCCCGCAAGATCGTGGAAGGCGAAGTGCCCGACGTCCTCAAGGAAGCGGTCATCTACTCGCTCGACATGGGCGCGCTGCTGGCCGGCACCCGCTATCGCGGCGATTTTGAGGAACGGCTGAAGGCCGTCGTCACTGAACTGGAAAAAATGCCGCACGCGGTGCTCTTCATCGATGAAATCCACACGGTGATCGGCGCTGGCGCGACGTCGGGCGGCGCGATGGATGCCTCGAACCTTTTGAAACCCGCTCTGTCGGGCGGCACGATCCGCTGCATCGGTTCGACCACCTACAAGGAATTTCGCAATCATTTCGAAAAGGACCGCGCCCTGCTGCGCCGGTTCCAGAAGATCGACGTCAACGAACCCACGATCGAGGATACGATCAAGATCCTGACCGGCCTTCGCACCGCGTTCGAGGATCATCATCACGTCAAATATACGCCTGACGCGATCAAGGCGGCGGTGGAGCTTTCGGCGCGCTACATCAACGATCGCAAGCTGCCGGACAAGGCGATCGACGTGATCGACGAAGTCGGCGCGATGCAGATGCTGGTGGTGCCGTCGAAGCGCAAGAAGACGATCACCCCCAGGGAGATCGAACAGGTCATCGCGACCATGGCCCGCATCCCGCCCAAGACCGTGTCGTCCGACGACAAGAGTGTGCTGGAATCGCTGACCACCGACCTGAAACGCGTCGTCTTCGGTCAGGACAAGGCGATCGAAGTGCTGTCGTCCGCGATCAAGCTGTCGCGCGCGGGCCTGCGCGATCCCGACAAGCCGATCGGCAACTATCTCTTCTCCGGTCCCACTGGCGTGGGGAAGACGGAGGTGGCGCGCCAGCTTGCGACCCTGCTCGGCATCCCGCTCCAGCGGTTCGACATGTCGGAATATATGGAACGCCATTCGGTTAGCCGCCTGATCGGTGCCCCTCCGGGCTATGTCGGCTATGATCAGGGCGGCCTGCTGACCGACGCGGTCGATCAGAATCCGCACAGCGTCCTGCTGCTCGACGAAATCGAAAAGGCGCATCCCGACCTGTTCAACATCCTGTTGCAGGTGATGGACAATGGCCGCCTGACCGATCATCACGGCAAGACCGTCGATTTCCGCAACACCATCCTCATCATGACCACCAATGCCGGTGCGTCGGACATGGCGAAGGAATCGATCGGCTTTGGCGAACTGACGCGTGAGGATGTTCAGGAAGACGCGGTAAAGAAGCTCTTCACCCCGGAATTCCGCAACCGCCTCGATGCGATCGTGCCCTTCGGCTATCTGCCGCCGGAAATCGTCGCCCGCGTCATCGACAAGTTCGTGCTGCAACTCGAACTGCAACTGGCCGACCGCGACGTCCACATCACGCTGGACGAAGATGCCAAGAAGTGGCTGACCGCCAAGGGTTATGACAAGCTCTACGGCGCCCGCCCGATGGGCCGCCTGATGCAGGAAAAGATCAAGCAGCCGCTGGCCGAGGAACTGCTGTTCGGCAAGCTGGTCCATGGCGGCGAAGTCCATGTCCATATGAAGGATGAGGCGCTGGCCTTCCAGATCACCCCGGCAGCCCCTAAAAAGGGCAAAAAGGGTGGCAAGGCGAAGACCGCCGAAGGTACCAAATAGGCGCCTTCAGACATGATGATACAGAAAAGGGCGGCCCGAAACGGCCGCTCTTTTTATATGACAGGCCCCAGCGCCCTGCCCCATTCCATATCGATCATTGCCGCGCGCCGGACCGTCCGCGCCGCAAATGCCAATATCCGCACGCGGCATGATCGGCTGGGGCATCACGCCTTGAATGAAATCCGGTCGGCCAGAGCCTGTCGAAGCCTCTACCTTCTCTTGGACGAGAGATTAGAAGAAATACGCTCCCCTTGGCGTTCAAGACAAACTTCGACAGGCTCCGGCCAG
Organism: Sphingobium sp.; assembly: GCF_048594625.1. GTDB lineage: Bacteria > Pseudomonadota > Alphaproteobacteria > Sphingomonadales > Sphingomonadaceae > Sphingobium. The sequence continues at coordinate 28,775 of NZ_JBMDWL010000092.1, forward strand.
ACGAACAAAGAAATGATGCCGAATTAATGCGTGAATTCTCTGGCATTCAATGCACAGACCAGAGCTTCAATCAAGGGGACCATCGTGACCAACATGAAGAGATTTGCGATGGGATGCGCGCTGGTCCCAAGGGCCGCCCTGTTCTTCTTCCTTGGTACATGGAGAGCGCGGCGCCCCCGTCATGGGTCGGACTGCGCGCCCCTTTCACCTCCGCCAGCCCGCATCCCCCCCCCCAATCGGGAAGACAGATATTCTCCCAAGCCATCGCCGGCGATCCCTATGTCGTGCAGCAATGGGAGGATGCCGTCCAAGCGCTCGAACGGCGCTGCCGCGATGCCCATGAATTTTTGCACGGAGGCCAGAAACGCGCGCCAGCAGATCAGCGAACTACGATAAGCCCTGTAAGCGCGATCCTCTATCCCTTCCCCATCCCGCTGCGCCGCCCGCTGGACGGGCTGCGCTTCACAGGATAGCAGGGTTAGTTCCGCCCGATCATGAAGGAGAGCCCCCATGTCCATCATCTTCTACACCAACCCCATGTCGCGCGGTCAGATCGCCCGATGGATGCTGGAGGAGGTCGGCGCGGCCTATGAAACGGTGATCCTTGACTATGGCACCGGCATGAAGGCCGACGATTATCGCGCGATCAACCCGATGGGAAAGGTGCCCGCCATCGTCCATGACGGCCACACCGTCACCGAATGCGCCGCCATCTGCGCCTATCTGGCCGACGCCTTCCCGGCCGCCAACCTCGCCCCCGCGCCTGCCGACCGCCACGCCTATTATCGCTGGCTCTTCTTCGCGGCAGGCCCGGTGGAGGCCGCCGTCACCAACAGGGCGCTGGGCTTCGCCGTGCCCGAAGGGCGTGAACGCATGGCGGGCTATGGCAGCTTCGACGACGCGATCAATGCGCTGGAAACCGCAGTATCGGGCGATGCATGGATTTGCGGCGATCAGTTCACGGCGGCCGACGTCTATGTCGGCGCGCAGGTCGACTGGGGCCTCAGCTTCAAGAGCATCCCGTCCCGGCCCGCATTCGAAGCCTATGCCGCCCGCCTGCGCGAACGCCCGGCCTATCGCCGTCAAAAGGACATCGACAACGCCCTGATCGCCGACATGCAGAAACAGGGCTGACGCCGCTCCCCTGCATTAAAAAAAGCCCGGCGGATCGATCCACCGGGCCTTTTTTCCATTCTGCCTCGCCACGATCAGTCGCGATTGCCGCCCATGAAGCGCAGCAGGAACAGGAACATGTTGATGAAGTCGAGATAGAGGTTCAGCGCCCCCATCACCACCGACTTGCCCATCATGTCGGTGCCCGCGACATGGGCATAGATGCTTTTGATCTTCTGCGTGTCATAGGCGGTCAGGCCCGCGAACAACAGCACGCCGACGCCGCTGATGACCAGGTCCATCGCGCTCGATTTCAGGAACAGGTTGATCAGGCTCGCGACCAACAGGCCCACGACACCCATGATCAGGAACGTGCCGAAACCCGACAGATCCTTCTTGGTGGTGTAGCCGAACAGGCTCAGCCCCGCGAAAGCCGCCGCCGTCGCAAAGAAAGTCTGGGCGATCGATGTGCCGGTATAGACCAGGAAGATCGACGACAGCGACAGGCCCATCACCGCAGCATAGGCCCAATAGAGCATCTGCGTCGTCGCGGTCGACAGGCGATGCACGCCAAAGCTCAGCACCATGACGAACGCCAGCGGCGCGAACATGATGACATATTTCAGGATGCCGGGGCCTGCCAGCACCTGATAGGCAAGGCCGCTCGACGCGAACAGCAGCGCGACGATGCCCGTCAGCAGCACGCCGCTCGCCATATAATTGTAAACCGACAGCATGTAACGGCGCAGCCCGGCGTCGAACGCCTCGCCGCGCGCAGCGGTAGCATTACCGCCAAAGCCCGCTATGCCGGAACGGGGGTCGGACCAGTTGGCCATGAAAATCTTCTCCTTCGTCGGCATTATCGCCGACATCCCTATTATCGGCCCATCCGCCGCCGGTTTCAAGCCAAACCCGCCTGCCCGCCCCGAACGGTCATCCATCCGCCGATGGCGTGCCGAACCGGAAGCAAGACGTGGCCGAAACAACCAATATCCGCGCCCGCAAAATGCCCGGCATGCCGCGCGCCACCCCCTGCGCAGGCCCGATCCGTCCTGAAGCCTGTGGCATAACCGGCGGCCGCCCCTATATCCATGCCATGCACCGCCTGTTCGTCGCCATCCGCCCGCCCGCCGATCAGCGCGCGAACCTCCTGTCCCTGATGGGCGGGGTGGAGGGCGCCCGCTGGCAAAGCGACGATCAGTTGCACATCACCCTGCGCTTCATCGGCGAAG
>NZ_JBMDWL010000093.1:0-133612 GCF_048594625.1 Sphingobium sp.
ATCAGAGGGGATGGGCTGCGGGCATCACTTCCGGCGTGCTGATGTTCGCCTTCGCCATCTGGATATGGCGGCGGCAGATCATCAAGTATCCAGACGACACTTGGAAAGCTCGCTTCTAACCAATTTGTCCACGCCGCCTAAACAATAAAATAGGTCGCAACGCGCATGTCCGTTTATGCCGGGAACGGCGGATGTAGGACAGTTTGTCCCAGTTCTTCTGCCAGATCATGACCCGATCAGAACGCATCGCCCTTTTGCGCGCGCCCGTGCCGCGCACCGTCGACAATCCCGGCGGGGCTTGAAGCATAACCCCATGGGAATGAATCGAACAACGCGACAAATGTCTTGTGTTTACAGCATTTTGTGGAACATCACCTGTTCCAGATGATGGCAAAATGCGTCAGCCCACCACCGGCCGCCGCGCGCGCAGCGCCTGCGCCAGCGTGCCTTCGTCCAGATAGTCGAGTTCGCCGCCGACCGGCACGCCATGGGCCAGCTGCGTCAGGCGGATCGGGAAGCGTTCCAGCCGTTCGGCCAGATAATGGGCCGTCGTCTGCCCCTCCAGCGTGGCGTTCATCGCCAGCACCACTTCGTCTATGCCCCCCTGCTCAAGGCGGCTGACCAGCGCGTCGATGGTGAGGTCTTCGGGCCGCACCCCCTCCAGCGCGGACAGGCGGCCGCCCAGCACATGGAAACGGCCGGGGAAGAGGCGCGACTTGTCGAGCGCCCAGAGGTCCGACACATCCTCTACCACGCAGAGCGCGCGCGGATCGCGGCGCGGATCGGCGCAGATGCCACAGGGATCGACTGTATCGACATTGCCGCATATGCCGCAGGTGACGAGCCGTTCGTTCACCGCCTCCAGCGCGCGCAGCAGCGGCTCCATCGCGCCTTCGCGGCGTTTGAGAAGATGCAGCACCGCGCGCCGCGCCGAACGGGGACCAAGTCCGGGCAGGCGGGACAGCGCCTGCGTGAGCGCTTCAATTTCGGGAGAGGCCATGGATGGGCGTCCTATTCAGCGCAGGGCGGCTGCAAATGGCGGCTTTCTCCGCATCCGGTGCTCACGTGCGTGAAGCACGCTGCGCGCCGGTTCTCGAACTCCACCATTTTCGCTTCACCCTGCACTGAATAGAACAGCCATCCTGAACATCGGAAGACATAGGGGGTTGCATAGTTTCCCGACAAGAGGTTTGAGCATCCATCATGCGTATCATCTATATGGGCACCCCCGATTTCGCCGTTCCGGCACTCGACGCGCTGGTCAAGGCCGGTCATGACGTCGTCGCGGTCTATAGCCAGCCGCCCCGCCCCGCCGGGCGCGGCAAGGGGTTGCGCCCCTCCCCCGTCCACACCCGCGCGGAGGCCATGGGAATAGAGGTGCGCACACCGGTGTCGCTGAAGGACGCCGAAGTACAGGCCGCCTTCGCCGCGCTGGACGCCGATGTCGCCATCGTCGCGGCCTATGGCCTGATCCTGCCGCGCGCGGTGCTGGACGCGCCGCGCCATGGATGCATGAACATCCACGCATCGCTGCTGCCGCGATGGCGCGGGGCCGCGCCGATCCAGCGGGCGATCCTGTCGGGCGACAATATCACCGGCGTCACCATCATGGATATGGAGGCTGGCCTGGACACCGGGCCGATGCGCGCCAAACATGTGACCCCGGTGGAGGACAAGACCGCCGGCGCGCTGACCGCCGAACTGGCGCAGGCGGGCGCCGCGCTGATGGTCGATGTGCTGGACGACCTGCCCCGGTATCCGCCGATGGCGCAGCCTGACGACGGCGTCACCTATGCGTCCAAGATCGACAAGGCGGAATCGCGGATCGATTTCACCAAGGACGCGCATCAGGTCGAACGGCAAGTGCGCGCCTTCAATCCCTTCCCCGGCGCTTTCTTCGAATATCGCGGGGAACGGTTCCGCATATTGGCCGCGCATGTCGAGCATCATCAGGGCGCAGCGGGCGACATGCTGGACGACAGCCTGCTGATCGGATGCGGGCATGATGCGATCCGCCCGACACTGATCCAGCGGGCGGGCAAGGGCGCGATGACGCCGGGCGAATTGCTGCGCGGATATGACATGCCTGCGGGGAGCAGGGTGGATGGGTGACGCCCATACAGGCCGGGCATGACCCGTTTCGCCTTCACCGTCGAATTTGACGGGCGCCCCTTCATGGGATGGCAGCGGCAGGCCCATGGGCCGAGCGTGCAGCAGACGATTGAGGATGCGATCCATGCCGTCACCGGCGAACGCGCCGTCATCCATGCCGCCGGGCGCACTGATGCGGGCGTCCATGGGCTGGCGATGCGGGCGCATGCAGAGGTCGAAAAGGACATCGCGCCGTTCCGCCTGATGGAGGCGATCAATGCGAAGATGCGGCCGGCGCCGGTCGCGATCCATGATTGCGTCGTCGTGCCCGATGACTGGCATGCGCGCTTTTCCTGCATCGGGCGATCCTATGTCTATCGCATCGCCAATCGCCGCGCGCCGCTGACGTTCGAACGGGGGCTGACATGGCGGGTGATCCAGCCGCTGGATGCCGATGCGATGCACGATGCCGCGCAGATACTGGTCGGGCGGCATGATTTCACGACGTTCCGGTCGGTCCATTGCCAGGCGGACAGTCCGGTCAAATCGATCGATCGGCTGGATGTGGAGCGCGACGGCGACTGGATCGCCATTCGCGCCGCGGCCCGATCATTCCTGCACCATCAGGTGCGATCGATGGTCGGATGCCTTGCCATGGTCGGCATGGGGCGGTGGAACGCGGCCGATCTGCGCGCCGCGCTGGAGGCGCGGGACCGGGCGGCGCTGGCTCTCAATGCGCCGCCGGACGGACTGTATTTCGTGCGGGCGACCTATCCCGGCGAGGATGTCAGTTGAAGCTGGCGACCCACACCTGATTCTTGCCGTCGCGCTTGGCCTGACGCATCGCATCGTCGGCGCAGGCGACCAGCGCGTCAAGATCGGCCGGATCGGGCGCGGCAACGGTGACCAGACCGATGCTGCCGCTGATCCCCCGGCCATAGGATTGCAGCGAAGCGCGGACATCCTCCGCAATCGCAGTGGCCGTGGCAGGATCGCGCCCGGCGAGCAGCAGGACGAATTCGTCGCCGCCCAGCCGCGCGACCACATCGCCCGCCTGCGTCGCCTGTCGCAACAGCGCGCCGATGTCCGCCAGACAGGCGTCCCCGGCGGCATGGCCCAGGCTGTCATTCAGTTGCTTGAACCCGTCAAGGTCGAGGAAGATCAGGCCCATAGGCCAACCGGTCTGCACCGCGCATTCCAGCACATCCTTTGCCCGGCGGGCAAAGCCACGCCGGTTGCGAAGGCCGGTCAGCGGATCGTGCACGGCTTCGAAGCTCGCCTTGCGCAGATCCGACATATCCTCCACCACCGCGACGTAAAATTCGGGGCGATCCTCATCGTCGCGCACCATGGCGACGGTCAGGTTGATCCAGATGACCGTGCCGTCGCTGTGGATATAGCGTTTTTCCATCGAATAGCGTGGCAGTTCGCCGGCATTGAGGCGGGCCAGCAGCGCTTCGTCGGCGTTGAGATCGTCGGGATGGGTGATCTGCTGAAAACCGGTCTGGATCAGCGTGTCTGCATCATGCCCGCTGATTTCGCAGAAGCGCGGGTTCACCATCAGGAACTTGCCGTCCAGCCCGACATGGGCGATGCCGACCGGGGCATGGTGGAAGGTCGCTTCGAACCGGCGCTGCGCGCGGGCCAGTTCGGCCAGCATGGTGTCGCAGGCGCCATCGAGGTCGGAGGGCAGCATCCGACGGGCGGCTTTATCGGTCGGGGTCCGGGCGTCACCGCCAGTCAGGGGACGCGCGGCTTTTCCATTCAGGGGTTGGGTAAATTCGTCATGGTACAGGCGGCTCATCGGCCAGCCTTGTACCGTAAAGGGTAAAGAGAGGATTTACCGGTGGAGAAATTTGTCACAACCGCGTGCGGAATGGCGTGAAGTCCGTAGCGTCATCGAAGACGTCCAGCCCCTCCCGACGTTTGAGCATATGGACCGCGACATAGGTGAGCGGGGTCAGTAACGCTTCCCAGCCGACCTTCATCGCCCAGTTGGTCACCATCACGGTCAGCACCTGCGCGTCGGTCCAGTTGCCGTAAAAGGCGAGCGGATAGAAAAGCAGGCTGTCGACCCCCTGCCCCACGATGGTCGACCCGATGGTGCGCATCCACAGATGACGCCCCTGCGTCCATATCTTCATGCGGGCAAGAACGAAGCTGTTGGCGAACTCCCCCGCCCAAAAGGCGCAGAGCGAGGCGAAGACGATGCGCCATGTGCTGCCGAACACCGCCTCATAGGCTTTCTGATCGGGCCATCCGTCGGCAGGCGGCAGGGCGACGACGACCCAGCTCATCACCGCCATGAACAGCATCGCGCCAAAGCCCGCCCAGACGCAGCGCCGCGCACGGGCATAGCCATAGACTTCGGTCAGCACGTCGCCGATGACATAGCCCAGCGGAAAGAAGAGAATCCCCGCGCCGAAGGTGAAGCCGCCCACATTGGACAGCTTCGCCGCGCCGATCAGGTTGGACAGCAACAGGATGGCGACAAAGGCCGCCATGAAGAAATCATAATAGCGCAAGGGCCGCGCGCCCAGCGCATCCGCCCCGATCCGTTGAACTGCCCCGTCGATCATGCGCAATGGCATATCCTGTGAACAGGTGATTGCAAGCGGAACGACCGGCCGCTATCGCGGGCAGCGCACGGCCCCGTAGCTCAGTTGGATAGAGCATTCGCCTTCTAAGCGAATGGTCGCAGGTTCGAATCCTGCCGGGGTCGCCATTATCAGAGCCTTTTGCAGTCATCGGGAACAGATGACGGCTCGCAAGATGCGGTGATCGAAAGACGTGTCGGACATGGTCCGATCGAGGTCAGTCGGACCATCTGTCAAGGCGGGGTGACGGAACATCCTGTTCCGCCACCACCATCCCTGTCATGTCGCGCAGGCGATATTTCTCGTTTTTTAAAGCCAGCGCACGCGGCCCGTCGCCAGCTCATATACGGCGCCGACGACCTTGAGTTCGCCGCGTTCCTGCGGTTCGATCAGCATGGGTTCGGAAAATTTCTGGAGGCGTTCGACCATGCGACGCACATTTTCCTCGACCGCCGTATCGACCAGCCGATCTTCGCCGACATTACGCTGCGCCGCCAGAACGGCCGGTACGATCGGTTCGATCATGCGGGCGATGCTGCCGGGGAAGCGCGTGTCCTTCGTCACGACCTCTGCCGCGGCGGCGACGGCGCCGCACTTGTCATGGCCCAGCACGACGATGAGCGGCACCTTCAGAACCGCCACGGAATATTCGATCGATCCCATGCCCGCGGTGTCGACATTGTTGCCGGCGGTGCGGACGATGAACAATTCGCCCAGACCAGCGCCGAACAGCTGTTCGGGACCAACGCGGGAATCCGAACAGCCGACCAGCGTGGCAAAGGGCTGCTGCCCTTCGGCCAGCGTCAGGCGCCGTTCGCGCGACAGGTCGGACGACGGCGGTTCATCCGCCACGAATGCCTGATTGCCATCGACCAGCCGCTTGAGGGCTTCGTCCGGTGTCGGTTGCGCGGGGATTAGGCTTGCTATTGCCACATCATGCTCCTTCAGATGAATTGGGGGACGCGAGGGACATAGGAACGAACCATCACTGGTGCCCGACTATATCGTAACGATTGATGTCCAGCGCCTCCATGCGCCGGGATGACCAACGACTGCCCTTTGCCTTTGATCCGCCTCTATCACCCGCGTCCGGGGGCCAGCCACCGATTTTTGATGCGCGCCGATGGTGGAGGCGATCGCGCGCCACGCTCCATCCGGGAAAGCGCGACCTCCTAAAAGGCAGGCCACCATCACGCCCTTCGTATAATGGGCGTTCGGGCCATCCTGCATCACCCTGATCCTGTCTTCATGCTGAACTGGAGGAATTATGGACATCGCCCCGGCGCGCCTGAGGGACAGGATGACATTTGCCGGATCGATCGCCGCCAATCCCGACCGGGCGGCGGGGACGGACGGCGATGCCCTGCCCCCCGCCGACATCCTGCAACGCAACCTGTCCGACCTGTTCGGCAGCCCCTACCCCCAGGTGCGCGAAAGGGCGTTCGATGAGCTGTGGCGCCCCAATGCCGTCATCTATCATGACGAAGGCGGCCGGGCGGGAAAGCAGAATGTGCTGGACGCGGCGGAACGCTTCGCCAGCCGCATGGAGGGGCTGACATGTTCGCCGCTATGGCCGGTATCGGGGCATAACGACCTGCATATCCTGCGCTGGATCGCGCATAATCGGGGCACGCCGGTCGCAAGCGGGTGTCAGATCGCCTTCATCGTGGAAGGGCGCATCCATGCCTTTTACATGATCGACGACTGAGCATCGGAGCAAGGTACGGGTGGCGCCTACTCCGCCGTCAGTTCCGCCCTGATCCGTTTCTTGTCGATCTTGCCCACGCTGGTGCGCGGCAGGGCATCGACCGACAGGATGCGGTCGAACAGCGCGTAGCGGCTGATCCGCCCCTGCGCCACCGCTTCGCCGAGCAGGGCATTGACCTCCGCCAGAGGAGGCGCAGCCGCATCCGGCATCGCCACCACCACCGCGACCGGGCGTTCGCCCCATTTATCGTCGGCCATGCCGACCACGGCGATTTCGGCGATGGCGGGATGTTGCGCGGCGATCGCCTCCAGCGTCAGCGAACAGAGCCATTCGCCGCCCGATTTGATGACGTCCTTCAACCGGTCGCGCACGATCAGCGACCCGTCCGCCGCCATGGTCGCAACGTCGCGCGTATGCAGCCAGCCACCATCCCACAGCGCGTCGGACGCTTCGGCATCGCCGACATAGCAGGGCGTCAGCCATGGCGCGCGGGCGACGATTTCGCCATGGGCGGCGTCATCGGCCGGGCGATCGGCCATATGGTCATCGACCAGCCGCACCGACACGAGCGGCGCGGGCACGCCCGTCCTGATCCGGTCGTCCGCCGTGCCGGGCCGCGACACCGTCAGCACCGGGCCGGTTTCCGACATGCCATAGCCGGTCAGCAATTCCGCGCCCAGATCGGTCGCCGCGCCATACAGTTCTCGCGTCAGGGCGGACCCGCCGATCAGCAGCGACCAGCCGTCCAGACGTTCCCCCCGTCGCTGGGCCGCCGCCGCCAGCATCTGAAGGACGGTGGGCACGCAATGGGAGAAATCCACGCCTTCGCGCCGCCGCAGGTCCAGGATGCGGTCGGCGTCGTAGCGGCCGGGATAGACCTGCTTCACGCCCAGCATGGTCGCCACATAGGGAAAGCCCCAGGCATGGACATGGAACATGGGCGTCAACGGCATATAGACGCGCCCCGCACCGATCCATGGATAGGCGCCCGCGCCCAGCGGCGCCTTCATCGTCAGCGCGTGCAGCATGATCTGGCGATGGGTGAAGCAGACCGCCTTTGGCAGGCCGGTGGTGCCCGATGTGTAAAAGGTCGAGGCGATGGCATTTTCATCGAAATCGTCGAAACGATGATCGGGATCGCCCAGCGACAGCAGATGATCATATCCCCCCGATGCCCAGTCCGGCACCGCGTCCTGCCCGATGACGATGATCGCGCGGACATGGGGCAAGCGGTCGCGGATCTGGTCGATCAGCGGCACGAAATCGGCATGGACCAGCAGCACGCGGGCGCGGGCATGATCGATGGTGAAGGCGATCTGTTCCGGCGACAGGCGGACATTCACCGTCTGGATCACCGCGCCCATCATCGGCACGGCGAAATAGGCCTCCAGATAGGGATAGCTGTCCCAGGCGAGCACACCCACCGTTTCGCCGCTGTCGACGCCCAGCCGGTGCAGCGCGGATGCGAGGCGGCCGACCCGCGCGCGCAGATCGCGATAGGTCATGACATGGCCGTCATCCTGCACGATGCGCTGGTCCGGGCTGTGGATCAGGGTGGCGTCGAACAGATGGCCGATGGTGAGCGGGAAGTCATGGGCGTTCCCGCTCCCTTTTTCGAACCGCAGGGGCATGGCATCTCTCTCCTTCCACATGGCCCGCCGTCTTTGACGGTCAGGCGGTCATCACCCTTTTCCCATCCGCCCCTGCATCGGCCGGCGCCGCGGCATAGGCAAGCGCCGCGCCGCGAATGTCGGCGGCCAGCGCATCCACCCGATGCGGATCGGCATCCCATGCGAACATGAAGCGCGCGCCGCCGCCGATGAAGGTATAGAAATGCCAGCCCCGGCACCGCAGCGCATCCAGCACCTCTTCGGGCGCGCGCAGGAATACCGCGTTGGATTCGACCGGGAACATCAGCGTCACATCGTCAAGGTCACTGATCCGGTCGGCCAGTTGCCGGGCGCAGCGATTGCCATGATCCGCGTTGCGCAGCCACGCCCCGCTATCCAGCAGGCCGATCCACGGCGCCGACAGGAACCGCATCTTGGACGCCAGCTGTCCCGCCTGTTTGCAGCGATAGTCGAAATCGACGGCCAGGCTGGTGTCGAAGAAGAGGATCGCTTCGCCCACGCCCAGCCCGTTCTTGGTCCCGCCAAAGCAGAGCGCGTCCACCCCCGCGCGCCAGCTGATGTCCGCCGGGCTGCAACCCAGCGCGGCGCAGGCATGGGCGAAGCGTGCGCCGTCCATATAGAGTTTGAGGCCCAGTTCGCGGCACAGCGCCGACAGGGCGCGAATTTCGTCCACGGTATAGACCTGCCCCGTTTCGGTCGGCTGGGTGATGGTGACGACGCGCGGTTTGGGGAAATGGATATCCGACCGGCTGGTGGCGAGCGCGCGCACCGCGTCCGGCGTCAACTTGCCGTCGGTGTCGGGCGCGACCAGCAGTTTCGACCCGTTGGAGAAAAATTCCGGGGCGCCGCATTCATCGGTTTCGACATGCGCGCACGATGCGCAGATGACGCTGTGATAGGATTGGCACATCGCGGCCAGCGCCAGCGAATTGGCCGCCGTGCCGTTGAAGGCGAAAAACACCTCGCACGGGGTTTCGAACAGATGGCGCAGGGCATCGGCCGCGCGCAGCGTCCATTCATCATCGCCATAGGCGCGGGCATGACCCTGATTGGCGATGGTCAGCGCTTCCATCGCTTCGGGACAGATGCCCGCATAATTGTCGCTGGCAAATTGTTGCGGATGATCGGTCATGGGCTTTTCCTTGCCGCTATGGAGAGAATCAGCGGACCCGATGCCGCCAGCCAAAGCCGTCGTCCAGCCCCCCGCGCTGAATGCCGAGCAGCCGTTCGCGCAGCGCGCGGGTGCGTGGCCCCTCATTCCCGTCGCCGATCGTCACTTCGCCTTCATAGGCGCGGAAGCTGCCGATCGGCGTGACGACGGCGGCGGTGCCGCAGGCGAAGACTTCGGTCACCCGCCCTGCCGTAGCGTCAGCGAACAACATATCCTTGCTATAGGCTTTTTCTTCCACCACCACGCCTTCTTCGCGGGCCAGCGAAATGATGGAATCGCGGGTGATGCCGGGCAGGATCGTACCCAGCGGCGGAGTGATCAACGTGCCGTCGGCCATCTGCACAAAAATATTCATGCCGCCCAGTTCTTCCAGCCAGCAATGTTCGGCCGCGTCCAGAAACAGCACCTGATCGCACCCGTTGCGGCCGGCCTCCATCTGCGCGATCAGGCTGCCCGCATAATTGCCGCCCGTCTTGGCCGCGCCGGTGCCGCCATGGGCCGAACGGGCGTACAGGCCCGACACCCACACGCTGATCGGCTTTACCCCGCCCGCAAAATAGGCGCCGACGGGCGACGCGATGATGCAGAAGACATAGCTGCGCGACGGGCGGACACCCAGAAAGGGTTCGGTCGCGAACATGAAGGGGCGCAGATACAGGCTGCCGCTCTCGCCTTGGGGTATCCATGCGCGTTCGCTCTGCACCAGTCGTTCGACCGATTCGATGAACAGGCTTTCGGGCAGTTCAGGCATCGACATGCGGCGCGCCGATTCCTGAAAACGGGTGGCGTTGGCCATGGGGCGGAACAGATAGGTGGCATCGTCCGCGCCGCGATAGGCCTTCATCCCTTCGAAGATTTCCTGCGCATAATGCAGCACCGAACAGGCCGGATCGATGCGGAACGGTTCGCGCGGGCGCAACGACGCATCGTGCCAGCCCCGTTCCTGCGTCCATTCGATCGTCAGCATATGATCGGTGAAGATCACGCCATATTTGGGGCTATCCGTCAGCGCGGCGATACGGGCCGGCGGGGTGGGACTGGCCGTGGGGGTACTGGTCAGGTCCAGCCCGGCGATGGAAGGGGACAGCGTCGTCATCGTTGTTCTCAGCCTCAAGATAAAAATGGCGCGAAGGACCGGGCAACGTCCGGCGGCGCGCGCGAAATCAGCGGCCCGGCGGCGGCGTTGCCGTCGGCATTCCCCCCGCCAGCGCGGCGACCATGTCGGCGCTGGACAGGACCGTTCCGAAATTGGTGCGCACGGTGGCGATGGTGCCATCATGCCCCGCGCGGTTGCCGCTGCCGGTGCAATCGTCCAGCAGCAGCACATGATAGCCGCGGAAGAAACCTGATCGCAGCGTCGATTCAACGCAAACATTGGTGGCGACGCCGCACAGGACCAGCGTGTCGATGCCCCTGCCACGCAGCTGCGCATCGAGGTCGGTGTCGTGAAATCCGTCGAAATGATGCTTCGTCACCACCGCTTCGTCGGGCATGGGCACAAGGCGGTAGAAGTCCGCGCCCGCGCTGCCCTCCATGCAACAGCCTTCCTCCCCCCGCTTGGCGATTTCGGCGGAGTTGAGGTAGCGGAAGTCATAATGCGACCGGACCCAGACGACCGCTCCCAGCGCTGCGCGCGCGTGTGGCAGCAACGCCTCTATCCTGTCCGCGACCCCATCTGCGAAGGCCACGTCATAGCCTTTGCGTAGCGCCAGAAAGCCGTTGGGCGCGCAGAAATCATTCTGCATGTCGATGACGACCAGCGCGGCACGGGCCGGATCAAAGAAGGACGGGACCGGAACGATCATGGCCGCACGGCTTCAATAGGTTTCGGGCGCGGGCATCACCGTGCCGCACGCAGAACAGGTGCGCGCGGCCAGCGAGCCATAGAAATTGTCATAAGCCCGCGACACCGGGTCCATTTTATAATCGTCGACGATGAAGGTTTCCTGATGCAGGAAGGCGTCGCATGACTGGCAATACCAGTGGAACGTATCGATGTCGCCGGGACGGCGCGCGCGTTCGATGACGAACTGGAAACAGTCCGGGCCGAAACGCGGCGAATGGGGCATCATCGGCGGCTGGAACAGCCCCTGCCCTTCCGGCACCACCGCCACCTTCTCCACGCCTTCGGGCGTACGGTAATGCAGGTTCAGCGTGCCTTTGAGCGAATATTGGATTTCATAGCTGGGGTTCAGGTGAAATTCGCTTCGATATTCGCGCCCGCGCGCGATGAAGGCGAGCGAATCTTCCGTAATCCATAATTGCTGGGTGCGGCGGCCGGACTGCGTCAGGTCGCGCATGACGGCTTCGAAATCGATCCCCTCCATGAACGCCATGTCGAAAGGGTTGATGAGCATGCGCGAAATCCTTCCTTGCGTGTCGGCCGCCCGCAGGCGCGACGTCCCTTAATCCAGCCTGTTCTTGATGATCTCACCCGCGCGCATGATCAGGTCGAGCCTGCGCCCGTCCTGCGCCAGCAGATCGATATTGGTCAGCGGGTCGCCATCCACGACGATGATGTCGGCATGCGCGCCTTCCGCGATACAGCCCAGCTTCCCGTCCTGCATCAGGATTTCCGCACCCATCGACGTCGCCTGCCGCAACAGCTCGATCGGCGAGAAGACCTGGCTGCGCAGCGTGAATTCGCGGCATTGTTCGACATAGGTGCTGCCCAAAAGGTCGGTGCCATAGCCCAGCTTCACCCCGGCCGTGCGCATATGATCCAGCCCCTCGATCGAGGCGGCCTGCACGATGCGGATCTTGTCCAGGCTCTGCGGCGGGAAGCCCAGCCCCGCGCCACGTTCCACCAGCGCCCATGTGATGGCCAGCGTCGGCACGACATAGGCGCCATGTTCGGCGACATAGGCGGCCGTTTCCGCGTCGATCATCGTGCCATGTTCGATGCAGCGCACACCAAGGTCGACCGAACGGCGCGCCGAATGGGCGGGATGGCAATGCGCCGCGACATAGGTGCGCCGTTCCACGCATTCATTGACGATGGTGCGGATTTCATCTTCCCGAAACTGGTTCATCCACAGCGGATCGGTGGGCGATGCGACCCCGCCCGACGCCATGATCTTGATGCAGTGCGCCCCCCGGCGCAGTTCTTCGCGCACGGCCTTGAGGCATTCGTCGACGCCGTCCACCACCTTGCACGCGAAATTGGTGCTGCCGCAGGAACAATAGCCCTTGTGATGATGCGCTTCGCCCGGCGTGCGGTTGTCGCCATGGCCGCCCGTCATCGACAGGACATTGCCCGCATAGAAATAGCGCGGCCCGCGGATCAGGCCGTCCGACAGCGCCATTGCCAGACTCCAGTCGCCCCCGCCAATGTCGCGCAGCGTGGTAAAACCGCAATCGAGCGCATGGTTGAGCATGCGCACCGCATGGGCCGTGCGGTAGGGAATGTCCGACAGGTCGACTTTCTTGACGTTCACGTCCGAAAAATAGGCGTGAATGTGCAGGTCGATCAGGCCGGGCATCAGGGTTTTGCCCGCAACGTCGATGCGGCGCGCATCGGGCGCCTTGATCGGCGTCGCCGAAATTTCGCGGATACAGTCCCCTTCGATCAGCACCGACATGCCTTCGGGGCAGGATTCGTTGAAGCCATCGAAGATTCGGGCGTTTTCCAGAAGGATCTGCGACATGTCTATCTCCCTAAGGCGCCATCGGAATGGTGCGCCGACATCGCCTTATGCACCTGTCGCAAAATGACAAACAACATGCAATAGTGTATTTTTATCATTTTGCAGTGGTCATGCCTATCGCAATTCAGCCCCGACACCGCTCATAACGGCGCGATTCCTGTATATTTCGATCAGGCGACCCGTCTGAAATATTATTTTTTCCTCTCCCATTCTGCCATATTGTAAATATACAGTAGTGCATGTATCGATCATGCCATGCAGGAGGCATCTGTGAAGGGCTACTCAGCTTGGTCCCTGATTCGCGGGGGTTTGAACGGACAGCGACATTGGAAACCGGCCTGGCGCGATGCCGAGCCGAAGCCCAGTTATGACGCGGTCATCGTGGGCGGCGGCGGCCATGGGCTGGCCACGGCCTATTATCTGGCGAAAACGCACGGCATGCGGAACATCGCCGTGCTGGAACGCGGATGGCTGGGCGGCGGCAATACCGGCCGCAACACCGCGGTCATCCGGTCCAATTATTTCTTCCCGCAAAGCGCGGCCTTCTACGACCTGGCGGTCAATCTGTACGAAGGGCTGAGCCGGGAGCTGAATTACAACATCATGTTTTCCCAGCGCGGCCAGTGGGTGCTGGTACATGACCGCCATGGCGAGGATATGTTGCGCCGGGCGACCAACGCCATGCAGCTGAACGGCATCGACGGCGAACTGCATGACGCGGAAAGCGTATATCGCCGGATACCGGGCCTGAACCCGTCGCCCCGATACCCGATTCGCGCCGGATTCCTTCAACCGCGCGCGGGCACCGCCCGGCATGACGCGGTGGCATGGGGCTATGCCCGCGCGGCGTCGGCGCTGGGCGTCGACATCATCCAGAATTGCGAAGTCACCGGGTTCGACATCCGCAGCGGCCGGGTGATCGGCGTGCGCACCAGCAGGGGCAACATCGCCACGCCCCGCGTCGGGCTGGCGGTGGCGGGGCATAGCGGGGTGCTGGCGAAGATGGCGGGGCTGCGCCTGCCGATCACATCCTATCAGTTGCAGGCGATGGTATCGGAACCGATGAAGCCGGTGCTGGACACCATCATCATCGGCAGCAGCGGCCTGTATGTGAACCAGTCCGACAAGGGCGAGCTGGTGATGGGCAGCGGCCTTGACCATTATCCATCCTATGCCCAGCGCGGCGGATTGCCGGTGACCCAGCATAGCGCCGCGGGACTGATCGACCTGTTCCCGCAATTTTCGCGCGTACGCCTGTTGCGGCAATGGGCGGGGATCGTGGACGTGGTGCATGATTCCACGCCGATCCTGGGCGAAAGCCCGATCCGGGGCCTGTACCTGAATTGCGGGTGGGGCACCGGTGGGTTCAAGGCGATCCCGGCGGGCGGCACATGCATGGCCCACCAGATCGCGACGCGGCAACCCCATCCGCTGGCCACAGCCTTTGGGCTGGAACGCTTCACCACCGGCGCGCTGATCGACGAGGCGTCCGCCTCCGCCATCGAACATTGAGGATATTGCGATGCTGCTGATCCCCTGCCCCTATTGCGGGCCGCGCGCCGAAATCGAATTTCATTATGGCGGGCCAAGCCATCAGGAGCGCCCGGCGCAAACCGACGCGACCAGCGACGCCGAATGGGCGGCCTATCTCTTCTATCGCGACAATCCCAAGGGCGCGCATCTGGAACGGTGGCTGCACCGCCATGGCTGCGCCATGTGGTTCAACCTGCGGCGCGACACGGTGTCGCACGTCATTTCGGGCAGCTACCCCATGGGCAGCCCGCCGCCTGTCGAACTGTCCGGCGCGATGGACGCGCGCCATGCCGCAGCGTCACGGGACGCGACGGCGCGATGAGCGGTTATCGTCTGCCTCATGGCGGCCTGATCGACCGGACGGCGCCGGTGCCGTTTCGCTGGCAGGGCGACCGGCTGAACGGCTATCGCGGCGATACGCTGGCGTCCGCGCTGATCGCGGCGGGGAAGGATATTGTCGGGCGCAGTTTCAAATATCACCGCCCGCGCGGGATATTGGCGGCCGGGCATGACGAACCCAATGCCATCATCCAGCTGGAAACGGGCGCGCACAGCACCCCCAATCCCAAGGCGACGACCGTCGAACTTTATGACGATCTGCACGCCTGGCCGGTCAACGTCCATCCCCGCGCGGAACGCGATGCGATGGCGATCAACGGACTGTTCAAGCGGTTCATCCCCGCTGCCTTTTACTACAAGACCTTCATCTGGCCGAACTGGCACCTGTTCGAACCCGCCATCCGCAAGGCCGCCGGGCTGGGCCGCGCCCCGGTTCAGGCCGACCCCGACATTTACGACCAGCGTTTCGCCCATTGCGATACGCTGGTGATCGGCGGGGGCATTGCCGGGATCGACGCGGCCCGGCGCGCGGCGGCGGCCGGCGATCAGGTCGTGCTGGTCACGTCCGGGCGGCTGTGGGGCGGCCGGCTGGCGGGCAGCGGCGGCGATGCCGATGCATGGATCGGACAGGCGATGGTGGAACTGGCCGAAGCGGACAATGTCACGCTGTTGCACCGCACGCTGGCGACCGGAGTTTACGACCATGGCATGGTGGCGCTGTGCGAACATCTGACCGACCATAAACCCGTCGCGGCGCGGACCGGTTTCCGCCAGCGCCTGTGGAAAATCCGCGCGAAACGGGTCGTGCTGGCCAGCGGAGCGATCGAACGGCCGTTGACCTTTGCCCAGAACGACCGGCCCGGCGTGATGCTGGCGGGCGCGGCGGAAATCTATGCCCGGCGCCATGGCGTGGCGGTCGGCCGCGCGCTGGTGATCGCGACCGACAATGACAGCGGCTGGCGATCGGCGATCGCGCTGGCAGCCATGGGGCTGCACATCGTCGCCATCGCCGACCGCCGGGCGCAGGTCGCCACGACATTGCAGGCGCAGGTTCATGCGCTGGGCATCGCCGTCCATCTGGACCGGGTGCCGCTGTCCGTGGCGGGGCGGCGGCGCGTGAAGTCCGTCCAGCTGGCGCAACCGGGCAGTCGCATGGGCGCCCAATGGATCGGGTGCGACACGCTGTTGATGGCGGGCGGATGGAACCCGACCGTGCATCTGCATTCGCAGGCCGGAGGCGTGCTGGATTTCGACGCGCAATCGGGCGCGTTCCTGCCGCGCGCGGGGACGGGCCTGGAATGTGTGGGCGGGGCGGCGGGCGATTTCGCCTGGCGGCCCGACGATCTGGACATGCCCCTGTCCGCCCGTGCTGCCGATGCCGACGGCGCCCCATGGACCGGGCCGGGCAAGGATGTGGACGGCAGCCATGCCTGGGTCGATTTCCAGAATGACGTCACCATGGCGGACGTCGCGCTGGCCGCGCGGGAAAATTTCCGATCGGTCGAACATCTCAAACGCTACACCACGCTCGGCATGGCGTCGGATCAGGGCAAGACGTCCAATGTGGTGGGCATCGGCATCCTGTCCCGCCTGCTGGACAAGCCCGTGCCAGCCATCGGCACCACCCGGTTCCGTCCGCCATTCGACCCGACGACCATCGGCCTGTTCGCAGGCGCGCAGGTGGGCGAAGGGCTGTCCCCGGTGCGCCATCTGCCCGCCGCGCCGCTGCATCGCGCGGCGCATGGCCAGATGGAAGATTATGGCGGCTGGATGCGCCCGGCCTGTTATCGCACGGACGCCGAAACGGAGGCGCAGGCGATCGCACGCGAAGTGCGCATGGTGCGCGAAACCGTGGGCCTGTTCGACGCGTCGCCGCTGGGCAAGATAGAGGTGCGGGGGCCGGACGCCGCCCTGTTCCTCGACCGTGTCTATGCGACATCGATGCGCAGCGTGAAGCCGGGCCGGTGCCGATATGGCCTGATGCTGAGCGAACATGGCAATGTGATCGACGACGGCATCGTCGCGCGGCTGGCGGACGATCATTTCCTCGTCGGCACCACCAGCGGCCATGCCGCCGGGATCGCCGAAACATTGCAGGAATGGCTGCAATGCGAATGGCGCGATCTGCGCGTGTTGACGGAGGACGTCACCACCTGCTGGGGCGTGGTGAATGTCGCCGGGTCACTGGCGCGCGCGCTCTTGCAGCGGGTCGACAGCGACATCGATTATGATGCGGCGGCATTCCCCCATATGGCGATCCGGATCGGGCGCATCATGGATATGCCCTGCCGCATTCAGCGCGTCAGCTTTTCGGGCGAGCTGTCCTATGAAATCGCCGTCCCATGGAACCGCACCGCCGCGTTGTGGAGCGGGCTGGCGCTGGTGGGCGGCGCGATGGGCATCGGCCCGTTCGGGATCGAGGCGCTGATGACGATGCGCATCGAAAAGGGGCTGATCCATGTCGGTTCGGAAACCGACGGGTCGACCACGCCGGGGGATCTGGGCTTTCTGAAAATATTGGATGCCGCCGATCGCGACTTTATCGGGCGGCGATCGCTGATCCGGCAGGACGCGTTGCGGCCGGACCGGCGACAGCTGGTAGGCCTGATCTGCGAAGGGACCGCCGCGCTGCCGGTGGGCGCGCATCTGCGCCGGGTCGATGGCGGGGCAAAGGCGCGCAGCGAAGGATGGATCACGTCCAGCGCATGGTCGCCCACGCTCAATGCCCCGGTGGCGCTGGCCATGGTGGAAGGCGGCCGGTCGCGGATCGGCGAAACGATGAATGTGTGGGATATGGACGGGCAGCATATCGCGACCCTGTGCGACCCATGCCGCGTCGATGCGGAAGGAGCGAAACTGCGTGGGTGAAACATATGCAGCAATGCCCGGCCTCGCGGTCGAGGGCGATGCGGGCTTCATCAAGATCCGCCTGCTGAACGCACAGGCCATCGGCGCGGTGGCGGACGCCATCGGCCTGCCCAGTCCGCCGCCCTTGCGCGAAAGCCGCAACGGCCCGGTCGCGCTGGCGACGATCGGGCCGGCCGAATGGCTGCTGTCATGTCCCCTGCTTGCCCTGCCCGACATGATCGCGACGATCGGCAGGGCGCTGGAGGGCGAAGTCGCGCTGGTGCTGGACGTCAGCCCCGGCCGGGTCGCCTGCCTGATGCAGGGGGATGCGGCGGAACGGCTGTGCGCGCTGTCGCCGGTGGACCTGTCCGACCGCGCTTTTCCGGTGGCCGCGGTCGCGCGCACCATCGTCGAAGACATCAGCACGATGATCGTCCGACTGGAAAACGGGTTCCGCGCCGTGGTGGATCAATCGCGCGCCGCTCGCTTTCTGGCGGTGGTGACGCGCGGCAGCTAGAGCATTTTTGAAGCAGATGGCATCAGCTGCTGGCCTGGAAAATGCGGAAAACAAAAGAAAAACAGAGCATGATCCGATCGGAGCCGATCGCATCAGGCCCCGATGATGCAGATGGAGGATGACCCGCAGGATTGCGGAGCCTGCCATGCAGGGGGATAGCCGTGCCATTGGTGGCGCCAGAGACTGTTCGAACATGCGCGCGCATGCACCCGCACGGCGCACGCCCCACCCGGCCGCCCGCCGGAGCGCCACGCCCCGACGGGCGTGCGACCGCGCCGGGCGGCATCGATCCCGCGCTCAGCCCTTTGCGGCGTCCTCGACCAGTTTCGTCGCGGCGATGCCGAACAGAATTTCGTGATAAAGCTGCGCGTTGCGGCGGCGGTCGGTGATGCTTTCCCTTACGCCTATCGCATAATAGCCGATCTGGTGGTAATAATAGATGCGGGCGCGCAATGCGGCTTCATCGTTCCCATAGCCCAGAACGGCGAAGGCGCGTTCCAGTTGCTGCATGCGGGCGCGATCGGCGCGCTCCACCGCCCATTCCGCGCGCCGGTCCGACCGCGCCCAGTCGCGCACCGCCATGTCGAAATGATGGTCATATCCATCTTCCTCTATCAGCCGTTCGGTCATCCCTTCCAGCCAGGCGAGCGCGGCTGCGGGCGTGGTGCCCAACGTCTGGGTCGGCAGGAAGCGACAGCTTTCCTCCCAATGATCCAGCAGCTTTTCCAGCAATATGTCGCGGTCGCCGAAATAATGGTAGAAACCGCCGCGCGACACGCCCAGCCGATTGGCCAGCCGGTCGATCTTCACGCCGCCGATACCGTCTTCGATCAGGACGCGGCGCGCCGTGTCGATCCATGTCGTGGCCAGAACCTTTGGTGTGCGTCCGCGCATATCTTCCTACATCTTGTCCGCCTGCCCGCTGTCCGGGCCTGTTCGGAACATCTCTTGTTCACCAATTCGCGCCGCCTGACCAGAGCAGGCCCGGTCCGATGGCCTACATCACCCATACACGGTTCGGCGCGATCATCAAATCATACAGTTGTGTCAAACGAATGATTCGCGAGAATTTACCGTTATATCGGGATTGTCGCCAAAAATTTTTTATCTGAAGCCCCCTGCGCAAGAAGCAGGAAATTTCGTGATTTCATACTCAAAATACGGAATAATAAGCGGAAATTGGGCAATTTCCGGCATCGACCGGAACGGCAATGTGATTTTTATACAATATTGCACTTTAATGAACTTGTGCAATGTTAGTGTCATTCCCAGGCACGGCCGGGCATAGCATGGGGGACGATATGCGACATAAAATTGCTTTGACGTCACTAAGCGGGATTATCGCGCTGGGCCTTGTTCAGCCCTGTTCAGCGCAGGGCCGCAACATCGATGCCGCACAGAGCGACATCGTCGTGACCGCGCAGAAGCGCGAAACCCGATTGCAGGACACGCCATTGTCGGTCACCGCCGTCGGCAGGGCCGAACTGGAAGAACGCGGCGCCACCGATGTGAAAGACATATTGGGCAGCATCCCCGGCCTGGCGTTCAACCAGAATGACCCCAGCCAGACGCGCTACAATATCCGCGGCCTCGCCACGACCAGCGCGTCGCCGACCGTGGGCATCTATCTCGACGATATTTCGCTGCTGACGCAGGCCAATGATTTCAGCGGCGCGTTCGACATCGTCTTCTTCGACATCGAACGGCTGGAAGTGCTGAAAGGACCGCAGGGCACGCTCTATGGCGGCAGCACCATGGGCGGCGCGATCAAATATGTCAGTTCGCGCCCCGACCTCAACCGCCAGTCGATGGAAGTCGCGGCGGGCGTGGGCACGATTGCCCATGGGTCCGAATCCTACAATGTCGAAGCGATCGCCAATATCCCGATCGTCGAGGGCAAATTCGCGATCCGCGCGGGCGGCTATTATCAGCATATCGGTGGATATATCGACAATGTCGGCAGCCTGCCGGTCGCCAACCCCAGCGTATCGACGACCGCCGCGCCCAACCTGACGCCGCAATCGCTGCCGTCGCTGTCGGAACTGAACCGCAAGGACATCAACTTCATCGACATCTATGGCGCGCGCCTGTCGGCGCTTTGGGAACCGGGCGACGACTGGTCCATCCGACCGCAGATCGTCTATCAGCAGACCAACCTGAACACCGAACCGGACCTGTTCACCAATCAGGGCGGGCTGACCGCATCCTATCGCCTGCGGTCGCCCAAGCGCGACGAAGGCACGATCTACAGCCTTCAGATCGACAAGCAGATCGGATCGGCCGTCGATGTCACGTCGCTGACATCCTATTTCGACCGCGACCTGCGCTTCAGCCGCGACTATAGTTTCGAAATCGCCCGGCTGACCGGCGGTGCGACCTCCGCCTTCTATGGCAATGACAGCATTTCGCTGAACCCCGACCATGTGAAGACCTTCAGCCAGGAACTGCGCATCGGATCGGCCCCGGCCGCATCGAAGGTCGTGACCTGGCTCGTCGGCCTCTATTATTCGGATCAGGACGAACGGATGGGCCAGACGGTCATCACCGACAGCCCGATTTTCCCAAACAACATTTCCTATGTCAGCGATTCCAAACGTGAACTGACACAATATGCCGCCTTTGGCGAAGCGACGCTGCACATTACCGACAGGCTGGACCTGACGGCGGGCGCCCGCGCGTTCAAGATCAAGCAGAGCACCGACGAATATACCGACGGCATTTTGGCGGGCGGCCTGTCGCGCCGGGCGGGCAAGGCGAATGAGGACGGGATCAACCCCAAATTCGGCATCGCGTATAAAGCGACGCCCGACAATCTTCTCTACGCCAACGCGGCCAAGGGTTTCCGCCCCGGCGGCCTCAATTTCGGGGCGCTGCCCAATACCGCGGTATGCCGCGCAGACCTGACCGAAATCGGCCGGACCGACCGCCCCGCCCAGTTCGAATCCGACCGGGTGTGGACATATGAAGCCGGGTCCAAGAACAGCTTTGGCGGCGGCGCGGTGACGGTGAATGCCGCGGGCTTCTACAGCAAATGGAGCGACATTCAGCAGCGCGTGTTCCTGCCCAATTGCGGGTTCGGCTTTACCGACAATTTCGGATCGGCCGAAATCAAGGGCGGCGAATTCGAAGCCAGCGTCCGCCCGATCGACGGCCTGCATCTGGGCGGCAACCTGACCTATACCGACACGGAAATCACCAAGGCGGCGTTCGGCACCACCGCCCGCAATGGCGATGAAATCCAGTTCGTGCCGAAATGGATGGCCAGCGTCTACGGCAGCTATTCCATCCCCGTCGGGGGCGAATGGGGGCTGACGCTGCGCGGCGACTATCAATATCGGTCGCGCCAGCGCTACGCCTATGAACGTACGCGATCGGTCCGCCTGCCCAACGGCACCAGCATCCTGGTGCCCAACGAAGCGGAATTTCAGGAAGGATCGCAGGTCGTCAACGTCAACGCGACGCTGGCCGACGGCAAGACCAGCCTGCGCTTCTATATCAACAACCTGACGGACACGCGCCCGCTGTCCCGCGTGGTCCGCGCCTTCCCGGAACGCGCGCAGACGCTGCGCCCGCGCTCCATCGGCATGGAGGTGCGCCAGTCATTCTGATCCCTCTGCGGGGGTAGAAGGGGGAACCGGTCGTGTCCTGGGAGGGATGCGGCCGGTTTTTGTCCGGGATTGGGGATTGGGTGGTTTTCCGCCATCCCCCTCCCGCGAGCGGGAGGGGCAGCGAGACTTGCGCGCGCAGCGCGTTAGTCGCAGCGGGGTGGGCTTTCTCACCGTCCAGCCCACCCCCTAACCCCCTCCCGTAAACGGGAGGGGGAACATGTCCGACTTCGGCCGAAACCCACCATCCCGCCTTCCGCGTGACAGGCGATCCGCCTCACGCGCTGTCCTACACGCGCGTGTCTGATCTATCATGTCGGATGACACAGCATCCATCGCCCGCCGCGGCGCAAGCGGCATCCATCCCTTCCCCCGCCCGCTGGACGCCCCCCGCGCGGCAGCGGCTGTTCCTGACGGCGTTGCTGGACAGCGGCAATGTGTCCCATGCGGCGCGCGCGGTGGGCATGTCGCGATCCAGCGCGCACCGGTTGCGGCAAAGGCTGGCGGGGACGACGTTCGACCGGACATGGGAACAGGCATTGGTGCTGCATGCGGGGCGCATGGGCGATTCCTTCGCCGATCCGATGCACAACAAACGGTGAAGTCCGTCGCCTCACTGTCGCCTTGCTGGCGCGCGCCTGTCGCGTGGGTGACGCGCCGGTGGCGCGTATCTGTCGCTTTTGCGGCGCATTGCGGGCGCTTGAGCCGCTTTACCCCCGACGACGGTGTGAACTTCAACCTGTCGCGCCGATGTGACCCTGAATCTTCCATATTCAAACTGGCGCGACCTTCCAGAATATCTCCCCATGATGGCGATCCCGTCGTATCAGAGGCTCTGCTTATCGAAAACTTTACCAGCCCGCGTTTAGACCCGCCTGACTTTTGATTGCCGGATTTGCGACCATGCGCCTTTTTGCCGCCCTGCCCGTCCTTGCCGCCATCGCCCTGCCGCAACCTGCCCTTGCGCAGGTCGCCGTGGCCGACAGCGGCGATACCGGCTGGATGATCCTGTGCGCCCTGCTGATTCTGCTGGCGGCCCTGCCGGGCCTGATGCTGCGTCATGCCGGGCGGGTGAATGTGCGCAACGCGCTGTCGGTGTCGGCGCAGGGAGCCGCGGTCGCCGCCATCGCCGCGCTGACATGGGCGATCGCGGGATACAGCATCGCCTATGCGCCGGGCAGCCCGTGGCTGGGCGGCGGCGGCAATCTGCTGCTCGCCAATCTGGCGGCTTTGCGCGACGGGCTGACCGTGCCCGAATCGGCGTTCGTACTGTTTCAGCTTGGGCTGGCGATGCTGGCCGCATGCCTGATGATCGGCGCGGTGGCGGAACGCACGCGGGTGGGATGGTGGATCGCCTTCACCCCGCTATGGATTCTGCTGGTCTATGCGCCGGTCGTCCATGCGATATGGGGCGGCGGCTGGCTCGCCGATCTGGGCGTCATGGATTTTGCGGGCGGGCTGGTGCTGCATGCAACGGCGGGCTTTTCCGCGCTCGCCCTTGCGCTGATCGCCGGTGCACGGCGGGACGCGTCGGACCCCGGCCACGCCCCGCTGATCAGCATGGCGGGCGGCGCACTGCTGTGGGTCGGCCTGTCGGGCGCAGTCGGCGGATGGGCACTGGGCGCGACGGACGATGCCGCCACCGCCATCCTCAACCATATGTTCGCGGCCTGCGCCGCTGCGCTGGGCTGGGCGCTGATTGACCGGCTGCTGGGCGGAAAGGCCCGCGCCACCGGCATCCTGTCGGGAGCGCTGGCCGGGACCGCCGCCATATCCGCCTGCGCCGCGCTGGTGGGTACGGGCGGCGCCATGCTGATCGGGGTGACCGCCGCCTTGGTCGCGCGCATCGGCTGGGGCATGGTGTCGGGCAAGGTGGACGACAGCGCCGTCTTTGCCATTCACGGGATTGGCGGCCTGATCGGCACGATGCTGCTGCCCATTTTCGTGCTGCCGCTGATGGGCGGGGTCGGGTTCGACGCCAATATCACGCTGACCGGCGCGCTGACGTCGCAGGCGATCGGGCTGGTGGTCGTCGCCCTATGGGCCATGGTCGGCAGCGCGATCGCGGCGCTGATCGTTTCCGTGGCAATCCCCATGCGAGTTGGCGCGCAGGCGGAATCGGACGGCCTCGACATCAGCGAACATGGCCAGCAGGGCTGGGATTTTCGTTGAGGGCCATGCCTGTCGCCGTCGCCATTTTTGCGTATCAGGAAGAAAGGCGGATCGCGCTCAGTATGGCGTCGATCCCGCTCGATCGGCCGGATATGACCGTCCATGTGCTGGTGAACGGCACGACGGATTCCACCGCCGCGCGGGCCAGGGACGCGGCCGCCGGACGCGCCAATGTCATCGTCCACGACATTGCGCGGGGCGGCAAGTCGCGGACGTGGAACCACATGGTTCACGACCTGCTGACCGGGGATGAGGATGCGGTGATCTTCATGGATGGCGACGCGCAGATTACGCCGGGCGCCTTCGACGCGCTGCTGGCCGATCTGGCGGCCCATCCGCATGCCAATGCGGCGGCGGGCATGCCGATGAACGGGCGCATGGCGGCGGTCTATCAGCAGGGATTGCGCGACGAAGGGGGGCTGTTCGGCGACCTTTACGCCCTGTCGGGCCACTTTATCCGGGCGATCCGGGCGCGCGGCCTGCGCCTGCCCGAAGACCTGATCGGCGACGACGGGCTGGTCGCCGCCTGGGCGCATACCGATTTGCAGGATGACGGGCATTGGGTGCATGACCGGCTGCTCGCCTGCAAAGGGGCCGGCTTCATCGCGGAACAGGTCAGCATCGCCCGCCCGTCAACATGGGCGATGCAATATAAGCGGCTGATCAACTATTCGGTCCGTTTCTACCAGAATCGGATCATATCCGACATCATGACGCGCAAAGGGCCGGACGGCCTGCCCACGCGGCTGTCGGACCTTTATGCCCAATGGCTTCCCCGCTGGCGCCCGCGCGCGGGCCTGACCGGATGGTTCGACCGCATGGCGCTGGACCGGATGCGCAAGGCCGCAAGCCAAAGCGCGTTGCGATAAATTCACCGCAGCGCGCTTTGCATGTTTCGTTATGGCGGCCCGCCCCGACGGTACGGGGCAGGCCGCTTCGTTACAAGGTTCAGCGGTCGCGGCCCGCCAGTTCCTTGTTGATATAAAGTGCGGCCATGGTGGCGATCGCGCCGGACAGCAGATAGATGCCCGAAGCCGCCAGACCGAATTTCACCGACAGCAGCAGCGCGACCAGCGGCGCGAAACCTGCCCCGACCAGCCAGGCAAGGTCGGACGTCAGCGCCGAACTGGTATAGCGGGCCTCCGTCGCGAAATTGGACGCCACTACGCCGGAGGATTGACCAAAAGCCAGACCCAGCAGCATGAAGCCCAGGATCATGAAGGCGACCTCACCCAGTTCGCCACCGTTCAGCAGCAGCGGCGCCATCAACGCAAAGACCGCAATGCCCATCGCCGACCAGCCGAGCAGCGAGCGGCGACCGATCTGGTCGGCGATGAAGCCCGAAACGACGATGGCGAGCAGGCCGACCGAGGCGCCGATCATTTCGATGATGAGGAAGCGGTCCAGCGGCTGATCGGTATAGAGCGCAACCCAGCTGAGCGGGAAGACGGTGACCATATGGAACAGCGCGAAGCTCGCCAGCGGGGCGAAGGCGCCGATGACGATGTTGCGCCCTTCCCTTTGCAGCGTCGGGAGCACCGGCGAAGGTTGCAGATCGCGCTGTTCGAACAGACGTTCGAATTCATGCGTCACGACGATGCGCAGGCGAGCGAACAGCGCCACGACGTTGATTGCGAACGCCACGAAGAAAGGATAGCGCCAACCCCAGTCAAGGAAATCCGCCTTGCCCATGTTGAGCAGGAAGAAGGCGAACAGGCCGCTCGCCACCAGCAGCGCCAGCGGCGCGCCGAGTTGCGGGACCATCGCATACCATCCGCGCTGATGCGGCGGGGCGTTGAGCGACAACAGAGAGGCAAGGCCGTCCCATGTTCCGCCCAGCGCAATGCCCTGCGCCGCGCGCAGGATGATCAGCACGATCGCGGCATAATGGCCAATCGTCGCATAGCCGGGCATGAACGCGATCGACGCCGTGGACCCGCCGAGCAGGAAGAGCGCGATGGTCAGTTTCGTACCGCGACCAAAACGCCGGTCGACGGCCATGAAGATCAGCGAACCGATGGGCCGCGTGATGAAGGCCACGGCAAAGATCGCAAAGGAATAAAGCGTGCCGGTCAGCGCATCCACATAGGGGAAGACCAGACTGGGAAACACGATCACCGAAGCGATGGCGTATACGAAGAAATCGAAAAATTCGGAGGTACGACCGATGATAACCCCGATCGAAATGTCACCCGGCGCAATCTTGTGGTCGCGCGCGTTGATGGCGCGCGCATCATCCTCAAGTGGCGTGGAGGTGAAGGCAATGGCCCCTGAAGTCATAGACACCCGCTCCTTGGCAAGGCCACCGGTGCGGTTAATGTCGTCTGCCAGTGGCCGTGGAATCACAGCATAACAGAAAACCCGCAGAGTCTAAGCAGTATCCCACACCCAAAACATTTTTTGCATTTGCACACAATTGGACAAATTGCCCACTATCCGACTCCTTGCGGAACCATTAGGCGCGCGCCCATGGCTAACCCACTCTCCCCCAACTGGATCAGGCGTTTGCGCTGGTCCGCTCCGATCCTTGCGGCGCCCCTGGCGGGCTGCAACTGGGTCGTGATGAATCCGTCGGGCGATGTTGCGGTGCAAGAGCGCGATCTGATCCTGATTTCGGTCGCGCTGATGCTCCTCATCGTCATCCCTGTCATGGCGATGATCGTGTGGTTCGCGGTGCGCTATCGCGCCACGAACGAAGCGACGCAAAAGGACTATGATCCCGAATGGGACCACAGCACCAAGCTGGAACTGCTGATCTGGTCCGCACCGCTGCTGATCATCATTGCGCTGGGCGCAGTGACGTGGGTTAGCACGCACAAGCTGGACCCCTATCGTCCGCTCGACCGGATCGATGCGAACACCGCGATCGACCCCAAGGCCAAGCCGCTGACGGTTCAGGTGGTCGCGCTCGACTGGAAATGGCTCTTCATCTATCCCGAACTCGGCATCGCGACCGTCAATGAAATGGCGTTGCCGACCAACGTCCCGGTGCGGTTCGACATCACCGCGTCGACCGTGATGAACAGCTTCTACGTTCCTGAACTCGCCGGTCAGATCTACGCCATGCCCGGCATGAAGACCCAGCTGCACGCCGTGGCCAACAAGGTCGTGACGGGCACGGGCTTTTCCGCCAACTATTCGGGCGCCGGCTTCACCCATATGCGCTTTGGCTATAAGGCGCTGGACCGCGCCGGTTTTGACGCCTGGGTCGCCAAGGTGAAGAGCAGCAACACCGTCCTTGACCGCAACGTCTACCTCGCCCTTGCCAAGCCGTCGGAAAAGGCGCCGGTTGCCTATTTCGGCGTCAACGACGCCAAGCTGTTCGATGCGGTCGTCAACTTGTGCGTCAAGCCGGGTCAGCGCTGCATGAGCGAGCTGATGCACATCGACAAGATGGGCGGCGCAGGCAAGGAATCGGCGAAGGAAACGCAAGGCCTTCAGTACGACGTTCCCAACAGCCATGTGATCGAACAGACCGATCTGAACAAGGGGCAGGAAACCGCCCCCGACGCGCCCGGCGCGGCTCAGGCTCCGGCCGATCACTCCTCTCACAGCGGCGCTGACGCGCACGCGCAGCATCGGTAAGGCCCATGACTGGCACAATGACAACAGCACAGATGATCTTTGGTCGTCTGACATGGGACAGCTTCCCATGGCATGAGCCCATCGTCGTCGCGACATTCTGCGCGGTGGTTCTGGGCGGCGCGGCGGTGGTCGCAGCGCTCACCTATTTCAAGCTATGGGGCTATCTCTGGAAAGAGTGGTTCACCAGCGTCGATCACAAGAAGATCGGCATCATGTACATGGTGCTGGGCCTCATCATGTTCCTGCGCGGCTTCGCCGACGCCCTGATGATGCGCATGCAGCAGGCCGTCGCCTTCAACGGTTCCGAAGGCTATCTGAACGCACACCATTATGATCAGGTGTTCACCGCCCACGGCGTCATCATGATCTTCTTCGTGGCGATGCCGTTCATCACCGGCCTGATGAACTATATTGTCCCGCTCCAGATCGGCGCGCGCGACGTCAGCTTCCCGTTCCTGAACAACTTCTCGTTCTGGATGACCACGGGCGGCGCGGTGCTGGTGATGGCCTCGCTGTTCCTGGGTGAATTCGCCCAGACCGGCTGGCTCGCCTATCCGCCGCTGTCGGGGATCGATTACAGCCCGGCCACAGGTGTCGACTATTATATCTGGGCGCTACAGGTGGCCGGTGTCGGGACGACATTATCGGGCATCAACCTGATCGTGACCATCGTGAAGATGCGCGCGCCCGGCATGAGCCTGATGAAGATGCCTGTCTTCACCTGGACCTCGCTCTGCGCGAACATCCTGATCGTCGCGTCCTTCCCCATCCTGACCGCCACGCTGGTCCTGCTGTCGCTCGACCGCTATGCCGGCACCAACTTCTTCACGAACGACTTCGGCGGCAACCCGATGATGTACGTGAACCTGATCTGGATCTGGGGTCATCCCGAAGTCTATATCCTCATCCTGCCGCTGTTCGGCGTTTTCTCCGAAGTCACCTCGACTTTCTCCGGCAAGCGTCTGTTCGGCTATACCTCGATGGTTTACGCCACCTGCTGCATCATGGTGCTGTCCTACCTCGTGTGGCTGCACCACTTCTTCACCATGGGTTCGGGCGCCAGCGTCAACAGCTTCTTCGGCATCACGACGATGATCATTTCGATCCCGACGGGTGCGAAGCTGTTCAACTGGCTCTTCACCATGTATCGCGGCCGCGTCCGCTTCGAACTGCCGATGATGTGGACCGTCGCGTTCATGCTGACCTTCACGGTCGGCGGCATGACCGGCGTGATGCTGGCGGTTCCGCCCGCCGACTTCGTGCTGCACAACTCGCTGTTCCTGATCGCGCATTTCCATAACGTGATCATCGGCGGCGTGCTGTTCGGCCTGTTCGCGGCGATCAACTTCTGGTGGCCCAAGGCGTTCGGCTACAAGCTGAACCAGTTCTGGGGCAAGGTGTCCTTCTGGTGCTGGCAGGTCGGTTTCTGGATGACCTTCACCCCGCTCTACATTCTGGGCTTCATGGGCGTGACGCGTCGCATGCGGGTGTTCGACGACCCCAGCCTGCACATCTGGATGATCATCGCCGCCGTCGGCGTGACCATCGTGGCAGCGGGCATCGGGGCCATGCTGGTGCAGTTCGCAGTCTCCATCTGGAAGCGCGACGAACTGAAGGTGGAAGGCGATCCATGGAACGGCCGTACCCTGGAATGGTCGACCAGCTCGCCCCCGCCCGAATATAATTTCGCCTTCACGCCGGTCGTCTATGACGCCGACAGCTGGGCGGACATGAAGAAGAGCGGTTATCAGCGTCCGCTGACCGGCTATCAGGCGATCCACATGCCCAGCAACACCGGTTCGGGCGTGATCCTGGCCGCGCTGTCGACGATCTGCGGCTTTGCCCTGATCTGGTACATGTGGTGGCTGGCTGGTCTCAGCTTCATCGGGCTGATCGGCTTCGCGATCTTCCACACCTTCAACTACGAGCGCGACTATTACATCCCGGTCGAGGATGTGACGCGCACCGAGGAAGAGCGTACGCGCATCCTCGCCGCTGGAGTCTGACTGACATGAGCAGCGCAACTGCAAACACGGAACCTCGGGCATTCCACCTGCCCGAGGAACCCCACCTCCACGAAGGCCACAGCACCATGCTGGGCTTCTGGATGTACCTGATGAGCGACTGCCTCATCTTCGCCATCCTGTTCGCCACCTATGCGGTGCTGGGCGGCAGTTTCGCTGGCGGCCCCGGCCCCAAGGATCTGTTCGACCTGCCGCTGATCGCGATCAACACCGCGATGCTGCTGTTTTCGTCCATCACTTATGGCTTTGCCATGCTGGCGATGGAAAAGAACAAGGTCAGCGCCACGCAGGGCTGGCTTTTCGTCACGCTGCTGTTCGGCGGGGCGTTCCTGTTCATCGAACTCTACGAATTTTCGCACCTGATCCATGAAGGTGCGGGTCCGTGGCGTTCGGCGTTCCTGTCGGCCTTCTTCACGCTGGTCGGCACGCACGGCCTGCACGTGACCTTCGGTTCGATCTGGCTGATCACGCTGATGGTGCAGGTCGCAAAGAAGGGCCTGATCCCGGCCAACAAGCGTCGCCTGCTGTGCCTGTCCATGTTCTGGCACTTCCTGGACGTCATCTGGATCGGCGTCTTCACCTTTGTCTATCTGATGGGAGTCCTGCGGTGAGCGACGCTGTCCATAGCCACAACGCCCAGGGACATGGGCAAGATCATCACGACGATCATCATGAAGAAGGCGCCCATGGCACCTTTGGCAGCTATATGATCGGGTTCGGCCTGTCGGTAATCCTGACGGCCATCCCGTTCTGGCTGGTGATGTCGAACGTGCTGGGCGATGCCAAGCTGACCGGCATCATCATCATCGCCTTTGCCGCGGTGCAGGTGATCGTCCACATGATCTACTTCCTGCACATGAACACCCGCATCGAAGGCGGCTGGTCGTTCATGGCCATGATGCTGACGCTGGTGCTGCTGGTGATCGTGCTCGCCGGGTCGACATGGGTCATGTATCACATGAACACCAACATGATGCCGCACGACATGGACATGACGGGCGAAATGCAGACCAGCCATGACATGGATGCCATGGCGAACATGAGCGAAATGCCGTGACAACGGCGCAAGACGGGGGGCGTGCAAGGCGCTCCCCGGCTTTCACGATCGGGCTGAGCCTGATCGCCCTGATCCTGTTCTGCGGCTTCGGCGCGCTGGGCGCGTGGCAGGTCTATCGGCTCGGCTGGAAACGCGACCTGATTGCCCGTGTCGATGCCCGCATCCACGCCGCACCCGTCGCCCCGCCCGCCGCCGCGACGAAGGCAGACGAATATCGCCGCGTCGCACTGACCGGCACATTCCAGCATGACAAGGCCGCCCTGACGCAGGCCGTCACCATATATGGCCCCGGCTTCTGGGTGCTGACGCCCCTTCGCAGCGACGACGGCACCGTGACCCTGATCAATCGCGGCTTCGTGCCCAGCCGCACCGCCGTTTACGACCGTCCCTCAGGGCCAATGCGGATCACCGGCCTGCTGCGCCTGACCGAACCGGGCGGCGGTTTCCTGCGCAGCAACGATCCGGCCGCCGACCGGTGGCATTCGCGCGACGTCGCCGCTATCGCGAAGGCGCGCGGACTGGGGCGGACGCGCGGCTATTTCATCGACGCAGAACGCACCCCCTCCCCCACCGGCTATCCGATCGGCGGGCTGACCGTGGTGCAGTTTCCCAACAATCATCTGCAATATGCCATCACATGGTTCATACTGGCGGCGATGACCGTCGGCGCCTATATGCTGGTCATGCGACAGACGGGCAAAGATCGCCAGGGATGACCCCGCCGCCAGCCAGACGCCGACGCTGGCTGCCCGGCCGCTGGCCCGCCGATGCGGCCGGGCGACGCAATATGGTGTTGCTGGTCCAGTTGCGCTGGATCGCCATCGCCGGTCAGGTTGGCACCATCGGCTTCGTGCATTTCGGGATGGACATCCACCTGCCAATCGCATCGATGCTGGTCGTGCCGTGCATCGCCACCATGATGAACATCGGCAGCCTGATGGTGCTGCGGCGGCGCACCGACATCACCCATGCCGAACTGTTCCTGGCGCTGCTGTTCGACGTCTTTGCCCTCACCACCCAGCTTTACCTGAGCGGCGGTGCGACCAATCCTTTCGTTTCGCTCTATCTGGTGCAGGTGGCGCTGGGCGCGATATTGCTCCATCGGTGGAGCGCATGGGGGATCGTGGTCGTGTCCACGCTCTGCGCGGCGATGCTGGCTTTCGTCTATCGACCGCTCAACCTCAACGAAGCGCTGCAAGGCCATCTGTTCGATCTGCATATCGTGGGCACATGGATATGCATCACCATGATCGCGGTCCTGCTGGTGCTTTTCATGACGCGGGTCACGCAGAATTTGCAACAGCGCGAAGCCTATCTCGCCCGGTTGCGGCAGCAGGCGGTGGAGGAAGAACATATCGTCCGCATGGGGCTGCTCGCGTCGGGCGCCGCGCATGAGCTGGGCACGCCGCTCGCTCAGCTGGCCGTCGTGCTTGGCGATTGGCGGCATATGCCCGAAATCAGGCAACATCCCACGCTGGTCGAGGAAGTGGGCGAGATGGAAGCCGCGGTCAAACGGTGCAAGACCATCCTGACCGGCATATTGATGTCGGCGGGCGAAGCGCGCGGCGAAGCGCCGGAAATCACCAATGTCCGCACCTTCATCGACATCATCGCGCGCGACTGGCGATCGGCCAATCCCGGCATGCCGCTGCGCTGCGATTTCGGCCCGCACGATTATCCCCGTATCGTCGCCGATCCGGTGATCCGTCAGGCGGTGACCAACCTGCTCGACAATGCGCGGGAAGCGGGCGCCAGCTATATCAACATGATGGTCAGCCGCGACAGCCAGTGGCTGCATATCGCGGTGCGCGACAACGGGCGCGGGTTCGATCCCGCGATGCTGGCCGATGTCGGCAAACCCTATCGGTCCAGTAAGGGGAAACAGGGCGGCGGGCTGGGCCTGTTCCTGGTGGTCAATGTCGTGCGCAAGCTGGGCGGACGGGTCGATGCCAGCAATGGCGCAGATGGCGGCGCGATGGTGCAGTTGCGCCTGCCCTTCGCCACGCTCGCGCTGGAGGAAGAGGAGGAGAATGGCGATGACGCATGACCGGCAGTTGCTGATCGTCGAGGATGACGAAACATTCGCCCGAACGCTGAAACGTTCCTTCGAACGGCGTGGCTATGACGTGCTGCACGCCGACAGCCTGGAAAAGGTGACGGCGCTGCTGGCCAGTCATCGGCCCGGCTTTGCGGTCGTGGACCTGAAACTCGGCCCGCAATCGGGCCTTGCCTGCGTTCAGGCGTTGCATGCGCATGATCCCGCCATGCTGATCGTGGTGCTGACCGGCTTTGCCAGCATCGCCACGGCGGTCGAAGCGATCAAGCTGGGCGCGACCAACTATCTCGCCAAACCGTCCAACACCGATGACATCGAAGCCGCATTCGCCCGGTCCGGCGGCGATCCGGCCACTCCCCTTGCCCCGCGCCCGACGTCGATCAAGACGCTGGAGTGGGAGCATATTCACGAAGTGCTGAAAGACAGCGATTTCAACATATCGGAAGCCGCCCGCAGGCTGGGCATGCATCGCCGGACGCTGGCGCGCAAACTGGCGAAGCGGCAGGTCGGCTAAAACCGCTGGATGTTGGCGGGAATGGAGCGGGTGAGGGGAATCGAACCCCCGTCGTCAGCTTGGGAAGCTGCTGCTCTACCATTGAGCTACACCCGCGCGCTGATCCGCCCATGGCGCAAGCCATGGGCCGCTGTCAACTCAGTTCAGCCGTAGGGTGCAGCCGCGTCGCGGGCGGGGATCGCGCCGCGACGGCCGATATTCCACCCCGCCAGCCGATGCCCGGCCAGCGCCGCTTCATGCGGATCGGCCCCCGCCAGCCGCGCATGCAGGTAGCCGCCGTTGAAGGCATCCCCTGCGCCGCTGGAATCGATCACATCGACGCGCTGCGGAATGTCCACGGTCCGGCCCGCGACAAGGCAGCCTTCGCCGCCCAGCTTGACGACGACATCCTTGCCTTCCCCCGCGCCCCAGCGCGTCGCGGCATCCTGCGCATCGTCGGCTTCGCCCATTTCGACTTCATCCGCCAGCGTCGGCAGGCCCATGTCGCTGACCGCAATCGCCCGGTCGCGCCAGTGGCGCGCCGTCGCCGCATCTTCCCACAGGCGCGGGCGATAATTGCCGTCAAAGGCGATGCGCCCGCCATTGGCCCGCACCTGAACGCACAGATCGAGCAGCGCCTCCCGCCCGGAATCGGGCAGGATGGCAAGCGTGATCAGCGAGAAATAAAGAAGGTCGGATTGCGCCGCCTGCGCGACCATGGCCGCGCTTTGCGGAAATTCGAACATGCGCCGGGCGGCGGCTTCGCTGCGCCAGTAATGAAAGCTGCGTTCGCCGGCGGCATCGGTTTCGATGGCATAGAGGCCGGGCAGACGCCCCTGCGCGGCGATGACCAGCGATGTATCGACGCCTTCCGCCTGCCATTGATTCAGCAACTCCGCGCTCATCGGATCGGCGCCCAGGGCGCTGGCCAGCCGAACCCGGTCGCCCGCGCGCGCCAGGTGGATGGCGGTGTTGATGACGTCCCCGCCATAGCGCAGGTTCCAGCTGTCGCCTTCGCCCCGGCTCAGCTCCAGCATCGCTTCCCCAATGACCGTAATCGTCGCCTTCGTCGCCATGCCTGTCCCGCTCCCTGTGATGGGGGCGTGGTGGGCAGAGCGGCGTTTCAAGTCAAGAGGCTGTAACGATATGGCAAAAAGGATCGTTACCGGAACATTTGCCCTGCCCCACTGTTTTGCCCATGGCAAAGAGATGATGTGGCGCAAGCGGCGTCCGATTTGGGGACCAGATGACAACCGCCTTTAACGACGCCATGGGCAACCGCTTCGAACTGCTGGTGCAAAGCGTCACCGACTATGCGATCTTCATGCTGGACCCCAACGGCATCGTCGCCAGCTGGAACGCGGGTGCGCGGCGGTTCAAGGGATATGAAGCCGACGAAATCATCGGCCAGCATTTTTCGCGTTTCTATACCGCGGACGAACAGGCGCTGGGCATCCCCGCCCTCGCCCTGCAGGCGGCCGAGCATGATGGCCAGTTCGAGGCGGACGGATGGCGCGTCCGCAAGGATGGCGGGCAGTTCTGGGCCAATGTCGTCATTCGCCCGATCCGCGCGCCCGGCGGAGAATTGCTGGGCTTTGCCAAGGTTACCCGCGACCTGACCGAACGCCGCGCAGCACAGGAAGCGTTGCGGGAAAGCGAGGAACGGTTCCGCCTGCTGGTACAGAGCGTGACCGATTATGCCATCTATATGCTGGACCCGGTAGGCACGATCACCAGCTGGAACATGGGGGCCGAACGGTTCAAGGGCTATCGCGCGGAAGAGATAGTCGGCGAGAATTTCTCCCGTTTCTACAGCGAAGAGGACCGGATGGCCGGATTGCCGTCGCGCGCGTTGCATACCGCACAGGTTGAAGGCCGGTTCGAAGCTGAAGGATGGCGCATACGCAAGGACGGATCGCGTTTCTGGGCCAGCGTGGTGATCGCCCCGATCCATAATGACGGCGGGCTGCTGATCGGCTTTGCGAAAATCACCCGCGACCTGACCGAGCGGCGGGAAGCGCAGCGAGCGCTGGACGAAGCCCGCGATGCCATCATCCAGACGCAGAAGATGGACGCCATCGGCAAACTGACCGGCGGGGTGGCGCATGATTTCAACAATCTGCTGGCGGTCATCGTCGGCAGTCTGGATCTGGCCCGGCAACGGATGGCGACCGGCGGCGACATCAGCCGGTATCTGGACAATGCGATGACTGCGGCCGACCGGGGCGCCACGCTGACGCAGCGCATGCTGGCCTTTGCCCGCAAGCAGGAACTGAAGTTCCAGAGCGTGGATTGCATCGCGCTGGTGCGCGGCATGGCGGAACTGTTCCGCACGACGCTGGGCGCGATGGTTTCGGTAGAAACCCGTTTCCCGCTGACGATCGCCACCGCCCATGCCGATCCGGCGCAGCTGGAACTGGCGCTGCTCAACCTGGCGGTCAACGCCCGCGACGCCATGCCGAACGGCGGCAGGATCATCATCGAAGCGACCGAAATCAACGTGGCGCAGGGCGAGCGGCCCGACCTGACGCCCGGAGGCTATATCCGCCTGTCGGTGGTCGATGAGGGCGAAGGGATGGACGCCGCGACTCTGGAACGGGCGCGCGAACCCTTCTTCACCACAAAGGGCGTGGGCAAGGGCACCGGGCTTGGCCTGTCGATGGTTCATGGCTTTGCCCAGCAATGCGGCGGATCACTGACCATCGCCAGCGATCCGGGGTTGGGAACGGCGGTGTCGCTATGGCTGCCGGTGGCGGACAGCGACGGGGATGTCGAAGCGGCGATCGCCATCGCCGAAGAACAGCAGGCGCTGGACAGGCCATTAGTCATATTGGCGGTGGACGATGACGATCTGGTGCTGACGAACACGGCGGGCATGCTGGAAGATATGGGCCATACCGTATTCCGGGCATCATCCGGCGCGGATGCATTGCGATTGCTGGAGCGGGGCAGCGTCGATCTGGTCGTGACGGACCACGCCATGCCGGGAATGACCGGCGCGCAGCTGGCCGATGCGATCGAGGAACGGCTGCCCGGCCTGCCGGTCATCATCATCACCGGCTTTGCCGAACTGCCGCCCCATGCATCGCGCCGTCCGCGGCTGGACAAGCCATTTCGGCAGGCGGAGCTGGCCCATATCGTATCAGGCACGATGCATGGCAACATCAGGGCCGTCATGACGGGATCGCCCACGGACATGCCGCCGCCCGAACTTTAACGTCGTTCGGAGATATTGCCGCGAAATATTGGAAAAGTCGCCATTCCGTCGCTCTTTGCTTGCAACATCGATCCGGTTCGCCAATGGGGAAACGATCTTTCCCGGACGGCACCAGAGCCGAAGGCCAGGACAAAAGGACCGCATGGACATTTCGCCCGCCCCGACGCCGACATCGCATTTCTTCACGTCGCTGCGGACCCGGCTCCATTATCTGGACTGGGGCAATCCGTCGGCACCGACGCTGATTCTGGTGCATGGCGGGTTCGATCATGCGCGCAGCTGGGACTGGACCGCGCGGGCATTGTCGCGCGATTTCCATGTCATCGCGCCGGACCTGCGCGGCCATGGCGACAGTGGATGGTCGCTGGACGGCTGTTACCCGATCGCCAACTATGTCTATGACCTGGCCCAGCTGATCGATATGCTGGACCGGTCGCCCGTCACCATCGTCGGCCATTCGCTGGGCGGTGCGATCAGCCTGCGCTATTCGGGCCTTTTCCCCGAAAAGCTGCACCGGCTGGTCGCCATAGAAGGGCTGGGCCTGTCGCCGATGCGGCTGAAGGAAAGCGCCGAAAAGCCAGCGCCCGACGTCTGGCGTGCATGGATCGACGGGCGTCGCGCCCGCGCCCGGCAAATGCCGCGCCGTTACCCCACGATAGAGGCCGCCGTCGGGCGGATGCGCGAACGCAACGAGCAGCTGACGGTCGAACAGGCGTTGCACCTGACCAGCCATGGCGTCAACCGCAACGAAGATGGCAGCTATAGCTGGAAATTCGACCCCTATCTGAAGGGCATGCTGCCCGACGCCGTCAACGAACTGGACCTGCCCGATTTCTGGCAACGGATCATCTGCCCCACTTTGTTGTGCCTGGGGCAGGACAGCTGGGCGTCCAACCCGGAAAAGGATGGCCGCATCGGCCATTTCCGCGATGCCCGGCTGGTGGAGTTCGAAAAGGCGGGCCATTGGCTGCACCACGACCAGTTCGACCGGTTCATCGCGGAACTGCGCGGGTTCTTACAGGGCGATGCCGGCGACAGCCGATCTGTAGTCCGCCTGTAACCCGGCGATGAAGTCGGCCGCCGGCTGAACCCGGTCGATCGCGCCGATCCCCTGACCGCAGCCCCAGACGTCGCGCCACGCTTTCTTGTCGCCGCCGGTGAGCGACGCGAAGTCCATGTCGCTCGCCTTGGGCAGGGCATCGGGATCGAGGCCCGACGCCACGATGCTGGGGCGCAGATAATTGCCATGAACCCCGGTGAAGACGTCGGAATAGACGATGTCGGCGGCATGACTGTCGATGATCATCTGTTTATAGGTGGCGTCCGCATTGGCTTCGGTCGTGGCGATGAAGGGCGACCCCATATAGGCGAGGTCGGCGCCCATCATGCGCGCGGCGGCAATCGACCGTCCCGTCGCGATGGAGCCGGACAGCGCCAGCGGCCCGTCGAACCAGCTGCGGATTTCCTGCACGAGGGCGAAGGGCGACAGCGTGCCCGCATGCCCCCCTGCCCCGGCGGCGACCGCGATCAGGCCATCCGCGCCCTTTTCGATCGCCTTGCGCGCGAACATGTCGTTGATGACGTCATGCAGGACGATGCCGCCATAGCTGTGGATCGCGGCATTCACATCCTCCCGCGCGCCGAGCGAAGTGATGACGATGGGCACCCGATATTGCACGCACAGCGCCAGATCCTCCTCCAGCCGCGTATTGGTGCGGTGGACGATGAGGTTGACGGCGAAGGGCGCGTCGGCCTGCGTCAATTCGGCCTGTAGCCGTTGCAGCCATGTTTCGAACATGCCGGACGGGCGGGCGTTGAGCGAGGGAAATGCCCCCACGATCCCGGCACGGCATTGCGCCAGCACCAGATCGGGCTGCGAAATGATGAACATCGGAGACCCGATCAGCGGCAAGGACAGGCGGCCTTCCAGCAAAGTCGGCATGGTCATGAACGAACGTCTCCTCTCTTATCTCTGCACCATGGGCTAACACCGGCGAGGCGCGGGAAAAAGGGCCAAATCCTGCGGGGCACGGGGTTGGCTGGAGCAATGGCCCGCCGACCATAGCGGCCGGACGCGTCCGTCATCCCTTGCCGTAGCGGAACGATGCGACGGCGCAGGTCGAGCGGGACAGGAAGTTTTTTGCGCATTCCCAGGGTCACAACGGCGCGACAGTCGAAGTTCACACCGTTGTCAGGGGTATGACCGGCGATTCGCCCCCTTTGCGCCGCAAACGCGCCTGCCGCGCGACAGATACGCGCCGCATGCGCCACAGCAACGCAATGGGCACGCGACAGTGGCGCGACACCAAACACGCCTTTTCACACAGAAATTTCGATCGGCCG
The DNA here is from genome assembly GCF_048594625.1 of Sphingobium sp. Lineage (GTDB taxonomy): Bacteria > Pseudomonadota > Alphaproteobacteria > Sphingomonadales > Sphingomonadaceae > Sphingobium. The sequence goes on from NZ_JBMDWL010000093.1 coordinate 38,634, forward strand.
GTGCGGGATGGCGAAATGGGCGGCCTGCTTCATCCGTGATTGTAGATTAGATCAAATCCTACATTGGAAGCAGATCATCGCCCCCTACCCGTGTCTGTGCCCGTCGTTACGGGGCGCATTGCGGCTGCGCTATCGGAGCGGCCCCACTTCTGTTATGATGGGCCGATGCTGAAAAGATCGTTCCCGGCGATGCTGATCGCGCTCGCTTGCCTGATGGTTGCGCCTGCGGGGGCCGCGACGGCGCCTGCCACTGGCGCGACGCCGCCGCCCCCCTCGGTGCCGACGCTGGCGCAGACCAGAGGCCTGTCCTGTACCGGCGACGATCGGTCCGTGCGCGAAATCGTGATCGACTTTACCGCCGGTCGCTGGCGCGAAGGCGGGTCGGGCTGGACCAAGATCGCGGCGCAGGACGATTCGACGATTACGCTGGTCAAGCAGGGCGGCGGCTTTATCGACGGCATATTGAGCGATACGCGGCGGCTGGAGCAGTTGGACCGGGCGACGCTGGTTCTTTCCACCCAGCTGCGCGCCGGGCTGATCGACGAAGCGCGATCCTATCATTGCAAGATCGTGGAGCCGTTCGACGCGAAGCGGCAGATTTAAGAGCATTTCCGAAGCAGATGGCATCATCTGCTGGGTCGGAAAATGCGGTGACGGCTGGAGCATGGCGTGGCGGCACCGGGTGGTGCGGCCGATGGCTGGCGGAAGCGGACCTCTTTCGTCATGCCTGCGCAGGATCGCGTCCTCGTTGATCTGGCGTGTCATGGCCTGAGATCCCAGCCTTCGCTGGGATGACCATGGGGGTTCGGCTTCGTAAGCCGCCCGTCCCGCGCGCCCCTAAAGCAGGCTGAGTTGCGCGACCGGGGCGAAGCTGCGGCGATGGAGCGGGGTCGGGCCATGTTCGCGCAGCGCCGCCATATGCCTGGTGCTGCCATAGCCCTTGTTGCTTTCCCAGCCATAATGCGGGTGATCCGCCGCTGCCGCGATCATGAAGCGGTCGCGTTCTTCCTTCGCAAGGATGGAGGCCGCCGCGATGGACAGGCATTTGGCGTCCCCCTCCACGACGGCGGTCGATGGCCAGCGCCAGTCCGGGCAGCGCCCGTGCGGATTGAAATTGCCGTCGACCAGCACATGCGCGCAATCATGGGGCAGCCCCGCCATCGCGCGGGTCATGGCCAGCATCGTCGCCCAGAGGATGTTGATGTCGTCAATTTCCGCGACCGTCGCGACGCCGATGTGCCAGCACAGCGCGCGGGCCTTTATCTGCGTTTCCAATATGGCGCGCTTCTTTGCGCTCAGCTGCTTGGAATCGTTGAGGCCTTCGGGAATATCGTCGGCGCGCAGGATGACGGCGGCGGCAATCACCGGCCCGGCAAGCGGACCACGCCCCGCTTCATCGACCCCGGCGACAAGGCCGGGATGATGGATCAGTTCGTGCGTATAATCAGGCATCGCCATAACGCGCGGCAAACGCCGCCGCATCCCAGCCATCATCATCCTTTGCGGCGCACAGATGGTAGAAGGGCGTCAGGCCCATCGCATGGCCCATCGGCCCATGGCCACCACCAAGCCCCGGCGCGGCGGCGAGCGCGCAGGCGACGAAGGCTTCCGCCCGGTCCACGGCATCCCCCAATGACAGGCCATGGCCAAGACCGGCGGCAACGGCGCTGGCCAGCGTACAGCCGGTGCCATGGCTGTGGCGCGTATCGATCCGCCGGATCGAAAAATCGGCGACCATATCTTCATCGACCAGCAGGTCGTGAATCGTCGGCTGATCGTCCTGCGGCTGTTGCGGCAGATGGCCGCCCTTGGCCAATATGATCGATCCGGTCCGTGCGCGCAGCGCCTGCGCCGCATCCTCCAGCCCGTCGAGATCGATAATAGTCCGGCCGGTCAGCGCCTGCAATTCCGGCAGGTTGGGCGTGATGACGGTGGCGACCTGCATCAGTTTTTCAAAGGCCGTAATGGTGGCGTCGTCCGCCAGCATCGACCCGCTGGTCGCGACCATGACGGGGTCGAACACGATGGGAATGTCGTCAAGGCTGGCGAGGCGTTCGGCGACGGCCGCAGCGGTCTGCGCTGATCCGATCATGCCGATCTTGACCGCGTCCACGCCAATGTCGCCGATGCAGCTTTCCATCTGCGCCAGCACCATGTCGGTCGGGATCGGGTGGACGCCCTGTACGCCCAGCGTATTTTGCGCGGTGATCGCGGTGATGGCGGTCATGCCGAAACCGCCCAGCAGGGTCACGGTCTTCAGATCGGCCTGAATGCCCGCGCCGCCGCCGCTGTCCGACCCGGCGATGATGAGGATGCGCGCTGGCGTCATCCCCGATATTTGCGGACGGTGGAGGCCGGATTGGCGGCCAGCGCCTTACCCATGCGGGTCGGGCGGTCCATCAGCTCGCCGCCGCAATTGGGGCAACGATCGTCCAATGCCTCCGCACAGGGCGCGCAAAAGCTGCATTCGAAGGAGCAGATGAATGCGCCCGGCTCATCGGCGGGCAGATCCGTGCCGCAGCGTTCGCAATCGGGGCGCATTTCAAGCATGGGTGGCCCCTGCCCGTTCGGTTCGATCCTGTCGAGAGCGAAGCACAGGGTTCCCGACAGGCGCGAACCGAACGGAGGTGGAAACAGGACCGGTCACGCCGCCGCCTTTTCCACCGCGGCGCAGATGCGGTCCACCACATCCTTCACCTGATCTTCCCGGTCGCCTTCGGCCATGACGCGGATGACCGGTTCTGTGCCCGACGGGCGGATGACGATGCGGCCGGTGCCGTTGAGTTCGCTTTCCGCCTGCGCGATGACGCGTTTCACATCATCATGTTCCAGCGGCCTGCCACCGGAAAAGCGGACATTTTTGAGCAGTTGCGGCACGGGGTCGAACTGGTGCAGCGTTTCGCTGGCGGGTTTGCCGGAACGGACCAGCGCGGCCAGCACCTGAAGCGCAGCGACGGTGCCGTCGCCGGTCGTGGCATAATCGGACAGGATCATGTGGCCCGACTGTTCGCCGCCGACATTGAAGCCGCCCTCCCGCATGCGTTCCAGCACGTAGCGGTCGCCGACCTTGGTCCGTTCAAGGCCGATGCCCTGCCCGGACAGGAAGCGTTCAAGGCCCAGGTTGGACATGATCGTCGCGACGAGGCCGCCGCCGCGCAGCGTCCCTTCCCGCGCGAAATTGGAGGCGATCAGGGCCATGATCTGATCCCCGTCGACAAGTCGGCCCTTTTCATCGACCACGATCAGGCGATCCGCGTCGCCATCCAGCGCGATGCCGATGTCCGCGCCCGACGATACGACGGTTTCCTGAAGCAGCATCGGCGCGGTCGATCCGCAGCCGTCGTTGATGTTGACGCCATTGGGGGTGACGCCGACCGCAACGACGGTGGCGCCCAGTTCCCACAGGGCCGATGGCGCGACCTGATAGGCGGCACCATTGGCGCAATCGACCACGATTTTGAGGCCATCGAGCCGCAGGTCGGCGGGGAAGCTGGATTTGACCGAGTGGATGTAGCGGCCACGCGCATCTTCCACGCGGCGGGCGCGACCGATGTCCTTCGACGCGGCGAGCGGAATGTCCTGCCCCAGCAGGGCTTCGATCTTCAGTTCATCCTCATCCGACAGCTTGTAGCCGTCCGGGCCGAACAGCTTGATCCCATTGTCATAATAGGGATTGTGGCTGGCGGAGATCATGACGCCAAGGTCCGCGCGCATCGAATGGGCGAGCAGCGCGACGGCAGGCGTCGGGATGGGGCCGAACTGCACGACGTCCATGCCCACGGCAGTGAAGCCCGCGACCAGCGCATTTTCGACCATATAACCCGACAGCCGCGTATCCTTGCCAATCACCACGCGATGGCGGTGGCTGCCGCGCAGGAAATGGGTGCCCGCCGCCATGCCGACTTTCATCGCGAGATCGGGGGTCATGGGCCATTGGTTGGTGCGGCCGCGAATGCCGTCTGTGCCGAAATATTGCCTGCTCATGCCGCCCGTCATGCACCGGAGGGTGGCCCTCTATCAACCCTCAACCGTCGATGCCGAACCGGACTGGACCGCATCAAGTTTTTCTTGATCGACTTTCCCCCGCCGTCGCGGCATCGGCATGGGATGGAAAATTTCAATGCGTTCGTCGACGGGCTGTCCGCCGCCATATTCTTCAAGGTACCGTTGTTTGGCGCGCAGATCGAGCTGATCGTCCTCTATCTGGCGTTGCCGATGCTGTTCTTTACCCTATGGCTGGGCTTCCCCAATGTGACACAGGTCGGTCGGGCGATCCGCATCCTGAAATCCCAGCCGAACGAAGGCGAGGCGAAGGGCGATGTCAGCCAGTGGGCGGCGCTGTCCACCGCGCTGTCGGGCACCATCGGCCTTGGCAACATCGCGGGCGTCGCGGTGGCGCTGACCATGGGCGGGCCGGGTGCGATATTGTGGATGTTCATCATCGGATGGTTCGCCATGACGGTGAAGATGGCCGAAGTGACGCTGGGCCTGAAATATCGCGTATTCGACAGCCGCGGCCATGTGCATGGCGGGCCGATGTATGTGCTCAAAGCCGTGGGCGCAGCGCGGGGATGGCCGAAAATCGGCGCGGCGCTGGGCGGGGCCTACGCCTTTTTCGCGCTGTTCGGGGCGATCCCGATGGTGCAGGTCAACCAGAGCTTTGCGCAGGTGAAGGTCGTGACCGGCATGACCAACGGATGGGCCTATGGCGTGTTCATCGCGAGCGCGGTCGCGTTGGTGACGCTGGGCGGCGCGGCATGGCTGGGCGAGGTGTCAAAACGGCTGACGCCGCTGAAAGTCGCGGTCTATCTGGGCGGGGTCGCAGCGATCCTGATCCTGCATGCGGGCGCGATTCCCGGCGCGCTGGCGCTGATCTGGAACGGGGCGTGGAGCGGCGATGCGGCGACCGGGGGCGCGGTGGGCGCTTTCGTCGCGGGGATGCGGCGCGCGGTATTCGCCAGCGAAGCGGGCGTGGGTTCGGCGGTCATGGCGCATAGTCTGGCGCGGACCCAGCATCCGGTGTCGGAAGGACTGGTCGCTTTGCTGGAGCCGTTGCTGGGCACGATGATCGTGTGCGCGCTGGGCGGCCTGGCGCTGGTGGTCGCGGGGACGTGGAACGGCGGGCTGGAAGGGATCGCCATCACATCGGCCGCCTTTGCCAAAGTGTCGCCATGGTTCCCATGGCTGCTGGCGGTCGTGGTGTTCCTGTTTGCCTATTCCACGCTGGTCGCATGGGGATTTTATGGTTTGCAGGCGTGGGGTTACCTGTTCGGCAACGGACCGCGGGCGCAATGGACGTACAAGATCCTGTACGTCGTCGCCCTGCCCCCGGCCGCCGCGATCGACCTGGGCCGGGTGGTCGGGATCGTGGACAGCAGCTTTTTCCTGATGGCCATTCCCAATGTCATCGCCCTTTACCTGTGCGCCGGGGAATTGCGGCGGGACGTGAAAGCCTATCTGGCGGGGGGCGAGGCGTAGAGTATTTTCGAAGCAGATGGCATCATCTGCCGGATCGGAAAATGCGGAAAGCAAAAGAGAAATGGAGCATGATCCGATTGAGGGTGAGCGGATCATGCTTCGGATTTGTCCGTTCGCTTCGGGCTAAGTGGAGCGGCGGAAGGCGGCGCGCTGGCGTGTCTTGACTGCGCTCGAAGCGAACGGTGCTGGTCTGGCGTGATCGCGCTTAACTTCGCACATTTCCCGCTTAATCGGACATTTTCTTGCGTGGCGTTGATCCTATCGACATGCGGATATTTGCTGTCTGCGTTGATTGCGCGGCTTACGCCATGGCTTCTCGACAGGCTCGACCGAACGGAGGGAAAGGTTAGCCCCCCTCGGAGAGAAGATCGTACCGAATGGAGAGAGGGTCGCGCCAGATGGAAAGGCTAATGCCATTTCCACCCTGTAGGACAGAAATGCAAAAAGGCCCCGCTCCCATCGGGAACGAGGCCTTTGCATTCGTGCAGACGGCGTGGCGTCAGATCTTGTCGCCGACCGCGCCCTTGACCGATCCGGCGATGTCCTGCGCCGTACCCTTGGCCTTTTGCGCCTTGCCTTCGGCTTCGAGGCGTTCGTTATCGGTCGCCTTGCCGATGCCTTCCTTGATCGAACCGGCCGCCTTGTTACCGGCTGCCTTCAGCTTGTCGGTCGCTTCACCCATGGTCAAACTCCTTCACATGGTGGTTTGAAGAGAGAACGAGCCATGGGCAACGCGGTTGCAACCGGAACGGGCGCGCAATGATTATTTCAATATTACGAAAGCCTTAGAGAGTGTTTGAGATATCGCGAAGGAGCGATTTCCAAAGCTGAACCGGCCCTCTTCCCCACCCGGCCGCCCAACGGCAGTATTTTATGGGTGGCCGGGTGGGGGAGCGGGCTGATGCAGCAATGCGCTGAAAGGCGCATTCCAAAACACTCCCTTAAAGCGGCTTTTCGTAAATCTGGTAGATTTTGTTCACTTTGCTGTCGATCGCGTCGGCGATGGCGTTCATCCCCTGATTATCGTCCAGCACCCAGCCGATTTCACCGCGCGTCGACCCATAATGGGCGGTCGCGTTGCGGCGGATATATTCGATCATCATGAAGGCGAGCTGGCTGGCCATGCGCGAGGACTGAAGCCGTTGCACCACGCCCATCAGCGGCACGCGCATGGTGCGGCAATTGGGCTTCTTCAGCCATTTGAGCAGCTTTATGAAACCGAACGGGAAGAGCGAGCCGTTAAGCGGCTTCACCGCTTCGTTAAGGTCGGGCAGCGTCATCATGAAGGCGACCGGTTCGCCATCCAGTTCGGCGATCATGATCAGATCTTCGAACACGATGGGCTTGAGCTTCTTGCCGGTATGCGCGACCTCCGCATCGGTGATCGGCACGAAACCCCAGTTATTGCCCCATGCATCGTTCAGGATCGACAGGATAATCGCCGCTTCCTTGTCGAATTTCGACTTGTCGACCTTACGAATGGTGATGCGGGGGCTTTTTTCGCCCGACTGGACGATACGCTGAATAAGCGGCGGAAATTCCTGCGCAATGTCCAGCTCATAGGTTTTGAGCTGCTTGACGGGGGCATAGCCCGCCCCTTCGATCATCGCCTGATAGGCGGGGCTGTTATGGCCCATCATCACCGTTGGCGGATGCTCGTGCCCGGCGATCAGCAGGCCGGGTTCTTCCCAGATGGACAGCGAGATCGGCCCCAGCACGCGGATCATCCCCTTGCCCCGCAGCCAGTTTTCGGCCGCGGCGATCAGCGCATCGCCGACCGTCTTGTCCTCCGCTTCGAACAGGCCGAAATTGCCGGTGCCCGGCCCCATCCCCTGTTCGACCGGCTGGGCCAGCGCCAGATGATCGATATGGGCGGAAATCCGGCCCACGACCTGTCCACCGCGACGGGCAAGGAAATATTGCGCCTCCGCATGGCCGAAAAAGGGGTTTTTCCCCGGCGTCAGCAATTCCTTCACCTCAGCCTTGAGCGGCGGCACCCAATTGGGATCATTGGCATAGAGCCGCCAGGGCAGATCGATAAAAGCCTTGAGGTCCGACTTGCCGGATACGGGGGTGATAACCAGATCAGTATGCGCCACTTGTGCCGCCTTCGAGGAAAAAAGGAATGCGGAGCAGTTCGACCCTTGTTTGCGCAATGTCAATCACGCGCGCGTTTCGGGGGGCCAGGAGGTTGTCTGGAAAATGCGCTTTTGGTGAGTCCGCACCGGCCCGCATCAAAATGCGCCCTTTCGCGCATCTTCCAAACAGCCTCCAACATGGTGAATATGTCATGGTGCTGCCATGATCTCAGCGCATTTGGAGGCTATTGGCACCGTCATGACTGTGCATGATCCCATTCTTGCCGCGGCGCAGAAAGCGCGGGCGGCCATTCCCGACGATACGGTGATGCTGCGCGCGGCCGCCGATCTGACGCGTGAATTTTCCACCGCCAACCCGCGCATCTACTGGACCGACCTGTTGCTGTCGTCACTGGTGGGTTGGGGCGCGATGGTGGGCGCCATATGGGTCGACAATGTGGCGGTGGCCATATTGTGCGGCGTGGTGGCGATGCTGGCGCTGTATCGCGCGGCCAGCTTCATCCATGAGCTGACCCATATCCGCAAGGGCGCTCTACCCGGTTTCCGGCTGTGGTGGAACATCATCGTCGGCGTGCCGCTGATGATCCCGTCCTTCATGTATGAGGGCGTCCATACCCAGCACCACCAGCGTACACGGTACGGCACGGCGGAAGACCCCGAATATCTGCCGCTGGCGCTGATGAAGCCATGGTCGCTGCCGCTGTTCATCATCGTGGCGTCGCTGGCGCCGATCGGCCTGATCCTGCGCTTTGGCATATTGACGCCGCTGTCGCTGATCGTCCCGCCGTTGCGGGCGAAGGTCGTGGCGGAATTTTCGGCCCTGTCGATCAATCCCGCCTATCGCCGCCGCGCGCCCGAAGGCGAATTTGCGCGTCACTGGATGTGGCAGGAAGTCGGCGCGAGCCTGTTCGCACTGGCGCTGATCGGCAGCATATTCGCATTCGGATGGAAGCCGCTGCTGGTCTATATGGCGATCCATTCGGCCATGACCGTCATCAACCAGCTGCGCACGCTGGTCGCCCATCTGTGGGAGAATGAGGGAGAGCCGATGACCGTGACCGCGCAATATCTGGATTCGGTCAATGTGCCGCCGCCCGGTTACCTGCCCGCATTGTGGGCGCCGGTGGGGCTGCGTTACCATGCGCTGCATCACCTGCTGCCCAGCGTTCCCTATCACGCGCTGGGCAAGGCGCATGCCCGGCTGATCGCGACGCTGGATGCGCAGTCGCCCTATCATCGCGGCAATTACAGGGGGATGATGCCGCTGGTCGGCAAGATCGCCCGCAGCACGATGGCCGCGCGGTAAGGGCGTCGCGATCCAATATTACGAAAAAGGCGGCGGATGGCGAAGGTCCGCCGCCTTTTTCATGGGCGGCGCGTGAAATATTTTCGGTTGCGCCTTGAAACCGGATTTGAGCGACCCATATCGGGGCTGTTCCGGTTCTTCCCCTCCCCCCTCAACGAGGGATCGGAACGCCCCCTCTGGAAGGCCCCGCGCGACGTCCCTTGGTCGCCGGGGTCTTCTTTATTTCAGGGGTAGGTGCGCCACAGGCACATGCCGGGACGGACGCCTATTCCTCGGTGCGGAACAGCACCGTTTCGCCCACCAGCAGGAACAGGAAGAAGGGCGCCCAGGCGGCCAGCACCGGCGGATATGCGCAAAGGCTGACCATCGCGAGCGAGAAATTGTCGGCGACTAAATAGGCAAAGCCCAGCGCCATGCCCATGACGGCGCGGATGAACAGCTGACCCGAACGGGCCAGGCCGAACGCCGCGACCGAGCCGAGGATCGGCATCAGCAGCGCGGAAAGCGGACCGGACAGTTTGTGCCACAAATTCCCTTCCAGTTCGGCAGTGGGGCGACCGGCATCGTGCAGATCGGCGATGGCGGCCTGTAATTCGGTGAAGGTCAGCGCGTCGGGATCGACTTTTGCCAGAGTGAACTGGTCCGGGCGGATGTCGCGGCCGAACCGCACCGTGCCGACATTGCGCATGGTGCCGCGCGCGACGTCGAACTGACGCGCATCTTCCAGCAGCCAGCTTTGCGAAGCGGCGTCATAATGGCCACGTGGCGCCTGAACGATGGTCGTCAGGCTGTTGTTCACGCGGTTGTAGATTTCGACCTTGCGCAGCTGTACTTCTTTGCCGCGCCCGGCGACGATCGCCACATTGACGAGATTGTTGCCGTCGCGGACCCATGGATTGGCCTTTACCCCGCTGTCCGGCGGGATCGGGCCATAATCCACCGCCTGCCATGCACTGAGCGCGGCGGTCGAGCGGGCGACGATACGTTCGTTGAAGACGAAGCTGAGGATCGACACGCCCAGCGCCGCGACGACCAGCGGGGCCAGTATCTGATGCGCGGACAGGCCCGCCGACTTCATGGAAATGATTTCGCTGTTCTGGTTGAGCGTCGCCAGCATCACCAGCGTCCCCAGCAGCACGGAAAATGGCAAAAATCGGGCAATGATCTGCGGCGCGCGCAGCCCGACATAATGCCATAATTCCGGATCGCCATTGCCGGGATAGGCGAGCACGTCGCCCGATTGCCCCAGCAGGTCGAGCGTCTGGAGCACCACAACCAGCAGCGCCAGCACTGCGAAGGTGCGCGTGAGGAACAGGCGCGCCATGTACCAGCTGATCTGGCGCGAGGGGAAGAAGTTGAACTGCATGGGTCAGGCCGCTCCTTGTCCGGTCGCATCGGCCGCGGCGGGATCGCGGCGGCGACCAAAGCGCAGCAGGCGCACCACCTGCTTGCCGAGTTTGGAGAAGGCGACCTCCAGCGCGCCAATGGGCTGGCCGCCGGGGCGGTGGGCGATCACATGATACATCCACAGCACAAGGCCCGACGCCAGCAGGAACGGTCCCCACAGGGCGATGATCGGATCGACCTTGCCCAGCGCGCCGATGCCTTCGCCATATTGGTTGATCTTGTGATAGGTGACGATGAAGACGATGGAGAGGAACACGCCCAGCGCCGATGTCGAGCGCTTGGGCGGAATGGCGAAGGCCAGCGCCGCCAGCGGCAACAGCAGCATGAACACCACTTCCACCATGCGATAATGGAAATTGGCGCGCACTTCGGCCTTCAGCTTGTCGGGCGTGGCGGGGTTGCGGCCGATGACCATCAGTTCGGGAATCGTCTTTTCCCGGTCGACGTCGCGGCCACGGAAATTCTCTATCTGCGGCAGGTCGATCGGCAGGTCATGGCTGGAAAAGGACAGGATGCGCGGCGTCTTATATTTGGGCGCGTCGTTCACCAGCACGCCGTCGCGCAGGCGAAAGATGATGACGTCGGGATCGTCCGTGGCAAGGAAGGTGCCCTGGGCCGCGGTGACCGCCACCGATTGACCGTCGCGGCTGACGGCGCGCACGAAAATGCCCTGAAGATTGCGGCCTTCATCCTTGCTGCGTTCGATGCGCATGGTCATGCGCTTGCCCAGAGTGGTGAACTCACCCACCTTGATCGAGGCGCCGAGCGCGCCGGACCGCAATTCGAATCGCAGCGCTTCATAGGCGTGGCGCGACAGCGGCTGAACGAAGCCGACGATGCCGAAATTGAGCAGCGCCAGCGCGATGGCATATATATAGGGCACGCGCAGCAGTCGGCCGTAGGACAGGCCGACCGCGCGCATCACGTCCAGTTCGGATGACATGGCCAGTTTGCGGAACGCCAGCAGGATGCCCAGCATCAGGCCGATGGGGATGCCGAGCGAGAGATATTCGGGCAGCATGTTGGCGAGCATGCGCCACACGACGCTGACCGGTCCCCCTTCCGCCGCGACGAAATCGAACAGGCTCAACATCTTGTCGAGCACGAGCAGCATCGCGGCGATCACGAGCGTGCCGAGCATGGGCACCGCGATCAGGCGGGCGAGATAACGGTCGGTGGCGGTCAGCATTCTCTAAGTCGTCGTCCCATCACCATGTTTTGGCCGCAAACCCGGCCCATATGCGAGTCAGGTCAATAGTGGGGCGAACAGGGGCTCGCCATCCGATCCATGCGGGTGGCTATAGCTTCCAGGAGTCTGATGGTCATGGTAAAAGTTGCAATGGGTCTGATGTCGGTGGCAGCGATGATCGCTGCGGGTCCGGCCATGGCCCATGGCCAGGAAATTTCGAACGACCTTGCACGCTGCGGCGCGGATGCCCGCGGTCCCGCGGTGCTGGTCGATGTGCGCGGCTTTGCGGCCAATACGGGCAAGGTGCGCATCCAGTCCTATCCCGCCACGAAATCCGCCTGGCTGGCCAAGGGCGAATGGCTGAACCGAATCGACACATTGGTGAAGCCCGCCAACGGTTCCATGCGGTTTTGCATGCCGGTGCCCCAGCCGGGTCAATATGGCATCGCCGTACGGCACGACCGCGACGGCAATGGCAAGACCGACATTTCGCGCGACGGCGGCGGATTTTCCAACAATCCGTCGATCAGCATTTTCAACCTGGGCAAGCCGGGTGTGGAAAAGGCCGCCTTTCAGGTCGGGCCGGGCGTGACGAAAATCACGATCAACCTCAAATATATGTGATCCGATAAACCATGGTCAGCGTCGCCCTATTGTCCAATCCCAAATCCACGGGCAACCGGCAGACGCTTCCGCGCGTGCGCAGTTACTGCGCCAGCAATCCGGACATCTTCCATTATGAAGTGGAACAGGTGGACCAGATCGGCCGGGCGTTCCAGACCATCGCCCGCGTCGATCCGGCCGTCATCGTCATCAATGGCGGCGACGGCACGGTGCAGGCGTCGCTGACCGAACTGTATCAGGGCGAACATTTCAAGGGGCGCGTGCCGCCTATCGCGGTGCTGCCCAATGGCAAGACCAACCTGATCGCGCTGGACCTTGGCATTCATGGCGACCCGATCAAGGCGCTGGAAAAGATCGTCGAGATCGCCAAGTCGGGCGTCGAGGACCATGTCGTGGCGCGCGAACTGATCGCCCTGTCCGACGGGCAGGCGGAAACGCGACCGGTGCTGGGCATGTTTCTGGGCGGCGCGGGGCTGGCCGATTACATGCTCTATTGCCGCAACCAGATCTATCCGCTGGGCCTGTCCAATGGCCTGAGCCACTTCATCACCGCCATGGCGGTGGTGGTGTCCCTGCTGTTCGGCATCCGGGCGAGTTTCCTGCCGCCATCGGGCAATCCGGTGCGCATTTCGCTGATCCGCGACGGCCAGCTGGTCGGGCGGTTCGCTGTGCTGATCGTCACCACGCTGGAAAAGTTGTTGCTGGGCGTGCAGCCAGGCGGCAGCGCGCGTGGCAACATGAAGCTGATGGCCGTGGACCAGAGCCTGCCTGCGCTGTTGCGCCTGATCTGGGCCAGCCTGTTCAAGCGAGTCGGCAAGCAGACGATGCAGGGCATCCATCTGGAACAGGGCGACACCATCCGCATCGAAGGCGACAAGAGCAGCGTCATTCTGGACGGCGAACTGTTCGAAGCGTCCGAAGGCAAGCCCATCGTCCTGCGATCGACCCAGCCGGTGCCGTTCCTGCGACTGGCGGCGTGAAGGACGCTCTGGCGACGGCCGGAGCATATTCCAAGCGGACGGCATCGCCTGCCGGATCGGACCATGCGGAAACCCGGAGAGAAATGGAGCATGATCCGATTCAATCCGGTCGGATCATGCCCTGATAAGCGCACCGCATGTCTTTATTCCTGAACCCTGGTTGCCGTGCCGCCGCAGGGTGTTGGGAGGCAGGCGCTCCCCCAGCGACATCTCAGGCGATGACGCGCCAGACCCATGAAGATGCCAGCCTTCGCCGGCATGACGAATGGGGTCCGCTTCGGGCCAGAATCCGCCATCGCCCGCGCCGCCCCGCTGGAGCGCGCTGCGTTAAATGGGGCGCAGGTCGCGCTCTTAGTTTTTGTTGTCGCATCCTTTTAAGCGGAAAACCGGTTCCCACTTTTCCGCACGATGCTCTATATGTCAGAGCGGGACGCGGGCGATCTGGGCCATGAAGTCGATATAGGCATAGGCGGCCTGCGCCATGCCAAGGATTTTTTGCGGGTTGGCGCTGTCGATCAGATAATATTCGTCGGGCGCATGCGCGTTGGCGCCATGGCCAAGGCCGAACTGACCCGCAGGCAGGCGCACCGGATCGCCGGTGAAGACCACGCCCGGCCATGATCCGGCAAGGCGCGGATAGACGATGACGGGGACGCCCGCCCGTTCATAGGTGCTGACGCAGGCGCGCACCAATGCGCTGTTTTCCGCCGTTTCGGTGGGATCATATCCGCCGGTCACATCGATTTCCACGTCGCCATAGCCATGCCGGTCGAGATGCGCGCGCAGCAGGCGCAGCGTGTCGTCCTTCGTCATGTCCGGCACCAGCCGCATTTCGATCTTGGCAGCAGCACGGGCAGGCAGGACGGTCTTGCCGCCCGGCCCGGTATGGCCCGATACCAGCCCCTGAATATTGACGGTCGGCTGTTCCGACAGGCGGGTCAGCGTATCCGTCCATGGCAGGTCGTCCACCCAATGGGTGACGCCGCGCGCTTTCTTGTAGCCCGCTTCGTTGATCTGGCGCGCGGCCTGCGCAATGAGTTCGCGGTCGCGCGCGCTCATCGGACGGACCTTGTCCATCAGGCCGTCGATGGTCGGGCGGTTGCCGCCATCGGTCGTCAGCGTGGACAGCGCGCCGATCAGCCGCCAGGCGGGGCTGTCGACGATGGCGGCGTCGCTGGAATGAATGTCGGCCTGAGGCCCCCTGCCCCACGCCTTGCCCGACACGACCAGTTCAAATTCCAATATGCCCTTTGCCCCCAGTTTCACCACCACGCCGCCATCGACCGGGCTTTGCCAGCTTTCGGGGATGATGACGCCGACGCATTTGCGCAGGGCGGCAAGAACCTGTGGCCGGGCCACGATCTCATGGAAATGGGGGGATGCGATTTCCTCCTCCCCTTCGGCGACCAGCACCAGATTGACGGGTGGCTTTCGCCCCAGCGCGCGCAGGGCGTAGAGGCCCGCGAGCAGCGTCGCCTGTGGTCCCTTCTGATTGAGCGCGCCGCGCCCGACCATCACCGTGCCCAGATTGGGCCGATCCACCAGCCGCCCTTCCAGCGGTGGGGACGACCATTCGGCCGCGTCGAACTGTTTCACGTCATACATGAAATAGAGGCCGAGCGTGCGCGGCGCGCCCACATCCAGCGTGGCGAACACGCCCGGCGCGCCGCCGGTGGGGATGATGTCCGCCCGGTCGAAGCCCGCGCCCAGCGCCAGATCGCGCATGAAGGCGGCGCCCCGGTCCATGTCGCGCCCCTCCGCAGCGATGGAGGGCAGCGCGATCCATTCGCGCAGCCGGTCGATGGCCGCCGGTTGCCCTTTCATGATCGCCTGCCTGAGCGCATCGTCCCCACTGCCGGCAAAGGCACTGCCCGGCAGGGACGCGGCCAGCATGCCCGCCATGCCGCCCCGCAACAGATCGCGGCGCGGCAGGCGAAGGGCGGAAGGGGCGGAACGGTCGGTCATGACGGGCCTTTCGCGATCAGGGCGCCTTGGGCGCGGCAGGGCCGAAGAGGATGCGAATGCCGCCGGTGATCTGCGCGGGGACCATGCCGGAATGGCCCGCATCGGCGATGACCCGATGCGTCACGGTGACAAGGCCCGGACGCGCGGTGGCGGTCGCGTCCAGCAGGTTGAGCGCCCGGTCGAGCGCCGCCTGCCCGCCGCCCAGAGAGGCGAGCTGAGTCAGTTCATAATCGCCATGCGCTTCATAGACGCGGATGTCGCGGCGATCGGGCATTTTTGCAAAGGCGTCGATCAGCGCGGGGATGCGGTCGCCATACCAGTCGCTGGTATAGCTGCCGATGCTGTAGCGGTTGAAGGACGACCCCATCAGCAGCGCGTAGCTGACGAATGCGCCGCCCACCGAATGGCCCGACAGGCCCATCGTGGCGGTATCGACGCGGTAACGCCCCTTGAGCGTGGGCAGCAGCTGCTTTTCCAGAAAGGCGAGAAATTTGGGCGCGCCGCCATAAATGCCGCTGGTGTCGAGCGCGGTCCATTCCGCATCGCTCATCCCCTGCGCCTTGAACCCCTTTTCCAGATAGGGGACCATGCGGGCCTTGACCGAGGCGGGGACATTGTCGGGCGTGTAATCATACAGACGCTGCGCCTGATGGCGGATCGCAGGCCCGGCGGCGGCCACACCCACGACGATCATGTCGTCGACCAGCGAATCGCTGTGCACCAGCCGGGCGGCGGTGGCGGCCAGCGCGAACTGGGATTGGCCGTCCAGCTGAACCAGCAAGGGATAGGCGCGCTTTTCCCTGTCATAACCGGGCGGCAGCGACACCCATATGTCGTAATCGACGCCATTGCTGTTCGCGTGCAGGGTGAAGCGCTGAACCCCGTCCAGATAGGTGCCCGTCCAGACATTGGCACCCGTCGTCGCGGGCGCAGGTGCGGCGGGGCGCGGTTGCGCGGGTGCCGCCCTGCCCGATCCGGCCATACCGGTTCCGGCCACGCCCAGCGCGGCCAGCATTGCGATGGTCATGAAGCTTTTCATCGATAACCCTCCGGCGCGCCATGGCGATGGATGCCGTCCGCGCAGGGGGATTAGACGACCGAGTCATTTTAAATGCAATACTGTATTTATTTGAGCCTGCGCTTGTGCCAAGCTGATCATGATGATCAATGGAGCGCATATGACCGAAGCGGACCAGCCCCAGCCAGCCTATCAGCTTTATTCGGCGCGCCAGCGCTGGTTCTTCCTAGCCCTGCTGTTTCTGGCGAGCATGTGGAATTATGTCGACCGCGCGGTGATGTCGGTATTGATCCAGCCGATCAAGGCGGAATTTCAGGCGTCCGACGCGCAGATGGGACTGCTGACGGGGTTCGCCTTTGCCGCGTCCTATGCGATATTCGGCATACCGGTGGCGCGCCTGTCCGACCGGGGCGACCGTCGAATCATCCTGACGGTTTCGGTGGCGATATGGAGCGTGCTGACGGCGGCATGCGGCGCGGCCGCGAGCTTTACGCAACTGGTCGCGACGCGGCTAGGCGTGGGCGTGGGCGAAGCGGGCGCGATCCCGCCCGCACAGTCGCTGATCGCCGATTATTTCCCGCCAGAACAACGCACAAGGGCACTGGCGGTGTTCATGTCATCGGCCATGTGCGGGTCTTTCATCGCGCTGACCATCGGCGCGCAGGTGGCCGAATCGCATGGCTGGCGCATGGCCTTCATCGTGCTGGGCCTGCCCGGACTGGTCGTCGCGATGCTGACCGGCCTGTTCCTGAAGGAGCCACGGCGACGGATGCGCGCGGCGCAGGTGGCAAAGGCCGGGGGCGAGAGTTTTGCCGACAATCTGAGGGCGCTGGCGCGCAAGCCGAGCTATATCTTGGCCAATGTCGCCATGACGCTGTATTTCCTGGTCGCCTATGGCGCGACCAGCTGGTTTCCGGCCTATCTGGGCCGCGTGCTGGGCATCGGGCTGGGCCAGATCGGCGCCAGTTACGGCCCGGTCGTGGCCATCGCCGCGCTGATCGGCACATTGGGCGGCGGCGTGCTGACCGACCGGCTGGGCGCGCGTGACCGGCGGTTGCTGGGATGGGCGCCGGGCGCGATATTGCTGCTGTGCTGGCCGGTGCTGGCGATCGCGCTGATGACCGACAGCTATGTCGTATTCCTGATCGCCGCAGCCATCGGCACGGCCGGGATTTACGGGGCGTTGCCGGGCATGTTCGCGATATTGCATTCGGTATGCGGATCGCCGCGCCGGGCGATGGCCGTGGCGATCGTCTATTTCTTTTCCAACCTGCTGGGACTGGGTTTCGGCCCGCTGATCACCGGATTGCTGAGTGATGTCTTCACCGCCGCGCATGGGCCGGTGGGCCTGCGCTACGCATTGATGGCGGGGACTTTGTTCCTGATCCCCTGCGCCATCGCGCTGGCGGTAGCGGGCAGCCGCAGCCTGCACGATCTGGAGGATTGAAAAGACGAGGCGTCGCGTTCCTAGAGCATGATCCGTTCATACCGAATCGGATCATGCTCTATTTACTGTTTTCCGCATTTCCCGAGCCAGCAGATGATGCCATCTGCTTCGAAAATGCTTCAGGGTGAAACGCGACGCCCCGATCAACCATGATCAGGCCGCGATCAGCACAGCACCACGGTCCGCGCGCCGTTCATCAGCACGCGATGTTCGGCATGCCAGCGCACGGCGCGGGACAGCACCGACGCTTCGACTTCCCGCCCGATCGACACCATTTCATCGGCCGTCGTCGCATGGCTGACGCGGCGGACATCCTGTTCGATGATCGGCCCTTCATCCAGATCGGTCGTCACATAATGGGCGGTGGCGCCAATCAGCTTTATGCCGCGCGCATGCGCCTGATGATAGGGTTTCGCGCCCTTGAAACTGGGCAGGAAACTGTGGTGGATGTTGATGCAGCGGCCCGACAGGCGGGCGCACATATCCGCCGACAATATCTGCATATAGCGGGCGAGCACCACCAGTTCGGCGGCACTTTCATCCATGATGGCGGCAAAGCGCGCCTCCTGCGCGGCCTTGCCTTCCGCCATCGGCAGATGATGGAACGGCACCTTGTACCATTCGACGATGCCGCGCGCGGCATCATGGTTGGATACGACGCCGACAATCTCTATCGGCAGCGCCTTCATCGCCTGTTTGTGCAGCAGGTCGATCAGGCAATGGTCGAATTTCGACACCGCCACCAGCACCCGCATCGGCCGGCGCAGATCGCGCGCGCTCCATTCCAGCCGGTGCGTGGCCGCGGCATCGTCCATGATGGCGGAAAGGTCGGGCAGCCCCGCCGCGGCATGGGCGATTTCCATGCGCGTGAAGAAGGTCGCGCTGTCGGGATCGCCATAGACGGACGCATCGCGCACGTCCCAGCCGGTATCGGCCAGAGCGGTGGTGACGGCGGCCAATATGCCCGGACGGTCGGGTGAACTGAACCGCAGGACGATGGATGATGGGATGGGATGCGCCAAGCTCTTTTCCTCTGCTAGACAGGATGGGTTGATGACGGCGCCCTAATAACATACACAACTGTATGTTCAACAGGCGACGCTCAGATCGTTGCCATGCCATGGGGATGCCGGATGACCGCCGAAGCCGTTTCGATCGACACCGCCTATCTGGACGCGACCGGGCAAATGGATCTGCTGAACCGGGGACAGATCAGCGCGGCGGCGCTGACCGAAGGGGCGATCCGGCGGATCGAGGCGCTGGACGGCACGATCAATGCCGTGGTGGTGCGCGATTTCGATCGGGCGCGGGTAGCGGCGAAAGCGGCTGATGCAGCGCGGGCGAAGGGCGCGGTCGCGCCGCTGCTGGGCCTGCCCATGACGATCAAGGACAGTTTCAGCCTGACCGGCCTGCCCACCAGCTGGGGCGACCCGGCCATGGCGCAATGGATGCCGCCGCATACGTCGCTGTGCGTCGAGCGGCTGATCGCGGCCGGGGCGATCATATTGGGGAAAACCAACACGCCGCTGCGCATGGGCGACCTGCAAAGTTTCAACGCGATCCATGGCACGACCAGCAATCCATGGGATGCCGCGCGCACCTGTGGCGGGTCGTCGGGCGGATCGGCGGCGGCGCTGGCGGCGGGTTATGTGGCGATGGAGCTGGGGTCCGACTTTGCCGGGTCGTTGCGCATTCCCGCGCATTTTTGCGGCATATATGCGCATCGGCCGTCGATCGACCTGGTGCCCACGCGCGGCGGGGGACCGCCCAAGGCGCCCGCGCTGCCCGAACGGGGCGATTTTTCCGCTTATGGCCCGATGGCGCGGAGCGCACGCGACCTGATGCTGGGGCTGGACGTGCTGGCCGGTCCCGACCCGCTGACCGACGGCAAGGCCTATCGCCTGACGCTGCCCGCGCCACGGCATGACCGGTTGCGCGATTACCGGGTGCTGATGCTGACCGATCACCCGCTCTATCCCACATCCCATGCCGTCCGCGCGGCGTGCGAGACGCTGGCGCAGCGGCTGACGCGCGAGGGGTGCGTGGTGACGCGGACGTCCCCGCTGATGCCCGATCTGGAGATGTTGACCATCACCCATATGGAATTGCTGGGCGCTTTCCTGTCGGAGGCCGCGCCACGGACGATGGCGGAGGAAATCAGCGCCTATGTCGGCCAGCCGCAACCGCAGGCCAGCCCCCTGCACGTCGCGCGCATGCGGGGACTGGTGATGGCGCATCGCGACTGGCAGGCGACGCGGCGGCGGCGCGCCGCCCTGACCGAACAATGGCGGTTGCTGATGCAGGATTTCGACATCGTCCTGACGCCGGTATCGCCCACGGCGGCGATCCCGCATGATCAGCATCGCACCTTTCTTCAGGATCTCAAGCCCGACCGGATTGCGCACCAGATCGATGTGGACGGGCGGCCGATGAATTATGACGACCAGATGGTCTGGGCCAGCGCGTCGGTATTGCTGGGCATACCGGCGACAGCGATGCCAGCGGGCCTTTCGCCAGAAGGGCTGCCGGTCGGGGTGCAGGCGATGGGCGGCTATCTGGAGGATCGCACCACCATCCGTTTCGCGCAGCTGGTGGAACAGGCGATGGGCGGGTTCGTGATGCCGACGCCGCTGCGCCCCGGCTGAACCGGATCATGCCGCAGCGCGCAGCGGCAGCAGCCGGACCAGCAGCGCGCCCGCGATCGTGCCCAGCGCCACTATGGCGACGATCGCCCCGCCATCCATATGCGCCGCCGCCAGCCTGCCCGCCAGCGCCGCCGCAATGACGCTGCCCATGCGGCCGCAGCCCAGCACCAGGCCCACGCCCGTCACGCGGATCGACGCGGGGAACAGCGTGGCCATCATGACGTACAGGCCGACCATCGCGGATTGCACCAACGCGAAACTAAGGATCAGCAGCCCCGCCAGCAGCGGTGGATGCGCGGCCGACAGGCCGAACAGCGCGGCCGCAGCGCCGCCGCCAAGCATCACGGCAATCAGCAGATGGCGCACGGGCATTCGCATGGCGAGCCAACCCAGCGTCAGGCCACCGGCGATCCCCGCCAGATTGCCCGCCAGCGCCGCCCCCTGCGCCATGGCGGCGGATGCCCCCGCCTGCACCATCAGGCGCGGCAGGGTGCCCAGCACATAACCCAGCGTCGCGACATGCAGCGCGTAGATCAGCGCCATGCCCGCGACGGACAGGATCGCCCGGCTGGTCAGGACGGTAACGAGCGGCACCCTGTGCCGGGGATGGGGCGCAGGCGATGCCAGCACCTGCGCGGCAAGCAGCGCGGCGATCAGGGCCGCGCCCGCCCCGGCAGCCAAGCCAGCGCCCCAATGGACGGCGCCAAGCGCAGGCCCGCCCAGCATCGCGGACAGCGCGCCGATGCCATAACCGGTCAACATGATGGCGACGGCCAGCGGACGCCGCCCATCGGGCGCGGCCTCCGCCGCGATGACGTCCGTCAGGGGCAGCAATATGCCGATGCCAAGCCCCGCCAGCAGACGCGACAGGATGAGGGCTGAGACAGGGAAAGTGACAGTGCAGCCGACCATGGGCAGCAGCAGGCCCAACGCGATGGCGAGCGCGGCGATGATGGCCACCGGCCGCCGCCCCGCGCCGTCCGCGACCTGCGCCAGCAGCAGCGATCCGGCCGCCATGCCGGTCAGCCCCCAGGCCGAGGCGGCGGCGATGTCGGCGGCGGTCCCGACCCCGGCGGCGATCATGGCCGGCCCGACGACCGCCATGATGGTGAGACCATAGCCGTTCAGGATGTTGAGAAGCAGGGCAACCGCCACCATGGACCAGCGCATTGTGTCAGCCGATGACGGGTCGGATGGATGAACCGGTGCCATATGATTTCCCCTTGCCCACGCCCGATGCGCGGTTGCGTGACGATTTAAATACATCTATGCATGTAAATCAATGATTATTCCTGCATCTGTCTCCTTCGCTGTATCGCCGCGCCGGTCGCGGGCGGCCCAAGCGGCGGTCCACCCATGATCGCATCCTTCTTTGCGACGCTGCCGATCTTTGCCATTATCGGCGCGGGATGGCTGTTGCGTGCATCGGGCATCGCGCAGGATGAAGCCGCACGGGAAATGAACAGGTTCGTCGTCTATCTGGCCCTGCCCGCCCTGCTGTTCAGGATCATCGGCGATACCGACCCGCATCTATTGTGGGATACCGGTTTCTTCCTCTGCTTTACCGGCGGCAGCCTGATCGCGATGGCGCTGGGCATCGGCATTGCGAGATGGACGGGCGCGCCCTTTGCCAATGCGGCGCTGGACGGGCTGAATGCGGGCTATGCCAATACCGGCTTTCTG
The DNA here is from genome assembly GCF_048594625.1 of Sphingobium sp. Classification (GTDB taxonomy): domain Bacteria; phylum Pseudomonadota; class Alphaproteobacteria; order Sphingomonadales; family Sphingomonadaceae; genus Sphingobium. Next base: position 60,475 of record NZ_JBMDWL010000093.1, read on the forward strand.
GGCTTTCCATTGATGCTGGCGACGCTTGGCCCATGGACGCAGCCGATGACGCTGGTCGCATCGATGGTCACGATATGCGGCCTGTTCGCACTGGCCATGGCGCTGGTGGAGGCGGGGCTGGCGCGCGACAAGCCATGGACGATGGTGGCGCGCGGCATAGGGTTGGCGATCCTGAAAAACCCGGTCGTGCTGGCGCCCGCGCTGGCGCTGGCCATGGCGATGCGCGGATGGCACCTGCCCGCGCCAGCCCATCATTTCATCGACTTGCTGGGTCAGGCCGCATCGCCATGTGCGCTGGTGTCGCTGGGCCTGTTTCTGGCGAACCGGCATGAAGGAACGGCGAGCAGGGACGGCGGGCTGACCGCGATTATGGTGGCCGTAAAGCTGCTGTTCCAGCCGCTGGCGGTATTCGCGCTGTGCCGCGCCTTTGGCTTGAGCGGGCCGATGACGACATGCGCAACGTTGCTGGCCGCGCTGCCGACGGGTACGGGGCCGTTCATGCTGGCGGAACTATACGCCATCAATCGCACCCGCACCGCGCGCATCATTCTGGCGTCGACCCTGGGTTCGATCGTGACGGTGCCGCTGCTGTTCCACTGGCTGGGCTGATCATCGCGGGCGGGCGCATCGCTGCCCCTGCCCGGCGCTGTCCCCCGTGCCGTCAGATATTGTCGATGCTCCAGCGGCCGCCGCCCAGCGCCACCAGTTGCAGCAATCCGCCGATTATCGCGATATTCTTGAAAAAGAACAGGAATTGCGTCTGATCCGCCAGCTGATTGTGAAAGATGATAGCGGTGGCGAGGGTGAAGAGCGCCATGATCGCGGCCACGGCCCGCACCTTGTACCCCACGACCAGCAGCGCGCCGCCGATCAGTTCGACAAGGATCGCCACGCCAAGCGCGACAGCGGGAAATGGCAGGGCGGCGGCATCGATATAGGCCAGCATCTGATCGGGCGCGCTGAGTTTGGCGAAACCGCTGAGCAGATAGAGTGGCGCGATCATCAGCCGTCCGACCAGTTGCAGCGCGTCGGACAGCGCCATCGCCCGTGGATCGATACGCCGATCCCTGTCTGTGGGAGTGGGATTCATGTGCGGCTCCTCTCCGGCCCGTCGCGTGACAGGCCGTCATGATGAATGACCGCCCGCCTGACGGCGAAGGCCGAAAGACGGGCAATATCGTCGGGTTACGAAATGGCGCCGATCGCGGCGGCGCGGACCGTCAGTCATCCATCGAACGTTCCAGGCCCGACGTCCCTATGACCCCGGAAGTGAGGCCGTAACGGCATCCGGGTGATCCGCTCCAAAGTCACCATGATGCATGGCAACGAATCCCACATGATGCGACGACAGGTTCGGCGGCGGCGGATAGGTTGGAAATACCCAAGTGGGTCAACAGTCCAAATATAAATCTGTCGCGTTAAGAAGCATTTGCAGTTAGAAACATTTCAGCCCGTAAGAGGAAGTGAGCCGGGTGTCATGGCGGTTGCCCTAGATCCTATCAAAGTTTTGGTCGTGGACGACCATCCGCTGCTTCGCGACGGCATTTCCGCCCTGATCGATGGTCAGGGGGACATAGCGCTGTGCGGTGAGGCTTCGAGCGGTGCGGAGGCACTGGAGCGTTATCGCGCGCTGCGCCCCGACGTGACGTTGATGGATTTGCAGATGCCGGGGATGAACGGGCTGGACGCGGTCATCGCGATCCGCAGCGAATTTCCCACCGCCCGCATCATCATCCTGACCAATTACAAGGGCGATGTGCCCGCCCGCGCCCTGTTGCGCGCCGGGGCGAGCGGCTATCTGCTGAAAAGCGGGGTGCGCACGCAATTGCTGGACGCCATTCGCAAGGTCTATATCGGCAGCACCTATGTGCAGAGCGAGATATTGGACGATTTCGAACAGCACCCGGTCAGCGAACATCTGAGCAGTCGCGAAATCACGATTATGCGCATGGTCGCACGCGGCCTGACCAACAAGGAAATCGCAAAGGACATCGGCGTTTCGACCGAAACGGTGAAGGTCGCGCTGAAAAATGTGTTCTTCAAGCTGGACGCGACCGACCGGACCGAAGCGGCCATCACCGCCACGCGCAGGGGCTTTCTGGAGCTTTAGGGCTTAAAACGATGCAACAACAAAAGCTTAGAAAGCGCGACCTGCGTTCCATTTAATGCAGCGCGCTCTAGGACGTTGCGCCGTCATCCGGAACAGATGACGGTTCGCACAATGCGGCCAGCAAACGACGTTGAGAGCATGGCGGCGATCCCCGCCCCGACATGTTTCCCGGCATGACCCGGCCGGGGCGGGGGCGGTCCATGCCGCCAGCTTCCTCTCTTGCCCACATAATGCGTGCCACCGCCTGTATCGGGCGATCTCGACACGTTCCTGCCGCGTCACAGGCGCGGCCATAGCCGGTCGAGCCAGGCGCGCCAGCGCACCTGCCGTTCATAGGCGATGGCGCCGGGGATTTCGAGAATGACTTCCGTCCCCTCCGCCTTGTGCCCGCGCAGAGTGAGCTTTCCACCGATCACACGGGCGCGTTCGCGCATGCCGACAAGGCCGAAATGCCCCTCTCGCTGGCCGCTGTCCAATATTTCGCCCGGAATGCCGCGGCCATTATCCTGCACCCGCAGGCGGAAGGTGCGGCGGCCGTAGGAGGCGACCAGTTCCACCTCGCTCGCTTCGGCATGGCGGCCGACGTTGAACATGGCTTCCCCCACGATCGCCTTGATTTCCGTCAGGGCGAGCGGATGGATCGCCTGTATCGCGCCCAGTTCCGTGATCAGCACGTCGACCGATTCATCCAGCAACGCGTCATCGACCGCATCCTGAAGCATGCGGCGCAGGTCGGCCGCGCCATCGGGCGTGCGCAGATCGCGCACATTTTCCCGCCCGCGCATGACCAGTTCGTCCGCCCTGTCCAGCGCCTCTTCCAGCGATCGCCGTTCGGGGCTGCCCGACACCAGCCGGTTGGCGACGGCCTGAATACGGAACATGAAACCCTGAACCCCCTGCAACAGCGTATCGTGCAGGTCGCGGGCAATTGTTTCGCGTTCCATCAGCCGCTGTTCCAGCCGGTTGCGCATCTGCGCCGCGACCTGCGCCGAACGCAGGACGAGCAGCAGCCAGATGATGAGCACGCCGGCAATCGCCAGCGCGACGAAGAACCAGATCGACTGGACGAAGGTCGGCACGACTTCGATGTCGACAGAGGCACCCTCATCATTTTCGACGCCATCTTCATTGGCAGCGACGACCGTGAAGCGATAGCGCCCCGGCGGCAGATTGGTGTAAAATGCCTCCCGCCTGTGGCCGCTGTCGATCCAGCCCTTGTCCTGTCCCTCCATCCGGTACCGCGCTCTGGTCCGGTCGGGGTTGGACAGGCTGAGAACCGCGAAGTCGATTTCGACGTCGGCTTCGCCCGATTCCAGCCGGATATGATGCGGATCGCGAAAGTTGCGTTGCCCCACGCGCACGCCGCGGATCGACAATTTGGGCGGGAAGGGATTGCGCGTCAGCCGGGCCGGATCGATCCAGGCCGTGCCCGACTGCGTCGCGATCCACAGCCGCCCGTCCGCGCCCTGAACGATCGAGCGGCGGCTATGGTCGTGCGGCATGCTGACGAGGCCGGAATCTTCATCGAACAGGTCGAATTTCGGGCGCATGACCGGGTTGGCAAAGGCAGCCTCCGCCTGCGTGGCGGGGATGCGGATGATGCCCGCGCTGCCGCCGAACCAGTGATCGCCATCGGCCGTGACGACGATGCCGTTCACATTCACCAGTTCGGGCACGCGATCCTTGCCCAGCCGCTGCCATTTGCCCGCGACGCGGCGCGCCACGCCCTGAGGCCCGCCGACATAGAGGGTCGAACGCAGCGGACCGGACGCGGGAATGTAGAGCGTGACGGGCTGAGGATCCTGTATCTTAAACGGGATCGGGATGCTTTCGCCGCCGCCAGCCCCCCCACCCGGCGTGGCGTAGCGCAGTTCATGATAGCTCCACTGGGCCAATATCCGCCCCTGCGAATCGGCGATCATCGAACGGGGGCGGAAATCCGGTCCGGTCTTGCCGAACATCGCTTCCCATTTGCCGTCATGCAGACGGAACAGGCCACCGCGCGCTGCGCTGATCCAGTAGTCGCCATGCGCATCGAACGCGCAGTCATAGAGCGTAATATCGGTCGGGACATCGGGCCTACGTCCCACGACCTTGCCGCCGCGCAGGATGACCACTTCGGTATCGAGCGTCAGCCAGAGATCATCATTGGGCGCCTGACAGAGGGTGCTGGGCAGAATGTCGGACGAGAATATCCGTTCCGGCCGCTCGCCCGGCCTGACGTGAAAGAGATGCTTTGCCTGTATGATGAACAGGCTGCCGTCGCGGGCCGGGACGATGCGGTCGCCAAAGACATGCGGATCGTCCAGCCGGGGTTCGGACACGATGGAGGCGCGGCGGAAGCGGTCTATCCCCTTTTCCGTGCCGACCCAGATATTGCCTTCCAGATCCTGAAAAAGGCGTTCGGTGATGTTGGATGTCAGGCCGTTCTGAATGGTGAAGCGTTCCACCCGGTCGGACGCGTCAGCCGCGCTGGTCGCGCCGCGCGGATCGGGCCGGGTGATGCGCTGAACACCGCGATATTCGGTTGCCATCCAGAAATGGCCGGACCGGTCGAACATCGTATAGCCGCGTATCTGGGGCTTGTCCGTCGCATAGGGGAAACGCAGCGGCGGCGGCGATCCGCGCCCCCGGTCACCGGTAATCGGGTAGGTGCCGCGTTGATCGCTGAGCCAGATGCGCCCCTGCGGATCTATGGCGAGGCGCGCGATCGTGGCGCTCCACGGCATGACCGGCCGAAATCGGTCGCTGCCCGTATCGAGCCGCAGGATGAATTCCGCATGGGTCAGCCACACCACCCCGTCGGCGGTGATGGCGATGTCGAACGGATTGCCCGACGGGATGCCGTTATGGCGGCCATAGATGGTCCAGCGCCCGCCCCTGTAGCGCAGCAGCGGTTCATCCTCCGCATCGGTGAGCACCCAGATCGATCCGTCCGGCCCCTCCTTCATCGTCGACACGCGATGCGTGACCGGCGATGGCGGCAGCAGCGTCAGGCGGCCATTATGATATATGGCGAAGCGATAGGAACCGGCATAATTGGTCCAGACATCGCCATTGCTGGCCACCATGACGGCCGATGGCGCGCCCTGATTGGCGAGGGGCGCAGGCAGCGATTCGAACCGGATGCCGTCGAACCGGTACAGCCCCTGCCCCGTCGCGAGCCAGAGGTAGCCGTCCTTGCCCTGCGCCACCGAATAAATCTGTATGGGGGAATCGCGTTCCCGCCCCCATTTCTGATGAGTGTAGGCGGAAAAGGCCGATGGCGCGGCATAGTCCGCGCCGATCAGCGGAGCCGATGGCGCGAGCGCAACGATCAGCAGCGGCACAATCCTGACGATCAACTGTTCCAGGCGATTGCGCATGGCTAAACCACCATTCCCCACACCGCCACGCGCTTGTCATTCCGCATCGTCATCGACCGGCTGCGCCCCTGCCCGCCGATACGGTCATTTTTCGCACCGATCCATGCTGGCCCGCGAAGGCGCGAACACACCCTTGTAAACGGGGCAGACCGTTCGATGTTGGTGCAAATCGGCCGGTTATGGGCAGTCGCACCAGTCGGTCGTGTCCGTACCATGTGCGCCCATGGCAGGCGTCGAAACAAAGCACGAATCCCATTGCTGAAGAATAGCGCCTAATCCACCGGATTTCATACGAATATTGCACGCGCGAGCAATTGTTCGCGACAATCGCGGAGGACGGATTCCAGGCCGAGCGAATGGCGCAAAGATCAGGACGGTGCGGGTGTTTCCCCATCCTGCGCTTCGCACGCGAGCAGTTGTCGCTTTCGGGCTATACCCCAGCTGTAACCGCGATAGCCGCCGTCATTTCTGACGACGCGGTGGCACGGAATCGCCACCGCCAGATTATTGGCGGCGCAGGCCTGCGTCACCGCCGTCACCGATTTTGGCGCGCCGATCCGCCGGGCAATTTCGGCATAGGACAGGGTTTCGCCAGCAGGGATCGCCAACAACGCGCGCCAGACGCGCTGTTGAAACGCGGTGCCGCGCACATCGAGCGGCAGATCGACCGGCATGGCGGGATGTTCGACCATGGCCACGACCTGCGCGACGGTGCGTTCATAATCGGGATCGGCGCCGATCAGATCAGCATGAGGGAAACGATCCTGAAGATCTGCGAGCAGGACGGCCGGATCATCACCCAGCAGGATGGCGACCACGCCCCTTTCGCTCGACGCGACCAATATGGCGCCGAGCATGCTTTGCCCAACGGCGAAGCGGATGATTTCGCAGGCGCCTCCGGACCGGAACTGCGTGGGCGTCATGCCCAGCATGGCTCCGGCCTTTTCGTAGAATCGGCCGCTCGATCCGAAACCGGCATCATAGAATATCGATGTGACCGCGCCGTCGCGAGCCAGCGCCTTTCGCACCCGCGCCGCGCGACAGGCAAAGGCGTAATCTTTGGGCGTGACGCCGGTGACGGCCCGAAACAGGCGGTGGAAATGGCTGGGGCTGAGGCCCATCGCGCGAGCCAGGGTTTCGAGCGGGATGTCGGTTTCCGACGCCTCTATATGCGCGCAGGCCCGCGCGACGATCATGGATTGCCGTTCGCGCAGGCCCGGTCCGTCGGGCCGACAGCGCAGGCAGGGACGAAAGCCGGTCGCCCGCGCTTCATCCAGCGTCGCATGGATGCGGATATTGTCCGGGCGCGCGCGCCGCGACGGGCAGGTCGGACGGCAATAGACGCCGGTCGTGACGACCGAATACCAGAAACGGCCGTCCGCATCGGGATCGCGCCGCCCGATCTGGTCGATGCAGGTGGCGCGATCAGGCATAAGGGTCGATGCGCAGGCATCGCTGACCATGGACGGGTTTCCGGTTCAGCCGAGGGTGCGCACCTGCGTACCAAATGGATTGTCGATGATATAGCGCCAATAGCCATCCGCACCGAGGCGGGCGATGTCGTTCGACGTCGCGACCATATGGAAATCATCGCCCGCAGGGGTCACGCCGACGATGTTCCAGTCCAGCACCAGCGACGCGATGCCCCCCGCGACGAAGACATGGCGCGCGATGATCCGCATCGGCAGCTGGACGCTGTAATATTTGAGCAGTTCGGCGCGGATCGCGGCGATGCCGCGTTGCGGCGTGCCATCGGCGCTGACCAATATGGCGTCCGGTTCGTAAAAGCCGCACATCACATCGACATCCATCGAATTGAAGTGCGCCAGCAGCGAAGGGACGATCTGATCGGGCGTACGGGCCAGTTGGGGTTGAGCAATGTCGGGACGGTTCGGTTCGAAATGGTCGGCCATGCGGTTCATCTTTCCTGTTGGACGGCCGATCCGACGACATCGGCCCGGCTGTTCCCCTGATCTGATTTGCCGCGTGTTCCTGACCGGCGGATGATACCGCCTGCCCCGGAACACGCTTTCAATGCATGGCCGCCCTATCCCGGCCGCAGACGCCGGCCACTCCGATGCTTGCCTTCAAATTCGAAAGAGCATGCGGATCGCCATGGACCGTCCCTTGCACGGCCCATGGCGAAAGCGGTTATTCCGCCGCCTGCGGCAAAGCGAGGCCGAGCGCCCGCGCGACGCCTTCGCCATAGGCAGGGTCGGCCTGCGTACAATTGGCGACATGGCGCATCTGCACATCGAGCGAGGCGCCCGATATGGCGCGGGCGGTATTGGCGAACAGCCGATCCTGTTCCTTCGTCGTCATCTTGCGGAAGAGGATGCCGGGCTGTTCGAAATAATCTTCATCGACGCGGTGGTCCCAATGGTCCGCGACGTCGCCGATCGGCAGCGGCGGTTCGCGCAATTCGGGATGATCGTCCCACACCCCAAGGCTGTTGGGGAAATAGGGCGTGGTCGCACCCAGATTGCCGTCGACCCGCATCTGCCCGTCGCGATGATAGCTGTGGAAGGGGCATTTGGGCGCGTTGACCGGGATGGAATGGTGATTGACCCCCAGCCGGTAGCGGGCGGCGTCGCCATAGGAAAAGAGCCGCGCCTGAAGCATCTTGTCGGGCGAAAAGCCGATGCCCGGCACGATGTTGGCGGGCGTGAAGGACGCCTGTTCGACGTCGGCGAAGAAATTGTCCGGGTTGCGGTTCAGTTCCAGTTCGCCGACCGGGATCAGCGGATAGTCGCCCTTTGGCCAGACCTTCGTCAGATCGAAAGGGTTATGGCGATGCTGGCGCGCCTGTTCTTCGGTCATGATCTGGAAACAAAGCTGCCAGCGCGGATAATCGCCCCTGTCGATCGATTCCAGCAGGTCGCGGCCATGGCTTTCGCGATCCTTGCCGATCACATCGACGGATTCCGCATCAGTCAGATTTTCAATGCCCTGAAGGCAGCGGAAATGGAATTTCGCCCAGAAACGTTCGCCATCCGCGTTGATCAGGCTGTAGGTATGGCTGCCGAAACCATGCATGTGGCGGTAGCTGCGCGGAATGCCGCGATCCGACATGACGATGGTCACCTGATGCAGCGCTTCGGGCAGGAGCGTCCAGAAATCCCAGTTGTTCTGCGCGCTGCGCAGGCCGGTGCGCGGGTCGCGCTTCACCACATGGTTGAGATCGGGGAAACGCAGCGGATCGCGGAAGAAGAAGACCGGCGTGTTGTTGCCGACCAGATCCCAATTGCCTTCGTCCGTGTAGAATTTGGTGGCCCAGCCGCGAATGTCGCGTTCCGCATCCGCCGCGCCGCGTTCGCCCGCGACCGTGGAGAAACGCTGAAACACCTCGGTTTTCTTGCCGACCTGCGCGAACATGCTGGCCTTGCTGTAACGGGTGACGTCATGGGTGACGGTGAAGGTGCCGAACGCCCCCGAACCCTTGGCATGCATGCGTCGTTCGGGGATCACTTCCCGGTCGAAATGGGCGAGTTTTTCGATCAGCCAGACATCCTGAAGCAGGGCCGGGCCGCGTGGTCCCGCCGTCATGATGTTCACATTGTCGATGACCGGCGCGCCCGCAGCCGTCGTCAAATCCTTTTTCAAACCCGCCTCCATGCATGACGGCCGACATGACCGTCATGGAGCAGGCTAGGTCGGCGGCAGGCTGGCTGCGATTGGGTGAAGGTTTGGGGGCAGTCATACGAAGGAATAGGCGGACCTCCGCCATGCCGGTTGCGCCTTGACGCGTGCGGGCAGATCGCCTTCGGATGGGGGACCGATTGCAACAGCTGGGAACCGCCATGTCATCATCGCCCCAACCCGTCGCCCCCGAAGGCCGCGAGCCGCCCAAGGGCCATTATTCGCCCGGCATGACGGCTGCGCCATTCCTGTTTATATCCGGACATTTACCCTCCATCGCGCCGGGATCGGCCGATCTGGACGCCGAAGCGGAAAGCGCGATCCGCGCCATGCTGGAGGTGCTGGAGGCGGCGGGCGGCACGACGCGCAATCTGGCGCGCGTCACCGTCTATCTGGCGGGAGTCGAACATTGGCCCGCCTTCAACGACGTCTATGCACGGATCATGGGCGATGCCCGCCCGGCGCGGACAGTGGTGCCGGTGCCCGCGCTGCACCACGGCTATCTGGTCGAGATCGACGCGATTGCGATGATCTGATCCATGGGCGACAGGGCGCAGCGACGGCCGCGCCCTGCCGCCGGTCGGATCAGATGGTCATGCCGGTCCAGTCCGCCGACAGCGCCCACAGACGTTCGGCCGCTGCATCGTCCGTCGCCCATGCGGCCACGCCCTTGCGGCCCATTTCACCCTGATTGATCACGGCGACGTCGCAATCCTCGCAATAGACGCCGCCCATGCCGTCGAGCGCGGGACTGGTCGCGCACCACAGGCTGGTCGCCGCGCCCTGCTGCACATTTTTCAGGCCAGCTTCGGGATCGACCTTTGGATTGCCGTCGGCGTCGAAGGCGTCGAAACCCGACAGTTCCTCCGCCGACAGATGGCGGGCGAGGTCCGTGAAAATCTGCCCCGGATGGAGCGAGAAGGCGCGCACACCATGGTCCCGGCCGCGACGGTCGAGGCCATGGGCGAACAGCGCATTGGCCGTCTTTGCCTGACCATAGGCCTGCCATTTGTCATAGGGGCGTTCGAGAAAGTCGATGTCGTCGAAATCGACCGGCGCGATCTGATGCCCGCGCGACGACACGGCAACGACGCGCCCGCCATGGGCGCGCAGCGCCGGCCAGAGCGCGCAGGTCAGGCGATAATGGCCCAGATGATTGGTGGCGAACTGGCCTTCATGCCCGTCCGCATCGCGGAACAGCGCCGTCGCCATGACGCCCGCGCTGTTGATCAGGATCGGCAGCGGGCGGCCGCTGTCCAGAAAGCGGTTGGCAAAATCGATAACCGATTGTGCATCGATCAGGTCCATGGCCGCCAGTTCGACATTGGCGATGCCGTCGAGCGCAGCCCCCGCCTTTGCCATGTCGCGCGCGGGCACGACCACGGTGGCGCCAGCATCGGCCAGCGCACGCGTGGTGACCAGCCCGATGCCGGAATAGCCGCCCGTCACGATCGCGGTGGTGCCCGACAGGTCGATGCCCTGCATGACATCGGCGGCGGTGGAGGCAGGCCCGAAGCCTGAATGAATTGGGGTTTGGGATGTAGTCATGGCCATGGATATGCCCTATATATTTCGGATGAAACATCATTCATCGTCTCATCTTCTGTCGTGATCGTCCATAACGCCCCTGCCGATCCCCTGTCGGATATGTTGACCATGGTGCAGGCGAAGCTGGCCTGTTCGGTGCGGCTGGACGCGGGCGGCGATTGGTCGCTGAGGTTCAGGCCGCCCGGCTGCAAGTTCAACGTCGTGCGCTATGGCCAATGCTGGCTGATGGCGCAGGACGCGCGGTGGTTGCTGAACCCGGGCGACTGCCTGATCGTCAAGGCGGGCACGGCCTTTACACTGGCGAGCGACCCGGCGCTGGAGCCGGTCGATGCGGCCATCGCCTTTACGGACGACGCGTTGATGGGGCGTATCGGAACTAGGCATGATGTCGCGATACTGGGCGGCAGCGTCGCCTTTGGCGCGGCGGACGCGTCATTGATGCTGGACCTGTTGCCGCCGATATTGGTGATCCCCGCGAATGCGGCCGGGGCCGCGCCCATCGGATGGCTGCTGGATCAGCTCGACCGCGAATGGCGCGATGGCCGGGCGGGATCGCGCGCGGCCTGCGACGACATGTTGCGGTTGATGTTCGTCCATGCGCTGCGCGCGCATTTTGCGCAGGCCGGTGCGGATGCGCCGGGATGGATCGCCGCCCTGTCCGACCCGCCGATCGCCGCCGCGATCCGGGCCATACACCGGGAACCCGCGCGGCCATGGCGGCTGGACGAACTGGCGCATATCGCCGGGCAATCCCGGTCCACCTTCGCCGCGCATTTCAGGGCGCGGGTCGGCGCGACGCCGGTGGATTATGCGGCAGGATGGCGGCTGACGGTGGCAGCGGCGCGGTTGCGCAACGGCCGCGAATCCGCCTCCGCCATCGCGGCGGCGCTGGGTTTCCTGTCCGACAGCGCATTTGGCGCAGCGTTCAAGCGCAAGTTCGGCCTGTCGCCGGGCCAGTATCGCACGGCCGCCATGGAACCGGACAGATCGCTGATCAGCCTGGCAGACACGGACGACCTGCTGGAACCGGCTTGACAGCCGATCAGGCCACGCCCGCCATTTTGAGGACCGCCTGCGCAAAGTCACGGGGCGCTTCCTGCGGCAGGTTATGGCCGATCCCGCCGCCGATCAGGCGATGTTCGTACACGCCGGTGAATTTCGCCCGATAGGCATCGGGTTCGGGATGCGGCGCGCCATTGGCGTCCCCCTCCATCGTGATGGTCGGCACGGCGATCGGCGGCGCCTTTGCCAAACGATCCTCCAGCGGCTGAAGTGCGGGATCGCTGTCCGCCAGCGACAGGCGCCAGCGATAATTGTGAATGACGATCGCGGCATGATCGTCATTGTCGAAGGACGCGGCCGAACGCGCATAGGTCGGATCGTCGAATGCCCATCGCGGGGATGCGAGGCGCCAGATCAGTTCGTTGAACGCCCGGCAATTGGCGGTGTAGCCCGCGCGGCCACGTTCGGTCGCGAAATAATATTGATACCACCAGGCCAGTTCCGCCTTGGGCGGCAAAGGCGCCTGTCCCGCTTTCTGGCTGCCGATCAGATAACCGCTGACGGAAACCAGCGCGGAACAGCGTTCGGGCCACAGGGCAGCGACGATGCAGGCCGAACGCGCGCCCCAGTCGAAACCGGCGATCGTCGCCCTTGGAATATGGAGCGCATCCATCAGCGCGACGACATCCGTGGCCAACATCGCCTGCTGCGCATTGCGTGGGGTATCGGCCGACAGGAAACGGGTCGTCCCGAAACCGCGCAGATGCGGGATGATCACCCGCAGCCCGGCCTGCGTCAATATGGGCGCGACATCGGCGAAGGCGTGAATGTCATAGGGCCAGCCATGCAGCAGGATGACCGGCCGGCCATTCGCAGGCCCCATATCGACATAGCCCATCGACAGGGCGCCTGCATCAACCTGTCGCACCTGCCCCAGCAGCGTGGGCGCCGATTTGGGCGTCAGCGCGGCACGGGTCGTGGACGACAGCGATGCCGTGGCGAGCGCGGCCGCCTTGAGCAGGTCGCGGCGGACGGCATCGTGGCCGGAACTAGATTTGGCGGATGGCATCGGGCGCCCTCCTTCATCTTGCTTGTGTTATGATGGGTCTTCGGCCCGGATGATGTCGGCAAAGACATCGGGATCGACATTCGCGCCGGAAATCACGACGGCGACATCCCCGGTGCCTGCGGGCAGCTTTCCACTGAGCAGGGCGGCGAGCGCGACGGAGCCACCCGGTTCGGCCACGATCTTGAGCGTGTTGAAGGCGAACCGCATGGCGCTGCGCACTTCATCGTCGCTGACCGCCAGACCGGCGGTGAGCAGACCATGGTTGATCGGAAAGGTCAGCGCGCCGGGCGACGGGGCCAGCAAAGCGTCGCAGATCGACGCCGCGTCGGGCGGGACCTGTTCGCGCGTCCCGCTGACGAGCGAGCGGGCGGTGTCGTCAAATGCCTGCGGTTCGGCGGAGAAAAGCTGGATGTCGGGGCATGTGCCCTTGATCGCCGTTGCGGTGCCCGCGATCAGTCCGCCACCGCCGCACGGCACGATCACCTGTTCCAGCCTGCCGCCCAGTTCAGTCGCCTGTTGCAGGATTTCGAGGCCCACCGTCCCCTGCCCCGCGATGATGAAGGGATCATCGAAGGACGGCACCAGCACGGCACCCCGTTCCTTTGCAAGGGCGGTCGCGATTTCCTCGCGGCTTTGCGTGCGGCGGTCATAGGGAATGATTTCCGCCCCCAGCGCGCGGGTGTTGGCCATTTTGATGGCAGGCGCATCGGCCGGCATCACGATGGTGGCAGGCATGTCGAGCATGCGGGCCGCCGCGGCGACCCCCTGCGCATGGTTGCCGGACGACCATGCGACGACGCCTGCGGCGCGTTCCTGATCATTCAATCGCGACAGGCGGTTCATCGCCCCGCGGAATTTGAACGATCCGGTATGCTGCGCCCCTTCGAACTTGATGAAAACCCGCCGCCCCATCCGTTCGTTGAGCGGCCGGTTTTCCAGCAGGGGCGTACGCACCGCAATGCCGCGGATCGCATTGGCGGCCGACAGGACATCGTCCAGTCCGATCACCGGAGACTGCCCGGCCTGCGCTGTGCGATTGTCATCGATCCGGTTCGCCACTTTCCTGAAACTCCACATGCTGCCCGTTTTCCCATCAGACCATCCGGTCCGTCTTTGCGCCATCATCCGGTCGTATAGGCCGACCGGCCGCCATCGCGCCGTTCAAAGATCGGCGATTTCACAGTTTCGACAAGGCCTGAAATTCTGTCCGCATGAAAGTTTCATAGGCTTCATCGTCCATGCTGGTCCGCGCCTTCACCAGATGCGCCACGCCCGGACCCGCGAAATAGCGCAGGCGCGACGAGCCATCGGTCGCGGCGGTGAAGACGACGTCCGCAATCTCTTCCGGCGTCGAACGCTGCCACGCCAGTTTGGCCATGACGGCATCATTATGCTGAACGAAGTCGGCATAGTCGGCCGGCACGCCATTATCGCGCCGCGTTTCGCCGATCTTGCCAAGGAAGGGGGTTTCCACCCCGCCCGGCTCCACCAGTTTCACCGCGACCCCCTGTGACGCAAGTTCGTACCAGACCGCTTCGCTGAACCCTTCCAGCGCGAATTTGGTCGCCAGATAGGCGGACATGCCGGGCATGCCGACACGCCCGCCCGTCGAGCTGATATTGACGAAAATGCCGGACTGGCGCGCGCGAAAATGCGGCAGAACGGCCTTCATGACGGTCATGACGCCGAACATGTTGATGTCGAAGCTGCGACGCAGCTTTTCGTCCGAAATGCCTTCGAACAGACCAAATTCGCCGACGCCTGCATTATTGACCACCACATCGATGCGACCGAATGCCGCAACGGCCTGTTCCACGGCGGTCGCGACCTGATCGGGCAGGGTCACGTCCATGGTTAGCGGCACGATGTTGGGATGATCCAGATGATCGGGCAGGCTGCCTTCGCGACGGGTGGTGGCGACGACATTCCACCCCGCCGCAGCGAAACGCGATACGGTGGCCAGACCGATGCCGGTTGCAGCCCCGGTGACGAAAATGGTCTTCGACATAAATCCTCTGATGTCAGGTGATTTCGATGGTGACGGTGATGTTGCCGCGCGTGGCGTGGGAATAGGGGCAGATGCGGTCGGCCGTGGCGACCAGCGTTTCGGCATCGGCCGCATCCACGCCGGGCAGGCTGATGACGAGCTTGACCTCCAGACCAAAGCCTTCATCCGCGCGCGGGCCGATGCCGACCGTCGCGGTGACCGAAGCGTCGGCCGGCACTTTGGCGAGCTTGTCGCGGGAGGAGGCGAATTTCATCGCGCCCAGGAAGCAGGCGGCATAGCCCGACGCGAACAACTGTTCGGGATTATTGCCCTCGCCATTACCGCCCAGTTCCTTTGGCGTGGCCAGTTTTACGTCGAAACTCCCGTCGGCGGTGCGGGCATGCCCGTCGCGCCCACCCGTGGCGGTGGCCGTCGTACGGTAGAGAATATCGGTCATGGCTTATCCTTTTTTCCGAAAAGCGGACGGAGCGACGATAGGCCGTTCGCACCGCACCGCTCACCACGCGATCGATCAAGTCGGGTCATGCCGAAGTACAGGTCATCAGGCCTTGCGCCCTTGCGCCCTGCCCCGATGTCAGCGGCAACACCCGGCCGAGACATGGCAGGCCGTACGCGCGCCGTCGCGTCCAGCGGGATAGCGCCGATCAAGGGCGGCATGTCGGCTGCCCCCCGCGTCCAAATCATCGAAAATTGAGGTCATCCTGCTTTAAAACATCGTTTGCCGTCATCCGTGAATACCCAAACGGGGATGGTCGAACAGGACTGTAAGGATATGCTGAGGCGAGAGGGACATATCCGGAAATTGTGAGATTTCCGGCATCATTTCGGAGTGATAACGTTCGCGGCACGACCGCGGCGACGAGGTGCAGAGCCATGCAATCTGACCAAGTTCGAGCCGTAACGGAGCGTTATCGCCATCTGATCGAGACTCTGAATCCCATTCTGGAAATCGCCATTCCCGCGCCGGACGACGATGCCCGCGCCATGTCGACCGCCGCGTTCATCGTTCAATCCGCATCGACCCCGGCGATGGAGATGTTCGGCGCCATTGCCACCGACGAACTGGTCGGTCGCCCGCTCAGCCACCTGATCGCGTTCGAAAGCGCATATCAGATCGAACCGCTGCTGCACGCAGCGCGCGACGGCGTGGTGACGGAACCCGTCATCGGCCTGGTGCGCACCCTGTCGCGTGAACCGGTGGCGGTGCGCATGGTCGCCACGCGATGGAGCGAAGACAGGATCGGCCTCATCTTTTCCGCGATCTCCAGGTCGGAGGAAGTGGCGTCGCGCCTGCGGATCAGCGAACAGCGTTACGGCCGCCTGTTCAACGATGTGCCCATCGCCCTGATGCGGGTCGATTCCCGTGGCGCACTGGGCCTGTTCGCCAAGGCGCGCGATGCGGGTTATGACGACCTGATCCGGTATCTGGACGACCATCCCGACGATTTCGAAGCGGCGCTCGACTGCACCCGCATCGTCGATGCCAACGACAGGTCGGTCGAAATGTTCGGCGACGGGACCAAGGATTCGGTGCTGTGCCCAGTCCGATCCTATTACCGGATGGTGCCCGATGCGTTCAAACGGAACATGGCCGCCGCGTTCAACGGCGCACGCCATTATTCGGAAGAAACCGTCATGTGCGGCATGGGCGGACAGATACGTAACGTGCTGTTCACCATATGCTATCCCGACGATGCGGAGGTCGAAGGCAATAGTTTCGTCGGGATGATCGACATCGGCGACCGGTTGCGCACCGAAGCCGAACTGCAACGCACGCAGGCCGAATTTGCCCGCGCGGCGCGCCTGTCGCTGATGGGCGAACTGACTGCGTCGATCGCGCATGAAGTGATGCAGCCGCTGTCGTCCATCACGGTCAACAGCGGTACTGCGCTGAAATGGCTGTCCAAGGAGCCGCCGGAAATCGAGCGGGCGGTAAAACGCATCAAGCGGGTGCTGGAGGATGCGGAACGGACCGCCGCCATCGTGCATGGCATCCGCAAAATGGCGAGCGGCGGCATGGCCGAACGCAGCGCCGTCGACATCAACCTGCTGGCGCAGGATGCGCTGACCTTCGTCCAGGATGAGGCGCGCTCGCACGACGTGACGCTGAAACTGATCGGGTCCGCCGGGTTGCCATATGTGCAGGGGGATGCGGTGCAGATGCAACAGGTCGTCGTCAATCTGGTGGTCAATGCCATTCAGGCGGTGGACCAGTCCGGCGCGATCATGCGAGAGGTCGAATTGCGCACCCACCCCGCGCCGGACGGCGGCGTGGAACTGACGGTGCGCGACACCGGCCCCGGCATCGCGGCCGAACATCTGCCGCGCCTGTTCGACAGCTTCTTTACGACCAAGGCCGACGGCGTCGGCATGGGGCTGGCCATATGCCGGTCGATCGTCGAAAATCATTGCGGCACGCTGACGCTGGACAATGCCGATGGCGGGGGCGTGATCGCGCGGGTGCGCTTTGCCCCGGACTGCGACGATGCCCCCGTTTCGACGGCATCGGTGGGCCGCCGGGCGACGCCTCTACCTTCGTATGATGGGAATGTGACCTCCCTATAATCCAGCCGCCCGGCACAAGCGGTTACTCATAGGCCACACAGTTCTGACACTGGGAGACTATGATGCGCATAGTGGTAATCGGCGGCACCGGACAAATCGGCTTCAGGGTCGTGACGAAGCTCCGAACGCTTGGGCACAGCGTCCTTGTCGCGTCATCCAGCACCGGCGTGGACATCATATCCCGCAAAGGTCTGGACGAAGCGCTGGTCGGTGCTGAAATCGTGATCGATGCGACCAACAAGATCGCGATGGACCGGGACAGCGCCATCGGTTTCTTCGGCACCGCCGCGCGCAACATTCTGAACGCGGAAATCGCCGCGGGCGTCAGCCACCATATCGCCCTGTCCGTGCTGAACGGTGAGCGACTGTCCGAAAGCGGCTATATCGCTGGCAAGCTGGCGCAGGAACAGGTTATCCGGCAGGGGCCGGTGCCCTATACGCTGGTGCAGGCCGCGCAATTTTTCGAACTGGTGCCGATGATGGTGCAGATGATGGCCGTCGATGGCGTCGCCAGACTGCCCCATGTCCTGTTCCAGCCGATCGCGGCGGAGGAAGTCGCCGACACTCTGGTGGAAATCGCGATGCGCGCGCCCGCCAATGGCGATTATCGCGTCGCCGGGCCGGAAGCATTCCGGATGGATGAACTGGCCGCGCGCTATGTCAGCGAAACGGGCGGCACGACCCGCATCCTGCCCGATCCGAATGGCACCTATTTCGGCGCGCCGCTGACGGAAAATATGCTGATGCCCGGCGAAGGCACGCATATCCGCTGGACCAGCTTCGGCAAATGGATGGCACGGCGCGTCATTGCCGCTGCGGCATGATCCCGTTGCTATCACCATCCCCATATTTTGTGAGAGGAATATCGATGCGTATCGTCATTGCAGCTTTAGGCGCCGCCGCCCTGTTCGGATCGACAGTCGCGTCGGCGCAGACGGCGGCTCCCGCCAAATCGCCGGTGCTGACGTCGATCAAACCCGATTTCGCGCACCCCATCACCAATATTCCCGGCAAGTCGGTGAAGACGGTGCTGGTCACCTATGCGCCGGGCGACAGTTCGCCTGCGCACACCCATGCCAAGTCCGCCTTCATCGTGGCCTATGTGCTGGAAGGCGCGATCGTCAGCGGCGTAAATGGCGGAACGCCGCAAACCTTCAAGGCGGGCGAATATTGGACGGAAAGCCCCGGCGACAAGCATGGCGTCAGCGCGAACGCCAGCAAGACCGAGCCTGCCCGGCTGCTCGCCATCTTCGTCGTGGACGACAATGACGGGCCGCTGACCGTGCCCGATCATGCGGCGGACCATTGACGCAACGCCCGCCGGAGACGCAGATGTCCGCCACCGCAGCAGCCCATGCCCCCCACGCGACGGCGGAAATGAACCACCGGATCGCCAATAATCTGACGTTGCTGGCGTCGATGATAGAGCTGGACGGGCGCGCGGTGATCGACCCCGACGCCATCAGCGTGCTGGAAACGGCACGCAGGCGCATCCATGCGATCGCGAACGTCCATCGCCGCCTGTACATGATCAACAAGACCGACCGGCTGAACCTGGGCGAATTTCTGGGCGATCTGGCGGAGGATTTTCGCAATGTCTGCGAAAGCGGCGCGCATGACCGGCATCTGATATTTCAGGCCAACAGCGTGTGGGTATCGGCCGAAGAGGCGGTGGTGGTCGGCATATTGGTGGCCGAACTGGTCAGCAACGCGTGCAAACATGCCTATCATGTCGGCGAGCCGGGCGACATCCGCATCCTGCTGTCCGCCGCCGCGCCGGGCGAGTGGACATTGATGGTCGAAGATGACGGGCATGGGTTCGACCCGGCCAGCGCCTTTGCCCGTCAAGGGCTGGGTTCCCGCCTGATCGCCGCCGCCGTCACCCGCCTGTCGGCACGCTATGCGTGGGAAGATACGCGACCGGGCACCCGCTTCACGCTGTGGAAATGTTCGGGCGCGATGGCCACGGTCGTCGCGGTCGACAGCTGAAAATTCATGATCGGGCGATGGCCGCCGACAGGCCGGAACCGCCTTGTATTTCTGGAGGCATCGAAATGCTGATGACCGTGCTCCCCCCGACGGATGTCGTCGCCCACGCGGAATCCGACCACCGGATCGCGAATAATCTGGGCCTGCTGGCGTCGCTGCTGGAACTGGACAGCCGCAATGCGGAGGATGCCGGATCGCCCGACATCGCCAGGATACTCGATGTGACGCGCCGCAGAATCTATGCGGTCGCCAATATCCACCGGCGGCTGTGCCAGTCGGACCGCGAAGGCTTCGTCGATCTGGCGAGCTATCTGGAGGATCTGGGCCACGATCTTCAGATCGTGTGTCAGGATGCGGGCGGTCGCCGGTCGTTCAGCATCGATGCGGAATCCCGCTATGTCGAAGCAGGGGACGCCGTGTCCGTTGGCATTTTGGTGGCCGAACTGGTCAGCAACGCGTGCAAACATGCCTATTGCGAGGATCAGCCGGGCGAAATCCGCATCCTGCTGAAAAGCCGCAAACAGGGCTGGCAACTGATGGTCGAGGATGACGGCGTCGGGTTCGGGCAATCGCCCGAACGGTCGCAGGCCAGCATCGGCGCCTATCTGATCGATGCCAGCGCGGCCAATCTGGGCGCGGCCTATGTATGGCAGGACAGCTTTCCCGGTACACGCTTCATCCTGTGGAAGGACGAGGCGCAGGCGGACGATCACTGGCCGTTCGACACGCTGTCATCCCCCGCCGCATCGGGCGATGGCCGACATATCTATTCCTGACCCCGCCCCGACCGGTCATGACGGCCCGAGCAGATTCATCGTCGGCGCAGCGAAGGGCATTGGCGGTTCCTGACGTCTTGGGAATGGGCTAGCATGCCCGTCAATGATCAGGAGAATTTCATGCAGAGGACAATCCCGGCCGCGGCCATGGCAATCATCGCCGCCCTTTCCGCCTGTACCTATGGCGACCGGCCGACCACAGCGGGCGCCGGTTCGGGTGCCGGTTCAACGGGGGGCGAAACCATCAGCGTCGCGGTCGGACCATGTTTTGGGTTCTGCCCGGTATATCAGGTGAGCATCGCCCCGTCGGGCAGCGTTTCCTACACCGGCGAACGGCATACGCAGATGCTGGGTGAACAGCATCGTGAGGCAGGAAGCCCCACCTATGGCAAGGTTGCCGCCGCCCTTGCCCCCTATCGCCCCGCCGACGGCACGACGCAGCGTGTCGATTGCGACGCCGCGATCACCGACACCAGCCTTTACACCATCACATGGCGCAAGGCGGACGGAACGCAGGCCATCGCCACGCATCAGAGCCGTTGCAGCGGCGGACCGGGCAAGGCGCTGGACGGGGTTCTTCAGGGCTTGCCGGAACAGCTGGGCATCGCGCAATGGGCGAAGCAGGTAACACGGCCGGGCGCATCACGGGGGTAGTTGATTGCCGCATATTCCAGATTTCGAAGCATGGGCGATTTTCGCAAAGGTCGCCGAAGTGGGGTCGTTCAGCCACGCCGCCGAAGAACTCGGTCTGGCGAGCACCACCGTGTCCAAGGCGATTACGCGGCTGGAACAGCGGATGCAGACGACGCTGTTCCATCGCACCACCCGCAAATTGTCGCTGACCGAAACTGGACGGCTGACCGTCGAACGCGCCGCGCGCATTCTGGCGGACGGCCGGGCGATCGAGGCCGATATTGTCGAGGAAGCCGCGATCCCACGGGGCAAGGTGCGGGTCGCCTGCCCCACGGCATTCGGCCTGGCCACCATCGTGCCGATCCTGCCGTCCTTTCTGAACGCCTATCCCGACATCGAGCTGGACCTGAGCCTGACGGAGGATGAGGTGGACCTGATCGGGGCGGGTTTCGACGTCTGCATCCGGCTGGGCCAGCCGCCGGACAGTTCGCTGCGCACCGTACGCCTGCTGTCCTTTATCCGGCCGCTGGTGGCTGCGCCGTCGCTGATCGAGCGTCTGGGCATGCCCGACCATCCCGACGACCTGACCCGCTATCCCGCGATCATCCCGACCAATGTGCCATGGGGTCTGGAATGGGAGTTCGACCATCCCGATCATGATCCCGTCGCGGTGCGAATGTCGGGCCGGTTCCACATCAACCATGCCGGGGCGGTGGTGCCCGCCGCCGTCGCCGGGGTGGGCATTTCGTTGCTGCCCGATTTCTTCATCGGCGACGAACTGGCGGATGGACGGCTGATCCGGTTGCTGCCCGAATGGTCCGCAACCACCAAGTCGGCCTATATGGTGACGCCGCCCGGCGTGGCGCGCCCGGCACGGGTCCGGGTGCTGATCGAATGGCTGCGCAATCATTATACCCGTCAGGAACGGGCGCAACGCGACCGCAGCGAAACGCCGTAAAGCGCGATCCGGCCGGAACGGATCGCGCCGGTATCGCGTCGTCACCGTCAGTCGACGTTGACGATGGCCGACACATGATCGCCGGTCGCGCGGGCGATAGGACAGATGCGCATCGCTTCTTCGACGATCTGCGTCGCCGTCGCGATGTCGATGCACGGGATGTCCGCAGCCAGCGCGACGCTGAGGATCAGGGCGTCGTCGCTGTCGCCATCAAGCGCGATGGTCGCGGTGACATTGCTATCGGCGGGCACGTCCATCCCCTTCGCCCGTGCCACCTTGCGGATGGCGGCGAGCAGGGATGCGGCCTGCGCCGCGGCGAAAAGCTGTTCGGGATTGGTGCCGGGGCCGTCGTCTCCGCCAAGGGCGGAAGGGGTCGACAGTTCGACTTTCAACCGGCCATCGCTGCTGCTGGCGAAACCCGATCGGCCACCAAGGGCGGTGGCGGCGGCGCTGTAAAATTGGGTCATCTGGGGGCTTCCTATCTGGGGATGCGGTCGCTCGAAGCATCGGGAGGGGGGACCGAGCGACCGCATTCCCCGTGTAGCCGGTCCGTTCGGCAAGAATTACGGGCAAGGCGCCACATCATTCCTGCCCCCGGCACCACAATGAGAAGTCAGCGCATGACGCCTCCGCCAAGGCTGCGGATAAGCGCCACGTCGAGGATGAAATTGCGCGATTGCAGCGCGGCGACGATGCGGCGCCGCTGAAGCAGGCGATCCTCCACCAGCAGGACGGACTGATAATCGCTGGCCCCCTGCGTGTAGCGAAGCCGGGCAAGGCGATAGGCCCGTTCCGTGGCGGACAGCGCGGCGTCGGCGCCCTGCATTTCTTCCGCCAGTTGACGGCTGCTGACGGCGACATCCGCGACATCGCGCAGCGCCTGTGTCAGCGTTTCGTCATAGCTTGCGACCGCCGCGTCATAATCCGCCCGCGCGCCGCGATAATGGGCGCGGCGGCGACCACCATCGAAGATCGGCAGGCTGATCGCCGGTCCAGCCGCGCCGATGTCGCTGCCACCGTCCAGCAGATTGCCGATGCCCAGCGATTCAAAGCCGATCAGGCCCATCAGGTTGATGTTCGGGTAGAATTGCGCCTTTGCGACCTTGATCCGCTTGCCCGCCGCCTCGACACGCCAGCGCGCCGCCACGATGTCCGGACGGTGCCCCAGAAGATCGGCGGACAGATTGGACGGCAGGCCGAAACCCTTCAGCGCAGGCGCATTCGGGCGATCGATCCGGCGTCCGCGATCCGGCCCCGCCCCCAGCAAGGCGGCGAGGCGGTTGCGGGTCAGCCCGATCGCTTCATCGGCCTGGGCCAGGTCCGAACGGACCGCCGGTGGACCTGCCTGCGCCTGCGCCAGATCGGCGTCGGAATCGAAACCCTGTTCCACGCGCATCTGCACCAGTGCGAGCGATTTTTCCCGAACCCTGAGCGTTTCGGCCAGCACGTCGCGATCATTATACAGGCGCACGAGATCGGCGTAGGTTGCAGCAACCGATGCCGACACGATCAGCCGGGCCGCCGCCGCATCCGCGCCCGCAGCCTGCGCATCCGACGTTGCCGCCGCCAGCGCCGCGCGGTTCCTGCCCCAGAAATCCAGTTCCCAGCCAAAGCCCAGCGTTGCGCGGCCATAATCATGATAGCCGCGCCGTTCGGGCAGGACGGGAATTCCGTCATTGACGCTGGGTTTGCTGACCGTGAGCGACCCGTCGGCGGAAATCGACGGCAACAGCGCCGCATTGGCCGATCCCACCAGTGCTTCGGCACGGCGCAGGCGGGCGGACGCCTGCGCCATGGTGGGCGCGTTCGCCAGCGCTTCGTCGATCAGCGCGCTGAGTTGCGGGTCGCCATAGGCGGTCCACCATGTGTCCGATGGCCATGGCGTGGGCGCGGCGGTGAAACTGTCCGCGCTCCGATATGTTTGGGGCGCCTTCACTTCAGGCGCTGGTCCCAGATACGGCGGCGTCATGCAGCCCGCCAGCAGCCCGGCGGCGGCGAGGATCAGAAAACGCCTCATGACCGCGCCTCGCAACGGAAGGCGCCGCCGACCAGCCAGCTGATCAACCCGCCATGCGACCGGCCATCGACATGCGACCCGATCTCTATCCGGGGCGTCACCGACATGCCGGTCGAAAGGCGATCGAGGCCTGGCTGACGCGGATCGAGCAGGATGCGGACGGTGAAGCGCCGGACGATCTTTGTAAAATTGCCGGTCGCATTGTCGGGCGGAATGACGGAAAATTCCGAACCGCTGGCGCCCAGCGTCCCTTCCACCACACCGCAGAATCGGACGTCGGGCACCGCATCCACGCCGATCTGCACCCGGTCGCCGGGGCGGATGCGCGCCAGCTGGGTTTCCCGCAAATTGGCCTCTATCCACAATCCTTCCGTCGGCGTGATGGCGAGCAAGCGCGTACCGGTATTCACATATTCGCCAAGGCGGACATTGCGGGCCGCCACGCGTCCTTCGCGCGGCGCGCGTATATCCGTTCGGCCCAAATCCGCCTGCGCCCGTGTCAGTTTCGCCTGCGCGCTTTGCAATTGCGCCTGCGCGGTGAGGCGCTGGGCACCAAGCACGCCAAGCTGTTTGCGGGCGACATCGGCCTGCGCGGAGGATTGCGCCACGGCGGACCGGGAACGGATATTTTCCGCCTCCGCCGCTTCGAACAGCTGGCGGCTCACCGCCCCCTGATCGACCAACGCATCGGATCGCCTGAAATCCGCGCTGCTGCGGGTGGCATTGGCCTTTGCCGATATGACGCCCGCGTCGGCAGCCCGGATCTGCGCATCCTGCAACTGCTGTTGCGCGGCGATCTGACGCAGGGAGGCATGAGCCTGCGCAATGGAGGCTTCGGTGTCGGCGACCGCCGACGAATAATCGGTGGGGTCGATGCGGATCAGCAGCTGACCGGGCTTTACCCGCTGATTATTCTCCGTCAGCACGGCGGTCACATATCCCGGCACCTTGGGCGATATGAATGTGACGTCGCCCTTCACATAGGCATTGTCCGTAGAGACGAAGGCTATGCTGCCCGGCCCATAGGCGTAAAGCGCGGCCACGCCGGCAATGGCGGCACCACCCAGCAGAAAGGCGGTCGCGACGCGGCGGCCCGCGCTCCAACTGGGCGGTGCGGGCGGCGCGATATTGTCCTGAACCCCTGCAATATGGGGCTGCGATACTGTGCTGGTCATGCGGCTGATCCCTTTGCTGCGGGGCGTGTTGGATGTACGGGGACTTCGGCCGGGACGGCGGGTAGCGCCCAGACCAGAATGGCCCCCAGGGCGAGTGAAATGGCGGAAACGAAGAAGGCGTCGGAGAAGGCGAGCGTGAAGGCCTGCCCCCCCGTGGCACGGCCCAGTGCGGAAATGGCGGCGGTCTGCGCCGCGTCCATGTCACCGCTGAACCGGGCGAATGCGCCCGCGCTCTGGGCCAGTCGCTGGGCCGTTTCGGGCGAAGTCGCGCCGATCGTTTCGACCAGCATGGCCGAATGGAATTTCTCCCTCTCCACCACGACGTGCGACAGGATGCCAAGGCCCGACACGATGCCGAATATGCGGGTGAGGTTGAAGATCATCCCCACGGTCGGTCCATCCTGAAGCGTGACCTGAAAGGTTGCAAAGCGCAGCACCGCGACGCTGAAGAAACCCATGCCAAGGCCGGTGACGGCGGCCGCGACCCGCAACTGATCGGCGGCCCATTCGGTGGTCAGCGACACGCACAGACCGGCCGCGACGGCAAAGCTGGCAAGGCCCGCCGACAGCAGCCAGCGGCTGTCGAAACGCCGCGCCCAGATATAGGACAGGATCACCGCCAGTGCGGTGGCGGGCGCCATCGCCGACAGCACGGTCCCGGTGTCGATCGGCCTGTAACCCTGCAACCGGCCGAGATAGGATGGCACGATATAGACGGCGAACATCTGCCCGAAGCGGAAGAAGAGCGAGAGGATGATGCCCCAGCTGAACGTGGCGCGACGAAAGACCGACAGCATCAGCAGCGGCTTTTGCGACCGCAGCATACCGGCGACGGCGATGACGGTCATGACGAAGCCGCCGAGCGCCAGTGCGGGCACCCACCATGTTTCCAGCCAGAAATGGCGTTCGCCTTCAGACCCGGCGATCACGATCATGGCAAGCCCCGCGAACAGCATCGCGAAGCTGGGCCAGTCGGCGCCTTTCAGTATGTCGATGCGGCCTTTTTCAGCGGTCATCACCCCGCGCGCCATCAGCCAGTAGGGAATGGCGAGCAGCGCCTGCGCCCAGAAGAGGCTGCGCCAGCCGAAATGATCGACCAGCAGGCCGCCCACGCTGGCCGCCAGACCGAAGAATATGGAGGTCGATGCCGCAAACAGCGTCATCCCTTCGAACCGTCCCCGCCCCGGCAATAATGTCGTCATGACGAGCAGCATGAACATCAGCGGCATCGCCCCACCGAATATGCCGTGCAGCGTGCGGGCGAACAGCATGACCGGCAGATTGGGGGCCAGCGCGCAGAGAGAGGCGCTGATGATGAAGCCAGCGGCGATAACCGCCATCGCGCGGCCTCGACCGATCCCGAACGCCAGCGCGGGCGTTGCGAAAATGCCGGCAATCGCGCCGACATTCTGGAATGTGTTGACCAGTGCACCGCTGTCGGCCGCGACATGCAGGCCGCCCGTAATGTCGGCCAGCGAAAAGACCGCGACCAGCGGAAACAGCGATCCCAGAACCGCGCCATATCCCGCGACGGCCAGCGCCGCATAGGGTGGTGTCTGATCGGCGGCTGCTGGCACGGTCCACTCCATCGTTATTTTCACGATGGCAGGATAGGTCGAACCGAGTGCTTCGATTATCGACCCAATCGTCAGATCATAGGTGCCAAAAAGGAAGCAATCCCGATGCAAAAGAACAGGTCATGGGACGGGACGGGATCAGCCGACGATCGGTTGGGCCTGACGGGACATGCCCTAACCCTTCGTATGCTGGCGCACATACGGCTTTCCACCTATCATGCCCCTGGATTTGCCCGATAACGCGTCGGGCGCCATCGTCGCCTGAGCGGGAGGACGCAATGGACGCACAGACAACAGCAGCCGAACCGATCGTCCATGTCGTGGACGACGACGCAGGTATCCGCGACGCTTTGGAAGAACTGTTCCTGTCGGTAGGTCTGCCGGTCCGCAGTTACACGACGGCGCTGGAATTTCTGGATCAGGCCGATCCGCTTTCGCCCGGATGCCTGCTGTGCGACGTACGTCTGCCGCAACTGGGCGGGCTGGAATTGCAGGCCCGGCTGGCGGCGCATGGCTTAATGCTGCCCGTCATCTTCATGAGCGGCCATGCCGATATTCCCATGGCCGTGCGCGGGCTGAAAGCCGGGGCGATCGATTTTCTGTTGAAGCCGCTGCGCGATCAGGATGTTCTGGACGCGGCCAACACCGCCATAGAAATCAACCTGCAATCACGCATGCAGGCCATCGGAACGGGTGAGATAAGGCTGCGCTATGCCAGCCTGACGCCCCGCGAAAAACAGGTCGCGTCGCTGATCCTGACGGGCAGGAAGAATAAGGAAATTGCGCAGGCACTGGGCCTGAGCGAAATCACCGTCAAGATCCACCGCAGCAATGCCATGCACAAGATCGCAGCGAAGAATGTGCAGGATCTGGTGCGGATGGACAGGATGCTGAGTTTTTCGATCAGCAGCATCGATCACCAGTCGACGCCACAGGATATGTAGGGGCGCGGAATATTGAGAGCATGATCCGACTGGATTGAATTCCACCATGCTATAAAATGTCTTTTGTTTACCGCATTTTGCGAACCGCCATCTGTTCCAGATAACATCGAAATGCTGTCAGGATGCGGGGTCAGGCCCGTTCCAGCGCCTGTACGATGCAGCGCTGGAAATCGTCGATGTCGAGCGGCTTGCGCAGAAAGGCGATGCCCCCTGCCCGCTCCACATTCCGGTAGGTGGTTTCGTCGTCGATCGAGCTGACGAAGATGACCGGCAGGGTCGGCGCGATCCGGGCCAGATGGCGCGCGAGTTCGAACCCATCCATCACGGGCATGCGGACGTCCGATACCACGCAGTCGAAACGCCGGTCGGCAAGGTCCGCCAGAAAATCTTCGGGCGACGTGTATCGCGCGCTGTCGAAGTCCAGAACCTCCACCAGTTCGGCGATAGCATCGCACATGCCCGGATCGTCATCGACGACAGCAATGATAGGAATAGGCTGCAATTGAAGTTCCTCGATAGTCGGAACCTGGACACCGACAATGCGAAAATTCAGGGCGTTGCTAAAGGCATACGGTGGTCTAGGCAGCTTCGTCCTGTCGGATTTCCACGGGCAACATATCCCAGATGCGTACAAGTTCCGCGACCGATCCGGCTTCCATTTTTTTCATCACACTTCCACGGTGCAGTTTCACCGTTACCTCCATGACGCCCAGTTCATAGGCGATCTGTTTATTGAGAAGCCCCCGTACGATCAGTTCCAACACCTGCCGTTCCCGCGGTGACAGCGTTTCGAAACGCGCGATATTTTCGATAACGCCCTGATCGGCGGCGCGGCGCGCGCGGTCGATGTCGATCGCGGCGCCCACGGCGTCCAGCAGATCCTGTTCGCGCACCGGCTTGGTCTTGAATTCGAACGCCCCGGCCTTCATCGCCCGGATGCTCATCGGCACGTCACCATGCCCCGTCAGGAAAATGATCGGCATCACATGGCGATTGCGCGCCAGTTCGATCTGAAGATCAAGCCCGCTGATCCCCGGCATCCGTACATCCAGAATGAAGCAGCCGGGCCGGTCGGGCAGGGTCGCGGCCAGCAGATCGGTCGCGCTGGCGAAACAGAGCGTGTCGATGCCGACCGAGGCGAACAGTTCCTCCAGCGCTTCACGCTGTCTTTCCTGATCGTCGGCGATAACGACCAGAGGCGCTGCATCCGCCGGCGCGGCGCCTCCATTCTCGTCCGACGTGGGAAAATCTTTTTCGATCAATGCCTCAAACTCCTGCCGGGGTTTTAACAGAGCCAAGGGCGCGCACCAAGGAAGGAGGCCGTCGCCTATCCCATCGTATGAGGCACATGCGCCATGGCGCGGGGCGACAGTGGCCTGTTCATCGCACAATCCGGGGGGGGGCCAGCCGGAGCATATTGGTCGCTTTTGATCAGCAATCAGGTGCCCGACACACCGATAATCGCAGCAATCCATCCGTCGTACAGATCGGTCGAGCCGAGGAGCAGACATCATGATCGACCTGCATCTGAACCAGACGGAATGGGCGGAAGTATCCCGCGCATTCGACGAATCGACCCGCAAGGCACCAGTCGCACCCCCGCGTCCCGGCACATTATGGTCCATGCTGTCCCATGCGATGGCGATGATCATAGGTGAAAAACCGGTGCAGGAACCCGACACGCCGCGTCGTCAGGCGCTGCGCCAGTTCGTCCATGCGTCGATCGTCCGGCGCGGCATGGCGGAGGAATATGTGCCTGCGCTGCTGTCCTTCGGCCTTAACCGCCGACAGGTGGAGGCGCTTGCGATGCTGACCGTGCCGGGTCAGCTGGGGCAGGAATATCGCGCGCATTGACGCGCCCATTTCATGCGAAACCTATCCGACCGGATGATGATGACTGGGATTCCGTCTGATGTTGCTGCCCCTGCAAAGACAGGATTTTGGCTGTGACGGATGCGTCCTGCACGGCGCGTCCGTCACAGCCTGACCAACAGAGGCCGCAATGACGCAATATATGGTCATGGACGATGCAGAGCCGGTATCGGCGCAGATCGATACCCGATGCCGGGAACAGGATTTCATGCGCGCGCGACCGCAATTGAAGCGGCTGGCCACCCGGCTGCTCGCCAATCGCATCGACGTCGAACGCGTCCTGGAAGAAGTGCGCGACGCCTGGCACGAAACGTCGGGCCTGTTCGATACCCCGGTCCGTTACCTGTTGCGGCTGGTGGTTCATCGCTGCGCCACGCTCGACAGCGTAAGCGGCAGCCAATATGCGACCGCATCGGGCATGGAGGACGGCATCATGGCGATCGCCGACGATGCGCAACTGTCCCTGCTCAACGCCGTACACCGCATGCCCAAATATGCGCGGGAGGTGTTCGTCGCCACCATCCTCGACCGGGCGGCCGCGCTGGTCCCGGCGGAAGGCTATCCGCCGCCGCCAATTCCGCCTTCAACGGAGCAGGAAAATATGTTCCCGCCCTTCTCCACATGCCCGGCGGCGTGTTCGGGGGATGAGGATGCCGACAGGTCCGCGGCCTGATCCATCCCGGCCGACAATCAGGGCAATCGCCCAACCGGTTGATGATCGTAGAAATCGACCCGCAGCGACACCGGTCCCATCAATTCGACATGATGCGGGGAATCGGGTTCGATCAGACAGGGGGCCTGCGGCGTCACGATACAGGGCGGGCGACCATCTTCGTGCACGAAACGGATGCTGCCTTCGGTGACGCAGAGCAGGCCCCACACCCCGATTTTGGTGCGATGTTCGCGCTGAAGCGCCTGTGGCAAATTGTCCTGCGTGAAGAGCGGCGTGGACCGGTAGGGCTGTGACGGTTGGTCGGTCATGATGATCATTCCTTCAGGGTCGGATCGCAGGTTCGCCCTGGCATATGGCCGGTAGCGAAGGTGATCGATATGGCGCGCCTGTCGCCAGTATCGCGCGCCGGACGCGCCCGATAATCCGGCACGCACCCGGCGGCGTCATGCGACGATCGATGGATTGGAACCCGATCGCGTCAGGCGCCGACTAAGGGCACGCGATCGGGTTCCGCCACCTTCATCGCATCAGGCCGCCATCAGTTCGTCGGCAGGGCCGAAAAACTCATAATGGATACGGTCGGACGCAACGCCCGCGAGCGACAGTCCCGCCACGAACGTCCGCAGGAAGGGCTTGGGACCGCACAGGAAGATGTCCGCTTCCGTCAGCGGCGTGTTTGCCGCCAGCCAGTCGGTGGAAATGAAGCCTTCGCCCTGATGGGTGCGGCCCAGTTCGTCGGCGGGCAGAGGGTCGCTGTAGAAGGTCGAGATTTTGAGCGTGGGGCACGCCGCCGCCAGTTCGCGAACATGCGCGTCCATGGCATGGGTTTCGCTGTTGATCGCGCCATGGACATAATGGGCGTTCAGATGCGGATGATCGCGGGCGATCGCTTCGGCCATGCTGACCATCGGGGTCAGGCCGACGCCGCCCGACAGCAGGATGACCGGACGCTGGGGCGCTTCGGCCAGGAAGAAGTCACCGGCGGGCGGCGTCGTTTCCAGCACATCGCCAATCTGCACATGATCGTGCAGGAAGCGCGAGCCGCCCTGCCCGTTTTCTTCGCGCTTCACCGAAATGCGGTAATATTCGCCGTTCGGCCCGCAGGAGATGGAATAGTTGCGCTTGAGTTCGGGCACGCCTTCGGGCTTCAGGCGGAAGGTCAGATACTGGCCAGGCTTGTGACGCAGCACCGGCCCGCCATCTTCGGGACGCAGGATGAAGGATGTGATGACGCTGCTTTCGCGGATCTTGTCCGCGACGACGAAGCGACGCCAGCCGTTCCAGCCGCCTTCCGACCGCATGATTTCATCGCGCAGCACGACTTCGCGGGCCTTGAGGATGTTGGCAAGGAACCAGTAGGCCTCCCCCCATGCGCCAAGCACATCGTCGGTTGCGGCGTCGCCCAGCACTTCCTTGATCGCGGCCAGCAGGGCGTTGGCGACGAACGGATAATGTTCGGGTAGGATGTGATAGCCGACATGTTTATAGGCGATGCGTTCGACCACCGGGACCAGCGCACCCAGATTTTCGATATTCTGCGCATAGGCGACGATCGCGGCGGCCAGCGCATGGACCTGCGCCCCGCTTTCACCCTGATTCGCGTGATTGAACAGCGACCGGATATGATCGTCCTCAAACAGGCGCGCATACATCGCCTTGGTAATGGCGGTGCCATGCTGGGCCAGTGCGGGAACAGTCGCCTTGACGATGGCGATGGTGGCGGGGCTGAGAGGTTCGGACATGATGTTCACTCCTTGGGGGATGGTTCAGGCCGCCGCGACGGGCGAACGGCGATACTGGATGGCGAGTTGAAAGCTTTCGGCGATGCGGGCGGCCTTGGCCTGCACGGCGGCGGCGGCAGGTGCGGGCAAAAGCGCGTCCGACGTTTCGCGCCACAGCGCGAGCCAGCGTTCGAAACGATCTGGCGTCATCGCATCGGCATGCAACAGGTGCAGTGCGAGCGGGCTACCCTTGTACCGGCCGCTGGTGCGCATGATGGACGACCAGAAATCGGTCAGCCGACCGTGATGATCATCCCAGTCATGCACATGCGCGCCGAATATAGGCGCCAGCAGCGCGTCGGCGCGTACGCGTTCATAGAAAGCCTCGACCAGCGGCCGGATGGCGGCTTCCTCAATCATCAATGGATGGTTCATGGAGCGACTCCATAAGGTGCAAGTTAAGTGCACCTATTGTTCGATAAAAAGGTGCATGTCAACAGCATCTTTTAGCTTGCACTTCGAATCAAAAAGGGGCACACAGGATGCACCTTTCGCGACTCGCCCTTCTGACGGGCCGCGCTGCAAGGGAAGGAATTCGAGATGTATGAGAAAATCGCAGTCAGCATCGAACATCGGAAACCGCAAAATTTCGGCGACCGCATTGCCTTCGGCTTCACCAAGACCCTGCGCTTCTTTGCGGACCTGATGTTTCAGGAACGCCACACCCATCGCGCCATCGTGATCGAAACGGTCGCGGCGGTTCCCGGCATGGTCGGCGCCACGCTGACCCACCTCAAGTGCCTGCGCCGCATGGTCGATGACAATGGCTGGATCCGCACGCTGATGGAAGAAGCGGAAAATGAACGGATGCACCTGATGACCTTCATCAAGGTGGCGCAGCCCAACATGTTCGAACGGCTGCTGATCCTGCTGGTCCAGTGGGGATTCTACTGCGCTTTCTTCGGCATCTATCTGGTCGCGCCGCGCATTGCGCACCGGGTGGTGGGCTATTTCGAGGAAGAAGCGGTCATCAGCTACACCCACTTCCTGCAGGCGATCGACGCGGGCGCCATTGCCGACCGCCCTGCCCCGGCCATCGCCATCCATTACTGGAAGCTGCCGCAAGACGCGACGCTGCGCGACGTGGTGCTGGTGGTGCGGGCCGACGAAGCCCATCACCGCGACGTCAACCATGGCTTTGCCGATGAACTGGGCGGCAATGAGGGTGCGGGCGATGTCGCCCCCTATCCCGAACATGCCACGGAGCTGAACGTTGCGGCCTGACGTTTATCCCCCGGCCATGATGCGCATGACGGTCCGGCTTGTGCCGGGCCGTTTCGCGCGTCATGGCCGATGCACGACGGAATATATTGGACGCGACCGATGCAACTGACCCGCTACACCGACTATGCGATGCGCGTGCTCGTGCATGTTGCGGCGCGCGACGAAGGCGGCTTGTCGTCGATACAGGAAATCGCCGACGTCTATGGCGTGTCCAAGGATCATCTGAAGAAGGTGGCGCAGGATCTGGGCCAGGCCGGATTTCTGGACACGGTGCGCGGGCGCAATGGCGGGCTGCGGCTGGGGCGCCCCGCCGATCAGATCAGCATCGGCCAGATCGTGCGGCATACCGAAACCGGGTTCGATCTGGTCGATTGCAGTTCATGCCTGATCGCGCCCGCCTGCACGTTGCCGCGCATTCTGAACGAAGCGACCCGCGCCTTTCTGACGGTTCTGGATCGCTACACGCTGGCGGACATATTGTCGCGGCAGATCGATCTGCGCAGGCTGTTCGACAACAGGACCGGCGCGATAGAGGATATGCGATCGGTCGCCGGAGCGGATGAAGAGTGCCTGCATCACAGTCACTGACATAGCTGCCCGTTCGATCGAACGACCATGGATGCAGGCGCAATGGCCGGGGTGTCGCCCCCGTGGCGGAGTGACGGATACTCATACTTTCATATATGTCGCCACGTTGCCGTGCCCGAATCTTTTGACTTGCAACAAATCAGCCTGCACAATTTTCGGTGATGTCGGCGTGAAATGGCCCGGTTGCCGCACCCGTATCCGGGAAGAGAGGTCGGAATGTCGGAATGGGCGAAACCGGCCGACGATGTGCAGAATGCCAGAGATAGCATGATTTCCGGACCAGCCGCACCATTCAACGACGCAGCCCCCTATGTCAGGCTGGTTGAAGAAATGATCCCGTCGATCGTGGTCAGCGCGATGGCGGCAGGCGGTGGAAGCATCGGTCCGGACTGGCGCATCGAACGGGTCAATCGCAGCGCGCTCGACATGTTCGGTGCGGAACGGGAAGACCATCTGATCGGCGAGTCGGTCAAACGGCTGGTGTCGGTCGAGGATTTCATGTCGGTACAGGGCGTTCTGAACGCGACCATGCATGGCGTCGCCAGCCCGCACTATGCCATATTGGCGCGCACGATTGCGGGCGATCATCTGCCCGTCCGGGTAGGCGCCTGCGCCGTCAGCGCCACATCCGTCCGACTGGTATTCGCAACGCGCGAGCGATCCTATGATACGATGACCCGCCTGCAGGCGAGCGAGCAACGTTATCGCCAACTGTTTCACGACATGCCCATCGCGTTGCTACGCATCGATGCGCTGGGATCGCTGACCATTTTCGAAAAGCCGCGGCGCGAAGGCGTCACCGACCTTGGCGCCTATCTGGACGCCCATCCGCAGGAATTTGAGCGTGCACTCGATCTGGTCCGCATCGCCGACGCGAACGAACATGCCGAAACCATGTTCGGGACGGGCGAGCCGCGATCGATGCTACGCAATGTGCGCCCTTATTGGGAAGCGCGCCCCGACACGTTCCGGCGCATCCTGATCGCGCGCTATACCAGTTGCCGCTATTTCATGGAGGAAACGGTCGTGTGCGGCCTGGCGGGGCAACGGGTGCCGGTATTGCTGTCGCAGGCATTCCCGACCCAGAACCAGCCACAGGGCAACAGCCTGATCGGCATGATCGACATTAGCGGGCAGGTCCGGGCCGAAGCGGAATTGCAGCGGATGCAGGCGTCGTTCGTCAACGCCGCGCGCGCATCGCTGACCAGCGAACTGTCTGCTTCCATCGCCCATGAAGTGAACCAGCCGCTGTCGTCCATCGCCGTCAACGGGCAGACCGCGCTGCTGTGGCTGGACAAGTTCCCGCCCGACCTGGACCGGGCGGCGTTGCGGATGCAGCGCGTCGTCGACGATGCACGGCGGGCGACCGACATGATCCAGCGCCTGCGCGACATGTCGTCGGGGATACCCGTCGAACGCGTCCCGATCAGCCTGAACGATGTGGTGCAGGAAGCGCTGACCCTGACACAGGATGAAGGACGCACCCGGTCGGTGGACTTGCGCGCCAGACTGGACGACGCCCTGCCCATGATTTCGGGCAATCATGTGCAGTTGACCCAGGTTGTCGTCAACCTGATCACCAACGGATTGCAGGCGGTGGATCAGAGTGGGGCGGAACGGCGCATGGTCGAGATATTATCTTTGACCAGCGACGATGATCATGTCACGCTGGAGATCGCAGACAGCGGTCCGGGCATCGGCGCGGCTGATCGCAATCGCATCTTCGACAGTTTCTTCACGACCAAACAGTCGGGACTGGGCATGGGTCTGGCCATTTGCCGATCCATCGTCGCCAGCCATGACGGGCGCCTGACGGTCGGCCGGTCAGGCCTTGGCGGCGCATCCTTCGTCATCCGTCTGCCAACCGCATAATGACATAGCCGGTCCGATCACCATGCACCGAACCGATTATATTTTCGTATAATGCGCGAGCCCCGACGGGTTCAGCCGAGGCGCATGAAGGTGCTTTCCGCCTTGTCCTTGACGCCGGTCGCCTGCTTCACGGCTTCCGCAATCTGTTCGTCGATCGCCTGACGGGCGTCGGCGTCGAGCGCGGCATAGCTTTTTTCGTCCAGATTGTTGCGCTTCAATATCTCGTCGCGGGCGCGCTCCGCAGGTGTCTTTGCCGCCGCTTCCTTAAGATCCTCGATCGCGCGCGCCAGATTGCTATCCACCTTTGCCTCGCCCGACTGCTTGCCACCGCTGGGGCCGGTATAGCCGACGGGGAAAGCAAAATTCTGAAGTCCGCTACCGATTGTGATCGCCATGAGATTGGTCCTCCTGTGACGCGGAAAGCTAAATCGACCTGGTTAATAATCTATTGCTTTTTCATGCATTTACGCCCCATTTTAGATTTTGTGTCGCGCATTGATGCCGCCGGGCGATGCCATTTCGACGATTACACCCTTTCCGTCAGCAATCACATGGCAATCACCTATCTAATCGTATGAATTACGGTCTCGTATCTCCTCGCTACCGAAGCGATGCAAAGGAGTATGACGACATGACCCAACGTCTCGATCACATGAAGCAGAACCCCGCCCTCACCCAGAAGCTGGTGGAGCTGACCTTTGCCCTCAAGAAGGGTAGCGTCGACGAAACCATCCTGAGCCTGGTCGAAATCCGTGCATCTCAGCTCAATGGCTGCGCCTTCTGTCTCGACATGCATGTCAAGCAGGCGAAGCTGCACGGCGAACGCGAACTGCGCCTGTACCACGTTGCGATCTGGCGCGAATCGACGCTGTTCAGCGATCGCGAACGCGCCGCGCTGGAATGGACTGAAGCACTGACCAAAATCGCCCCCGAAGGCGTGTCGGACGAAATCTATAACGACGTCCGCGGCCAGTTTTCGGAAGATGAAATCGTGCAGCTGACCTATCAGGTGATGGTCATCAACGCATGGAACCGCGCATCAATCGCCTTCCGGTCGGTTCCCGGTTCGCAGGACAAGGCCTTTGGCCTCGACAAGGCCAATCTGGCCTGACGTCCCGGCATGGACCGTCCGGTGAAGTCCAGGACGGTCCGGTCGACCGATTAAACCGATTGATCCGGACAGGGAGATTCCAATGTCCTCCATTCTCCTCATCACCGCCAGCCCCTATGGCGCCGCGTCGCGTGGCGCGCAGCTGGCCATGCAGGCCGTGGCGAACCTCCAGTCGAAAGATGCGTCGCTCACGCTGGTTCAGCGCGACCTGTCCGCGCTCGCCAGCGCCACCATTCATTCCGATTATGCCGATGCGATCATCGGCGGCCATTCGCATGACGCTGCGGCTTTCGCCCTGTCGGAAGAACTGATCTGCGAACTGGAAGCGGCCGCCTATGTCATCATCGCGACGCCTATGCACAATTATACCGTGCCCGCAGCGCTCAAGGTGTGGATCGATTTCGTGTTGCGTTATGGCCGCAGCTTCGCGCCGATCGATGGCGTGAAGACCGGCTTTTTGCAGGATCGGCCGACGATGATCGTCGTGACTGCGGGCGGCATCGTGTCCGGTCCCCGCCGCCTTCAGCCCGATCATCTTTCCGGATATTTGCAGGACGTGCTGTCGACCATCGGCATCGACGACCTGAAATTCATCTATATGGATGGGCTGGCTAATCCGGCGCGCGCCGAACAGGTGACCGCAGACGGCATTCAGGCCATCGACGCGGACGCGGTCTTCGGCAAGAAGCTGGCGGCCTGAACTATACCATCGGATGGCGCGCGCTGCCTGCTTGGTTAATGGCCGCAACACAGCGATCCGATCATATTTTCCCTGCTCGGGACTTCCCTCCCCAACCCTGCATCCCGAGCTTGCTGCACTGTCGACCGCCCCTTCGGCATGTGCAGTGATTTGGGCGGACCGGCCTGACCCCAGCCCGGTCCGCCCATTACATCATGGATGGCAACGACAGCAGATGGCGTAACCGCCCGTTGCGTGCATGGCCTGCGGACATCGCGCGGCCAGCCTATCCCACGGTATGATGACGCCTCGCCCTTCTGCGGCTCGAAGGCATTGGGCGACTTGCCTATTCTCATTTCCGGCAGCGTCACCACGGCACCCCGATGATGACGCCACCCCGGTCAACGACAGCGATATGCGGGCC
Organism: Sphingobium sp.; assembly: GCF_048594625.1. Lineage (GTDB taxonomy): Bacteria > Pseudomonadota > Alphaproteobacteria > Sphingomonadales > Sphingomonadaceae > Sphingobium. The sequence goes on from NZ_JBMDWL010000093.1 coordinate 98,074, forward strand.
GCCGGTTTTCATCCTGATCGTCCGTCGACCGTCCGCGACCGGGAGCGCGGCGGATTTCGGCGCATCATGGCCGTTGCTTCGGCCATGTCCGCACCGCCATTCTTCCGGGAAGGGAGTTTATGATAATGACGCACATAGACGAGTCCGAAAATCCGGCCTGGCCGACCGCCAATCGCCGCGACGTGCTGGGCAGCATGGCCGTCGCGGGACTGGCGCTTTCCGCTGCACCCATGGTGGCCACGGCCGCCACGACACAGGCTTCATCCACCACAGGAGACATGACCATGGATAATTTCACGACCAAGGACGGGACCCGCATCTTCTACAAGGATTGGGGTCCGAAGGATCTGCAGCCGGTGGTGTTTCATCACGGATGGCCGCTGAGTGCGGACGACTGGGACACGCAGATGCTGTTCTTCCGCGAAAAGGGCTTTCGCGTAATCGCCCATGACCGGCGCGGCCATGGCCGGTCGACCCAGACCGACAGCGGCAACGACATGGACACCTATGTGCAGGATCTGCTGGAACTGACGGCGCATCTGGACCTGCACAAGGCGGTGCATATCGGCCATTCGACCGGCGGCGGCGAAGTCGCCCGCTATGTCGCCAAGGCCCAGCCGGGCCGCGTGGCCAAGGCCGTGCTGGTCGGTGCGGTGTCGCCCATCATGCTGAAGACGGACAAGAATCCGGGCGGCCTGCCCCTGTCGGTGTTCGACGGCTTCCGGGCTGCGCTGGCCGCGAACCGCGCGCAATTCTACGTTGACGTCCCCAGCGGTCCTTTCTACGGTTTCAATCGTCCGGGCGCCAAGGTGACGCAGGGCACGATCGACAACTGGTGGCGTCAGGGCATGATGGGCGGCGCCAAAGCCCATTATGATTGCATCAAGGCTTTTTCCGAAACCGATTTCACCGAAGATCTGAAGGCGATCAATGTGCCGGTGCTGGTGATGCATGGCGATGACGATCAGATCGTGCCGATCGCGGATTCGGCGCAGCTGGCGATCAAGCTGCTGAAAAATGGCGAGTTGAAAGTCTATAAGGGCTATCCGCACGGCATGCTGACCACCCATGCCGATGTGCTGAATCCCGATATTCTGGCGTTCATCCGCAAATAAGAGCCTGCGGGAGCGGCGCATATGCCGCCGCTCCCGCAATCCCATGGCATCTGCTGGCTATTCCTCACTTTCCAGCATCAATCACATGGCATTGTGGCCGATAATATTATCCCGATGACGGGACTACCTAGGATGCGTCAGGCGACGTTATCGCAAAGGACACAGGACAAGGCCGGATCGATCAGGCGATCGCGCTGAATGCGCTTTCGCAGAGGATGGCCTTCGCTCTCGCGATCCATGGTGCGCCAGCCCCGACGGCAACCATCGCCCGGAACCCGCAAGCGGGATCCGGACGGCAAAAGAAAGGGAAGTCCCATGAAGACCATCATCGCATCCGCCCCCACCGCCATCGCCGCCGTGCTGGCCATCGCCACCCCGGCCGCCGCTCAGGAAGCATTCCAGGGCCCCTATGCCGGCATCGAAGCAGGCTGGAACAAGAACAAGGTCGGTTCGGCCGATACCGACGTCGGCATCGCCAATGTCCATACGTCCAAGGATTCGGCGACCGCAGGCATCTTCGCCGGTTATAATTACAAGGTCACGGACAAGATCGTGCTGTCGGGCGAAGCTGGTTTCAGCATGGGCTTCGACGATCAGGCGACCCGGTCGGGCGGCGGCACGCTGGCCAGCATCGACCCGGAATATACGTTTGATGTGGGCGTGCGTGCCGGTTACCTCGTCAACGACAAGACGCTGGTCTATGTGCGTGGCGGCTATGAAAATCTGCGTGCTTCGGTCCGCATCAACGACGCCACCGCAACGCGTTATGGCAAGGATAATTTCGACGGCTGGTCGGTCGGCGGCGGCGTCGAACGGATGCTGACCGACAAGGTCTCCGCCCGTGTCGAATATCGCTACAGCGATCTGGGCGGGGGCGATGCCAAGTTCCAGCGTCATCAGGCTCTGGTCGGCGTCGCCTACCACTTCTGACAACCGCCGGGCGCTGCCCGCGCCCGACAGGACCGGCTCCCCGATCGCCAGCGCGGTCGGGGACCAGTCCGGACCGACGGGAGGTCATCATGGAATTTTTCGACAGCAGCGTCATCGACGCCGAACGCACCGACTTTATCCCCTCTGACGATCATGCCCCTGCCATGTCCGCGGCGCGCAGACCAGCGGAGCTGTCCCCGCTCGAACTGTCGGTGATCGGCCTTTCGCTGACGGACCCGGTGGCGTCCATCACCGGCGCCCCGCGCTGGCATTTTTCGATGCCGCACCTGATGCGGACGGAAAAACTGAACCGGCTGGCCAACGACCGGCTGGAGGAGCTGCGCCGTTTTTCCATCATCTTCCGCGTGCGCAACAAGGTCGATCCGCTGACGCTGCGCCGCCTTGTCGACGCCGGATATACGCTGGAGCAGGCCGATCTGGTGCAGCAGACGATATTGCGCAAGACCGCAGCGCAGCGGGCCAGACGGCCCAAGATGCTGGCATGGCTGGTGCTGGCGCTGATCGCACTGATGCTGTTCGGCCTGATGCAGATGATGCTGGGCGAAACCATCATCAGCCTGATCATCACCGGCGTCGGCTTTGCCACGCTGGCGTCCGTCGCGGCGCCGCGTGACCATGTGCTGCGTTAGGGGTTGAGACGCTGGATCAGGTGAAAGGCGACCTTTTCATAACCGCAGCGTTCATAGACTTTCTGCGCGCCGACGTTGGAAATGGCGGTATCGAGCGTGACGAAGGCATAGCCCGCCGCCACGGCGATGTCGCGCACGGCGTTCAGCATGGTTTCGGCATGCCCCTGCCGCCGCGCATCGGGCGCGACCACCAGATCGTCGATATAGATGAACTGGCCGAACAGCAGATTGTCCAGATGCCGGTAACCCGCGAGCGCAAGGACGTCATCGCCGTCCAGCAGAGCGAGCAATGTATACCCGCTGGCCATCTGCCGTTTGAAACGTTCGACCACCACGCCGTCGTCGGGATCGAGATGCGGGCGCAATTCCCGCATGACCGGAATGCAGGACCGGATGTCATATTCTGCCGTAATTTCGCTGATCCTGTGCATGTCATTCCTCTTCGACCTGTTATGGCGCGACCTTCTGGGGATGCAGCCATGCCGTCAGACGACGCCACGGCCGCAAACCCGGCATCGAAACCCTATCGCCGCGCGATGAAGACCGCGATCCTTCGCAGGGCAAATCCCTCTATACGAAAGCATAGGTCATCGCTCCGCTAGACCAGCGTATGAGCGCAAACATCACCCCGCCGTGGCAATGACGTCATGCCAAAGTGGACCGTGCGCGGCGGATGGACCGTTGGCGCGCGCCGCCGTTCCGCCAGAAGCAGGCCAGAAACAGGAAAGGGTCAAAGATGACCGCCTTCATCGAAACAGCATCCGTCGGTCGGTCCGTCCGGTCCGGCCGCAGTGCGGTGGTATCGGCCGTCGCGCCGGCGATATTCGCGCTGTTCTATCCGCTGTTCGTCGATGGTTTTCACTGGGCGGTCGGCCTGCCCGGATCGTCGGTGACCGAAAGCCGCATCATCGTTGCGACAGCGATGTTGACTCTCATGTTCGCCGTGCCGCTTTACGGATTTGTCCGCATCGCAAAGGCGCCCATGGCGCCGGGGGTCAGCCCGGCCTTTGAAATCCGCGCCCGCCGGCTGGCCTATGCGACCGTGGTCGCGCCGACCATCTATTGCTTCATCGGCGTGTGGAAATTCCTGCTGTCCAGCCCGCTGCCCGATGAAGCCGCCTGGGCGATCATCTGGGGACTGGCCATCGCCTATACGGCATGCGTACCGGCAGGCGGCGAAGCGGGCGCTTGGCGCGCGCCATCCCCTGCCCTGCGTGTCGTGCACGGGGTTACGGCGGCGATCCTTGTCGTCTTCGTCGCATTCCACCTGACCAACCATATGTTCGCATGGAAAGGACAGGCAGCGCATGCCGCCGTCATGGACGTGGGGCGCATGGTCTATCGATCGTCCTTCGTGGAACCGGTTCTGGTCGCCGCGATGCTGTTTCAGGTGGTCACCGGCCTGATGCTGGCATGGCGATGGAGCGCAAGGCGGCTCGATTTCCACAGGATATTTCAGGTCGCTTCCGGATTTTTCCTGTCCGTCTACATATTGGGGCATATGAATTCGGTCTTCACCTTTGCCCGGTGGTTTTATGGCATCCCGACCGGGTGGGATTTCGCGACCGGCGCGCCCAACGGCCTGATCCACGATCCGTGGAGCATCCGCCTGATCCCCCATTATGCACTCGCGATCTTCCTGATCGTGGGACATCTGTTTTCCGGGCTGCGGGTCGTGATGCTGGCCCATGGCGCACAGCGTATGACGGCGAACCGCATCTGGGGCGCGGGCATCGCGTTCGCCGCGCTGCTGTCCACCGCGATCATGCTGGCGATGTGCGGCATGCGGATCTGATCGACGCCTGAATTGGGAGGTTTCGCATCGCCTAGACCATCAGATGAGCAGGGGTTGACCTGCGGCTGATCGGCGTTGCTGCGGCGCAATGATAGAAGGATGGCACGCCCGGAGGTCAGACCCTCTCCCAGACCTCTGGTGCGTTTTGACCTTGCGTCTCTGAGCGGGCTGGCCTTTCCGCCCCGATAGCTGTCCAGCCCGCTCCCTTTTCCAGACCATGATATGGCGGCTGCAATGCGCGGACAGAAGCCGGACGCTGAAAACGGAACGCCGATTGCGCCCCGTTTTCAGCGTCCGATCTCCATGATCAGGGACGCATGCTGCCGGTCGTCATGAAGCGGTAATGCCACGACAGCGCCTCATCCGGCAGCGAGGGGGACTGAAGCCCGTAGGAACCCCTGAGTGCGCGTTCGAAATAATCGGTCAGCATCGGGCGGAAATCGGGATGGGCGCAATGAGCGATGATCAGGCGCGCCCGTTCCTTTGGACTGAGGCCGCGCAGGTCCGCCAGCCCCTGTTCCGTGACCAGTATCTGCACATCCTGCGCGATATGATCGACATGGCTGACCTGCGGCACGATGGCCGAAATCTGCCCGTTCTTCGCGGTCGATGGCGTCATGAAGATGGAGATATAGGCGTTGCGGGCGAAATCGCCCGATCCGCCGATCCCGTTCTGAATACGCGAACCCATGACATGGGTGGAATTGACCGCGCCATAAATGTCCGCTTCGATAAGGCCGTTCATCGCGATGCAGCCCAGCCGCCGGATCAGTTCGGGATGATTGCTGATTTCCTGCGGGCGCAGGATCATGCGGTCGCGATAGCGCTCCATCCCCGTATTGATGCGTTCCGCCGCCTGCGGACTGAGCGAGAATGCGGTAGCCGACGCCATGCGCAGCTTGCCGCAATCCAGCAGGTCCAGCATGCCGTCCTGGATCACCTCCGTATAGGCCGTCAGATCGTCGAAGGGGCTGTCGACCAGGCCCGACAGCACGGCGTTGGCGACATTGCCGACGCCCGACTGGATCGGCAGCAGCGACGCGGGCAGCCGTTTGCGGGCGACTTCATGCCGGAAAAATTCCATTAGATGTCCAGCGATCGCGTTGGCGGCAGCATCGGGCGCGGCGAACGGCAGATTGCGATCGGGCACGTCGGTTTCGACCACACCCACCACCTTGTCCGGATCGACGCGCAGATAGGCGCTGCCGATGCGATCATCGGGACGTACCAGCGGGATCGGCACGCGATAAGGCGGCAGCGCAGTACCGTAATAGATGTCGTGCATCCCCTCCAGCGCGGGATTTTGCCAGCGATTGACTTCTAAAATCACTTTCTTCGCGCGATCGAGCCATGTCTTGTTGTTGCCGATGGACGAGGACGGGACCAGCCCGCCATCGTCCCGAATGGCGGTCACTTCCACCACGGCGACGTCCAGATTGCCCAGAAAACCCTGCCACGCCATGGGCGCGACCTGGCTGAGATGCATGTCGAAATAGTTCATTTCGCCCTTGTTGATCCGTTCCCGCGCGATCGGATCGCTATTGTAGGGCAGGCGAAATTCGATGCCGTCGGCCTTTGCCAGAGCGCCGTCCAGTTCAGGCCCGGTGGACGCGCCGGTCCATACGCTGATGCGGAACGGCCGACCAGCGGCGCGTTCCGCCTCTATCCGTTCGGCGAGCGCCATCGGCACGGCCTTTGGGTATCCCGACCCGGTAAAGCCGCTCATGCCCACGGTGTCGCCAGACCCGATCAGTTCGGCCGCCTGCGCCGCCGGCATGATCCTGCTGCGGAAACCGGCATGCGCGATGCGGGAATAAACGGACATGACGGCATCCTCTTGTCATTGCTGGACGGAAAGCGCGGTAGGCACCGGCGGGTATCGCGCCAATCAACCGAACGTCTAGGTTGGACGGGACGACGATCCGATGATCGCCGCCCCGTTTACCTGATGCGCGACGCGCGATCAGCGGTCGCCGATGGGGACGAAGCTGCGCTGCGCCGGGCCGACATACAGCTGGCGCGGACGGCCGATCTTCTGATCGGGATCGGTGATCATCTCGTTCCACTGGGCAACCCAGCCGACCGTGCGGGCCAGCGCGAACAGCGCGGTGAACATGGTGGTGGGAAAACCGATCGCGGACAGGATGATGCCCGAATAGAAATCCACATTGGGGAACAGTTTCTTTTCGATGAAATAGGGATCGCTGAGCGCGATTTCCTCCAGTCGCAGGGCGGTTTCGAACAGTGGGTCACTGACCTTCAGGCTGTCGAACACTTCGCGCACCGTTTTTTGCATCACGGTCGCGCGGGGATCGTAATTTTTATAGACGCGATGGCCAAAGCCCATCAGCCGGAACGGATCATCCTTGTCCTTCGCGCGATCGATATAATGGGCGATCCGGTCGGGCGTGCCGATTTCCCGCAGCATGTTGAGCGCGGCTTCATTGGCGCCACCATGCGCCGGCCCCCACAGACAGGCGATGCCCGCCGCCATGCAGGCAAAGGGATTGGCCCCCGACGAACCGGCCAGGCGAACGGTCGATGTGGACGCATTCTGTTCATGGTCGGCGTGGAGGATGAAGATGCGATCCATCGCCTTTTCCACCACCGGGTTCACTTCATAGGGTTCGGCAGGCACGCCGAAGGTCATGCGCAGGAAATTGCCCGCATAGGACAGCGAATTGTCGGGATAGAGGAAGGGCTGACCGATGCTGTATTTATAGGCCATGGCCGCGATCGTCGGCATTTTGGCGATCAGCCGGTGACTGGCGACCAGCCGTTGTGCGGGATCATGCACATTGGTCGAATCCGGGTAGAAGGCCGACAGCGCGCCGACCACCCCGCACATGACCGCCATGGGGTGCGCGTCGCGGCGGAAACCGCGGTAGAAGCTGGCCAGCTGTTCATGCAACATCGTGTGCATGGTGATCGTGGAAACGAAGTCGCCCAGTTCGCCCTGCGACGGCAGTTCGCCGTTCAGCATCAGATAGGCTACCTCCATGAAGTTCGCCTGTTCGGCCAGTTCGCCGATGGGATAGCCGCGATGCAGCAGCACCCCTTCCCCACCGTCGATATAGGTCAGCGCCGACCGGCAGGACGCGGTGGAGGTGAAGCCGGGATCATAAGTGAAATTGTCGGTCTGACCGTAGAATTTGCGGATGTCGACGACATCGGGTCCGACCGTTCCGGACAGGACGGGATAGTCCCGATCTTCACCCGATAGCGAGAATGTGGCGGTGCTGGTCATGGAGGCGCTCCAGAGGATGATGTGCGCGCCACAGTCGCCAAGCCGCTGATGTCGGGCCACTATACGGACGTCCAATCGACCCCATGCCAATGGCGGATCGCCCGGCGCGGCAACGCCCGGACATGGGGATAAAGCGCCTGTCCATCCGTATAGGTCATTCTGCCCCATCACCTGATTCCGACCGTGGCGCGTAACTGGTCTTCTGCTTTTCAGCCCGACGTCCTTCCGCAGGAGAGCCATATGATCGACCTCGCCACGGCAAGCAGTCCGCTCAATTTCCATCACACCGAAATCTGCATCGTCGGAACGGGCATTGCAGGCATCACCGCCGCGCGACGGCTGCTGGCGGCGGGATGCGACGTCACGCTGCTGGAAAGCGGCGGGGGAGATTATGAAAGCAGGACCGCAGAGCTGAACGACGGGGCGTGCGACGGGCGCCCCTATTATTCGCTGCGCGACGCGCGGCTGCGCTTTTTCGGCGGGACCAGCGCGATATGGGGCCGCAGATGCGCCGAACTGTCCCCCATCGATCTGGAGGTACGGTCATGGATACCCCATTCGGGCTGGCCGATCCGGTGGGACGAACTGGAACCCTATTATGAACTGGCGCGATCCGCATTCGGCCTGAACCCATGGATGCCGATCAGCCGCGACCTGAACGAAGCAGGGTTGCCGGTTCCGGCATTCGACCGCGACAGGATCAACATGCCGATCTGGTCGTTCGATCCACGGCAGGATCGTTTCACCATGCGCCATTGTCGCGACGTCATCGACCATCCGCGCTGCACCCTGTTCACCCATGCCACGGTCACCGACATCCGCCCCCATGCCCATGGTCGGTCGGTCGATTGCGTCGTGGCGAAATCGCTGACGGGTCGTCAGCTGATGGTGCGGCCACGCGTGCTGATGCTGGCGACGGGCGGCATCGAAAATGCGCGCATGCTGCTTGCATCCCGGTCGCTGAGCGAGGACGGGCTGGGCAACGGCCACGGGCTGGTCGGGCGGTTCTTCATGGAGCATCCGCACACGCGCGGTGGGCGGGTCGACAGCGACCGGGCCTGGCCGCTGCTGCGCCTGTTCGGCAAGCGGCACCGGGTGGACGATCAGGATGTCGCCGCCCTGATCACCGCGAGCGAGCAGGTCCAGCGGAGCCATGGGATATTGAACAGTTCGCTGACCATCGCGGCCCGCCAGCCCGAACATGACCGCCCGTTTCTGGGCATGCGGGCCTATAGCCATGCCAAGCACAGGCTGGCGCCCAATCGCCGCAACCGCGCCCTGTGGCTGGGCACGAAGGCGATGGTGACCGCGGCGCAGCGTGCCGTCGATCCACTGCGCCCATGGTTGCTGCACAGGATGGGGAAGCTGGAACTGACGCTGTCGGTACGGGCGGAACAGGCGCCCAATCCCGACAGCCGGATCATGCTGGACCGGGCGACCGATGCGCTGGGCGTCCCGAAGGTCAGGCTGGACTGGCGATTGTCCGACATCGACAAGCGCAGTGTCGCGGTGCTGGTCGATACCGTCGGCCGCGAATTTGCGCGACTGGGCATCGGCACGGTGTCGCCCGCGCCATGGCTGATGGACGACGCCATCCCATGGCATAGCGACGATCGGGTGTCGGCCCATGCCATTGGCGGCTATCACCATATGGGCACCACCCGCATGTCGCACAGCCCCCGGACGGGCGTGGTCGATGGCGTTGGCCGCGTGCATGGCATCGCCAACCTCTATATCGTCGGGTCGTCCGTCTTTCCGACGGGGGGATGGGCCAACCCCACGCTGACCATCGCCGCGCTGACGCTGCGCACCGCCGATCATATTGCCGCCGTACGGAAACAGGCGTTCGCGTTGCCGGAAAGCCTGATGAAACTGGGACAGATGGAACTGTACGAGCCGCAATCCCGCCAATCCGAACCCGCATCGACGTCAGCGGAATGAGGGGCAGATAAAGATGGGCGCCGGTTCCGATGGTCTTTCGGGTCCGGCGACGTGAGGCGGCTGCTCCTACCCGACCTCCCACAGGGTGAGAGGTCGGGCCGGTGCTTTTCTCTTACAAAATGGTCTGACCCGTCTTCGCCCAGTCGGCGGCGAAGCCTTCGAGGCCCTTGTCGGTCAACACATGCTTCGACAGCATCTTGATGACGGCGGGCGGCGCGGTCATCACATCGGCGCCGATGCGCGCGCTTTCCAGCACATGGATCGGGTGACGGACCGACGCGACCAGAATTTCGGTGTCGAAACCATAATTGTCGTAGATGAGGCGGATGTCGCCGATCAGCGCCATGCCGTCGAAACCATTATCGTCATGACGGCCGACGAAGGGCGAAATGAAGGTCGCGCCAGCCTTTGCCGCCAGCAGCGCCTGATTGGCCGAGAAGCAGAGCGTCACATTGACCTGCGTACCATCATCGGTCAGCGCCTTGCAGGTTTTGAGGCCGTCGATGGTCAGCGGCACCTTGATGCAGACATTGTCCGCGATTGTGCGCAGGACTTCGGCTTCCTTCATCATGGTTTCATGGTCGAGCGCCACGACTTCGGCGGACACCGGGCCGTCCACGATGCCGCAGATTTCGGCCACGACTTCCAGGAACTGGCGGCCCGACTTCGCGATCAGCGACGGGTTGGTGGTCACGCCATCAAGCAGGCCGGTGGCGGCCAGATCGCGGATTTCAGCGGTGTCGGCAGTGTCGACGAAGAATTTCATGGAAGGACTCCGGGATAGGACGAATCGCGTCCCTTTAGCGGCTGGCGGGCGGATTTTCTATCTTTGCGCTGTAACAATTGCATATGCCATCGGGCCGGATTAGGGCGCGGGCACCTTTCCAAAGGACCAGACATGCCCCGTTTGCCCTGTGCGCGCCTGATCGGCGCGCTGTGCCTGCTTGCGCCATTATCGATGCCCGCACGCGCCGCAACGCAGGAAAGCCAGGCATGGGTGAGCGAACTGGCAACGATCCGCATCGACGACGCCAACACACTGACCATCGATTCGAGCCAGCGGCTGCGATCCGATGCGCGCAGCGGCGGGGAGCAGTTTCTGGCGCGCGTCGCGCTGGACCGCCAGATCGCGCCGCTTGTGCAGATGGGCGGCGGTTTCGCCTATCTGAAGAGCGAGGATGATCAGGAATTGCGCCTGTTTCAGGAAGCGATCCTGAGCAAGGGCATATGGCTGGCCCACACGCGGATGGAGCAGCGTTTCTTCGACACTGCCGACACCCCAAGCTGGCGATTGCGGCAACGGGTGCAGGCGAGCGTGGCGGTCGACCGGGCCAAGCGATGGACGGTGATCGCGGCGGGAGAAATCTTCTTCCACCTCAACCGCGCGCGGGCGAATGACAAGACCGGCCTGGCCATGATGCGGCAGCAGATCGGCCTGCGCCGTTCGCTGGGCAAGATACTGGACGCGCAGATGCTTTATATGCGGCATATGCGGCAGCAGAATTTGCGTGACGGCCGGCCGGACGTCGTGTCGCACATTCCCTGGCTGACGCTCAGCTGGCGGCTCTGACCGACAGAGGATTGCGCGCTGCGCCCAGCGCTATAAGGACAGGGGCATGTCTTCGCGCGCCCGTGTCCTGATCCTGAACGCTGCCCTTGGGCCGCTCGATTATCGGGTGCCGCACGGCATGTCGGTGCAGCCCGGCAGCATCGTCGTCGCGCCGCTGGGGCCACGCCAGCTGATCGGCGTCGTATGGGAAGAAGATAGTTTCCCCGACATCGACACGGTCGGCGACAATCGCCTGCGCAACCTGATGGAGGTGGTGGACGCCCCGCCCCTGCCCGCAACATTGCGGCGGCTGATCGAATGGACGGCGGATTATTATCTCAGCCCGCCTGCCGCCGTGCTGCGCATGGCGCTGTCGTCCATGGCCGCGCTGGAGGGAGCGCGCACGGTGATCGAATATCGCGCCACTGGCGCCGTGCCCGACCGGATGACCGAGCAGCGCGCACAGGCGCTGGAGCGGATCGGCGATCGGCAGGGCCTGATCCGCGAACTGGCGATGATCGGCGGGGTCAGCGACGCGGTGATCCGCGGCCTTATCAAGCAGGATATTTTCGAACCGGTCGAGGTCAGCGTCGATACGCCCTTCCCCATGCCCGATCCGGACCATGCGCCGCCCGCCCTGTCGGACGCGCAGACGGCGGCGGCGGGGCAGATGGCCGATGCGGTGCGCGCGCATGATTTCGCGCCCTTCCTGCTGGACGGCGTTACCGGGTCCGGCAAGACGGAAGTCTATTTCGAGGCGATTGCGGCGGCGATCCGGGCCGACCGGCAGACTTTGGTCCTGCTGCCCGAAATCGCGCTGACCGAACCCTTTCTGGAGCGGTTTGAAAAGCGGTTCGGCACGGTGCCGGTCAACTGGCATAGCGGGCTGCGGCAGAGCGAGCGGCGGCGGGCATGGCGCGCCATCGCGTCGGGGCAGGCGCAGGTGGTGGTGGGCGCGCGGTCGGCGCTGTTCCTGCCCTATCCCAATCTGGGCCTGATCGTCGTGGATGAAGCGCATGAGGCGAGCTTCAAGCAGGAAGACGGCGTCCATTATCATGCCCGCGACGTGGCGGTGATGCGCGGCCTGATCGAAAAATTCCCCGTCATCCTGGCGTCGGCCACGCCCGCCATCGAAACCCGGCATCAGGTGGAACTGGGCCGATACGCCGAAATCAAGCTGCCGTCGCGTTATGGCGGGGCGGAAATGCCCGCGATCGAGGGGATCAACCTGCTGACCGATCCACCCGAACGGGGCCGCTGGATCGCCCCGCCGCTGGTCGCCGCCATCGATGAGGTGATGGCGAAGGGGGAGCAGAGCCTGCTGTTCCTCAACCGCCGGGGCTATGCACCGCTGACACTGTGCCGCCATTGCGGCTATCGCTTCAAATGCCCCAATTGCACGGCGTGGATGGTCGAACATCGGCTGACGCATCGGCTGGCCTGCCACCATTGCGGGCATGTCGTGCCCGCGCCGCGCGCCTGCCCCGACTGTAGGCAAGAGGATTCGCTGGTCGCGTGCGGTCCCGGCGTGGAGCGGATCGCGGACGAGGTGAAGGCGCTGTGGCCACAGGCGCGCACCGCCATCGCGACGTCGGACACGCTCTGGTCCCCCGCCCGCGCCGCCGATTTCGTGAAGTCGGTGGAGGCGGGCGATGTCGACATCATCGTCGGCACGCAATTGATCACAAAGGGCTATCATTTCCCCAACCTGACGCTGGTGGGGGTGATCGACGCCGATCTGGGGCTGGAAGGAGGCGATCTGCGCGCGGCGGAGCGGACCTTCCAGCAGATCGTGCAGGTCGCCGGGCGTGCCGGGCGCGGCGAAAAGCCGGGCAAGGTGTTCATCCAGACGCGGATGCCGGACAGCGAGGTGATCCAGTCGCTGATCGAGGGCGATACCGAGCGTTTCTATGCCGTGGAAACGGAGAACCGGCGGCGCGCCAACGCCCCGCCATTCGGCCGGTTCGCCGCGATCATCATATCGAGCGAGGATGCGGACGAGGCCGCGCAGACCGCGCGCCTGATCGGCAAGTCCGCGCCCGTGATAGAGGGGATGCGCGTGTACGGTCCCGCCCCCGCGCCGCTGTCCGTGCTGCGCGGGCGGCACCGGCACCGGCTGCTGGTCCACGCCACGCGGCAGGTGGATGTGCAGGCGGCGATCCGCGAATGGCTGGGCAATCTCGCCTGGAAATCGGGAACGCGGGTGGCGGTGGACGTCGATCCTTACAGTTTCATGTGAGAGCCAGGCTGGTCGGCCCGTGCCGCACCACCGGGAGAATCCTTCACTGGCGCGGCACGATGCGATCACGATGGGGGTTCGGGATTGTCATCCTCTGCATCGTCCGTGACCTGCCCGGCGGCCTTGCGCGCGGCCTGTTTGTCCAGCCCCGCCTTGATGCGCAGCGCCGCCTGCCGCATTCCCGAATCATGCGGGGAAAAAGCGATGGGATCGAGCAGGGTCGATGCCGCCGCATATTCGCCCCGCCCGGCCATGGCATGGGCAATCTGGAACCGGTAATTGGGGCTTTGCGGCAACAGGCTGAACGCCTTGTAAAGGCCATCATAGCCGATGTCGGGCATTTTCCCGCCGCGCATCGCATGATAGCGGTAGAATAAAGCGAGCGGCACCGGATCTTCGGTATCGGCGCGGTTCGCGCGCACGATGGATGTCAGCGCCGCCTTCCAGTCTTCTTCCCGGTCGTTGTCATGCGCACGTTCCAGCAGCACCCTGGCCCGGACGGCATAGGCGCGGGCCGAGTTCGGATCGATCGCGATGGCACGATCCGCATCGGCTAGCGCCGCGTCCTTCTGTTCCGCCGTCCATTCCGCCTCCGCCAGCAGGGCGAGCGCATAGGCGCTGTCGGGATATTTCGCCTGCGTCGCGCGGATCGACTGGATGAGGCCGGGCATATCCTCCGGCTTGGGCCGGTGCGTCACATGCAGCTCATCCTCGATCAGCGCGCCCTGCGCCGGATCGACCGGCTCCACCGCGATCGTGCCGATGGCCATTTCCTGCGGTTTCATGACCGACATGGTCATGCGGCGTTTCATATAGGCCTTCAGCTCCGTTTCCAGCCCGTCCAGCCCGCCATCGAAATAGCTGTCCGCCTGCACATCCTTCACGCCACCCGTCAGATCGTTGAGATAGCGCGACATGGCAGCGGTGTAGGCGGTCTTGTTCTGAAAATAATAATGGGTGAGCAGCCATGCCGTCCCATAATAGCGGTCGCCGTCGCGCAGGTTCAGCCCATCGGTCGTGCGGGCAAACAGCTGTTTGAGCGGATAGGGTTGCCCCAGCACCAGCCCCGGCACCCGCGCCATGGGGATATGGGCGAACTGGATCGACCCGTCCTTCTGAAATTTCACGACGGAGAAAAATTCCGCGAACCCTTCCACATACCAGGCGGGATAGGCGGCCGGAAAATGATGCAGCATGAAATGATGCGCATATTCGTGGAACAGGATTTCCTCCGCTCCGACGTCGAATTTATGGGTTTTGCCGCCACGGGAGAGGAAGGCGTAGGCGGAACGTTCCGACGTCGTGTAAAAGCCCGCGATATTGGGGTTGCGGGCCAGTTCCTTCACCTTCCCCTCGCTGGACAGAAGATAGACCTTGACCGGGCTGCCCTGATCCGGGCTGGTGACGCCGGTCAGGCGGCGCAACAGGAAATCGAATTTCTCCAGCCGTTCGGCAAAGTCGCGCAGCCGTTCGTCATTCCCCTCGCTATACACGGTGAAATGCCGGGTCTGTGCCTGATACCAGGCGGCCTGCGCGGTCCCCATATTGGCCAGCGCCACGCCCGTCGCAATCAGCGCCTTCGTCCAGAATCGCATTTTTTCCCCCGACTTATCAATTCATTCTGTCCGCGATGACGGGGGATGGAAAGGTACAAAGTCGGTTATCCGCGCTTTGGCGCAGGATCGATCGTACTGGACCGGGCCTTGCGCTATGCGCCGCCCTCCCGTGCGAGGAGCGCCCGTTTGCGATCGGCGCCCCATGCATATCCGCCGGGGCTGCCATCCCCCCGCACCACGCGATGGCATGGGATGAGGATGGCGAGGTTGTTGCCGCCACAGGCCGTCCCTGCAGCACGGACCGCGCCGGGGCGGCCGATGGCGGCGGCAATGTCGCCATAGCTGCGCGTTTCGCCCGGTGGGATAGCGCGCAGCGCGGCCCAGACCGCCTGCTGAAACGCGGTGCCATGAACATCGGTCGGTAGGTCCGCGCCCGAAGCGGGATCATCCACCAGCGCCACGACCCGCGCCGCCATCGCATCCAGCGCTGCATCGGCGGGTTGCAGATCGGCATGCGGGAAACGGGCGCGCAAGGCCGCCTCCCCTTCATCAAAGCTGATCCGGCACAGCCCCTTATCCGTGGCCGCCACCAGCATCAGTCCCAACAGGCTGTCGATCGTCCGCCAGCGGATGGTGACGCCGCGCCCGCCATCCTTCCATGCGCTGGGCGTCATGCCCAGATGCTGCTGCGCGTCGGCATAGGCGCGGCTGGCGGCATTATAGCCCGCCGCATAGATGGCGTCCGTCACGCTGCCCTGCCCGGCCAGCGCATCCTTCAGCCGCGCCGCCCGCACACCGCGCGCGAAGGCCGCCGGGGTCAGGCCGGTTTCCCGTTTGAACAGGCGATGGAAATGATGCGGGGCATAGCCAGCATGGGCGGCGATCGTCTCCAGCGACGGCACGTCCCCTGCCCCTTCGATAAAGGCGATGGCCCGCTGTACCGCGACATGATCGCGCCCGACCTCATCGGGGCGACAGCGCAGGCAGGCGCGATAGCCCGCCGCCCGCGCCGCCGCCGGATCGGGCAGGAAGGTCATGTTTTCCCGTTTGGGATGGCGCGCGGCGCAGCTGGGCTTGCAATAGATGCCGGTGGTCGCGACGCAGCCGACGAAACGCCCGTCCATCGCCCGGTTGCGGGCCAGAAAGGCGTCCCAACAGGCATCCTGATCGGGCATGGTGGCGGGAATGCGGGTCATCTGGTTCATGATCCTATGCTATAGATGGGCGGGCGCCACCATGCTTCCCGCGCCTTGCGTTCAAAGCATTTCACCTTTTTCCGCATTGCGCCGCGCGCGCCATGCAATATTGATGCGCGCACCTATGGTCATCCTGTCTCGCCGCTTCGCCCCGATCCTTGGCTCCCTGCTCATGCTGGCCGCGCCTGCATCGCTCCATGCCGAACAGCAGGACATCGCCGCCGCCGCGCGCGGGGTGGTGCGTGTCGCGCTGGTCGCCACAGATGGATCGGACGCCTATTTCGTGGGCCATGGCAGCGGCTTTGCCGTCGCGCCGGACAAGGTGCTGACCAACGCCCATGTCGTGGAACTGGCGCGCGCGGAAAAAAATCTCGTCATCGGCGTCATCCCGTCCGAAGGCACCAAAACCTATGGCGGCCGCATCATCGCCTATTCGCCCGGCAACGATCTGGCGCTGATCCAGCTGGAAGAAGGGCGGTTGCCGGTTTCGACATTCTATGCCGGCGCGGTGACCGACGGACAGCATGTGACCGCCATCGGCTATCCAGGGACCGTCGATCGGGCGCAGGGCCTTGGCCTCAAGCAGCTGGTCGAGCCGCTGGCGACGGTGAAGACCAGCGGTACTATCTCTTCGGGCCGGGCGAGCCAGAGTTTCGACACGGTGCTGCATACCGCGCCGCTGGCCGCAGGGAACAGCGGCGGGCCGCTGGCCGACGATTGCGGCCGGGTGCTGGGCGTCAACAGTTTCGGTTCGGTATCGGACGGCAATGATGCCGAATTCGGATTCGCGGTGTCATGGCGGGAGGTCGCATCCTTCCTGCGGCAGGCGGGCGTGTCGTCGCTGCACACCATCGTCCCGTGCCGGTCGATGGCCGAAGCGGACGCCGCCGAAGCCAGCATCACCCAGCGCGAATCGCAGGCGACCGAACAGAAGAGCCGCGCCAGCGCCGACGCGCGCGAACAGGAACTGGCCCGCGCCCGCGACGCGGCGGAACGCGACGTCATCACCGCGCGCGAAAATGCCATGGCGGGCGCCGCCGTACTGCTCGCCCTCGCCGTACTGGGCCTTGGCGCGGGCGGCCTGTTCTACAATCAGGGCAAGGAACGGCAGGCGACATGGTTCCTAGGCGGCGGCGGCGCGTTGTTGCTGGCGGCGCTAGGCCTGTTCTTCCTGCGCCCCAGCTTTTCCAGCATTGATGAACGCGTGAAACTGCCCGAAGACAAGGGCGTGGTGGGCAATGGCGCCTTTGCATGGACCGGCGAAAATATCTGCAAGGTCGACATCAATCGCAGCCGCCTGACCGTGTCGCAGCCCAATGACATCGGTTTCAGCTGGGCGGATGGCGGGTGCGTCAATGGCGACACCCAATATGTCGCATCGGGCACCGCATGGCAGCGTGTAAGCGTTCCCGACGACGCCAATTATGTGACGAGCAGCCAGTTCGACCCGGCGACCGGCGTGCTGCGGGTCCAGCGCTGGTTGCCCGACATCGACACGATGGACAAGGCGCGCGCGTTGCTGAAGGAACGTCCCATCAAGGGATGCGGCAGCGAATCCGAATTGCTGTCGCGGATTTCGACATTCCAGAACGATATGACAACGTTGCTTTCGCCCCAGCCCAATGAACGGATCGTCTATCATTGCCAAAAGGGACGGCTTGCACCGGCCGATCCCGCCGAATAACCGATTCGTCGTGGCTGAAATACTCAGTCAAATAGGGCGTTTTTCGCACTATCGATGGAATCGTGTCACATGACTTGCATAGTCATAATCCCGCTGCTAACCGGCCGGGCGACAGGGGCTCGGGACGGTAACAGACCGCGCCCTCTTTTTGCATGACCCGCAAATCACGGAGGACCGCAGGCGCGTGGAAATAAACAGCGGCATACAGGCCAGCCTCAGCGGCCGCTACGCGGTGGCGCTGTTCGATCTGGCCCGCGACGTAAATTCGCTCGACACGGTGGCGGACAGCCTTGCCGCGCTGAAGCAAGCTATTGCGCAATCCCCGGATTTCAAGGGCCTGATCAACAGCCCGGTTTTGAGCCGGGATGCAGCAGGCAAGACGATTGCCGCCGTCGCATCCTCCATGGGGACCGACGGACTGACGACGAAATTTCTGGGCGTGCTCGCACAGAACCGTCGTCTGGGCCAGTTGCCCGCCGTCATCCGCGCCTATGAAACGCTGCTGTCGAATCACAAGGGTGAGGCCCGCGCCGAAGTGACGAGCGCGCATCCCCTGACCAAGACCCAGATCACCGCGCTGCAAAAGAGCCTGAAGGCCCGTGTCGGCCGCGATGTCGCGGTCGATGCCAAGGTCGACCCCGCCATTCTGGGCGGGCTGGTCGTCAAGATCGGCAGCCAGATGATCGATTCTTCTATCCGCACCCGTTTGAATACGCTCGCACAGGCCATGAAAGGCTAAGACATGGACATCAACGCCGCAGAAATTTCGAAGGTCATCAAGGACCAGATCGCCAATTTCGGCACCGAAGCGCAGGTGAGCGAAGTCGGTTCCGTGCTGACCGTGGGTGACGGCATCGCCCGCGTCCATGGCCTCGACAACGTCCAGGCGGGCGAAATGGTCGAATTCGCCAATGGCGTGCAAGGTATGGCGCTGAACCTGGAAGCCGACAATGTCGGCGTCGTGATCTTCGGCTCGGACGCCGAAATCAAGGAAGGCGACACCGTCAAGCGCACCGGCACCATCGTCGACGTGCCCGTCGGCAAGGGCCTGCTGGGTCGCGTCGTGGACGGCCTTGGCAACCCGATCGACGGCAAGGGCCCGATCCAGTACACCGAACGCAAGCGCGTTGAAGTCAAGGCGCCGGGCATCATCCCGCGCAAGTCGGTGCACGAACCCGTGCAGACCGGCCTCAAGGCCATCGACGCCCTCGTCCCCGTCGGCCGTGGCCAGCGCGAACTGATCATCGGCGACCGTCAGACCGGCAAGACCGCCGTCGCGATCGACACCTTCATCAACCAGAAGGGCGTCAACGCAGGCGACGACGAAGGCAAGAAGCTCTACTGCATCTATGTCGCCGTCGGCCAGAAGCGTTCGACCGTCGCGCAGATCGTCAAGCAGCTCGAAGAAAATGGCGCGATGGAATATTCGATCGTCGTCGCCGCGACCGCTTCGGAACCTGCTCCGCTCCAGTATCTGGCGCCCTATACCGGCGTCACCATGGGCGAATTCTTCCGCGACAACGGCATGCACGCCGTGATCGTGTATGACGACCTTTCCAAGCAGGCCGTCGCCTATCGCCAGATGTCGCTGCTGCTGCGCCGCCCGCCGGGCCGCGAAGCCTATCCGGGCGACGTCTTCTATCTGCACAGCCGCCTGCTGGAACGCGCTGCGAAGATGAACGACGCCAACGGCGCGGGCTCGCTGACCGCGCTGCCGATCATCGAAACGCAGGCGGGTGACGTTTCGGCCTACATCCCGACCAACGTGATCTCGATCACCGACGGCCAGATCTTCCTGGAAACCAACCTCTTCTACCAGGGCATCCGTCCGGCCATCAACGTCGGCCTGTCGGTGTCGCGCGTCGGTTCCGCCGCGCAGACCAAGGCGATGAAGAAGGTGTCCGGCTCGATCAAGCTGGAACTGGCCCAGTATCGCGAAATGGCGGCCTTCGCCCAGTTCGGTTCGGACCTCGACGCTTCGACGCAGA
The DNA here is from genome assembly GCF_048594625.1 of Sphingobium sp. Classification (GTDB taxonomy): domain Bacteria; phylum Pseudomonadota; class Alphaproteobacteria; order Sphingomonadales; family Sphingomonadaceae; genus Sphingobium. The sequence continues at coordinate 117,964 of NZ_JBMDWL010000093.1, forward strand.
AGCTTCTGAACCGCGGTGCGCGCCTGACCGAACTGCTCAAGCAGGCCCAGTTCTCGCCGCTGCCGTTCGAAGAGCAGACCGCGTCGATCTTCGCGGGCACCAACGGCTATCTGGACAAGGTCGCCGTCAAGGACGTGACCCGTTACGAAGAACTGATGCTCGCCTATCTGCGTCACGATCACCCTGAAGTGCTGACCGCGATCCGCGACAGCAAGGATCTGGGCGACGACGCCAAGGGCAAGCTGAAGGCCGCGCTCGACACGTTCGGGAAGACCTTCGCGTAAGACGATGCTGACCGCCCAATCCCTCTTTGCCTGGACCGTGATGTCGATCGGTCTGGTGCTGTTGCCGGGGCCGGACACCATGTTGGTGGCCGGTCACGCAGCGCGCCGCGGGCTGAAGGCGGGGATGGCGGCGATCGGCGGCATCCAGCTGGGCGGCCTGTTCTACATGCTGCTGTGCGGCTTCGGCTTCCTCAGCGTATTGAACGCGGTGCCGGGGCTGTTCTTGGGCGTTAAGATCGCGGGTGCGCTCTATCTGGCGTGGATGGGCCTTGGCCTGCTGCGCGGTGCGATCAAACCCGCGCCTGCTTCGGCTGAGGCAAAGGTCCGCATCGGCGGATCGCTCTTCATGCAGGGTTTCATCAGCACCGTGCTGAACCCGAAGGTCGCGATCTTCTTTCTGGCCGCCCTGCCCCAGTTCGTGGGCACCGGCCCGGCTGCGCCATGGCAGGGGATGCTGCTGATCGCGATCGTCTATGCGCTCGGCTTCCTGTGGTGCGCGCTGCTGGCAGCGCTGGCCGTGAAGGCAGGCCGCAAGGTCGGTCAAAGCAGCGCGATGCGCTGGTTCGAAGGCGCCATGGGCGTCGGTTTCTTTGGTCTAGCGGGCCGTCTGGCCCTTGCTCGGAATGTTTGAATTATGCCCAGCTTGAAAGAACTGAAGATCCGCCGCGACTCGATCAAGTCGACGCAGAAGATCACCAAGGCCAAGCAGATGGTCGCCGCCGCGAAGCTGCGCAAAGCGCAGGCCGCTGCCGAAGCCGCCCGCCCCTATAGCAGTCGTCTGGAAGCAGTCGTTGCTTCTCTCGCGTCGAAGATTGCGGGCGGTTCGGGCGAAGGCGCGTCGCCGCTGCTGGCCGGCACCGGCAAGGATCAGGTGCACCTGCTGGTCGTCGCCAATAGCGACCGTGGTCTGGCGGGCGCGTTCAACGCGAACATCGTGAAGGCTGCGCTGGCCAAGGCGCGTGAACTGGAACTGGACGGCAAGACCGTGCAATTCTACCTGATCGGTCGTAAGGGCCGCGCCGTCATCGGCCGCACCTATCCCGGCAAGATCGTGGCGAATTACGATACCACCGGCGTCAAGGAACCCGGCTTTGCGCAGGCGCAGGCCGTGGCCCATGAACTGACCGACATGTATCTGAACGGCAAGTTCGACGTCGCCCACCTCTTCTATTCGCAGTTCAAGTCGGCTCTGGCCCAGATCCCGACGCAGCAGCAGATCATTCCGGTCAAGATCCCGGCCGATGCCGATCGCAATGCGATCGCCGCGACGGTGGAATATGAACCGAGCGAGGAAGCGATCCTGGACGACCTGCTGCCGCGCAACGTGACGGTGCAGATTTTCAAGGCGCTGCTGGAAAACAACGCATCGGAACAGGGCGCGTCGATGACCGCCATGGACAATGCGACCCGCAACGCAGGCGACCTCATCAACAAGCTGAACATCCAGTATAACCGTGGCCGTCAGGCCGCGATCACCACCGAACTCGTCGAAATCATCTCGGGCGCCGAAGCCCTTTAAGTGCAGGCAAGGACATAAGTCATGGCAACCACCAACAATGTAGGCCGCATTTCGCAGGTCATCGGCGCCGTCGTCGACGTGACCTTCCCGGATGCACTTCCCTCGATCCTCTCGGCGCTGGAAACCAGCAACAATGGCCAGCGCCTTGTTCTGGAAGTCGCCCAGCATCTGGGTGAAAACACCGTCCGCACCATCGCGATGGATTCGACCGACGGCCTGACCCGCGGTCAGGAAGTCACCGACACCGGTGCGCAGATCAGCGTGCCCGTCGGCCCGGCCACCCTTGGCCGCATCCTGAACGTCGTGGGCGAACCGATCGACGAACGCGGTCCGGTGGAAACCACCCTGACCTCGCCGATCCACGCCAAGGCCCCTGAGTTCATCGATCAGTCGACGGACGCCAGCATTCTGGTCACCGGCATCAAGGTCATCGACCTTCTGGCCCCCTATGCCAAGGGCGGCAAGATCGGCCTGTTCGGCGGCGCGGGCGTGGGCAAGACCGTGCTTATTCAGGAACTGATCAACAACATCGCGAAGGGCCATGGCGGCACCTCGGTCTTCGCGGGCGTCGGCGAACGCACCCGCGAAGGTAACGACCTCTATCACGAATTCCTCGACGCGGGCGTCATCGCCAAGGACGCCGACGGCAACGCCATCAGCGAAGGGTCGAAGGTTGCGCTGGTATATGGCCAGATGAACGAACCGCCGGGCGCCCGTGCGCGCGTCGCCCTGTCGGGTCTGACCATCGCCGAATATTTCCGCGACGTCGAAAATCAGGACGTTCTGTTCTTCGTCGACAACATCTTCCGCTTCACACAGGCGGGCGCGGAAGTGTCGGCTCTGCTGGGCCGTATTCCTTCGGCCGTGGGTTATCAGCCGACCCTGTCGACCGACATGGGCGCGCTGCAGGAACGCATTACTTCGACCAACAAGGGTTCGATCACCTCGGTTCAGGCCGTGTACGTCCCCGCGGACGACTTGACCGACCCGGCGCCTGCCACCAGCTTCGCGCACCTTGACGCCACCACCGTTCTAAACCGCGCCATTTCGGAACTGGGCATCTATCCGGCGGTCGACCCGCTCGATTCGACCAGCCGCGTTCTGGAACCCCGCGTCGTGGGTCAGGAACATTATGAAACCGCCCGTGCGGTTCAGGCGATCCTGCAAAAGTACAAGTCGCTTCAGGACATCATCGCGATCCTGGGCATGGACGAACTCAGCGAAGAAGATAAGCTGACCGTCGCCCGCGCCCGCAAGATCCAGAAGTTCCTGTCGCAGCCCTTCCACGTCGCCGAAGTCTTCACCGGCATTTCGGGCAAGTTCGTCCAGATCGAAGACACGGTGAAGTCGTTCAAGGCCGTGGTCGAAGGCGAATATGACCATCTGCCCGAAAACGCCTTCTACATGGTCGGCGGCATCGACGAAGCCGTCGAAAAGGCGAAGAAGCTGGCTGCCGAAGCGGCATAAGCTAAACGAAATTAGCCCCTCCCTTTCAAGGGAGGGGATTAGGATCGAAAAAATGGCACTGCATTTCGAACTCGTGACCCCGGAAAAGCTCGTCCGTTCGGATGAGGTCTATCAGGTGGTCGTCCCCGGCACCGACGGCGACTTCGGCGTGCTGGAAGGCCATGCGCCCTTCATGTCGACGGTGCGCGACGGCAATATTCAGGTTTTCGCATCGGCCGGCGCCGCACCGGAAATCATTCCGGTCGAAGGCGGTTTTGCCGAAGTGAATGAAAAGGGCCTGACGGTCCTGGCTGAAAAGGCTGGCTGAAGCCAGCTAAGCTAAGAGTCCGGTTGATCGTGAAGCTGATTGCTCCGGCCAGCCCGAACGATCTAAAAAGAGGCGGTGCGCAAGAGGGCGCGCCGCCTCTTTTTTGCTATTGTTCCGTCATCTGGGACAGATGCCTGCGCGCAAAATACGGTGTGCGGGAAGCATGGAGCGTATGGCCCGGCTCAGTCCGATCGATTGACTCTTCATGTCCGCATGTCAGCCTCAATAACGCGGTGAATTACCCAAGGGTTAATCGCTCATTTACCCTGCCGTCCTAGCAACGGCGGTGATGCGATCAGCTGGGGCAAGACTTTGATGAACCGATTCGCCCCTGCGGGCCTGCCTTATGCCTGCGCATGCAGGAGAGCGCATCATGGATGATCTGCTGATCGCCGATTGTTCCGGCCTGATCGTCGGCATTATGATGGGTGTCTGGTGGATGCTGTTGCCGGGCGCGGGTCTGGCACGATTGTTCGAACGATTTGGCGTAGATTGCGGGCGCGGCTGGGACCGGATGGCATGGTCGTTGCTGCTGGCTGTCGCGATCCTGCCCGCGATCGACGCATTAGTCGTGCGGGGCGGCGGCATGGCGGCGATGGCGGGGCTGCACGCCATGCTGGCGCTGCTGGCCCTTCCGAAGGCCCGAAGCCTTTTCCTGGCACAGAATGCCCGCTGGCCGATCGCAGCACCACTGATCCTGTTCTGGGCGATCATCGTGGCGTTCGCCTTTGTCGATTTCAACATGGCCGGGTCGCTCAACCAGTCGCTGCTTGACCTCGATCTGGTGAAACATGCCGCGGTCACCGGCGCCATCGCGCGCGAAGGGCTGCCCTTTACCGATCCTTTCTTCGCCCGGCCGGGCTATGTCGGCTATTATTATTATTTCTACCTGTGGCCAGCCGCGATCCAGTGGGCGGGCGGCGCATGGGTCAACGCCCGCATGGCTTTTGCCGCGGGGGTTTTCTGGGCCGGGCTGGCTTTTGTCGCCCTGCTGTGGCGGGTCGCCGTCGATGCCGGGCTGGTAAGGCCAGATCGCGAGCGGCGGTTTGTCGGCATGATCCTGCTGTCCTGCTTTCTGGGCGGTACGGACCTGATATTCATGGTGCTGCGCTATTCCGTTGTCGGCAATGTCGAAGCGCAGGCCGACTGGTGGAACACCGAAGTGGTGTTCGCCCTGCGATCTGCATTATGGGTGCCGCATCATCTGACCGCGCTGATCGCGGTCTGGGTCGGATGGCTGCTGCTCGTCAGGGCGCAGGCGGCGCAGGGCCGCAACCGGTGGATATTGGCGTTCGCGGCGGGCCTTGCCATTGTGACCTGTTTCGGATCGTCGGTCTGGATCATGCTGACGGCGATGCCCGTCCTGATCGGCTGGGGCTGCATCAGCCTGTGGCGACGCGATCCCACTCTGGCCGTTGCGGGAATATGCGCATTGCTGGTCGCATCGTTCCAGCTGGCCGACCTGCTCACCTACCGTCATGACAGTGGTATGCCCATCGCGCTCACGGTCAGGCGCTTCACCGTGCTCATCCCGGACGATCCCGGCTGGGGCTGGCTCCATGCCGTCCTGTTGCCGCTCAACTATGCGATGGAATTCGGCATTTTCATGTGGGGGGCGGTCATGTGGTGGCGCATGGGCGCTTTCGACCGGCGCGAACCGGTGCAATGGCTGCTGGTCGCCAGCACAGGCGCGTCTTTGCTGGTCGGCAGTTTCGTCAAATCGACCATCATCAACAACGACCTTGCCTGGCGCTCGATATGGTTCGCGCAATGTGCCGTCATGTTGTGGACTATCGCCTGGCTTCAGGGGCCGGGCGTATCCTTGCGGCGACAAAGGCCGAGTTTCTACCTGTTGCTGGCGCTGGGCTTAATGACGGTGACGTGGGATCTGGTCGGCCTGCGCCTGATCCGCCCACCATGGTTCCGCACATCCTTTACGGAACTGATCAGCCTGCGCGCGGACGACGATGATCAACGGCGTATCTATGAACAGGCTGCCCGCATGCTGCCGGTCGATGACGTGATTCAGCATAATCCTGCGTTGCACCGGCGGATCTTCAACTTCGGCCTTTACGGCATTCAGAAAACCGCCGTCGCCGACCAGGAAGCCAATCTGTTCGGCGCATCGCCGAACGCCGTGAATCGACGCATCGCCATATTGCGTCCGATTTACGAGAGGCCACTATCTCGGCAGGAGATTGTCGCGCGCGCTAGGGCGGTCGGCGTCGATCATCTGATCTTCGCATCGGTCGATCCCGTCTGGCAACAGGCGAGTGGCCCGCCCCCCGGCCTGCATTGCCGGTTCCGCCAGCCGCTGGCCTGTCTGGTTTCGGTCAAGGATATCGCATCATGACCCGTATCGCGAAACAACTGGCCATATTGGCGTTGCTTTACATCGCCATGCTGGCGATCGGTTTTGCCTTTTATCTGGCGCTGATCGCCTCACCGCTGCTGGGCGGCATCCCCCTGCTCTTCTATCGCGGAGTGCTGATTGCATTTGCAGCCGCGCTGTTGCTGGCGATCATATCGGGGCTGGCTTCGCGACGCATCGCCTTGCTGGACGTTTCGACGGTGATGGGCGGGGTGGCCCTGTCGTTGGCGTTCAACATCAGTTTCCTGATCGTCTTTCCAGTCACGTTCGACCGGTCGATCACCATGTTCCTGCTGGCCCGGATCGAACGACAGGATGGGCGTCTGACGCCGACAGCGTTGGAAGATGTTTTTGTGCGCGAATATCTGGACGACATGCGTCAGATCGACCGGCGCATCAGTGAACAGACCCTGTCGGGCAATATCGTGCAGGGCGATGACGGACGTATCCGCCTGACGCCGCAGGGCCGTCGGCTGCTGTCGAGCGGGCGCACCATCGGCCGCTGGTTCGGCGCTGATCCGCGTTTCGTGACAGCCCCGGCCGAACCGGTGAAGACGCATTAGCCATTTATCAAAGTTTCCGGCTTATTCACCTTCACAACCCAGATGGGAACGGCCCGTCAAAGGGCTGCCAACCCGGTCGCGACAACATGGCGGAGTAATATGAGCGCCTTTGGACGAAAAAGTGGAACTGCCGGTATCAAGCCCGGCTTTGGCGTGGCCCGCCCCATGCAGGGTGGCGCAGCCCCGAAGGAAGACGCGCCGCGTGGCGGCGAGCAGTTTCCGCCGCTGGACATCGCGGCCCTGCCCGGTGAAACGCCGATCGATCCGCTGGCCGCACCCACCAGCCAGATGCAACGCAATGCCGACGCCATGTCGCGCCTGTCCGAACGCGCCAATGCCGAACATGTGCCCGACGCAGGGCCGCAGGGTTTCGAAGCCAGCGTCCACAAGATCAAGGAACAGGTGCTGCCCCGCCTGCTGGAACGTGTCGATCCGGAAGCCGCAGCGACGCTGACCAAGGATGAACTGGCGGAGGAATTCCGCCCGATCATCATGGAAGTGCTGGCGGAACTGAAGCTGACGCTGAACCGGCGCGAACAGTTCGCGCTGGAAAAGGTGCTGGTCGACGAACTGCTGGGCCTTGGCCCGCTGGAAGAATTGCTGTCCGATCCGGACGTCAGCGACATCATGGTCAACGGCCCGGAACAGACCTATATCGAAAAGAAGGGCAAGCTCCAGATCGCGCCGATCAAGTTCCGCGATGAAGAGCATCTGTTCCAGATCGCCCAGCGTATCGTGAACAAGGTCGGCCGCCGCGTCGACCAGACCACGCCGCTGGCCGACGCCCGCCTGCCCGACGGTTCCCGCGTCAACGTGATCGTGCCGCCGCTGTCGCTCAAGGGCACGGCGATTTCCATCCGTAAATTTTCCGCCAAGCCGATCACCATCGACATGCTGGCCCAATGGGGCGCCATGTCGCCCAAAATGGCGACGGCGCTCAAAATCGCGGGCGCGTGCCGTTTCAACATCGTCATTTCGGGCGGTACGGGTTCGGGCACGACGACGATGCTGAACGCCCTGTCGAAAATGATCGATCCGGGCGAACGCGTTCTGACGATCGAGGATGCGGCCGAACTTCGCCTGCAACAGCCGCACTGGCTGCCGCTGGAAACCCGCCCGCCGAATCTGGAAGGGCAAGGCGCGATCACCATCGGCGACCTCGTCAAGAACGCCCTGCGTATGCGCCCGGACCGCATCATCCTGGGCGAAATTCGTGGCGCGGAATGTTTCGACCTGCTCGCCGCGATGAACACGGGTCACGACGGGTCCATGTGTACGCTGCACAGCAACTCGCCCCGCGAGTGCCTGGGCCGTATGGAAAACATGATTCTGATGGGCGACATCAAGATCCCGAAGGAAGCCATTTCCAAGCAGATCGCCGATTCGGTCGACCTGATCGTACAGGTGAAGCGCCTGCGCGACGGTTCGCGCCGCGTCACCAACGTCACCGAAGTCATCGGCATGGAAGGCGACGTCATCGTCACGCAGGAACTGTTCAAGTTCGAATATCATGACGAGGATGACAGCGGGAAGATCATCGGCGAATATCGTTCGATGGGCCTGCGCCCCTATACGCTGGACAAGGCCCGCATGTTCGGGTTCGACCAGCCATTTCTGGAGGCGTGCCTGTAATATCGGGAATAAACGCCCCTTCCCCTGCGTAAGCACAGGAGTTTCCATGTAACGCAGGGAGTCATCAGTGTTTCGACGAACCATACGCCATCCCGTCAGCCACGGGGTGGCGTTTTTCATGATCGGTCTTTGCCCGCCAGCGGCAGCGCAGACCGAATATCCGGACGTGCCCGAACCGATGATATTCGACATGATGCGGCCGCTGGGCGCGAAACGGGGGGAGATGGAGGCCAATACGCTGGCCACCGTTCCCCTATCGGGTTCGGACAAGACGGTGAACTGGGCGCCGGAAATCGAATATGCGCTGACGGATGGTTTCGCGATCGAGGGGGAATTGCCGTTCGAGGATGGTCGGCTGGTCGAACTGAAATTGGGGCTTCAGGCGGCGTTCGGTACGCTGAATGGCGGACGCACCGCCCATGGCGTGCAATATCTGGGCATATATGACCGCCATGCCCGCGATTATCGCAACAGCTTCGCCTATATGGTCGCCCACCGATATAATGACCGGTGGAGCAGCGTCACCATGGCGGGTCTGGGCGATATTGCCTTTTCCGGCGGGCGTGGACGCAATGCCGCCATCGTCAACCATTCGCTATTCTATGACAGCGCCGATGGGCAGGTTCTGGGTCTGGAAATCAACTATCGCGGCGGGGCGGACGGCTATGTGCTGGCCATGCCGCAAATTCACCAGCGACTGGCGCACAAGGTCAACGTGCAGGCCGGGATCGGCGCGGAAAGGCCGCATGGCAACGTGTTCCGACCCAAGGCAGGCATAAGGCTGATCCGCGAATTTTAGAGCAGGCGGCGGCAAACCTGATGCAAGATGCGCGCTCTGCTTTTGTTATCGCATCGTCATTCGCGCAAAACCGGTCCCCGCTTTTGCGCATGATGCTCTATTCTTCTTTTGTTTTCCGCATTTCCTGAGCCAGCAGATGACGCCATCCGCTCCGAAAATGCTCTAATCGCTTGTCAGGCAGGTGGGGAGCGGGCACATCGGGCACAGCATAAACATGCACATAGAGGAGTGCCCGATGCGCTTTCCCGCCCTGCTTGCCGCCGCCGCCATCATCCTGCCTGTTGGCGCTACCGCCATCGCCCAGCATGCCGGTCATCAGACGGTCGTTTCGAAACCGCTTGCCTCAGCCATTGCCGCGCCCAGCCGGACGCCCAAGAATGTCGCGCGCGATCAGTATCGTCATCCCGCCGAAACGCTGTCCTTCTTTGGCGTGACGCCAACCCAGACCGTCGTCGAATATGCGCCGAGCGGTGGATGGTACACGGAAATCCTGGCACCGCTGCTGCGCGCCAAGGGCACATTCTATGCCCTGCAACCCACCGGCCGCTATCTGGACGGATATAAGGGCTTTCTGGCCGCCAATCCCGCAGTATACGACAAGGTGAAGGTCGTGCCCTTCCCCGAAGAAACGGCCCAGATCCCGGCAGGCAGCGTCGACACGGTGCTGACGTTCCGCAACGTCCACAATATGGTCATGGCGGGCAATGAGGCCGCCACGTTCAAGGCGTTTTTCGATGTCCTCAAACCCGGCGGCACGCTGGGCGTGGTCGATCATCGCCTGCCCGAAGACCGCGATACCGCGCTGGAAAAGAGCAGCGGCTATCTGAAGGTATCGACCATCCGCCGCATCGCGCAGGCGGCCGGTTTCGAATATGTCGGTGCATCGGAAATCAACGCCAATGCGAAGGACACGGCCGACTGGCCCAAGGGCGTATGGACGCTGCCCCCGACGCTGAGCCTGAAGGATGTCGACAAGGACAAATATCTGGCCATCGGCGAAAGCGACCGGATGACGCTGAAATTCCGCAAACCGGCAAAATGACGCAAATTCGGCCTTACGCCTGTTGCGCCGCAGCGTAACAGGCGTAAGGCGGGCGCGTGTCCGACACCGCTCCCCTTCCCGCAGCCAGAGAAAGTCGGCCGCTTTACGCCATCGGCCTGCGCCTGACCGCCGTGCTGTGCATGTCGATCATGTTCATCACCGTCAGGCTGGCGTCCGAACGCGGTGTCCATGTACTGGAATCGCTCTTTTACCGACAGGCGCTGGCCCTGCCGGTGGTGTTCGCGTGGATCGTCTATAGCGCGGGCATCGGCGGCGTGCGCACGACAAGGATGCGCGCCCATGCCAGCCGCATGGTGCTGGGCCTGACGGGCATGGTGCTCAATTTCCTATCCTACATCCTGCTGCCCCCGGCGGAAGCGACGGCGATCGGTTTCACCATGCCGATTTTCGGCACGATCATGTCCGCGCTGATCCTGCGTGAACAGACCGGCATATGGCGATGGGGGGCGGTGCTGGTCGGCTTCTTCGGCGTCATGGTGATGCTCCGCCCCGCAGGCGGACCGGGCGTTCCGGTGACCGGCATTTCCGTCGCCATCGGCGGGGCGATCGTCACCGCGACCATCAGTCTGGTGCTGCGGGCGCTCAGCCGTACCGAACCGGCCGGGGTCATCGTATTCTGGTTCACCCTGTTGTCGATGCCGCCGCTGGCCATCGCCATGTTCTTCGTCGCGCAGCCCCATGATGCCGCGACATGGGGGCTGTTGCTGCTGATCGGCGTTGCGGGCGGCATTGCGCAACTGTGCCTGACAGGCGCGCTGCGCTGGGCCCCGGTGTCGGTCGTGCTGCCGATGGATTACAGCACGATCATCTGGACCACGTTGCTGGGCCTTGCCCTGTGGGGCGATTGGCCGACGTCGACCACATGGGTCGGCGCCGGCCTGATCGTGGCGAGTGGCCTGACCATCGCCTGGCGCGAGCATAGGCTCGGCCGGAAAATGACGTCAGCCGATTAACTCTGCATCCAGGCTGATGTCGGCCTTCAACAGCTTGGAAATCGGACAGCCTGCCTTGGCCTTGGCCGCCAGTTCCTGAAAGGTCGCATCGTCCGTGCCGGGAATAGTCGCCTTCAACGTCAATTTGCTGGCGGTGACGGCAAAGCCGTCGTCCAGCTTGTCGAGCGACACCACCGCCGTCGTCTCCATCTTCTCCGCCGTCAGCCCCGCCTCGCCCAGAATCAGCGACAGCGCCATGGTGAAGCAGGATGCATGGGCGGCCGCGATCAGCTCCTCCGGATTGCTGCCGGGAACGCCCTCAAACCGGGTGGCGAAGCCATAGGGATAGGCGTCCAGCGCGCCGCTTTGCGTCGAAATCGTGCCCTTCCCGTCTTTCAGGCCCCCAGTCCAGACTGCCGAACCGCTGCGATTGATCGTCATAGCATTGCTCCTTGTGCTGAACCGGAGGAACCCCGCCGGTCCCTCATGGTTGCATCCATATAGAGACATGTGTGCAGGAGAGTGACAATGACCGACTATGGAACCGAAATCGGCATCGACAATGGCGGCGCGCTGATCGCGTCGGACCGGGTCGAAGGCACCGCCGTCTATAACCGGCAGGGCGACCGCCTTGGCAGGATTTCCAATTTTATGGTGGACAAGGTCAGCGGACAGGTCCGTTACGCCGTGCTGTCGTTCGGCGGCTTTCTGGGCATGGGGCACGACCATTATCCCCTGCCCTGGTCGATGCTGGCCTATGACACGGATCAGGGCGGCTATGTCGTCGATCTGGACAAGCAGATACTGGACGATGCGCCCCGTTATGCCGCCGAACAGCGGCCCGACTATAACGACGCCTATGGCCGGAACGTGTATCAATATTACGGCCTGATCTATCCATGGTGACGCGACGGCAAGGCGTCTGATGGCCGGGACGGGCTGTAACGTCGCCCCGGCCATCTTCATGCAGGGTTCAGTTTTCCGACTGCCCAGATTTCACCACATTTCATCGCTGGGCCATTGTCTACCAGATAAATAGAATTATTCTCTGATGCTCGGACAGAAGGATGAGGATCAGACCATGGAGCGATTCGGATTATCGGGTGACGCGCGCCAGCCGGTCGTTTTGACCATCCCCGGCCTCAACAATAGCGGGCCGGGCCACTGGCAGACTTTATGGGAAAAAAAGCGCGGCGATTGCGAGCGGGTGGATCTGGGCAGCTGGGCCAGCCCCAATCGCAACGCCTGGGTGACGCGGTTGGATGCCGCCATTCGCGCAGTCAACGGGCCGGTCATATTGGCCGCGCACAGCCTTGGCTGCATGGCCGTGGCATGGTGGGGCGCGTTGCAGAGTCAGGCCTATGGCTGGCCGGTGACGGGCGCGCTGCTGGTCGCGCCGCCCGATTGCGACCGGATGGAAACGCCCGAAACGATCGGCGGATTCGGCCCCACGCCGCGCACGCAGCTGCCCTTCCCATCCATATTGGTAGGCAGCCGGGACGACCCCTATATCTTCTTCGAACGGTGCCACAGCATGGGCAAGAATTGGGGCAGCGAATTTGTGGACGCAGGTTACGCCGGACATATCAACGCCGATTCGGGCCTTGGCGACTGGCAATTCGGCCAGAGCCTGCTGGAACGGCTGATCGACAATGCGCAGGAACAGGCATCGGCGGTACGCCAGATGCGTCCGGCCCAGATGCGCGCCACCACGGCAATCGCACAGGATCGCAAGGCAGGCGGCCCGTCGCTGCATAATTAAGAGGCTCACCCCCAGGGCGCTACAAGACAAACTTGCGCGCCCTTTATATTTGCTTTTTTGTCTATCTTTGAAGTTGAGATATTGAAGGCGCAAGAGGTGTCCATGAGTGAACATAAACCAATAGAGTTGCGCCAGACCCGGATCGACGGCCAGCGCCCCGACATCGCCGCCAGCATCGACAAGGTGCGCGGCGTCTTGGAATCCATGCGGTTCGGGTCGATCACGCTGACCGTCCATGACGCGCGCGTGGTCCAGATCGACGTCACGGAAAAAACCCGCCTGACCAATTGAACCGGGTCGCGGGGGTGTCGCAGTTTTCATGCAAGCGGCCGAGGAATGAGCCGCAGGATATTGTCATTTCCACATATCGGCTTTGACCGGACCACCGGAATCGCCGCGATCGACAGACAATTTGCCACCGGACAGCCGGATAAAAGGGGAATATCATGATTGCGCGTTTCCTGTTGCTCGCCAGCGTGGCGGGCACTTCCATCATCACGCCGACCGTTTTCGCTCAGGAGGCGCCACAATCCGGCACCGAGGGCGTGCAACAGTCCAGCCCGCGCGGCGAAGTGATCATCGTCACCGCCCGCCGTCGTCAGGAAACCGCACAGGAAGTGCCGCTGGCCATTTCCGTGGTGAAGGGCGACAGCATCGAAGCGACCGGCAATTTCAACATCGTGAAGCTGCAACAGCTGGCCCCGACGCTTCAGGTCTATACCACCAACCCGCGCAACACGTCGGTCAACATCCGCGGCCTTGGCGTGCCGTTTGGCCTCACCAGCGATGGTTTCGAACAGGGCGTCGGCATCTATGTCGACGACGTCTATAATTCGCGCGTCGCGGCGGCGACCTTTGACTTCCTCGACGTCAATCAGGTGGAAGTGCTGCGCGGGCCGCAGGGCACGCTCTATGGCAAGAACACCACGGCGGGCGCGATCAACATCACGACAAACCAGCCGACCTTCGATTTCGAAGGACGCGCCGAACTGAGCGTGGGCAACCTCAATTACCGGCAGGCCAAGGCCGCCGTGTCCGGTCCGCTGACCGACACCATCGCCGCCCGCATCGCCGTCGCCGCGACCAGCCGCCGCGGTACGCTCTACAATGTGGCCAGTCGGCGCTGGATCAACGAACAGGACAATATCGGCATTCGCGGCCAGTTGCTGTTCAAGCCCAGCGACGATTTCAGCCTGACCTTGTCGGGCGATTACAGCAAGCAGGATCCCGAATGCTGCGGCACGACCTTCGTGCGCGTGGGCCGGACCCAGCGGGCGCTCAACCGTCAATATGACGCGCTAGTCGCCGCGATCAACGCCGCCAATCCGGGCCGCAACTATGCCGTGCCCAGCCGCAACCCCTATGACCGGCTAAGCGACCTTGATTCGAACCTCAACGCCGGCAACAAGATCGGCGGCGTGTCGGCGAAGATCAAATGGGATGTCGGCCCCGGTACGCTGACGTCGGTCACCGCCTGGCGCTTCTGGGACTGGAAGCCGGAAAATGACCGCGACTTCACCGGCCTGTCGATCGTGTCCCGGTCGCAGAACCCGTCGCAGCAGGACCAGTATAGCCAGGAATTCCGCTATAATTACGAAAGCAAGGACATCGATTTCGTCGTCGGCCTGTTCGGTTTCAAACAGCGGATCGACACGCAGGGCACGGAACAGCAGGGCGCGGACGCCAGCCGGTGGAGCCTGACCGGCGCGCTGGCCAACGACCCCAGCGTGCTTCAGGGCCTGACCGCCAGCAACACCCAATATCTGAAGGCGGACAGCGCCGCCTTGTTCGGGCAGCTGAGCTGGAAAGTCACCGACGCGCTGACCATCCAGCCGGGCGCACGGCTGAACTACGACAAGAAATCGGGCTTTTACGAACGTATCGTGACCAATGGTCAGGGTCAGGTGATCAGCTGTTCACCCACCCCGGCCGCCGGATCGGTGCTGGCCGCACAGTGCGGCGTGTATCAGCCGCAGATCAGCGCGCCGTCCGACAGCGCGTGGAACTTCACCTACGACCTCAATGTGAATTACAAGTTCGCGCGCGACGTGTTGGGCTATGCCACTTATGCCAAGAGCTTCAAGACGTTGGGCATCAACCAGAATGGCCTGCCGCTCAACGCCGACAATACAGTCAATTATGACGCCGGTACGGTGAAGCCGGAATCGGTCAACCATTTCGAAATCGGCCTGAAGACCCAATTGTGGGATCGCCGGGCGACCTTCAACCTCACCGCCTTCCGCACCGACATCAAGAATTTCCAGGCGACGGTGAACGGCGGCCAGTTCGGCACGGTGCGCGGCTACCTTGCCAATGCGGAAAAGGTGCGGACGCAGGGGATCGAGGCGGATTTCAAGATCGTGACCAGCGACCGCTTCACCGCCTATGCGAACGGCGCCTATACCGACGCCAAATATAAGCGTTTCACCAACGCCCCCTGCCCGCCCGAACTGTCCGGCGGCACGTTGCAGGCGGCCAATGCAACGCCTGATTATTCGCAGCCCGGCGTGCCGGGGGCGCTCAGCCCGCGCCAGTGCGACATTTCGGGGCAGGATCTGCCCGGCGTGTCGAAATGGGCCTTCTCTTATGGCGCGGAATATAATGTTCCGGTCACGCTGCTGGCGAAGGATGGCCAGGTCTATCTGGGCGTCGATGGCAATTACCGGTCGCACTGGAACAGCAATGCGTCGCCATCCATCTATACCGAGGTGAAGGGTTATGCCCTGACCAACCTGCGCGCCGGTTTCCGGGGTGAAGGGTTCGACATCTTCGGTTGGGTCCGCAACGCATTCGACGTCAACTATATCGAAAATCTTCAGGTCGCGCCGGGCAATGTCGGCCTGATCGCGGGACAGGTCGGCGATCCGCAGACATGGGGCGGGACGATCAAATTCTCCTTCTGAGGGATGATCCAATGACGGGCCGGAACGACAGTCATGCCGTTCCGGCC
>NZ_JBMDWL010000094.1:0-4645 GCF_048594625.1 Sphingobium sp.
TCTTTATGCGGCATCGGCACGCGCCCTCAACGGCGCGCGCATCGTGGCTGGCCCGCATGACAAGGTGACGGGCCTCGACCATTGCGACAAGGTGATCGACATCGACCAGTCGCCGATCGGCCGCACCCCGCGCTCCAACCCGGCCACCTATACCGGCGCCTTCACCAACATACGCGACTGGTTCGCCGGCCTCCCCGAAGCGCAGGCCCGCGGCTACAAGCCCGGCCGTTTCAGCTTTAACGTCAAGGGCGGCCGCTGCGAAGCCTGTCAGGGCGATGGCGTGCTCAAGATCGAGATGCACTTCCTCCCCGATGTGTACGTCACCTGCGATGTGTGCCACGGCGCGCGTTACAACCGCGAAACGCTGGAGGTGAAGTTCAAGGGCAAGTCCATCGCCGACGTGCTCGACATGACGGTCGAGGATGCGGTGGAATTCTTCAAGGCCGTGCCGCCGATCCGCGACAAGATGGCGATGCTCGCCGAAGTGGGCCTTGGCTATATCAAGGTCGGTCAGCAGGCGACGACCCTGTCGGGCGGTGAGGCCCAGCGCGTCAAACTGGCCAAGGAACTGTCCCGCCGCGCCACCGGCAATACGCTCTACATCCTCGACGAACCCACCACCGGCCTCCATTTCGAGGATGTCCGCAAACTGCTGGAAGTCCTCCACGCGCTGGTGGATCAGGGCAACAGCGTGGTCGTGATCGAACATAATCTGGACGTCATCAAGACGGCGGACTGGATCATCGACATGGGGCCGGAAGGCGGCGTCAAGGGCGGCGAAGTGGTCGCCGAAGGCACCCCGGAAAAGGTGGTGAAGGAACCGCGCAGCTTTACCGGCCGCTATCTGGCGTCGCTCTTGGGGCTGGAGGCCGTGGCGGCGGAGTGACGCGAAGCGGATCGACGTCCGGCAACCATGTCCATGCGGAAAGCATCCGCCGGGGCCGGGCGCCGATCCGAATTGTCACGATGCTGCATCCCTGATAGTTTGCGCTCATGCCCAGGCTTTCCCCCATCGAGTCCGAATTCGCGACGACCGAAGAAGCGGAAGCCTATGACGTCTGGTTTCGCACAACAGTCGAAGCACGTATGAAGTCGGACGCCCCCGGCATCCCGCATGATGAGGCTATGGCCCGAATGCAGGCGATTATCGATCGGCGCAAGAATGCCTGATGCTTCCGCTCGTCTGGCACGACGAGGCGCTGGACGATCTGGAATCCATTGTGGATTTCATAGAGACGCAGAATCCACCGGCAGCTGACAGGATCGGCACCGCTATCCGACATGTTGGGGATAGTTTGCCCAACCACCCCTATATGCATCGCCCCGGCCGCGTGCCCGGCACGCGTGAAGCGATAGTCACGCCCAATTACATCCTCGTCTATCGGGTCGGCATCGATGCCATCGAAATCCTCGCCATAAAGCATACCCGTCAACAATATCCCTGACGCCCCCTCCCCAAATTGCTGTCCTACACCCCCGGTCATCCGCCACACTCCCGGCAAGCCTCACTCTTTTCAAGCAGGAGCCTTGCCATGACCGTGCAATTCCCGCCCCTTCCGCACACTTTCGCCACGCCGTCGGAACAGACACGCGCGGATGGCTGGTCGCCTGCGCGTCAGCGCCGCTTTCTGGAAGTGCTCGCCGCCACCGGCGTCATCCGCCTCGCCTGCGAAGCGGTACGCATCACGCCGCGTTCGGCCTATACGCTGCGCATCCGTCGTGACGGCGCGGCCTTTCGCCTGGGCTGGGACGCCGCAATCCTGATCGCCCGCGCGCGGCTTGCCGACACATTGCTGGCGCGCGCGATCATGGGGCAGGAAGAAACGATCCGCAAGGATCCCGACAGCAACGAAGTCACCCGCCATCGCCATGACAATCGTCTGGCCATGTCGATGCTGGCCCGGCTGGATCGCATGGCGGATGCCCCGGTCGACGGCACCGATGCCGCGCTCGCCCGCGTCGTGGCGCAGGATTTCGTCGCCTATCTCGACCTCATCTGCCCGGCCGACCGGGCGCAGGATGAACTGGACGACCTTGGCCTGCCGCCCACCGGCGCGGAACCGTCCGCCCGGCTGATGGAGGATGCGGAAATGCTCGACGGCGCCCGCCCCGATACGCCTCCGCCGGTGGAGGAAGCGACCGCCATCGCCCTGTCCCCCGGCGCGTCGGCGGCGCTGTTCGTCGCCGCCCGCATGGCGATCCATCCCAAAAACTATGTCGGCGACAAACCGCTGTTCCTGACCGGCAATGAACGGTGTGAACTTCCCCGCGAACCGTTGACGATATTGGCCGACCTGCCGCCCGATCAGGCCGCGGCAAAGCTGCGCGGCATCTGGTGGGATCATGACAGCGACGGCTGGCGCACCGATTATCCGCCGCCGCCCGGCTTCGAAGGCGATGCCAGCCATGACAGCTATGACATTGACGATTATGAGCGCGACCTGACCCCGCAGGAGGAGGATGCGCTCGCCGCCCAGATGGAGGCCGAACGCCGCCCCTATGAAGAGGCCGCCGCGCGCGCCCGCGACATCTTCTTCGGCTTTGCCGATGATGAAGCCATGGCGGAGACCGCCCCGACCTGACGCAAACCATGGGCTGACCCGCCGCTCGGATCACTGCAATAGCGCGTTTTTCACCGTCCGTCGCAAGACTGGCGGAAACCGTCGCACAGCCAATCGATGTCGGAACCGCTTTGCGAGTGGCCGGTTATTCCATCAAACACCCCATAGGAGACAGTCATGATCCGCACCCTGATTTTCGGCGCCATCGCTGGTTATGTCGGCAAGAAACTCTATGACGACGGCAAGCTGACGGAGTTCAAGGACGACCTTGTCGCCCGCTATAATGAAGCCAAGGCGAACCTGGCCGATCAGCGCGCGGACAGCGAAGCGCCCGCTTCGGCGGCCACCGCCCCGACCGCGCCGCTGGTCACCGCGACTCCGGCCGGATCGCCGCCGCTGCGCCACTGACGCGCTCTATTTCCGACTTCCCCCTCCGGCGACACTGTCCCCCCGCTCTCGTCGCCGGTCGCCGCCCGCTCGCTGCCGCACTCCCCCTCTCATGGCAGCGACGGGCGGCCTTTTTTGTTGAGGGTCATGGGCTTGCGCGGGGAAACCATCATCCAGCCCCATGGGTTAAGGGCGCATCGCATGATTTTTTACGGGAGACTGACGATGCGCAAACCCATCCTTGCCGCCGCGATATTGGCGATGTTGCCGCTGGGCGCATGCGGGACGGACAATTATGGCGGCGGCTATGGCTATGACCGCCCCGGCGACCGGCGCGGCCCACCCCGCCACCACCGCCGCCCGATCCGCGACAATGACCAGATCTACCGCGACCGCGACGGCCGCTATTATTGCAAGCGGGATGACGGCACCACCGGCACCATCGTCGGCGCCATAGCGGGCGGCGTGCTGGGCAACGTCATCGCGCCGGGTGGCTCGAAAACGCTCGGCACCATCCTGGGCGGCGCAGGCGGTGCACTGGCGGGCCGGGCGATCGACAAGAACGACATCAACTGCGAATAACCACCGTCCGTTGACGACATCCAAAAAGGGCGCCGGGATCACTCCCGACGCCCTTTCCTACTTTTACGGACGGGATTACAGCTTTTCCGTCAGTTCCGGCACGATCTTGAACAGATCGCCGACCAGGCCGATGTCGGCGACCTGGAATATCGGCGCATCCTCGTCCTTGTTGATGGCGATGATGGTCTTGCTGTCCTTCATCCCCGCCAGATGCTGGATCGCGCCGCTGATGCCGACGGCGATATAGACTTCGGGGGCGACGATCTTGCCGGTCTGGCCGACCTGATAGTCGTTGGGGACATAACCCGCATCGACTGCGGCGCGCGACGCGCCCACCGCCGCGCCCAGCCTGTCGGCCAGCGGGAAGATGGTGGCTTCGAACGTCTCGCCGTCCTTGAGCGCGCGGCCGCCCGACACGATGACCTTGGCCGATGTGAGTTCGGGCCGTTCCAGCCTGGCGATTTCAGCGCCCATGAAGGAGGAGATCGCCTTGTCACCCGTCGAAGCCACAGCCTCGACCACGCCATTGCCGCTTTCGGTCCCGGCCTTGGCAAAGGCGGTGCCGCGTACGGTGATGACCTTCTTCGCATCCTTCGACCGGACGGTCGCGATGGCGTTACCGGCGTAGATGGGACGCGTGAAAGTGTCTTCGCTTTCCACCGACAGGATGTCGCTGATCTGCATGACGTCCAGCAGGGCGGCGACACGCGGCGCGATATTCTTGCCGTTGCTGGTGGCGGGCGCGACGAAGGCGTCGTGGCTGACCATCAGTTGGACGACCAGCGGCGCGACATTTTCGGCCAGCGCATGGGCAAAGGCCGCATCGTCGGCGACATGCACCTTGCCCACGCCGTCGATTTTGGCAGCGGCGGCGGCCACGCCGTCCACCCCCTGCCCAGCGACCAGCAGATGCACTTCGCCCAGCTTCGCAGCGGCGGTGACGGCCGAAAGCGTCGCGTCCTTGACCGCGCCGCCTTCATGTTCAACCCAAACAAGAGTCTTCGTCATGCTGCCACTCCCATCGCCTTGAGCTTTGCCACCAGTTCATCGACATCGGCGACCTTGACGCCGGCCGAACGCTTCGCCGGTTCGGACACCTTGATCGTTTCCAGACG
>NZ_JBMDWL010000095.1:0-15875 GCF_048594625.1 Sphingobium sp.
GCGTTCGACCGGCTGTATGACCTCGCCCCTTCCAGCGCCATTGCGGCCGCGCGCGCCAATGCCCACGCCATCGCGCTGATGCTGGCGGAAGTGGGGATCAGCGTCGATGCGCTGCCCCTGCTGGATGTGCGGCAGGATGGCACGAGCGACATCATGGGCGACCGGACGCTGGGCGCGGACCCGATGCGGGTCGCGGCGCTGGGCCGTGCCACGCTGGAGGGGCTGGCGCAGGGCGGCGTGGTCGGCATCGTCAAACATATGCCGGGCCATGGCCGGGCAATGGTCGACAGCCATCTGGCGCTGCCGATCGTGAACGCGAACCTCAACGCGCTGGAAACCGACCTCGCGCCGTTCCGCACTTTGCGTAATGCGCCGATGGGGATGACGGCGCATGTCGTCTATACCGAATGGGATGCGGAACGCCCGGCTAGTCTGTCGCCCGCCGTCATCGCGGAGATCATCCGGCAACGGATCGGTTTTACCGGCCTGCTGATGTCCGACGATCTGGACATGAAGGCGCTGCGCGGCAGCATCCCCGAACTGGCGGCTGGGGTGGTGGCCGCGGGATGCGATCTGGCGCTCAATTGCTGGGGGCGGATGGACGACATGGTCGGCATCGCCAATCTGTTGCCCGACATCACGGATGTGGCGCGCGAGCGGCTCGACAGGGCGATGGCATCGGTCGAACGCGGAGGCGATCAACCGTCGATGGAAGAGATGATCGCGGTCCGCGATTCGCTGCTGGGTCTGGTCGACGCTTGACCGACGACCTGTTCGCCCAGCCCGCCGTTCCCGCGCCGGAGACGCTGAACGTCAGCTTCGACGCGTGGGAAGGGCCGCTCGACCTGTTGCTGAGTCTGGCGCGGACGCAAAAGGTCGACCTGCGCGAAATTTCCATTTTGGCGCTGACGCAGCAATATCTGGCCTTCATCGATGGCGCCCGGCAATTGCGGCTGGAACTGGCGGCCGATTATCTGGTGATGGCGGCATGGCTCGCCTATCTCAAATCCGCGCTGTTGCTGCCCCGGCAGGAACAGCCCGATCCTGATCCCGCAGAACTGGCGCTGCGCCTGCAATTGCGGTTGCAGCGGCTGCATGCGATGCGCGATGCGGCGGCACGGCTGATGGCGCGCGACCGGTTGGGGCGCGACATCTTTACCCGGCGCAAGCCCGAAGGATTGCGGCTGGTGAAGAAGGCGCAATGGCGCGCCAGCCTGTATGACCTGATCCAGTCCTATGGCCAGATCCGCGCCCGGACCCAGCCGGTGGTCCACACCATCGCGGTGCGACCGGTGATGACGCTGGACGAAGCGATCCAGCGGGTCGGCGCGCTGGTCGGCGCCGCGATCGACTGGACGAACCTTGCTTCCTTCCTGCCGCCCGATCTGGCCCCGCCAAAGGCGAAGTCGGCGTTGGCCAGCAGTTTCGTCGCCGCGCTGGAACTGGCGCGGCAGGGGCGACTGGAAATTCGGCAGGAGGAGATTTTCGCGCCGCTTTACCTGCGGGCGACCGTGACCGGCGCTGCGCCGAATCGAGGGCATGCCGCATGACCCGCGAACCCGATGATTTCATGCGATCGGTGGAGGCCGCGCTGTTCGTGGCCGAAGCGCCGCTGACCCCGGCGGACCTGAAACTGCATGTGGGGGCTGAGGGCGACCTGAACGCGGCGCTGGCGGCACTGGCCGAAGATTATGCCGGGCGCGGCATTTATCTGGTGGAACGGGGCGGGCGCTGGCATTTCCAGACCGCGCCCGACCTGGCCCATATTCTGCGTCGCGAAAAGGACGAGCCACGCAAATTATCGCGCGCAGCGATGGAGACGCTGGCCATCATCGCCTATCATGAACCGGTCAGCCGGGCCGAAATAGAGGCGATTCGCGGGGTTCAGGTGGCAAAGGGCACGCTGGACGTGCTGATGGAGGCAGGATGGGTTCGTCCGGCAGGGCGGCGGGAAGTACCGGGGCGCCCGCTCATCTATGCCACCACCGTGGAATTTCTGACCCATTTCGGGCTTGGCAGCCGCCGCGACCTGCCCGGAATGGATGATTTGCGTGCCGCCGGCCTGCTCGACCCCGTCGATTTGGCGCTGGAGGGTCTGGGCGGGCAATCCGTTCTGGAAAATGATGAGGAAGAGGCCTAGATAGGCCTCCTTTCAGGAGTAAGACAAATGGGTTCCTTTTCGCTGATGCACTGGGTGATCGTACTCCTGGTCGTCATGCTGCTGTTCGGTGGCGGTCGTATTTCCGGCCTGATGGGTGACGTGGCCAAGGGTATCAAGAGCTTCAAGAAGGGCATGGCCGACGATGACGACGATGTGACGCCGGCAAAGCCCGCGACCCGCATCGAAGGCCATCGCGTGCCCGAACAGGACGGCGCGACCACGAGCGCCGAAGAAAAGACCAAGGCCTGATCCCCTCCAGCACAGGCCGATAGTCACGCATGTTTGGTATCGATTCCACCGAACTTCTGGTGATCGTGATCATTGCCGTGATCGTGATCGGGCCGAAGGATCTGCCGCGCGCGCTCTACAAGGTGGGGCAGATCGTGGGCAAGGCGCAGGGCATGGCCCGCCATTTCCGCACCGGCATCGACGCCATGGTGCGCGAAGTGGAACTGGAAGAGCTGGAAAAGAAATGGGCCGCGCAGAACAAGCGGATCATGGAAGAGCATCCGCCCGAAACGACGCCGGGCGCGTTGCCTTCGCCGGTCGAATCGTCGGTGCAGGCCGGGGTGCAGGATGGCGCGCAGGACGTGCCCCCCTATGTCGCGCAGTCCGCGCCAGTGGAAACGCCGCCCTTCGTCGCCGAATCGGCGCCGGTGGCGGCCGATCCGGTGACGCCGGCGGCATCGGTCGCTTCGGCGAGCGACGGCCCGCCCTATGTGGCCGAAGCGCCCCTGTCGGAACCGCGCAAGGATGATGCGGCGGCATGATCAACGATATTGACGACAGCAAGGCACCCTTGCTGGACCATCTGATCGAACTGCGCAGCCGGTTGCTGAAATGCGTCTATGCGCTGTTCATCACCGGGGCGGTCTGTTTCTATTTTTCCGAACAGCTGTTCGCGATCCTCGTCCATCCGCTGAAGGAAGCCTTTGGCGATGGCGGCGGGCGGCTGGTCTATACCAAGTTGTACGAAGCCTTTTTCGTGCAGGTGAAGATCGCGGTGTTCGGTGCGTTCTGCCTGTCCTTCCCGATCATCGCCAATCAGCTGTGGGCCTTTGTCGCGCCGGGGCTATATGCCAAGGAAAAGAAGGCGTTGCTGCCCTTCATCCTGGCGACGCCGTTCCTGTTCGCGATGGGGGCCAGCCTGGCCTATTTCGTAGTGATGCCGACGGCATTCCACTTCTTCCTGGAATTTCAGGGCAACAGCAGCGGCCTGTCGGTGGAGGCGCTGCCCAGCGCGGACAGCTATCTGGGCCTTGTCAGGCAGTTCATTCTGGCGTTCGGCATCAGGGTCCTGATGCCGGTGCTGCTGCTGCTGCTGAACCGGGCGGGTTTCGTTTCGCGGGCGCAGCTGATCGGGTTGCGCCGCTATATGATCGTGGCGGCCTTCATTCTGGCGGCCGTGCTCACGCCGCCCGATGTCGTGTCGCAGCTGATGCTCGCCATCCCTTTGCTACTGCTTTATGAAATCACGATCATTGCCATCTGGTTCACCGACCGCAGGCAGGACAAAGGCGAGGCGACGGAGGAAGAAGCGTCGGCCTGATTCCGCGATCCTGATCGTATCGGTCGGGTGAGCGGACGGCGGGATGACAAAAAATACCCGCCTTCCATGGGGAAGGCGGGTCATGCCAGGGACTGAATATAATCAGATCGCAGGTCGGCTCAATTGGCCGAGCGTTCCACGGCCTTGCCTGCGCTCTGGACGTCGCGGCCTGCGCCTTCGACCGTGTTGCACGCTGCGACCATCAGCGAACCCGTCAGCAGCAGGGCGGCCAGGATCTTTTTCGTCATCGGAAAACCTCCTCGTCAAAATCGGTGACCCGATGGCACATGGCCATCGCGGCTACGCAACAGAGAACCCGTGGCGCGCGCAAGCGTTCCGCAGGTGAAAAGAATAATGATTTCAAAAGGAAGATGCCCCAGAAAATGCTGAACCCGGAACGCGTCGGGGGGGGGAAGAGCGTTCCGGGTTCATATTTTTTGGATAGCAAGAGCGGGGGGCAAAAGATTTGCTATCCGAATTACAGAACCGCCAACGCCCGCAATAGGTTCCCGAAAAAAATCGCGCATATCGCATTTTTTTAATCGCCCGCATTGCAGCAACTTCGTTGGTTGCCGCAAAATTAACCGCAGAAAATCGGCCGAATGGTCGAAAAAGGATCAGATCAGCGGGCGCCCGCTGTTCCGATATTCGGGGCGGATGGTGGATTCCGGCAGGCCGTCATCGGCCGGTCTGGGTGTGGGCGGCGGCGTCCAGGTCGTGGTGGGCGCGGCGGGCTGCGAAGCAGTGAGGGGGAGGGTGAACGATGGCGTCATCGTTTCGATAGGCTGCACCGGCTTTGCGGGCCAGCTGTTACGCGCCGGGCCGGAAATGGGTTCGCGCCCCAGATAGGGGATGCGGAACGCGGCGGGCGTGCCGTTAAAGCCGGGGCTGCGGTAAAAGATATGCGCGCCGATCACGGCAACGGCCTGAAGGCTGGACGACCAGTCCGGGCGCACGGCCAGCGTGTGATAATGGGTGGCAAGGCCGACGGGGGCATAGACATCGCCAGCCAGCGCCCGTTCCGCCACGCGCCGGGCGCGCACCCATGCGGCGGCGGCAGGGAGGCGCGCCATCGCACCATCGCAGCTGAAGGTGAACTGGCATTTATAGTCGGTACGTTCCGATCCCTGATAGACGACGCCGCATACCGTATTGGGGTAAAGCGGGCTGCGCACGCGGTTCAACACCACCTGCGCCACGGCGCGCTGGCCATCGTCGGGTTCGTTAGCGGCTTCATAATAGATGGCGGAGGTCAGGCAATGGAGCGCGCGATAGCTGTCCAGCCCGGTGATGCCGCGAAAGATCATGGCGGGCGCGCTCTTCACCGCGTCCAGCCCCAGCACATGCTGGCTTTTCAGGGTTTCGACGCCAGGCGCCGGATCGAACGCCCCTTCCGCATAGAAGAAAGCGGAGCCGGGGAAATTTTCGCCACTGATTTCCGAAGGATCGGTTTGGCTGTCCGGTCGATTCCCCTGCAACATGTCCAGCGGGGCGGCGGTGATCAGCCGCGGTGCGACGAGGAGGAGCAGCACGACGCAAGTGATCGCGCCATGCCCCTTCCATCCCTTCATCTGCGCCGACAGTCGCATAAAGTTCCCATATTATCGGTGGGCCGAACTGTGCCCAACCTGCCCTTATCCCAAAAGCCTTGCTTTTTCCTTGCGTCTTTTGCCCCTGTGCCGCGATGGGACGGGCCGGGAGGCATATATTAACGGCAGGCCTGAAATGGGGCCTTTTGCCCCATCATCATTCCCTTGCTTGGCAAAGTCGCGCCGCGTCAGCTATGCGGGGGCCATGCTGCTTCAATCCAATAGTCTCGCGCTGATCGGCAATACGCCGATGGTGCGCCTTGCCGGTCCGTCGAACGAAACCGGCTGCGATATTTTCGCCAAATGCGAATTTGCCAATCCCGGTGCGTCGGTGAAGGACCGGGCGGCGCTGTTCATCGTCAACGATGCCGAGGAAAAGGGGCTGCTCAAGCCCGGCGGCACGATCGTCGAAGGGACGGCGGGCAATACCGGCATCGGCCTGGCGCTGGTCGCCAATGCGAAGGGGTATAAGACGATCATCGTCATGCCCGAAACGCAGAGCCGCGAGAAAATGGATACGCTGCGCGCGCTGGGTGCGGAACTGGTGACGGTGCCTGCCGCCCCCTATTCCAACCCCGGGCATTTCGTGCATACCTCCCGCCGTCTGGCGGAGGAAACGGAGGGCGCGATCTGGGCCAACCAGTTCGACAATATCGCCAACCGCAAGGCGCATATCGTGGGCACGGCGGAAGAAATCTGGACCCAGATGGACGGCCGGATCGACGGGTTTACCTGCGCCGCGGGCACGGGCGGCACGATTGCGGGCGTTGGCCTTGGCCTCAAGGCCAAGGATGAAAATATCATCATCGCGCTCAGCGATCCGCATGGCGCGGCGCTGTTCAACTATTATGCCCATGGCGAACTGAAGGCCGAGGGCAGCAGCGTCGCCGAAGGTATAGGGCAGGGGCGCATCACCGCCAATCTGGAAGGCGCGCCGATCGATGCCCAGTTCCGTATCTCCGACGAGGAGGGGATGGAATGGGGTCGCCGCCTGCTGGCCGAGGAAGGGCTGTGTCTGGGCCTGTCGTCGGGCATCAATGTCGCGGGCGCGGTCGCGCTGGCGAAGCAGCTGGGGCCGGGCAAGCGGATCGCGACCATCCTGTGCGACACGGGCTTTCGTTATCTGTCGACGCTCTATAACCGACAGTGGCTGGAAACTAAGGGCTTGACGGTCTTCCCCTGGCTCGCGCAGACTGCATGATCGCCGACACGGGTCGCGGCGTCGATAATATGAACGGAAGCATGGCCGAAACACCCCGCCGTCAGGAAGGGTTGCAGCGCGTCCAGATCGGTCTGACCGGTCTGGCCGGTGTCGTATTGCTGGTCGGTCTGGCCAATATCGTCATCGAAAAGGCGCGGATGGACGATGCCGCGCTGCCGCCGCCGGTGGTGCCGACGTTGTCGACGCAGCAAAATGCCGTGTCGCCAAAGGACCCGCTGGCCGAACTGGGCGTACAGCCCGCGCCGGAGCAGGCGCCGCTGGTGCCCGACCTGCAACCCGATCCCAATATCCGCAAGCCGATGGACCGCGACCCCGCGCAATCGCGCTGATATGACGCGGCGGGGCTGGCGATGGCCGCCGATCCGGGCGGGGCTGGGCCGATTCCTTTGGCTCTGGCTGGTGCCGCTGCTGATTTTCCTGACCGGACTGCATCGCGCCTGGCTGACAGGGCAGGCCGATCCGTGGGACTGGGCGCTGCCGATGGCTTTGGTGCTGGCTCTGGCGGGCGCGGTGCTGGCGCGGCGTGGTTGGCTGATGATGGGCTGGCTG
Organism: Sphingobium sp.; assembly: GCF_048594625.1. GTDB lineage: Bacteria > Pseudomonadota > Alphaproteobacteria > Sphingomonadales > Sphingomonadaceae > Sphingobium. Next base: position 7,071 of record NZ_JBMDWL010000095.1, read on the forward strand.
GCGATCGGCTGGGCGGCGATGGGTGGCGTCGGGATGGCGACGATCTTCTGCATGCTGGCGTCCGGTCGCGCGCCGCAGGGATGGGCCGTGGCGGGTTTATGGGCGGTTGCGATGCTGGCGGCGTTCGGTGGCGCGTTGCTGCGCCGGCCTCCGTTCGCTTCGCGCCCGGTCGAGAACCCTGTGCGGGATGCTTCTCGATCCGGCTTGAAGCGAACGGGGTTGGGGGTGGCGCTGCTCGCCATCGCGGTCCTCATCCTCTGGCGCGGTCCTGCGCAGTCGATCCAGCCCAGCCCGGAGCGTCCCGGCCCGGATCTCCCCGGTCTTGCCATCGTGACGGCCCTGCCGCTTTTCTGGGATGAGGCGGGACGGGATGGGCCACGTGATGCGCCCATCGTCAAGCTGCTGCGCAGCCGCTTTATGGTCACGCCATTGGATGACCCGCAAAGGCTGGCCGCTTCGGGGGTGAAGCGCCTGCTGCTGGCGCAGCCACGCGCGCTGACGCCCCCGCAGCTGGTGGCGATCGATATGTGGGTGCGCGCTGGTGGGACGGCGTTGGTGCTGGCCGATCCGTTGCTGCGCTGGCCGTCCGGCCTGCCGCTGGGCGATCGCCGCCGTGCGCCGTCGGCCAGCCTGTTGCAGCCGCTGCTGGGGCATTGGGGGTTTCGGCCGTCCGACCTGAAAAGCGAGGAAATGCGGTATCATGCGCCCGACGGCCATCTGATTACGCTGTCGGGCGTCAGGGCCTATCTGGCTGGCCGCGATGATCGTTGGGTCGGGCCGGGCGACTGGATCGTGCATCGCAAGCGCATTGGCAAAGGCGAGGTGTTGTTGTTGGGCGATGCCGATCCGATCGACGACCGGCTGTGGCTGGCCGATCCTGCCCGTCCGCTTAATCCCCGATACTGGATTGCCGATACGCCCGCGCTTGTCATCGACTGGCTGGGTGGGGCGCCTGTCCCCGGTGAGCGGCGCTGGATGCGGGAAGCGGCGGACGTGCGGCATGGGCTGCGCTGGGCGGTTTGGGCCGGGATAATCTGGGCAATATTGGGCGCGGCGCTGTTTCGGCGGGAAATCGGGGGTGCCGCGCCCGGAACAAAAAGGGAAAGGATGACGATTGTCGACAGGAAATCCGGTTGATCCCAGATTTCACCGTATTTTCCCATCCTGTCCCACCTTTTCCCCTTTTCAGTCGTCTCCATGCTTGGTAGGAAAACCAGCATTGGGGTTCGTCAGGCTTTGTGCAGTCCTGTGCGCCGGTGGTCTTTTCGTGGATTCCGGCGGCAGACGGCCTGTGCCCCGCGGAAAAGGGGCCAGTTGGCAGCGTGTCGGACGTCATTCTCTATTCGGGCAACGCGTTCAGCGTCGCGGACGGCAAGGGCCGTTTCGTGCTGCCCCTGGAGATGCGCAAGCTGGTGACGCAGGCGAGCGGCGGGCAGAACCGCCTGTGCCTGTCGATCCATTTCGGCAATGGCTGCGCCACCGGATTTGGCCTGTCCCACAAGCAATATCTGTTCGAGGAAGTCGAAAAGCTGGAGCGTCAGGCCTATGAAGCCGGGCGCGATTTCGACGCCGATGTGGAGCGTGAAAACCGTCTCGGCACGATCGAAGACGTGAATTTCGATGATGGTGGCCGTTTCTTCCTGCACCCCGATATTAAGGAAGAAGCCGGCATCACGGACGCGATCTTCTTTTACGGCGTGGGCCGTTACTTCCAGATCTGGAAGCCCGAAGCCGTGGTCGAAAGCGCCGGTCGTCCGGTGCTGATCCGCAACAAGGTGAAGCGCTGGATCGAAGCGCGCGCGGCGGGGGCGGTCAAGTGAGCGGTGCGCCCCATATTCCCGTCCTGATCGATGAAGTGCTGGACGCCCTCGCCATCAACCCCGGCGAACTTCATGTGGACGGCACGTTCGGCGCGGGCGGCTATAGCAGCGCCATGGCCCGTGCGGGCACGCGCGTCTTCGCCTTTGATCGCGACCCCGATGCGATCCGCGAAGGGCAGGGCGTGGCCGATACGCATGGCATCACCCTGATCCCCGGCGAATTTTCGCGCATGACGGAATTGCTGGCGGAACGCGGCATAGAGAAGGTGTCGGGCATAACACTCGACATCGGCGTGTCGTCGATGCAGCTCGACCGGGCGGAGCGCGGCTTTTCCTTCCAGTCGGACGGGCCGCTGACCATGACGATGAGCCAGGACGGCATGAGCGCCGCCGACTTCCTCAACAATGCCCCTGAGGAAGAGATCGCCAACGTCATCTATCGCTATGGCGACGAACCCAAGTCGCGCCGGGTCGCCCGCGCCATCGTGGAGGCGCGCCCGCTGGAGCGCACGGGTCAACTGGCCGCAGTCGTCCGCCGCGCGCTGGGCCACAAGCCGCATGACAAAAAAGACCCCGCGACCCGCACATTTCAGGCGATCCGCATCCATGTGAACCGGGAGCTGGAAGAGCTGGAGCTGGCGCTCGATGCGGCGGAGGCGCTGCTGGAAGAGGGTGGCCGACTGGCGATCGTGACCTTCCATTCGCTCGAAGATCGCATCGTGAAGCAGTTTCTGCGCAAGCGTAGCGGTGGCGAGGGGGCAGGGTCGCGGCATCTGCCCGAACGGGCGGCGGGGCCGCAGCCGACCTTCGCCAAGCCCGCCAAGGCGGTGCGCCCCGGCGAAGCGGAACTGGCGCGCAACCCCCGTGCCCGATCCGCCACATTGCGCGCCGCCGTCCGTACTTCTGCCCCCGTCCAGTCATCTTCCGCCCGGAGTGTCCGCTCATGATCGCCGTCAAAAGGTTGCAGAGCCTGATCTGGGTCATATTGGTCGCGCTGGGTGCGCTGGGCGCCTATATGGTGTCGCTGAAGGTCGCAACCGAGCGTAACCAGCTGATGGCGGTGCGGGCGCAGATCGCGCGGGCAAAGGCGGACATCCGTTATCTGGAAACGGAATTCAGCGCGCGCGCCTCCATGCGTCAGCTGGAACGGTGGAATCAGGACGACTTCATGTATGCGACGCCGACCGCCCAGCAATATCTGGGCGGGGAAAGGGCGCTCGCGCATCTGGACGGCGTGCAGCCCAATGGTCCCGATTATGTCGCGCCGCCCGTGATGGTGGCGATGGTCGAAACCCCGGCCGACCTGCCGTCCGCGCCGCAGAAGGCGCCCGAAAGCCCGGCGGCGACGCAGATTCGCAGCGACATCGCCGTGATCCGCGAAGCGCATGCCGCCGACGCCGTCGACAAGCTGCCCCAGCCCGCGCGCCGCACCCCCGCGCAGCAGGTAAAGGTGGATGCCGACGTGTCGAAACCCAATCCAATCGCGCGCAAGGCGGAGCGGATGGCGATGCTCGACGCCAAGCTGCTGGATGACAGCACGCTGGGCGACCTTAGCGCCAGGGCGGCGCGCGAGAAGCGCAAGGAGGCGCGCTGATGGCCACGATCATTGTCCAGCCCGGCGGCGCGGAACGGGCGGGGCGGCAACGGGTCAACCTGACGGCGATGGCCCATAACCGGCTGATGCTGCTTTTGATCCTGTTCATGGGCATCACCGTGGTCCTGATCGGCCGACTCGCATGGGTCGGCATTTTTGCGCATGGCAATGCGGGCGACGGCAGCCTGTCGCCGTTCCTGCCTGCGCGCGCCGACATCGTGGACCGCAATGGCGTGCCGCTGGCGCGGACCATGGACGCCTATTCGGTGGCGGTGCGACCGTCCAAGCTGATCGGCGATCCGGGCGAACTGGCGCGCAAGCTGCACGAAATCTTTCCCGACGAATCCGAAGCGGTTTTTCGTAAGAAGCTGACCGGACGCGGCTGGGCCTATCTGCGCCGTCGCGCGCTGCCTGAAGAAGTGGCGGCGGTGAACGCGCTGGGCGAAATCGGCATCGAATTCCCGCGCGAAAAGGAGCGGCTCTATCCCCAGCGCACGCTCGCCGCGCATGTGCTGGGCTTTGCCCCCAATGCCGATGGCGTGGGCGGCATGGGTGTGGAGGCGGCGTTCAACGACCGGCTGATCGACGCTGCGAAGCGCGGCCGGCCATTTGCCATTTCCATCGACAGCCGGGTTCAGGGCGCGCTGGAAAGCGAACTATATGCGCAGCTGGTGCAGACCAAGGCGAAGGGCGCGGGCGGTGTCATCATGGACGCCAATACCGGCGAGATCATCGCCATGGCTTCGCTGCCGGTGTTCGATCCCAACAAACTGCAAAATTACGCGGGCAAGCGGTGCAGCGAATCGCCGCTGTGCAATCATATGGTGCAGGCGCGTTACGAACTGGGTTCCGCCTTCAAGCCGCTGTCCATCGCCGCGGCCATGGATGCGGGCGTCGTGACGTCGATGAGCAAGCGCTATGACGCCACCGCGCCGCTGGCGGTCGCCGGATTCCGCATCAAGGACGACCATCCGCTTGGCCGCTGGATCAACGTGCCGGAAATATTGGTGCACAGTTCCAACATCGGTACGGCGCGCATCGCTGATGAAATGGGCGCGGAACCGCTGCAAAAAATGTTCCGCAGCGTCGATTTCGATCAGCGCGCGCCCATCGAGTTCAACGAACGCGCCAAGGGTATCTGGCCGTCCAGCTGGGGCCGCATCACCAGCATGACGACCAGCTATGGCCATGGCATCGCGGTGACGCCGCTGCATCTGGCCACCGCTTATGCCGCGCTGGTCAATGGCGGGATCTGGCGTCCCGCGACTGTGCGCAAGCTCAATGCCGACGAAGTGCCCGAAGGACGCCGCGTATTCACCGCGGCCACCAGCGCGCGCATGCGGCAACTGTTGCGGATGATCGTGTCGGCGGGTACAGGGCGTAGTGCCGACGCCAAGGGATTCCGGGTGGGCGGCAAGACCGGTTCCGCCGAAAAGCCCCAGGAGGGGCGCTATAACAAGACTTCGCTGGTGACGACTTTCGCTTCTGCATTCCCCATGGACAATCCCCGTTACGTCGTCGTCGCGATCATGGACGAGGCGACGGGCCAATATGGCCTGCGCACCGCCGCATGGACCGCCGCGCCCGTGGTCAAACGGGTGATCGAACGCACCGGCCCGATGCTGGGCGTGATGCCGGACGAAAGTCGTGACGTGGATATTTCCGACCTGATGCCGCTGCTGCACGGCGACAAGGAGAAAGAATGATGCGCCTCGGCTCCCTGATCGAGGGTCTGGATGTGTCGGCCGGCGATCATGCCGGCCTTGACGCGTCGGTCACCGGTTTCGCCATCGACAATCGCAAGGTCGCGCCCGGCACCGTGTTCGGCGCCTTTCAGGGGCTGCGCGTCAATGGCGAGGATTATATTCCCGACGCGGTGAAGGCGGGCGCCATCGCCGTCGTCGCCCGGCCGGAGGCAAAGGTCGAAGGGGCGATCCATATCGCCCATGCCAATCCCCGCCGCCTGTTCGCGATGATGGCTGCGCGTTACTTCGCGCCGTTTCCCGATGTGACGATCGCCGTCACCGGCACCAATGGCAAGACGTCGAACGTCGAACTGGTGCGACAGATCTGGCGCATGCTGGGTCACAAGTCCGCGTCCATCGGCACGCTGGGGGTGACGACGGCGGTGGATCAGGTGTCGACGGGCCTCACCACGCCGGACATCGTGACGTTCCTGGCCAATATGTCGGGGCTGAAGCGCGAAGGCATCACCCATGCAGCGTTCGAGGCGTCGAGCCACGGCCTTGATCAATATCGCACCGAAGGGTTGCCGGTCATCGCCGGTGGCTTCACCAATCTGTCGCGCGACCATCTCGATTATCATGGCGACATGGACAGCTATTTCGACGCCAAGATGCGGCTGTTCGACGAAGTGGTGTCGGCGAATGGCGCGGCGGTCATATGGGCCGACGATACATGGTCGGACAAGGTTATCGCGCGGGCTACGAAGCGGGGGCTTCGTGTGCTGAGCGTCGGGGTGAAGGGACAGGCCCTGCGGCTTGTCAACCGCACCCCGACCCAGTTGGGCCAGACGCTGGAGATCGAAGCCGAGGGCAGGGTGTATAAGGTCAACCTGCCGCTGATCGGCGCCTATCAGGCGGCCAATGCGCTGACGGCGGCGGGCCTCGTCATCGCGACCGGCGGCGACACGGCCAAGGTGATGGAATTGCTGGGCCGGGTTCAGCCGGTGCGCGGGCGGCTGGAACGCGCCGTCATTAGCCGGGCTGGCGCGCCGGTCTATGTCGATTATGCCCACACGCCCGATGGGCTGAAGGCCGCGATAGAAGCGCTGCGCCCGCATACCAGGGGGCGCCTGATCACCCTGTTCGGTGCGGGTGGGGATCGCGATGCGGGCAAGCGGCCGCTGATGGGCAAGGTCGCGGTCGAATTGTCCGATCATGTCATCGTGACCGACGATAATCCCCGTTCGGAGGAGCCATCGGCCATTCGCGCCGCCGTGCTGGCAGGGGCGCCCGATGCGGAGGAAATCGGGGGGCGTCGCGCCGCCATCGCCGCCGCCATCGGTCAGGCCGGGGCCGAAGACATCGTCCTGCTGGCGGGCAAGGGCCATGAACAGGGGCAGATCATCGGCGACCGGGTGCTGCCATTCGATGACGTCACCGTGGCGCGGGAGTGCGCGGGTTGATGGTCTTCGCACTTGATCCGTTCGGTTCGCGCCTGTCGAGAACCAGCGCGCAACGGGTCTCGACAGGCGCGAACCAGACGGAGGTTGGCATCCATGGCTGAGCTCTGGGCCTCCGCCGACATTGCCGAGGCCACAGGCGGCGCCGCGTCGGCGCCGTTTGCCGTTTCTGGCGTGGCGTTCGACAGCCGCGAAGTCGGGCAGGGCGACCTGTTCGTCGCGATGAAGGGCGAAACCACCGACGGTCATAAATTCGTGGAAAAGGCATTCGGGCAGGGCGCGGCCGGGGCGATCGTCAGCGAGCCGGTGAACCATCCCCATATCCTGGTCCCCGATAGCGCCGCCGCGCTCGAAGCGTTGGGAAGATCGTCGCGCAAGCGCATAACTGGCAAAGTGATTGGCGTTACCGGATCGGTGGGCAAGACCGGCACGAAGGAAGCGCTGTTTCAGGCGCTGGATCGCGCCGCGCCGGGGCGGGTGCACCGTTCGGTCAAAAGTTATAACAACCATGTCGGCGTGCCGTTGAGCCTGAGCCGCATGCCGCGCGACAGCGCCTATGGCGTGTTCGAAATGGGCATGAACCATGCGGGCGAACTGTCTGCCCTGACGCGGCAGGTGCGGCCCCATGTCGCCATCGTGACCGCGATCGCGCCCGCCCATATCGAATTTTTCGGAACCGAAGAAAAGATCGCCGAGGCCAAGGCGGAAATCTTCGAAGGGTTGCAACCCGGTGGCACCGCGATCATCCCCTATGACAGCCCGCATGTGACGCTGCTCTATAATCGGGCGGAGCGGCATGCTTCGCGCATCCTGACGTTCGGCACCAGCCCGAAGGCCGATGTCTGCGCGCGTGAAGCGCTGCCCGCGCCGGGCGGCGGCACGCTGGTCACCGCGACATTGCCGGGCGCCGAACTCTGTTTCACCGTGGCGGCGCCGGGCGATCATTGGGTGTCCAATGCGCTGGCGGTGTTGGCGGCGGTGGAGGCGGTCGGCGGCGATCTGGCGGCTGCCGGGCTGGCTTTGGCCGAAATGCCGGGGCTGCCGGGGCGCGGCGAGCGGCGCATATTGCCGGTTGCAGGCGGCGAGGCGCTGCTGATCGACGAAAGCTACAACGCCAATCCGCTGTCCATGGCGGCGACGCTGAAGCAGCTGGGCCGCGAAAGAGCGGACCGCCGCATCGCCATATTGGGCGGCATGCGCGAGCTGGGCAGCCGCAGCGTCGAACTCCATGCCGGGCTGGTCGATCCGCTGCGCGCCGGTCATGTCGATCATGCGATATTGGTCGGCGCGGAAATGGCACCGCTGGCCGACGCGCTGAACGGCGTCATATCCTTTACCCATGTCGCCGATACGGCGGCGGCCATCCCCATCATTCAAAACGACGTGCGCGCGGGCGACGCGATACTGGTCAAGGGATCGAACGGGGTGGGCCTGTCCCGCCTCGTCGCCGCCATGGCAGACAGCGCCCGCGACGGAGACCGGAACTAATGCTCTACTGGCTGGCCGAAACCCTGGATTTCGCGGGGATTTTCAATCTGATCCGATACCTGTCCTTCCGTGCGGGCGCGGCGATCTTCACCGCGCTGGCGATCGGGCTGGTGATTGGTCCCAAATTCATCGGCTGGCTGCGCGTCCGTCAGGGCAAGGGGCAGCCGATCCGTACCGACGGGCCGCAGACCCATCTGGCCAAGCGCGGCACGCCCACCATGGGCGGCCTGATGATCCTGACATCCATGGTCATTTCGGTGCTGCTATGGATGGACCTCAACTCCACCTATGTCTGGGCCTGCCTGTTCGTGACGCTGGGCTTTGGCGCGATCGGCTTCCTGGACGATTATGACAAGGTGACGAAGGCCAGTCATAAGGGCCTGTCGGGCAAGATGCGGCTGCTGTTCGAATTTCTGATCGCCGGGATCGCGGCGTGGATGATCGTGCATCAGCATGGCAACACCGCGCTCTACGTGCCTTTCTATAACGGCCCGGCGATCGAACTGGGGCCGTTTTATTTCTGTTTCGCCGCCTTCGTCATCGTGGCGTTTGGCAATGCGGTGAACCTGACCGATGGCCTCGACGGTCTGGCCACCATGCCGGTCATCATCGCCAGCCTCGCTTTCCTGCTGATCGTCTATCTGGTCGGGCGTGCGGACTTTGCCGATTATCTGGGCATCCCGCATGTGCCGGGCGCAGGCAATCTGACCATATTGTGCGGCGCGATCATCGGCGCGGGGCTTGCCTTCCTGTGGTTC
>NZ_JBMDWL010000096.1:0-15327 GCF_048594625.1 Sphingobium sp.
AACGGCATAATGGAAAATCTTTATGATGGGCGCATCATAAAGGAGTGGACTGACATGACCGACCGCAGCATCGACGCAATGACGGACAGGGAAGGGCTTCAGGTCGCGAAACTGCTGGCCGACTTCATCGAGGATCGCGCCTTGCCCGGAACGGGCATCAGCGCCGACGCCTTCTGGGCGGGTACGGCGGACATCTTCGCTCGCTTCACGCCCGACAACGCCGCCCTGCTGCGCAAGCGCGACGCGCTTCAGACCCAGATCGACAGCTGGCATGAACAGCGCCGTGGCCAGCCGCATGATGCCGCCGCCTATCAGGCGTTCCTGCGCGACATCGGCTATCTGGTCCCCGAACCCGCGCCATTCACGATAGGCAGCGATCATGTCGATGACGAAGTCGCCCGCCTCGCCGGGCCGCAACTGGTCGTCCCGATCCTCAACGCCCGCTTCCTGCTGAACGCCGCCAATGCGCGCTGGGGCAGCCTGTACGACGCGCTCTACGGCACCGATGTGATCCCCGGCGCGGCGGCGGGGAAGGGCTATGACGCCGCCCGCGGCGCGCAGGTCATCGCCTGGGCCAAGGCATTTCTGGACGATGCGATCCCGCTCGCCAGCGGCAGCTGGGCCGATCTGACGAGCAGCGACATCGTGCTGGCCGACCCCTCACAATATATCGGCGCCAGCGAAAAGGGGCGCCTGTTCCGCCATAACGGCCTGCATATCGAAGTCGTCTTCGATCGCGATCACCCCATCGGCGCGACCGACCCGGCGGGCATATCCGACGTCATATTGGAATCCGCGCTGACGGCCATCTGCGATCTGGAGGACAGCGTCGCCGCGGTCGATGCAGCGGACAAGGTCGCCGCCTATGCCAACTGGCTGGGCCTGATGCAGGGTGACCTGACCGACACGTTCGAAAAGGGCGGGGCGATGACGACCCGCGCGCTCAATCCCGATCGCGCTTATGTCGCGCCGGATGGCAGCGCCTTCACCCTGCCGGGGCGCAGCCTGCTGTTCGTCCGCAATGTCGGCCATCTGATGACCAACCCGGCCATCCGTCTGGCGCAGGGTGAGGAAGCGCCCGAAGGCATATTGGACGGCATCGTCACCAGCCTGATCGCACTCCACGATCTGGCGAGGGACGGCGGCAACAGCCGCGCGGGCAGCGTCTACATCGTCAAGCCCAAGATGCACGGGCCGGAGGAAGCCGCCTTCACCAACCGCCTGTTCGACGCGATCGAGGATATGCTGGGCATGGCCCGCCATACGATAAAGGTTGGCGTCATGGATGAGGAACGGCGCACGTCCGCGAACCTTGCCGCCTGCATCCACGCCGTCCGCGACCGCATCGTCTTCATCAATACCGGTTTCCTCGACCGCACCGGGGACGAAATGCACACATCGATGCAGGCCGGTCCCATGATCCGCAAAGGCGAGATGAAGGCGAGCGACTGGATCACCGCCTATGAAGACCGCAATGTCCAGATCGGCCTTGCCTGCGGCCTGTCGGGCCGGGCGCAGATCGGCAAGGGCATGTGGGCCGCGCCGGACCGCATGGCCGACATGCTGGATCAAAAGTCGGGCCACCCCAGGAGCGGCGCCAACACCGCATGGGTGCCATCGCCCACCGCCGCGACGCTGCATGCGACCCATTATCACCGCATCGACGTCTTCGCCCGTCAGGCGGAACGCGCGGCCGAAGGGATCGCACCGCTCGAAAAGCTGCTGACCATTCCCGTCGCGGTCGGCCGTAATTTCTCGGAAGAGGAAATCGCGCAGGAACTGGACAATAATGCGCAGGGCATCCTTGGCTATGTCGTCCGCTGGGTCGATCAGGGCCTTGGCTGTTCCAAGGTGCCCGACATTCACGACATCGGCCTGATGGAGGATCGCGCCACGCTGCGCATTTCCTCTCAGCATATGGCCAACTGGCTGCTGCATGGCGTCTGCACCGCCGATCAGGTCGATGCCGCGCTGCGCCGCATGGCGGCCAAGGTCGACGCGCAGAATGCAGGCGATCCGCTCTATCAGCCGATGAGCGGCCGGGAAGAGGAAAGCCTCGCTTTTCAGGCCGCCCGCGCGCTGGTGTTCGAAGGGGTCGAACAGCCCAGCGGCTATACCGAACCCCTGCTCCACGCCTTTCGCGCGGAACAGAAGGCGCAGGTGCTGGAGGACGCATAACCCGGCAAAACCCGGTTCGCTTCGAGCCTGTCGAGAAGCGTGTGGCACGGCATTTACCGTTTCTCGACTGCGCTCGAACCGAACGGATGTTGTGACCTGTCCCATGCTGCGTTAGCCATCACGGCTTCGCAGCATGGAAAGGCCGCGCCATGACCGTCATCGTCCATCACCTCAATAACAGCCGCTCGCAACGCATCCTCTGGCTGCTGGAGGAACTGGGCGAACCCTATGACGTCCGCCGCTACGAACGGGATCGCAAAACGATGCGCGCGCCCGCGTCCCTGCGCGCCATCCACCCGCTCGGCCGATCCCCGGTGGTGGAGGTGGACGGTCATCGCCTGATCGAAACCGGCGCGATCATGGAATATCTGGTCGCCCGGTCCGGCCATCGCTTCGGCCCGCCCGCCGATGTGGCAGGGGCGATCCTCTATCGCCAGTTCCTCCATTATGCCGAAGGATCGATGATGCCGCCGCTGCTGGCGCTGCTGGTCGTGAACAAGCTCGGCCTGCTCGGCCGCCCGGCACGCCCTACGGTGCAGCGCATGCTGGACGACCATCTCGACTGGCTGGAAAGCGAACTGGCGCAGCGGCCCTATTTCGCGGGCGACGATTTCACCGCCGCCGACATGATGATGAGCTTCCCGCTGGAGGCGTCCCGCGCACGCGGCGGTCTTGACGAATCGCGCCCGAACCTTCTTCGCTGGCTCAAAGCCATGCATGCGCGGCCAGCCTATCAGGCGGCGCTCAACTCCGGGGGACATTATGCCTACGCCTGATCGCCGCACCCTGCTGCGCACCGCCGCCGCTGGCCTTGCCACGGCCGCCATCAGTCCGCGCCTCTTCGCGCAGGAGCGGGCGGGCGAAGCGCTCGCATCGCTGACTGGTCGGGTGCCCCCCATCGGCAAGGCCGAACGCGCCGACCGGCTCGCCCGTGCGCAGGCGATGATGCAGGCGCAGGGCATCGACGCGCTGCTGATCGAACCGGGCGCCAGCCTCATCTACTATAGCGGCATCCGCTGGCACCGCAGCGAACGGCTGACCGCGCTGGTCATCCCGGCCAGCGGCGCGCCTCTGGTCGTCTGCCCCTTTTTTGAAAAGCCCTCCATCGACGAGTCGCTTGCGATCCCTGCGGAGGTGCGCGTGTGGCAGGAACATGAAAGCCCCTATGCCCCGATCGCGGATTTCCTGAAGGCGAAGGGCCTTGCCAAAGGCCGCATCGGCATAGAGGAAACGGTGCGCTATTTCGCCGTGGACGGCATGAAGGCCGCGCTGCCCGCCGCGACCCTCGTCGAAGATTCCGTCACCCGCGCCATCCGCATGCGCAAGACCGCGGCCGAAATCGCCCTGATGCAGGTTGCGGCCGACGTCACCATGGCGGCCTATCGCTGGACCTGGCCTCAGGTGAAGGCAGGCATGACCCCGGCCGACATCGGCGCGTTGATGAGCGCGGCGACGAAGCACCTGGGTGGCAAGGTGGAATTCAACCTCATCCTGCTGGGCGAAGCGGCGGCCTATCCCCATGGCTCCGGCAAGCCGCAGGCGGTGAAGTCCGGCGAAGTCGTGCTGATGGATTGCGGCTGCACGGTGGAGGATTATCAATCCGACATCAGCCGCACCTTCGTATACGGCGCCACCCCCACCGTGCAGCAGCGCAAGGTGTGGAACGACGTATCGCAGGGGCAGAAAATCGCCTTTTCCGCCGCGAAACTCGGCGTGGCCGCCGGATCGGTCGATGATGCGGTGCGCGGCTATTATGAAAAACTGGGCTACGGCCCCGGCTATGCGCTGCCCGGCCTGTCCCACCGCACCGGCCATGGCATCGGGATGGAGGGGCATGAACCGGTCAACCTCGTCCATGGCGAAACGACGAAGCTGGACGTCGGCATGTGCTTTTCCAACGAACCGGGCCTGTACCTGCCCGGCACCATGGGCGTGCGCATGGAAGATTGCTTCCACATGACCGCGCAGGGACCGGCGTGGTTCTCCAGACCGCCCGTGTCGATCGAACAGCCCATCGGATAATCTGATACATCTCCTCCGTTCGGGCTGAAGCCTGTCGAAGCCCCTTTCTGTCCTTTCCTCCGTGGCGGCGGAGGAAGCAGAAAAGCCCTTCGACAGGCTCAGGGGGAACGGATCGACGGGACCGCAAAGCGCATCGGTGACATCACGACCAAATCCCCCGCTTGTGCGGCGGGCCGCTTCCCACTAAATCGCCCCCATGACCTCGACTAACGACATTCGCCGCTCTTTCCTCGACTATTTCGGGGCCAACGGCCACACCATCGTTCCGTCCGCGCCTCTGGTGCCGCACAACGACCCCACGCTGATGTTCGTGAATGCGGGCATGGTGCCGTTCAAGAATGTCTTCACGGGCCTGGAAACGCGCCCCTACAAGACCGCGACGTCGAGCCAGAAGTCGGTCCGCGCCGGTGGCAAGCATAACGACCTCGACAATGTCGGCTACACCGCGCGCCACCACACCTTCTTTGAAATGCTGGGCAATTTCAGCTTCGGCGATTATTTCAAGGAACAGGCGATCACCCATGCCTGGACCCTGCTGACCAAGGAATGGGGCATTCCGGCCGAAAAGCTGACCGCGACCGTCTACCACACGGACGATGAGGCGTTCGACCTGTGGAAGAAGATTGCGGGCCTGCCCGAACATAAGATCATCCGCATTCCGACCAAGGATAATTTCTGGGCGATGGGTGACAGCGGTCCCTGCGGCCCCTGCTCGGAAATCTTCTACGACCATGGCGACCATATCTGGGGCGGCCCTCCCGGCTCGCCGGAGGAAGATGGCGATCGCTTCGTCGAAATCTGGAACCTCGTCTTCATGCAATATGAGCAGGAAGCGAACGAGATCGTGTCGGAACTGCCCAAGCCCAGCATCGACACCGGCATGGGTCTGGAACGCATCGCCGCCGTGATGCAGGGCGTGACCGACAATTATGACACCGACACGTTCAAGGCGCTGATCGCCGAAAGCGGCGCATTGTCGAAGACCGCGACGACAGGCGAGCATAAGGCCAGCCACCGCGTCATCGCCGATCATCTCCGCTCCACCAGCTTCCTGATCGCGGACGGCGTGCTGCCCGCGAACGAAGGCCGCGGCTATGTGCTGCGTCGCATCATGCGCCGCGCCATGCGCCACGCCCACATCATCGGCGCGAAGGAACCGCTGATGTATCGTCTCGTCTCCAGCCTCGTCTCCGAAATGGGCGGCGCCTTCCCCGAACTGGTCCGCGCCCAGCCGCTGATCGAGGAAACCCTGCTGCGCGAAGAAACCCGTTTCCGCAGGACGCTGGAAAACGGCCTGCGCCTGCTGGACGAAGCGACCGTGGACCTGACCGAAGGCGGCACGCTGCCCGGCGAAACCGCGTTCAAGCTCTACGACACCTATGGCTTCCCCTATGACCTGACCGAAGACGCGCTGCGTTCGCGCGGCCTGACCGTCGATCGCGGCGGCTTCGACAGCGCCATGGCGGAACAGAAGGCCGCCGCCCGTGCCGCATGGAAGGGGTCGGGCGAAAAGGCGTCGGACGAAATCTGGTACGACATCGCCGAAAAGGTCGGGAATACCGAATTTATCGGCTACAGCTCGACGCAGGGCGAGGGCGAGGTTCTGGCCATCGTCAAGGACGGCGCGAATGTCGATGCGGCGACGGCTGGCGACACGGTCACCATCATCACCAACCAGACGCCCTTCTACGGCGAAAGCGGTGGTCAGATGGGCGATGCGGGCGTCATCTCCTCGCAGGGCGGCCTGTCCGCCAGGGTGCAGGATACATCCAAGCCTTTGGGCCGCCTGCACGCGCACAGCGCGCTGATCGAGGCGGGCAGCGTCAAGGTGGGCGACACGGTGCATCTGTCGGTCGACATCGACCGCCGCGACCGCGTGCGCGCCAACCACAGCGCCACCCACCTGCTGCACGCCGCCCTGCGCAAGGAACTGGGCGCGCATGTCACGCAGAAGGGCAGCCTCGTCGCGCCCGACCGTCTGCGGTTCGACTTCTCCCATCCCGAAGCGCTGACCCATAGGCAGATCGCCGCCATCGAAGCGGATGTGAATGCGCAGATCCGTCACAATGGCGACGTCACCACCCGCCTGATGACCCCGGACGATGCCATCGCGGCGGGCGCCATGGCGCTGTTCGGCGAAAAATATGGCGACGAAGTGCGCGTCCTGTCGATGGGGCTTGGCGATGAACATAGCTATTCGGTCGAACTGTGCGGCGGCACCCATGTCCGCGCGCTGGGCGACATCGCGCTGCTGAAAATCGTGTCGGAAAGCGCCGTGTCCTCCGGCGTCCGCCGTATCGAGGCGCTGACCGGCGAAGCCGCGCGCCTGTGGCTCACCGAACGCGATGACAAGCTGCGTCAAACCGCCGCCGCGCTCAAGACCACGCCCGAAGACGTGCCCGCCCGCATCGCCGCGCTGCTCGAACAGAGCCGCAAGCTGGAACGCGAACTGGCCGAAGCGAAGAAGGCGCTGGCCCTTGGCGGCGGCGGTTCCGCACAGGCGGCCGGCCCCGAACAGGTCGGCACTGTCAGCTTCCTGGGTCAGGTCATCGACGGCCTCGACCCCAAGGAACTGCGCGGCATCGTGGACGGCAATAAAAAGACATTGGGCAGCGGCGTGTCCGCCGTGCTGGCCGTGGTCGATGGCCGCGCCACCATTGCGGTCGGCGTGACCGACGACCTCACCGCCAGCTTCAGCGCCGTGGACCTCGTCCGCGCAGGCGTCGAAGCGCTGGGCGGCAAGGGCGGCGGCGGCCGTCCCGACATGGCGCAGGGCGGCGGCCCGGACGGTGACAAGGCGCAGGCCGCGATCGACGCGGTGAAGGCCGCGCTCGCCAGCGTACCCGCCTGACCGGATCGGGGCGGCGTCACACCATGACGCCGCCCATTTTCATGCTGCGCCTGTTCCTGACATCGCTGCTGCTGGCGACGCCCGTCGCTGCGCAGGCGGCTTCCGGTGGCGACGCGGTGACGATCACCTCGCCGCAGCCGCTCCCTGCCACCCATAATCGCGCTCGCCTGTTCCTGGGCGGCAGCATCGACATGGGCAGGGCGACCGACTGGCAAAGCGACATGATCGCCGCGCTGGCGGATCAGCGCGTCCTCCTCCTCAATCCCCGCCGTCCCGACTGGAACCCGGCGTGGAAACCCGAAGCCAGCGACCCGAACTTTCGCGGGCAGGTGGAATGGGAACTCGCCGCGCTCGACAGCGCGGACATCATCATCCTCTATTTCGCGCCGGGATCGCAAAGCCCGGTCAGCCTGCTCGAAATGGGCCTGCATGCCCGGTCGGGCAAACTCGTCATCTTCTGCCCGGACGGATATTGGCGAAAGGGCAATGTCGACATCACCGCGCAGCGTTACGGCGCGAAAATGGTGACGTCCTTCGAAGAATTGCATGCCGAAGTGCGCACGCGCATTGCCGACGCCAACCGGCGATTGGCCCCGCATGGCGGGATGGCGCGGTAGCATTATCTTAAAATCGGCAGGCTAATTCCATCTTCCGCTGAAAAGGGGGACCAGCCATGCTTTCGATGTTGCCGATCTTCGTACCGATGCTGATGGCTGCCGTTCCCACAGCGCCCCCGCCTGCGGCTCCCACGCCCGCACCGCGCATCACCAGCGTGCGGACGCCGCCGCCGGTGTTCAATCCGGTCCCCGACGCACAGGGGCCAGATCGTCAGCCACCGGTTCCGGTCAGGGTCAGCCTGTATCTGGGCAAGGTCACGCTGTGGAGCGGCACCCTGACCGTTGGCGCTGCGCCTGCGCGCCTGTCGCTCAACGAAGCGGCCGATCTCCCCGCCGACTGCGACCCGCCCGGCTATCGTTCCACCAATCGCGTGATAGAGGTGACGTTGAGCCGCCAGAATTTCCGAAATCAGGACGGTTTCGCCATCAACGCCCGCTACAGCCGACCGGGACAGGATGGCCTTTGCCCCGTCGGCACGCGACAGGTGTCGATCGAACAGATGCTCACCTTATCGTCGGGAAGCGTAACGATCGAAGGCGACGGCGGCTTCCGGGTCATATTGCAACGTTGACCTGACGGCGCTTGCCCGCCACGCTGGGGCAGGGGGCAACATGACCGATATCGCAATTTCATCATCCCGCGCGGCCGGGACCACTGCGGACCGATATGAACGCTTCCTCACGGTCGCGTCGATCATCCTGCTGGCTGCCGTCCTTCTCGCCATCGCGCGCGGCCATGGGCAATGGTCGCATGTCCATCCGATTATCTGGCTGCATCTGCTCACCATATTGGTGGCGCTGGCGCTGACCCCGGTCATCCTGTCGCGGCGGCGCGGGGATTTGCGCCATCGCTGGTTCGGCTGGATATGGAGCGCCGCGCTCATCCTGACCGCTCTCGACAGTTTCCTGCTCCGCGCGGCGGGCGGCGGGTTCAGCGTCATTCACCTCCTGTCGGTCTTCACCCTCATTCAGGTGCCGGTCATCGTCGTCAGCGCGCGGCGCCACAATGTGAAGCGGCATCGGCGGGCGGTGCGCGGCATGGTGACCGGCGCGCTGCTGATCGCGGGGTTCTTCACTTTTCCGTTCGACCGGCTGCTGGGCCATTGGCTGTTTTCCTGATGGCGGCGTAAAGGCAGCATCATGGACCTGACCCAATTGATCGACGACATCGTCACCGCCATGGCCGGGCAGGATGATCGCGGCACCGTCGCCAGCTATATCCCCGAACTGGCCAAGGTCGATCCGGCCCGTTTCGGCATCGCCATCGCCACGGCGGACGGACGGTTGCTGTCGGGCGGCGACGCCGATACCGGCTTTTCGATCCAGTCGATTTCGAAGGTTTTCGCCCTGACGCTCGCGTTGGGCAAGGTCGGCGACCAGCTATGGGGCCGGGTCGGGCGCGAACCGTCGGGCAACGCCTTCAACTCCATCACGCAGCTGGAACATGAACAGGGAATTCCGCGCAACCCCTTCATCAATGCCGGGGCGATCGTGGTGTCCGACATCAATCTGGGCGGACATCAGCCGCGCGTGGCGATCGGCGAAATGCTGCGCTTCGTGCGTTACCTGACCGGCGACGACGGCATCGCGATCAACGAAAGCGTCGCCGCGTCGGAAACCGCCACCGGTTATCGCAACATGGCGCTCGCCAACTATATGCGCGCGTTCGACAATGTGCGGCACCCGGTCGATCTGGTGCTGGGCAGCTATTTTCATCAATGCGCCATAGAGATGAGCTGTCGCCAGCTGGCGCTGGCCGGCCGCTATCTGATGCTCGACGGCCGCCATCCGGACGGGGGCAGGGTGGTGTCGCCCGGCCGTGCGCGCCGCATCAATGCGCTGATGCTCACCTGCGGCCATTATGACGCATCGGGCGACTTCGCCTTTCGCGTGGGCATTCCCGGCAAATCGGGCGTGGGTGGCGGCATCCTCGCCATCGTGCCGGGGCGTGCCTCCATCGCGGTCTGGTCGCCCGGCCTGAACGACAGCGGCAACAGCCAGCTTGGCACGCAGGCGCTGGAAATGCTGGCCCGCCGCACCGGATGGTCCGTCTTCAGCCCGCCGGAAGAGGGGGATTAGAGCATCCTGCGCAAAAACGGGAACCGGTTTTGCGCTTAAAATGATGCGACCGCAAAAGCCTGGAGCGCGCGACATGCGCCCCATTAACGCAGCGCGCTCCACAACCGACACGACTGGCTTGCGTCCGTTCGTTTCGAGCGCAGTCGAAAAACGCCGTCACGCCGCCAGCTGCAAGGCGGACGCCCAAAGCAAAATAAGATCACCTCAAAACCCGTTCGCCCTGCGCTTGTCGAACGGCCATACTTTGTCTCGACAGCGCAAGAAACTTTGGAGTTTCGACAGGTTTAGCCCGAACACTTCATATGTAAAGCGCGCTTAACCCACCTCATCCGGCCGCAATCGCCGCAGCTTCGGCGCGGTTTCCATCTGCGCCGCATCCTTGATCCCGACGCGCAGATCCTCGCGCGTCTGGTGGATTGACGCGATCACCGGTCCCATCGCCACGCCCAGGTCGACCAGCGCCGTTTCGGCGAGTTGCAGCGAGCTTTCCAGCGTTTCCGGCACTGCATCGCTTGCCCCCGCCTTGTATAGCTGCGCCGCATGGTCGGTGTCGCGCGCGCGGGCGATGATCGGCAGGTCGGGCACCCATCCGCGCACCCGCTTGGTCACCCGCACCGACAGCACCGGATCGTCCATCGTCAGGATGAGCGCGCGGGCATGGCCCAGACGCAGCCGATCCAGCATTTCCGCCCGCGCCACGTCGCCGAACAATATGGGATAGCCCAGCCTGCGCGCCTCCGCGCACACATCGGGGTCCGATTCGACGATGATGAAACGCTGCTTGTGGGTTTTGAGAAGGTCGCACACCATGCGCCCCACCCGGCCAAAGCCGATGATGACCGCGGCGGCCTCCACATGATCCTCGGTCGTTTCAACCGCTTCCTCGCCCAGCGCCATTTCCAGCCGCCGCGCGATGTCATGCCCGATTCGCGCCAGCAGCGGCGTGATGGTCAGGCCGATAGCGGTCACGATCTGCCAGAATGCGGCGGTGGACGGCAGGATCAGCTGCGCCGCCGCGGCCGCCGACAGCACGATCAGCGTCGTTTCCGACGGGCTGGACATCAGCACCCCGACCTCCAGCGCCACGCCCTTGCGCGCGCCGGAAAAATAGAGCAGCCCTGCCGTCACCAAAGTCTTGGCCAGCACCACGCCGACCACCGCCATCATCAGGCTGGGCCAGTTGGCCAGGATGACGCGGATGTCCAGGCTCATCCCCACGGTGATCAGGAACACGCCCAGCGCCAGCCCCTTGAACGGGGCGGTCATCACCTCGACTTCGCTATGATAATCGGTTTCCGCGATCAGCAGCCCCGCCAGCAACGCGCCGACGATGGGCGAAAGGCCCGCGATGGACGTGGCAAGGCTTGATATGATGACGACCAGCAAACTGGCCGCCAGAAACACTTCGGGGCTTTTCGTACGCGCCGCCTGACTGAACACATGGGGCAGGACGACGCGGCCCAGCACCAGCATGACGGCGATGGTGATACCGCCGCGCATCAGCGTATTGGCCATTTCGCCCCATGCCCCGTCCGGGCTGGCCGCGACGGATGGCGCAAGCGCGCCCAGCATGAAGATGATCGGGACCAGCGCCAGATCCTCGAACAGCAGCATGGAAAATGCCGCGCGCCCGACCGCGCTCTGCGTGCCGACCATGGGCAGCACGACGGCGGTGGACGACAGCGCCAGCGCCAGCCCCAGCCCGATCGCGCCCGCAGACGGCTGCCCCAACAGGTACAGCCCCGCCGCGATGATCAGCGCGCTGCCGATCAGTTCCGCCGCGCCCACACCGAACACCTGCGTGCGCATCGTCCATAATCGCCGGAAACTCAGTTCCAGCCCGATGGAAAAGAGGAGCAGAATGACGCCCAGTTCCGCAAATGGCTCTATCGCCTCGCGGTTGGAAATGGTGACATGGTACAGCCACGGATATTGGCCGACCAGCGACCCCAGACCCGCCGGGCCGACGGCCAGGCCGACCAGAATGAAACCGATGACCGGACTGATCCGGAACCGGGCAAACCCCGGAATGACGAGGCCTGCGGCCCCCAGGATGACGAGGGAGTCGCTAAAACTATTGGGATTGATGGCACCGGACATACATGCATCATTGCGGCAAGCGGTGGCAATTTCCAGCCTTTTGGTAGAAAAAAGCTGGAATGAGGCATTGCGTCGACTGTTATGGGCCTGTCGGCAAGGGGCGGGGTGACGTTCTTAACCATTCCAACAGCCCTCGAAGACCGATTCGGTTCAGGCAAGCTCCTCTTCACTTCATCGAAGAAGATGAATAGGTGAAATATCCGTCGCGCCGCTCGCTACTGCGCCATAAGCGTTCAAAAAGCCTGCCCTTGCGGCGAAAGGCTCAGGACAGCGGAGGACGATGCCCACACCGCATGCTCGCGCCAAATGGGCTTGGCGATCCAGAAGGCCATTCTTCTTCTTGGTGCTGGAGCGGCGCCGGAAGGACCACGATCGCAATACGCGCATTTGCCGGAATAGCCTGTCGGAGCACGGAAGCCCGGCAACGCCGAAGCGCGCCGGATAATCCAACATTCTCAATATGGTGCGGACGGCGGGATTTGAACCCGCAATTCCAGGGGAAGGCGGATTTTAAGTCCGCTGCGTCTACCGATTTCGCCACGTCCGCCCATTGAGCCGGCCAGCGGGCACGGGCCCGCGCGCCGCCTTCCCTGACGACTGGCGGGCCGTTGGTCAAGCGGTAGCTGTCAGGCTTCGCCCTTGACGTTCAGCCGCTCGCGCATTTCCTTGCCCGGTTTGAAATAGGGCACGCGCTTGGCGTCGACCGGCACCTGTTCGCCGGTGCGCGGATTGCGGCCGGTACGCGCGTCGCGCGCCCGCGTCGTGAACGCGCCGAAGCCGCGCAGTTCGACGCGGCCGCCGTTCGACAGGCGATCGACGATTTCACGAAAGAAAAGATCGACGATCTTCTCGACTTCCGGAAGGCTAAGCCCCGGATTCTCATCTGCCAGTTTCTGGATCAGTTCCGAACGGATCATTGGTACTCCAGCGCCCCTCTGCTGTGCCCCGTAAGTCAGCATATCGCGTCCTCAAGGCGTTGACAATCGGGCAACATAAAGATCGTTACGTTTCGGCAAAGACGATCCCGTCCGGATAAAGAAAAAGCCCGCCGAACACTGGTCCGGCGGGCTTTTCCATTTTGGGTGGCGAAAGAAGACCGAAGGCATTTTTGCCCCTCCGGGCCAATGCTCCGGCCTTTTCATGCCGCATTTTCGCCGGGGCTGACCATGACGGACAGCCCCGGTCCGAAAAGGCTCAGCCTTCGCTCTTGGCCTTCAGGGCTTCGCCCAGAATGTCGCCCAGCGACGCGCCGCTGTCGGACGAGCCATACTGTGCCACGGCCTGCTTTTCTTCGGCGATCTGCATCGCCTTGACCGAGAAGGTCGGCTTCTTGGCGCGGTCGAAACCGGTCACCATGGCGTCGAACTTCTGACCGATCTGGAAGCGTTCCGAACGCTGTTCGTCGCGGTCACGGCCCAGGTCGCTGCGCTTGATGAAGCCGGTGGCGCCATCTTCGCCAGCCTGGACTTCCAGGCCGCCGTCGCGGACTTCAAGCACGGTCACGGTGACGATCGCGTTCTTGTTCAGGCCAGCAGCAGCAGCGGTGGTGCCGCCAGCGGCCGGGCCGCCACGTTCCAGCTGCTTCATGCCAAGGCTGATGCGCTCCTTTTCGACGTCGATGTCGAGGACGATGGCCGAAACCGTTTCGCCCTTGCGGTGCAGCGCCAGCGCGTCTTCGCCCGAAATGCCCCATGCGATGTCCGACATGTGGACCATGCCGTCCACGTCGCCGTCCAGGCCGATGAACAGGCCGAATTCGGTCGCGTTCTTGACTTCGCCTTCGACGGTCGAGCCGATCGGGTGACGTTCTGCGAACGAATCCCACGGGTTCGACTGGGCCTGCTTGAGGCCGAGCGAAATGCGGCGCTTTTCGGGATCGACTTCCAGAACGATGACGTCGACTTCCTGGCTGGTCGAAACGATCTTGCCGGGGTGGACGTTCTTCTTGGTCCAGGACATTTCCGAAACGTGGACCAGACCTTCGATGCCGGCTTCCAGTTCGACGAACGCACCATATTCGGTGATGTTCGTGACGCGGCCCGACAGCTTGGCGCCGACCGGGTACTTGGCGCTGGCGCCTTCCCACGGATCGCTTTCCAGCTGCTTCATGCCGAGCGAGATGCGCTGCGTGTCGCGGTTGATGCGGATGATCTGCACGCGGACGGTGTCGCCGATGTTGATCATTTCGTTCGGATGGTTGATGCGCTTGTACGACAGGTCGGTGACGTGCAGCAGGCCATCGATGCCGCCCAGATCGACGAACGCACCATAATCGGTGATGTTCTTGACGACGCCTTCGATGATCTGACCTTCGGCCAGCGTCTGGATCAGGCCCGAACGCTGTTCAGCGCGGGTTTCTTCCAGAATGGCGCGACGCGACACGACGATGTTGCCGCGGCGGCGATCCATCTTCAGGATCTGGAAGGGCTGCGGAATGTCCATCAGGGGGGTGACGTCGCGAACCGGGCGAATGTCGACCTGCGAACCGGGCAGGAACGCCACGGCGCCGTCCAGGTCGACGGTGAAGCCACCCTTGACGCGGCCGAAGATGACGCCTTCGACGCGGGCGTTTTCGGTGAATTCCGATTCCAGCTTGTCCCAGGCGGCTTCGCGGCGGGCGCGGTCGCGCGACAGCATGGCTTCGCCAAGCGCGTTCTCGATACGCTCGACATAGACCTCGACGGTGTCGCCGACCTTGAGGGTCGACTCGCGCCCCTTGGCGCCGAATTCCTTGAGCGGGACGCGGCCTTCGACCTTCAGGCCGACGTCGATGATGGCCATGTCCTTTTCGATGGCGGTGACGCGGCCCTTGACGACCTGGCCCTCGCCCGAGTGTCCGTCGGAAAAGGACTCTTCGAGCAATGCGGAAAAGACATCGCGGGATGGATTTGCTGCAGACATATTTTCTCCTGGAGGCTCCGTCTTGGCGGAGCTGGCGCCGTGGTTAGCGTTGCGTTGGCCTGCCGGCGTTCCGGGCTTTCAAAGCCCTGGTGCCGCTGTCGCGGCAAGTTCGGCGCTATAAAATGCTGGCAGGCTGTTTTTAGTCCCGCGTGGCGAGGAAGTCGTCGATGACCGCGCGCGCCGCCTGGAACGCGGCTTCTATAGACATTTCCGTGGTGTCGAGCAAGTGCGCGTCGGCGGCGGGCCGGAGCGGCGAGTCCGAGCGGCCCATGTCGCGCTCGTCGCGGCGCACGATATCGGCGAGGATCTCGGCGAGATCGGCCTTGCCGCCGCGCGAAAGAATGTCGCGCAGGCGGCGCGCCGCGCGGACCTCGGCGCTTGCCGTCACGAACAGCTTCACGCCGGCGTCCGGGCACACGACAGTGCCGATGTCGCGGCCGTCGAGCACCGCGCCGCCCGGCCGCGCGGCGAAGGCGCGCTGCTTGTCGACGAGGATTTTCCTGACCGTCGGATAGACCGCGACGCGCGACGCGGCGTCGGCGACCTCGTGCGCCGACAGCGCCTCGCGGTCGAGATTGC
>NZ_JBMDWL010000097.1:0-4397 GCF_048594625.1 Sphingobium sp.
CATAACGCCCCGGCCATAGAGCATGATCCGGACGAACTGGATCGGATCATGCTCCAAATGTCTTTTGCTTGACCCATTTTGCGCGCCGTCATCTGTCCCGGATGACTCCAAAATGTTCTGACAGGAGTGGATCGATGACCGACAGGCGGAGCTTCATCGGTGCGGGACTCGCGCTGGCGGTAACAACGCCTGCCTGGGCGGCAAAGGGCGACCCGATCGTCACCACCCGGAACGGGCGCATCAGGGGAACACGGGAAGGCGAGCTGCATGTCTTTCGCGGCGTCCGCTATGGACAGGATACGCAGCTCTGGCGCTTTCGCGCGCCGGTGGCGCCCGCGCCATGGCGCGACATCGTGCCTGCCACCACCTTTGCCCCATCCTGCCCCCAGCGTGCAAAACAGGATGCGGTCAGCGAGGATTGCCTGTTCCTCAACATCTGGACGCCGGGGCTGGAGCCTGCCGCGAGAAGGCCGGTGCTGCTTTATATCCATGGCGGCGCCTATTCCAACGGCAGCGTGGTCGATCCGCTAAATGACGGTCGCCATCTGGCGGGGCGCGACACCGTCGTCGTGACGGTCAACCATCGCCTGAATGCGCTGGGCTATCTATATCTCGCCGGGCTGGACCCGCGCTTTGCCGATAGCGGCAATGCCGGGCAGCTGGACCTGATCCTGGCGCTGCGATGGGTCAGGGACAATATCGCATCGTTCGGGGGCGATCCCGGCAATATCCTGGTCTTCGGCCAGTCGGGCGGCGGAGCGAAGATCGCAACGATGATGGCCATGCCGGCGGCCAAAGGGCTGTTTCACCGCGCCATCACCATGAGCGGGCAGCAGGTGACCGCCAGCGGCCCGATGAATGCGGCGCGTCGGACGGCAGCCTATCTGGCGAAGCTGGGCGTGTCGCCGGACGATCTGGAACCGTTGCTGACCATGCCGGTCGCGCGGTTGATCGACGGGCTGGACGCGATCGACCCGATATTGGGCGGCGGCGTCTATATGGGGCCGGTGCTGGACATGCGATGGCTGGAACGGCATCCCTTCTGGCCGGACGCCGCGCCGCAGGGCAATGCCATTCCGATGATGCTGGGCAATACCATCAACGAAACACGGGGATTTATCGATCCGGCCGGGCCGCTGATCCGGGGGCTGAACTGGTCCAACCTGCCGGACCGGATGGCGACCGAACTGCGGATGGATTTGCCGCCGCAATGGATCGCGGCGCAATATCGGGCGCAATATCCCGACTGGTCGCCAGAGCGTATCCTTTACGCCGCGACGACAGCCGGGCGCAGCTGGCCGGGACAGGTGATCGAGGCGGAGGCGCGGGCGCAGGCCGATGCACCGACATGGGTATATCAGGTGGATTTCCAGTCGCCCGTCAAGCCGGAACGTGGCGCGCCGCATGGCATGGACATCCCGCTGATATTCGGCACGCTGGATGCGACAGGATCGCTGACCGGGACCGGCGCGGGCGCGCGTTCGGCCTGCGCGGCGATGATGAAGCGGGTGCTGGCTTTTGCCCGGACCGGCAATCCCAATGGGCCGGACATGGCGGAATGGAGCCAATATAGGCTGGATCGGCGGGCGACGATGATCTTCGACACGGACAGCCGCATGATGAACGATCCGCGCGGTTGGGAGCGAAGGCTGTTCGCGCCTGTGCCCTATATCCAGCCGGGCAGTTGAAGCAGGGCACCTAAGGCAGGGCAGGGCGAACCGGTTTCTTTCGGACGGACGGGGCGCTCGGTCGCCAGCGATCGGGCGCGTCCGGTTGCGTCCTGACGCTTAACTTCGCAAATTTCCCGCTGAATCGGACATTTTATGTCCTGCCCGTAATCCTATTGGAAAGTCGGGCGGGGGCGTGCCCCGTTGGGCAAAGGTTTCCCATCATGGCGCGCAGGTTCGGCTGTAGGACAGAAGGAGTCGACAATGCCGATCCATGAATATACGTATCATATACGAATCGTATATTGAGGATGGACAACGGCGATGGGCATTGTAAAGATAGATGAGGCGCTGCACGAAGAGGTGCGCCGGGCGAGCGCGGTTATGTGCCGATCGATCAACGCGCAGGCGGAATTCTGGATGAAGATCGGCATGCTGGCCGAAGCCAATCCGACCATGGCCTTTACCGACATCGTCAAGGCGCAGCTGGCAGCCGTGCAGATCGGCAGTATCGATCCGGCAGAAGCAGCATGACCGGCGTGGAGGAAGGCGGATTCCGGCAGGAGATTGCGGGCTTTTTCGATCGTTATGTCGATGCCTTCATATGCGAGGATGCCGATGCGATTGCGGATCTTTGGGAGCCGGTCGGCCTGTTCCCGTCGCCCACCGGCAATTTCGCCATGGAGAGACCCGCATTTCGCGATCATGTGGTCGGGCTGCTGGCATTTTACCGGCGGCAGGGTGTCGTGCGGCCGGTCGTTGCCCTGATGGATGCGACGGCGCTGTTCCCCGATGTGGCGCAGGCGCGTGTCGCCTATCGCATGGAGGGCGCGGATGGTGCCGTCGTCGCGCAATGGGAGCATGTCTATATTCTGCGCCGGTCGGACGGATGGGGCGTGTCGCTGACCATTGCGGACGGCGAAATGGCGGCATGGGTGGCGGCCGGGGCGCAATTCTGACCGGAGAAGGGCATCCTTCAGCGATCAATGCCGGACGATGTCAGTCGTAGAGCGTTCCGGCCGGTTTCACTTCACCGGATAGGAGATGATCAGCGCCAGCGGTTCCTTGCCCGTCTGTTTTATGCCCACCACCGCGCCGTCATACAGATAGGCGGCCATGCCGGGCGTCAGGCCGCGGGTTTCGCCGTCCGATGTGACGTCGCCCGTGCCCGACAGGACATAATAGACTTCGTCATGGGCGATGGGGTGCAGGCCGATGGCGGACCCGACATGGAGGATGCGTTTGCGAAACTCCATGCGGCGCGGCTGCGGCACCGCATCGCTGATGCGATAGGCGGTGCTCATCCCGATCTTGCCATGGGGATTGGGTTCTTCGCGGGCGACGGTTTTTTCGTCGATCACCGCCATCGGCGGCGCCTTGCCGGAAGGCGTGGTGGCGGCGGCTGCTGCCAGCAGGAGAGGCAGGGCGATCATGGCTTCGCATCCTTTCCGCCCTGCCGCATCATCTTGTCACGATCGGACAGATGTTCCGCGATTTCATTGGTCTGGCCGGGATAGCGGCCCGATTTCGGTTCCATCGTGTCGAGATTCCAGTCTGCATCGACAAAAGGTGCGCGGGTCTGGGCCATTTTGGGATAGCCGCCGACCTGTTTTTCATCGTCGATAATTTCGCCGCGTCCTTCGGCCACGAAAAAGAGCAGGCGAATATCATCGGCGTCCCGGTCCCATGGGCGAGCGCCCGCTTTGGCAAGGACATGGGTTTCAACGTCGCGGGTGGGCAGGACGTCGGTGCCCGTCCACCAGACCGGCGGAGCGGACAGTTCGTTGAGCTTGGCGCGGGTTTCGCCATAGCGGCCGAACATCGGCAGGGCGACGCCGAAACGGTCGACCGCGATATTATCCTTGCCATGATAGTCGAGGTCGCCATCACCGCCCAGCATCAGGAACGGCATGCCGGGCGCGGTCGATGCCCCGCCGCGCATCACATTGCCCACGGCCGACAGCTTGCCCGTCTGATAGGGATGATCGCCCCATTCGAGCGCCATCAGATTATAATGGATCGCCCGTTCGCCCGGATCATAGATGATGTTGTTCACCACCTCTACCTGACCACCGCCCTTCACCAGCGGATTGCGTTCCTTGTTATGGGCATAGAGGTTGCGCCAGATCATGATCTGGCTGGCATTGTCGTGGATCAGCGTGCCCTTGCTATGTTCCCCCTTGGGATGGCTGGCGTCGGCCAGTCCTTCAGCCGCGATATTGTAGGAAAAGGTGATCGCGTGGCTGGTGCTCTTGCGCCAGTCGTCCGGGGTCTTGCCATCGAAGCGGGGGCCGGATGCGGACATATTCTCATCAATCGCCCAGGTGAAGCTGCAATGATCGATGATGACATTGTGCGCGCCGACCGTGGACATGGAATCGGCTTCCCAGCCGCTCATCTTGGGCTGGCCATCGACGCCGGTACGGATGCGGATATGGCGGACGACGACGTCATGGGTGGCGATGTCGATGCCGGTCTTGATCAGGGTGATGCCCGGCGAGGGCGCGGTCTGACCCGCGATGGTCACAAACGGTTCGGTGATTTTCAGCGTTTCGCGGCCCATGTCGATGATGCCGCCGACTTCGAAGACGATGATCCGCGGGCCTTTCGCCTGCAGCGCGGCGCGGAAGCTGCCGGGACCGCTTGCCGCAAGCGTGGTGACGCGGATGATGCGCCCGCCGCGACCGCCCGGTGTCGTGGCGGCCCATCCGACCGCACCGTGAAAGGCAA
>NZ_JBMDWL010000098.1:0-23923 GCF_048594625.1 Sphingobium sp.
GCATGCCGTGGGACACGACCTCATCCGCCTGCGGCAGGGCGAGCGCGGCTTCGCGCACCTTGTTCAGCAGCCAGTCGGGCTGGCGATCGCGGGTGACGAAATCGGCGAGCGTGCGGGAATAGAGCTGATGCTCCGCGATCAAGATGCGGGTGGCCAGGCTGCCTTCCGTATCGCCAGGCAGGATCGCGACCGGGGTCTGGCCCAGCACCAGGCCGTCGTCCAGTTCCGCCGTCACGATATGGACCGAACAGCCCGCATGACTGTCGCCCGCGTCGATCGCGCGCTGATGGGTATCGAGACCCTTATATTAGGGCAGCAGGCTGGGATGGATGTTGATCATCCGGTTTTCCCAGCCGGACACGAATTCCGCCGAAAGCAGGCGCATATAGCCCGCCAGCGCGACATATTGCGCGCCCGCCGCGCGCAGTTGCGCGTCGATGATCCGGTCGAATTCGGCGCGTTTCAGGCCCTTGTGGCTGTGGCCGAAGGTCGCGATGCCCTCTGCGGCGGCCAGCGCAAGGCCCGGCGCGTCGGGATCGTTGGCGGCGACCAGCACGATCTCATAGGGGCAGTCATCCGCCTTCGCCGCGTAGAGCAGCGCCGCCATGTTCGATCCACGGCCGGAAATCAGGACGCCGACCTTTGCCTTGTTCATACCCAATCCCGTCCGGTTCGAGAATTCTGAGCTTGTCGATGGGCGAGAACCCTGCGCGCCGTTCTCGACAAGCTCGAACCGAACGGAGGTTGTGTAGGGGTCAACCCAGATGGGTGGCGGACCAGTCCGCCTTTGCGCTCCATGTTTCGGCGCTGCCCTTGACGGTGCAGCCCTTTTCGCCTTCGTCCACGGTGCCGATGCGGAACACCGTTTCGCCCGCATCCTCCAGCGATTTCGTGACGGCGGCGACATGGGCTTCGTCCACGGCCAGCACCATGCCGACGCCGCAGTTGAAGGTGCGCGCCATTTCCTGCGGCTCGATATTGCCCTGCGCCTGGAGGAAGGCCATCAGGCGCGGCTGTTCCCACGCATCGGCATCGACCGTGGCATGCGCGCCGTCGGGCAGGACGCGGGGGATGTTTTCGAGGAGGCCGCCGCCGGTGATGTGGGCGAGGGCGTTGATCATGCCGGCGCGGACCAGTGGCAGCAGGCTCTTCACGTAAATCTTCGTGGGGGCCATCAGCGCGTCGATCAGCAGCACTTCATTGTCGAAAAGGGCGGGGCGGTCGAGCTTCCACCCCTTGTCCGCGGCAAGGCGGCGGACCAGCGAGAAGCCGTTGGAATGGACGCCCGACGAGGCGAGGCCGATCAGGACGTCGCCCGGCTTCACCTTGTTGCCGGTCAGCACCTTCGATCGTTCGACCGCGCCGACGCAGAAACCGGCAAGGTCGTAATCGCCATCGCTGTACATGCCGGGCATTTCGGCAGTTTCGCCGCCGATCAGCGCGCAGCCCGCGATCCGGCAGCCATCCGCGATACCGGCGATGACGCGTTCGGCCACGCCCGATTCCAGTTTGCCGGTGGCATAATAATCGAGGAAGAAGAGCGGTTCTGCCCCCTGCACGATCAGGTCGTTGGCGCACATGGCGACCAGATCGATGCCCACGCCATCATGGCGATCATGATCGATGGCGAGTTTCAGTTTCGTGCCGACGCCGTCATTGGCCGCGACCAGCAGCGGATCGTCATAGCCCGCGGCCTTCAGGTCGAAAAAGCCGCCGAAGCCGCCGAGGTCAGCGTCGGCGCCGGGGCGGCGGGTGGCCTTGGCCAGCGGGGCGATGGCGCGGACGAGGGCGTTGCCCGCTGCGATGTCGACGCCAGCCTTGGCGTAGCTATAGGATTCGTTGTCGCTCATGACGCAGCGCTCTACGGTCGAAACGTCATAATGTCGAGTTTTGCGGCAGGTGGGGCAGGAAGCTGGGGATAAGTCGCGCCTTCATGCTTGGCAGGGCGGGCAATGTTCGCCAAAAGGGCGGCCGTGAGCCTGAGCCAGACCCTTTCCCGTCCCGCAGCCTTTGCCCGCCTGCTGTCGCGGCCCGTCCAGATCATGATCGCGATCGCCATCGGGCTGATCGCGGCGGCGCTGTTCGCGCAGATGGAGGGGGAACGCGGCGTCCCGCCCATCGCCAGCGGCGGCGATTTCGAAGTGCGCGGGGTGAAGGTCGACGTCTATGCCAAGGATGCGGACAGCGCCCGCTATGCCGGGTGGCGCATGGCGCAGCGGCAGGCATGGCGGATGCTGTGGGGCCGCACCCATGGCGGCGGCGGTGCGCCCGCTCTGTCCGATTCGCAGCTGGAAGCGATGATTTCCGGCATCGAGGTCGAATATGAACAGAACGGCCCCAATCGCTATGTCGCGACTTTGGGTGTGCTGTTCGACCGGGCGCGGACGGGGCAGCTGCTGGGCGTGTCGGGCCATGTGATGCGGTCCCCGCCGTTGCTGGTCATCCCGGTGATGTGGGATGGCGGTTCGGCCGTATCCTATGAACGCACCAATGAATGGCAGAAGGCCTGGGCGCGATACCGCACCGGGGACAGCGCCATCGATTATGTGCGCGTGGCCGGTTCCATCGCCGATCCCATCCTGCTGAACGCGGGGCAGACCGGGCGACGCGGGCGGCTGTGGTGGCGCGTGCTGCTCGACCAATATGGCGCGGCCGATGTGGTGATCCCCATCGTGCGGCTGGACCGGGCCTATCCCGGCGGGCCGGTGACGGCGACCTTCACCGCGCGCTATGGTCCCGACAACAGCCTGATCGGCAGCCTGTCGCTGCGGGCGTCGAACGACAGCGGCATCGCCCAGATGCTGGACGAAGGCGCACGGCGAATCGACGAACTCTATATCCGGGCGCTGAACGACGGACGCCTGCGGCCCGACCCGTCGCTGATCATCGAGGAACCGGTCGATCCCGCCGCGCTGGAAATCGAGAATGCGAGCGAGGCAGCCGGGATCGAGGCGGTCGACCTGCCCACCGTGGCGACCGGCGGGTCCAGCTTCTCCATCCAGTTCGACACGCCCGACGTCGCGTCGGTGGGATCGGGCGAGGCGACGGTGAAGTCGATCCCCGGCGTGCGGCTGGCCAATACCAGCAGTCTGGCGCTGGGCGGGACGTCGGTGATGCAGGTCAGTTTCGACGGGACCATCGACATGCTGCGCGCCGGGTTGCAGGCGCGGGGCTATGGCGTTGCGGTGTCGGGCAACACGCTGCGCATCACGCGGCGCCAGGCGAGTCCCCCGCCGCAATGAGCCAGATCAGCCTGCCCTTCGAATGGCATGGTGGTGCGGAAGACGGCGATTTTCTGGTCAGCGACGCCAACCGCATAGCCGTGGCTCATCTGGAACGATGGCGCGAATGGCCGCTGTCGGTGAGCGTGCTGACCGGCCCGCCACGGTCCGGCCGATCGACGCTGGCGCGGCATTTCGTGGCGATGTGCGGCGGCGACGTCATCGACGATGCACAGGGCGAGGACGAACATCGGCTGTTCCATGCGTGGAACGAGGCGCAGACCGAGCGGCGGCCGCTGCTGATGGTCGGGCGCACGACGCCGGTCGAATGGACGGTGGCGCTGCCTGACCTGCGATCCCGTCTGGCGGCGGCGCCCCATGTCGCCATCGAGGAACCGGACGAGGGGCTGGCCCGTGCGCTGATCATCCGCGCGTTCGACCGGGCGGGGGCCAGCTATGCCCCCGATCTGCCCGACTGGCTGATGCGCCGGGTGGAGCATCGCTATGGCGCGATAGAGGCGGCGACGCGCCTGCTGGATCGCGAAGCATTGTCATCTGGACGCAAGATTTCTGTCGCAATGGCGAAAGAGGCTCTGCAATCCGCAGGCTTTCTGCCTATAATCCCGCCCGATCCCCTCAACGAGCAACGCGAGTAATCCGTGGCCGAAGCCGATCCCTCCGCCAGTCTGACGCTGCCCAGCGACCGTTTTTTCAACCGCGAGCTGTCCTGGCTGGCCTTCAATCAGAGGGTGTTGGAAGAAGCGATGAACCGCGCCCATCCGCTGCTGGAGCGGCTGCGGTTCCTGTCGATTTCGGGCGCCAATCTGGACGAGTTCTTCTCCGTCCGGGTGGCGGGGCTGAAAGGGCAGCAGTTGCAGGATGTCGACCTGCGCTCCGCCGACGGGCTGACCCCGGCGCAGCAGCTGGCCGCCATCACCGACGAAAGCGCCCGGCTGATGCGTGCCCAGCAAAAGGTGTGGGGCGCGGTGCATCACGAGCTGGCGCAGGTGGGGATCGAGGTGATCGGTCCCGGCAGCGAGATGGACGTGGGATGCGCCCAGTGGCTGCGCGAACATTTTCTGACGCAGATTTTCCCGATCCTGACGCCGCAGGCGCTGGACCCGGCGCATCCATTTCCCTTCATCCCCAATCAGGGGCTTTCGATCGTCTTCGACCTGGAGCGCCTGTCCGACAAGCAGCCGATCCGCGAACTGGTGATGATCCCCGCTTCGCTGGCGCGGTTCGTGCGCATCCCCGGCGAACCGGCGCGCTATATGGCGCTGGAGGCGATCATCCGGCGCTTTTCGGCCGATCTGTTCCCCGGATACCGAGTCCGCAACAGCGGCGTGTTCCGCATCATCCGCGACAGCGACATCGAAATCGAGGAAGAGGCGGAGGATCTGGTCCGCTATTTCCGCAGCGCCATCAAGCGTCGCCGCCGCGGCCGTGTGATCCGCATGGAGATAGAAGAGCGCATTCCCGAACCGGTCGAGGAAATGTTGCAGGATATGCTGCAGGGGCATGAGGCGATCGTCGTGGAGGTCGAGGGCTTCATCGGCATCGGCGACCTGTCGGGCATTGTCGATGCGGATCGGCCGGACCTGAAATTCGAACCCTATGTGCCGCGTTTCCCCGAACGGATTCGCGAATATGGCGGCGACTGTTTCGCCGCGATCCGGGCGAAGGACATTGTCGTCCATCACCCCTATGAAGCGTTCGACGTCGTCGTGTCTTTCCTGAAGCAGGCGGCGTCCGATCCGGATGTCGTGGCGATCAAGCAGACGCTGTATCGCGCGGGCAAGCAGTCGGCGATCATCCGCGCGCTGATCGACGCGGCGGAGGCGGGCAAGTCCGTGACCGCCGTGGTGGAGCTGAAGGCGCGGTTCGACGAAGAACAGAATCTGATGTGGGCCGACGCGCTGGAGCGGGCGGGTGTGCAGGTGGTCTATGGCTTCATCGACTGGAAGACCCATGCGAAGATTTCGATGGTCATCCGACGCGAGGGCGAGCAGTTTCGCAGCTACTGCCATTTCGGCACGGGCAATTATCACCCGATCACGGCGCGCATCTATACCGACCTCAGCTTCTTCACCGCCGATCCGGCCTATAGCCGGGATGCCGCCGCCCTGTTCAACTACATCACCGGCTATGTCGAACCCAAGAAGCTGGAGAAGCTGGTGATGTCGCCGCGCGACCTGCGCGCCACATTGTGCCAGCTGATCGACGCGGAAATAGAGCATGCCCGCGCCGGTCGGCCGGGCACCATCTGGGCCAAGATGAACAGCCTGGTCGACCCCACCATCATCGAAAAACTCTATGCCGCCAGCAATGCCGGGGTGCAGATCGACCTGATCGTGCGCGGCATATGCTGCCTGCGGCCGGGCGTGCCGGGCATGTCGGACAATATCCGGGTGAAGTCGGTCGTCGGCCGGTTCCTGGAACATAGCCGCATCGCGGTGTTCGGCAATGGCAAGGCGCTGCCCAATAACGGGGCGAAGGTGTTCATCAGTTCGGCCGACTGGATGCCGCGCAATTTCGACCGTCGCGTCGAATTTCTGGCGCCGGTCGAAAACCCCACCGTGCATGACCAGATATTGGATCAGGTGATGGTCGCCAATCTGATCGACACCGAACAAAGCTGGTCGCTGGACAGCGATGGCAGCTACAGGCGGCTGGAGCCGGGCGACAAGCCGTTCAACCTGCACCGCTATTTCATGACCAACCCGTCCCTGTCCGGGCGCGGGGCGGCTTTTGACAATGAAGCGGTGCCGACGCTGCGCCTGCGTGGGCTGGCCTGATGCCCTCGATGCTGAGCCGGGTGCGCGCCGTCGCCGAACAGATGGCGACATCGCCGCAGCCGGCCCATGCCCGCACCGCCATCATCGACATCGGATCGAACAGCGTCCGTCTGGTCGTGTATGACGGGCCACGCCGCATTCCGTTCATCCTGTTCAATGAAAAGGTGATGGCGGGGCTGGGCGCGTCGCTGGCGCGGACCGGCGCGATCGAGGCGGAGGCGATGGATCGCGGGCTGCGCGCCATCGGCCGCTTCGCCCATCTGTGCCGGGCGATGAAGGTGAGTGAAATACGCTGCGTCGCCACCGCCGCCGTGCGGGACGCGACCAATGGTGGCGAGTTCATCGCGCGGGCGAAGGATATGGGCCTGACCGTCGAACTGCTGTCGGGCGCGCAGGAAGCCATCGGCGCGGCGATGGGCGTGTTGTCGGGCATTCCCGACGCGGACGGCATTATCGGCGATCTGGGCGGTGGCAGTCTGGAACTGGCGCGGGTGCGGGGCGGCGCGGTCGAACAGACCATATCGCTGCCCCTGGGGGTGCTGCGCCTGCCGCAGATCCGGGCGAAGGGGCCGCGCGCACTGGAGCGGACGGTCGCCAAGATGCTGGACAAGGCGGGATGGGCGGTGGAGCCGGACCTGCCCTTCTATCTGGTGGGCGGATCGTGGCGCGCGCTGGCGCGGTTCGACATGCAGCTGACCCATTTTCCGCTGCCGGTGGTGCATCAATATGAAATGAGCGCAGCGCGGGCGGAGCAGTTGACCCGGATCGTCAGCCATGTCGACCGGACCCGCCTGAAACAGATACCGGCGATGACCGGATCGCGCGTGCCCACCATGCCGGATGCGACGGCGCTGCTGTCCATCGTGGTGCGGCAGTTGCGGTCGAGCCGGATGGTCGTGTCGGCCTATGGCCTGCGCGAAGGATTGCTTTACGAAGGCCTGCCCGCCGATATTCGCGCGCACGACCCGCTGCTGGTCGCGGCAGAGGCGGAGGGGGAAGCGCAGGCGCGGTTCCGCGGGCATGGCGACCGGATCGACCGATGGATCGCGCCGCTGTTCCCCGATGATGACGATGCCGCCCGACGCATCCGCCGCGCCGCCTGCCTGCTGGCCGATGTCAGTTGGCGCGCGAACCCGGATTTCCGGGCGGAGCGCGGGATAGAGATTGCGCTGCACAGCAACTGGGTGGGCATTACCGCGGCCGAACGGGCGATGCTGGGGCAGGCGCTGCACAGCCATTTCGGCGGCGGGGTGACCGCGCCGGTGGGGCTGGACCGGATCGCGAAGCCCGATGCGTTGCGCCGCGCGGCGCTGTGGGGGCTGGCGATCCGGCTGGCGCAGCGCCTGTCGGGCGGGGTCGAAGGGCCGCTGGCGGTGTCGCATCTGGAACGGCAGGGCGATCGCATCGACCTGTATCTGCGCGATGACGACGCGGACCTGTATGGCGAGGCGGTGGAGCGGCGGCTGCGCAATCTGGCGCAGGCGATGGGGCTGAAATATCAGTTGCTGGCTGGGTAGAGCGGCTAGACATTCAGTTCTGGCGGTCTGCAAATGGCGATTGCCCGCGCTTCCGGTGCTCACGTACTTTTAGTACGCTGCGCTCCGGGTCGCGGACAATCACCATTTTCGCCACGCCATCTCCTGAATGTCTAGCCGCTCTAAAAAGCGCTGAAGTGCCCATCTTCCCCCAAGCAACGAATCCCGGTAAGGGCGGGCGATGACTGCATCGCCCGCGCCCATCA
Organism: Sphingobium sp.; assembly: GCF_048594625.1. Taxonomy (GTDB): domain Bacteria; phylum Pseudomonadota; class Alphaproteobacteria; order Sphingomonadales; family Sphingomonadaceae; genus Sphingobium. The sequence continues at coordinate 7,761 of NZ_JBMDWL010000098.1, forward strand.
GCCGTTCGCTCTTCTTCTTTTCCATCTTCTATGGCGGCATGGTCTGCATTGCCGGCGTGCTGGGGAACAAGCAGGTCGCGCTGGGGCCGCTGTCCGCCGTCGGGCCGATGGTGGGGCTGGGGCCGCTGGCGGTGGAGGCGGGGATCTTTGCCTTCCTGTTATTGGTCACCATTTCCAGCGCCGTCGCGGAACTGCATGGGCGTGCGGTCGCCAACCGGCTGGTGCAGATCGGTTTCCTGCCGCTGATCGCATCGATCCTGATTTCCATTCTGGTTCTGGCCGCGCCCGCCGCCGGGGACATGGACCCCGAGCGGGCCAAGGCATTCGCCCTGATGATGGGCGGCACGCCGCGCATCTGGCTGGGCGGGATCATCGCCTATGGCATTTCGCAGACGCTGAACGTCACGCTGTTCGCTGCGCTCAAGGGGCGGGAAGGTAGCCGGATGCTGTGGCTGCGCGCCGCGACCGCCAGCATCCTGTCGCAGATCGTCGATACGCTGCTGTTCGTGACCATCGCCTTTTACGGGGTGTTTCCGATCGGCGAACTGTTGTTGGGGCAGATGATGGCCAAGGTGCTGCTGTCCGCCATATTGGTGCCGCCGGTCATCTATCTGCTGGTCGGGCTGGGGCGCCGTCTGGATCGCTGAACGGCGCGAAAGTGACAGCGAAAGTGACAAACTGCGCGATATGGCTTTTTTCGTTCGTTAGCTAACTAACCATCCAAAGGCGCGCAAAACTTGCGGCGGGGGGCATATGGCCCTATGCGCGCGCGCATGAACAGCAAGCACGCCCCCGATCCCGCCCTGTTGGCCAAGGCCGAAACCCTCGTCGAGGCGCTGCCCTATATGCAGCGATATGCGGGCAAGACCTTCGTCGTCAAATATGGCGGCCATGCGATGGGCGACCCGGAAGCCGCGCGCGATTTCGCCGAAGATGTCGTGTTGATGAAGGCGGTGGGCATCAATGTCGTCGTCGTCCATGGCGGCGGGCCGCAGATTGGCGCGATGCTGAAGAAACTGGGCGTCGAATCGCAGTTCGTCGGCGGGCTGCGCGTGACCGACGCCGAAACGGCCAAGATCGCCGAAATGGTGCTGGCCGGATCGATCAACAAGGAAATCGTCGGCTGGATCGCGGGCGCGGGCGGCCGGGCCGTGGGCATTTCGGGCAAGGACGGCGGTCTGGTCCTGTGCGAAAAGGTCGGCGGACGGCGTGAGGCCGATCCCAATTCGGGGATCGAGCGCAATGTCGATCTGGGTTTCGTCGGCGATCCGGTGTCGGTCGACCGCCGTATTCTGGACACGCTGGCGGAGAGCGGCATCATTCCAGTGGTGGCGCCGGTGGGCATCGGCACCGACGGTCATACCTATAATGTCAATGCCGACACGATGGCGGGCGCGATTGCCGCCGAGCTGAAGGCGTCGCGCTTTTTCCTGCTGACCGATGTGGCGGGCGTGCTGGACAAGGACAGGAATCTGCTGACCGACCTCGACCCGGCGGCGATCGAACTGTTGCAGAATGACGGCACGATCAGCGGGGGCATGATCCCCAAGCTTGAAACCTGCGTGCGCGCGGTCGAGCATGGCGTGGACGCCGCCGTAATCCTCGACGGGCGGGTGCCCCATGCGATGCTGCTGGAAATCTTTACCGATCGCGGGGCGGGGACGCTGGTCCGGAAATAAGGGGCGCGCGGCGGGCGCGTTGCAGCCAGGCGATCAGCGCGCAGAGCGTCAGGATCACGGCATTTTGCGGCAGCGCGCCGGTTTCGCCCATCGCCATATGGACGGCGGCGGCGGCCAGTTGATTGACGAACAGGATCGCCGCGCCCCACATGCCCCATGCCGGTCGGGCCAGCCCCGCCAGCAGCAGGAGCGCGCAGCCCATTTCGCTGTATCCCATGGCGCGGCCGAGCGGCGGCGGCAGATGTACCGTCCATGCGCCATGTTTCGCCAGTTCCATGAGCGGCGCGAACCCCTTCATATAGCCGACAAAGGCGAAGAAGGCGGCAAGCAGCAGCGAAGCGGCGGCAAGGATCGTCAGCCGCGCGAAACGTGCCGTGCGATGTGCGGCTGTCATGATCCATCCCCCGTCTCATACGACCATGTCGGCCGGTTTGGGCCGATATATAATTAGAATATCTGTTCTTGTAAATTGGATGGAAATGCGGATTGGGGCGGATGCGCCATGAGCCGCATTGCCCCGGACGGGCGGTTGGGGGGCAGATGGCTATATGCCGATCCGTTCGCTTTGGGCGGCGGCGGCAGGGCGGCGCGGGCGTTTCTCGACTACGCTCGAAACGAACGGGATGGGAGCGGACGGGCTGGAAACCAACGGCGTTCGGAATGAGCGGCGCCCGGAATGAACCAGGATATGCGGACGGCCCGGCATCGTCGCGGCCCGGCGCATGATCCGGTTCGATCCGATCGAATCCATGCTCCGCGCATGGGGCGACTTGTCGTAAGGCGGCCCGACAGCTAGATACCGCATCACATGCGCCGCAGCGCAGCATCGGAAGGCCGCCAGATTGTTCGAACTCCTCAACGCCCTCAACCAGATCGTCTACATCGTGCTAGAAGCGATATGGTGGATCATCATCGTGCAGGCGGTGCTGAGCTGGCTGATCGTATTCAATGTGGTCAATACGTCGAACGAATATGTGCGCAATGGCCTCTATGCGCTCGATCGGATGACCGAGCCGATGTACCGCCCTGTGCGCAAGTTCATGCCGGATCTGGGCGCGCTGGACCTGTCGCCCATGGTGGTGTTGCTGGCCATCGTGATCCTGCAGGGACCGGTGCGTGAAAATCTGTTCGGCGCGCTGATGCGGATGGCGGCCTGACCGGGGCGGTGACGCGGGTCGGCGACGACCTGATGATCGCCATCCGCCTGACGCCCGGCGCCAGCCGCGACGAGATTGGCGGGGGCTGGACCGATGCGCAGGGCGCCCGCTGGATCGGCGCGCGGGTGCGGGCGGTGCCGGAAAAGGGCAGGGCCAACGCCGCGCTGATCGGGATGCTGGCCAAAAGGCTGGATTGGCCCGCCAGCGCGATTTTGCTGGAATCGGGCGATACCAACCGGCTAAAGAAATTACGGATTATCGGCGGGGGCGGCGATTGCCCGCGCCTGAACGCTATCATCGAAACATGGGTAGACAGGACATGACCATCGGCAAGATCATCGACGGCAAGGCGTTCGCCGCCACTTTGCGCGACAAGGTGGCCGATGGCGTGGGCGCTTTCGTGGCGGCGACCGGGCGCAAGCCGGGGCTGGCCGTGGTGCTGGTGGGCGAAGACCCGGCCAGCAGCGTCTATGTGCGGTCCAAGGGCAAGATGACCGTTGCGGCGGGCATGGAAAGTTTCGAATTCAAGCGGCCCGACAGCATCGGCGAGGAAGACCTGCTGGACCTGATCGAGGAATTGAATCAGGACGACCGGGTCGACGGTATCCTGGTGCAGCTGCCGCTGCCCAGGCATATCGACGAGGCGGCGGTGATCGCCGCGATCGACCCGGCCAAGGATGTGGACGGGTTTCATGTCGTCAATTCCGGCCTGCTGGCGACCGGGCAGGACGCGATGGTGCCGTGCACGCCGCTGGGCTGCATCATGTTGCTGAAGGATGAGCTGGGCGACCTGAGCGGACTGGAGGCGGTGGTGATCGGCCGGTCCAACATCGTGGGCAAGCCGATGGCGCAGTTGCTGCTGAACGAAAGCGCGACCGTGACCATCGCGCACAGCCGCACCCGCGATCTGGCCAGCGTCGTCCATCGCGCCGACATCGTGGTCGCCGCCGTGGGTCGCGCCGAAATGGTGAAGGGCGAATGGATCAAGCCGGGCGCGACGGTGATCGACGTCGGCATCAACCGCATCGCCGATACGGACGATGGCAAGAGCCGGATCGTGGGCGATGTCGCCACGGCGGAGGCGCTGGCCCATGTCCGCGCCATCACGCCGGTGCCGGGCGGGGTCGGGCCGATGACGATCGCGGTGCTGCTGCGCAACACGCTGGTCGCGGCCCATGCGCGCGCGGGGCTGACGAAGCCCGACGGGTTGTGAGGGCGCGGCTTGCGCTGTTGACGCTGGCCGCCACCGGCCTGATCGCGGCTAAGCCGCCGATGCGGTTCCAGCCCGATCCCAGCAGCGTGATCGCGGCGGAAATCGCGTTCAACCGCATGGCGCAGGAAAAGGGGCAATGGACCGCGTTCCGCGAAACCGCCGCCGACGATGCGGTGATGTTCGTGCCGGAACGGGTGGTGGCGAAGCTATGGCTGAAGAAACAGGCCGATCCGGCGCAGTCGGTCAGCTGGGCGCCGTCCATCGTCTATGTATCGTGCGACGGCAATCTGGCGGCGAGCACCGGCAACTGGAAGCGGCCCGACGGGGCGGCCGGTTATTTCACCACCATCTGGCGGCGCGACAAGAAGGGGCGCTGGCAGTGGATATTGGATCATGGCGACAGGCTGGCCAGCCCACGCGAGGCGCCGGAATTCATGAGCGGCAAGGTCGCCACCTGCAAGCGCGGGGCGCGGCCCGATGGTCCGCCACCGGGGGCGCCTGCTGGGCCGACACCCGGATCGACACCGGGCGGGCGGCCGGGGGCCAAGCCGGGCGACGCCGGGCCGCCGCCCGACCAAAGCCTGATCTGGACCGCCGACGTGGCGGCCGACGGCAGCCGACAGGTGACGGTCCGCATGTGGAACGGCACGACATATGACAATGTGATCGACGACAGGGTAAAGGCCGGATCATGATCGAACTTTTCATTTCCGCCTTCGTCACGCTGTTCGTGGTCATCGACCCGCCGGGCTGCGCGCCGATCTATGCCAGCCTGACCGTGGGGGCCAGCCATGCGCAGCGTCGCGCGATGGCGATCCGCGCCGTGGGCATCGCGGCGGCGATCCTGCTGGTGTTCGCGCTGTGGGGCAAGCAGCTGCTGGGCGTGCTGGGCATCGCGCTGGACAGTTTCCGCATCGCGGGCGGCATCATGCTGTTCATGATCGCGATGGACATGGTGTTCGAAAAACGCACCCAGCGACGCGAGGACCGGGCGAACAAGATCAGCGCCGAAGAACCCCATGTCGAGGATGTGTCGGTATTCCCCATGGCGATGCCGATGATCGCCGGGCCGGGATCGATCGCCACGGTGATGCTGCTGATGTCGCGTGCGGACGGGCTGGCGGAACACGGCGTGGTGCTGGGCGCGGTCATGCTGACGCTGGCGCTGATGCTGGGCGCGTTGGTGAGCGCGGGGCCGCTGATGGCGCTGCTGGGTCACAAGATCGAAGCGGTGATCACCCGCCTGCTGGGCGTGTTGCTGGCGGCACTGGCCGCGCAGTTCGTGATCGACGGGATCAAGGCGAGTTTTTGACGGATGGGTGGTTGCCCACCCCGCTGCGACTAGCTCGCTACGCCCGCAAGTCTCGCTGCCCCTCCCGCGAGCGGGAGGGGTGCGTTTCATGATCAGCCCTTCACGTCCGATTCCGTGACCGGGGCGATCTTGATTTCGACGCGGCGGTTGGCCGCCTTGCCTTCTTCCGTCGCGTTGGATGCGATCGGCTGGCTTTCGCCGAAGCCGCGCGTGCCGATGCGGGCGGACTGGACGCCCTTGCTGACCAGATAGCTGGACACCGCCTGCGCGCGCCGTTCGGACAGCGTCTGGTTATAGGCGTCCGCGCCGTCGCTGTCGGTATGACCGTACACGTCGATATAGGTTTTGGGATATTGCGCCAGCACCGACGCGACTTCGTTCAGGGTCGGCTGAAACTGCGGCTGCACATCCGATTTGTTGAAGGCGAAGGTGATGCCCGACGGCATGCGCAGCAGCAGATTGTCGCCATCGCGAATCACGTCGACCCCGCTGCCCGCCGTCTGTTCGCGCAGCTTGCGTTCCTGCGCGTCCATATAGGCGCCGATGCCCGCGCCCGCGACCGCGCCGATCCCTGCCCCCAATATCTTTTCGGTGCGGTCGTTGCGCCCACCCACCAGATCGCCCAGCAGATAGCCGCCCAGCGCGCCGCCGATGCCGCCAATCGCCGCCTTCGATATGGAACGCTGCCCGGTTTCGGGGTCGGTGGTGCAGGCGGCGGTGGTGGCGAGCATGGCGGCCAGACCCGCTGCGCCGATGATGCGGTGAGAAATCCTCATGATCCTGTTCCCTTGTCTTTCCGTCCGGTTAGGGGGCTGATGCATCCCTTAATGGCCGAGTGGAAAGATTTGTTCCACATGCGAACTGAACCGATGATGATGGCGATGTTGTGATTCTGAAAGAATCGGGGTTATAGGGGGGAACTGACCACCATGGCCACGATCCCCCCTCCCAATCCGACGCCCTTTCCATGGGTAGACCTGATCATCATCCTTGTGCTGGTGGCGCTGAACGGCGTGTTCGCCATGTCCGAACTGGCCGTGGTGTCCGCGCGCAAGCCCCGGCTTCAGGCGATGGAAAAGGCCGGGCGCAAGGGCGCGAAGTCCGCGCTGGCGCTGGCGGCGGACCCCGGCAAGTTCCTGTCCACCGTACAGATCGGCATCACCCTGATCGGCATCGGCACGGGCGCCTATTCGGGCGCCAGCATGGGCGGGCCGACGGGCGAGCGGCTGGAAATGCTGGGCCTGTCGCCCAATGTCGCGGAAAAACTGGGCTTTGCGGTCGTCATCGGCCTTACCACCTACGCCTCGCTGATCGTGGGCGAGCTGGTGCCCAAGCAGTTCGCGCTGCGCGCGCCGGAGCCGATCGCTGTGCTGGTGGCGACGCCGATGCAGTGGATCGCCCGGTTGACCGCGCCGATCGTGTGGGTGCTGGATGCGTCGAGCGGCCTGATCTTCAAGCTGCTGGGGCTGGCGCGCGAATCGGAAAACCATGTCACGGCCGAGGAACTGCACCTGATCGTCGCCGAAGCGAGCAAGTCGGGCGTGATCGAGGAAAGCGAGCGGGCGATCATTTCGGGCGTCGTGCGGCTGGCGGACCGGCCGGTGCGCGAGGTGATGACCCAGCGTATGGATGTCGACTGGATCGACATCGGCGCGGATGAAGAAACGATTCGCGCCAAGTTGCTGGATACGCCGCACACCCGCCTGCCGGTGGGGCGCGGGTCGGTGGAGGATATTGCCGGCATCGTGCAGGCGCGCGACATCATGGCCGCCCTGTTCCGGGGCGAGCCGCTGCATCTGGAAAGCCTGATGCGCAGGGCCGAAGTGCTGCCCGATCAGGTGGACGCCATGGATGCGCTGGAAGTGCTGCGCCGGTCGGACGTGCCGATGGTGATGGTGCATGACGAATATGGCCATTTCGAAGGGATCGTGACCCCGGCCGACCTGATGTCCGCGATCGCGGGCCATTTCGCGTCGGACCGCGACGGTTATGACGAACCCGACATGGTGGAGCGCGAGGATGGCAGCCTGCTGGTGTCGGGGCAGATGTCCATCGACCAGCTGGCCGACCGGATCGACATCAGCCTGTCGGAAGACCGCGATTATGCGACGGTGGCGGGCCATGCGCTGTGGCTGATGCGCCGATTGCCCGAAGTCGGCGATTATGTCGACGATCAGGGATGGCGTTTCGAAATCGTCGACATGGACGGGCGCAAGATCGACAAGCTGCTGGTGGCGGCGGTCTGATCGCTGAAAGAAGAGCTGGTCTGACCAGAGCCTTTCCAAACGGCCCCATCGGTTCCAACCGTCCTAGCGGCAAAATCCGCCGCGGCCGCCCATGTCGAAATGGAAATGGTCGTGATGCGCGGCATTATAGTCGGGGCTGAGGACAGTATTGAACCGCTTGCACGCGCTGGCGTGGATGATTTTCAGGAACTGGCGCGTCTGGCGATCGCCATGCCAGTCCTTCTGGATGCTGATCCGCCGACCGTCCGACAGGATGAAGGCCGATACGTCGATGGCATTGCTGTGCGCATGTTCGGACAGTTTCGCGCTGCCCGCGATCGGGCGGCAATTATAGGTGCCGAAGGTTTCGATCTTCTCGATCTCCGCGCCGAAGATGACGCGGGCGGCCGGTTGCACGCCGAATTTCGCCCAGGCCGCGAAATTGGCGGCCAGATTGCATGTCATCGCGCCCAGATTGGTGGTCGGCACGCCGATGTCGGTCAGCTTCACGCTGTCGATGGCGCTGCATCCGCCGCCGAATCGCTGATCGGGCAGGGGGGTGAAGGCCACCGCCTGCGACGACAGTTTCGCGAAGCACTGGCGGGTTTCGAGCGCGGGTTGCGCGGGCGCGCGGACCGGTTTCGACGGCGCGGGTTTCGACGCGATCTGCGGCGCTCGCCCGCGCGGGACGAGGTCGCCGCTGCACGCACTCAATAGCGTTGCGCATAGCACGGCCAGGGCCGCGCCGCGCAGAAAGCCTGTTTCCATCGCCCGCTTTTCCATGAATCAGATGTTTACCATTGCGAATCTTGCCGAAAGGTAACCGGCCCTTCGCTTCGTCCGATTTCCACAATCGGCTTGACTCTTTTTCCCGCGTCATTAGTGCGGCCGACGGGCCACGCGGTCCCAACGCCGCGCGTGCTCTCTGTAAGGAGATGCATTACATGACTGATCTGACTGCCGTTGACGCCACAATTGCGCCTGCGCAAAAGCCCGCTGCCCGTCCGGCTCGCCCCTTTTTCTCTTCCGGTCCCTGCGCCAAGCCTCCGGGCTGGGATGCCGCCAAGCTGGCCACGCAGTCGCTTGGCCGTTCGCACCGCGCCAAGATCGGCAAGACCCGCCTTGCCTATAGCATCGACCTGATGCGTGAGCTGCTGAATCTGCCCGACACGCATCGCATCGGCATCGTGCCGGGCAGCGACACCGGCGCGTTCGAAATGGCGATGTGGACCATGCTGGGCGCGCGTCCCGTCACGACGCTGGCCTGGGAAAGCTTCGGCGAAGGCTGGGTGACGGACGCCGCCAAGCAGCTGAAGCTGGATCCCACCGTGATCCGCGCCGATTATGGCCAGCTGCCTGACCTTTCCACCGTCGACTTTTCGAACGACGTGCTGTTCACCTGGAACGGCACCACGTCGGGCGTGCGCGTACCCAATGCCGACTGGATTCCGGCGGACCGCGAAGGGCTGACCTTCGCCGATGCGACCAGCGCCGTGTTCGCTTACGACATCGACTGGGCGAAGATCGACGTCGCCACCTTCTCCTGGCAGAAGGTGCTGGGCGGCGAGGGCGGCCATGGCGTGCTGATCCTTGGCCCGCGCGCCGTCGAACGGCTCGAAACCCACACCCCCGCATGGCCGCTGCCCAAGGTGTTCCGCCTGATGGCGAAGGGCAAGCTGGCCGAAGGCGTGTTCAAGGGCGAAACCATCAACACCCCGTCCATGCTGGCGGTGGAAGATGCGATCTTTGCGCTGGAATGGGGCAAGTCGCTGGGCGGTTTGCAGGGCCTGATCGCCCGCAGCAACGCCAATGCCGCCGCGCTGGGCAAGGTCGTGGCGGAGCGCGAATGGCTGGGCCACCTCGCCGCCGACGAAGCGTCGCGGTCGACCACCAGCGTCTGCCTGACGGTGGAGGGCGCGGACGAAGCCTTTATCAAGGCGTTCGCCGGTCTGCTGGAAAAGGAAGGCGCGGCCTATGACGTCGCGGGCTATCGCGACGCCCCGGCTGGCCTGCGCATCTGGTGCGGCGCAACCGTCGAAACGGCGGACATCGAAGCGCTGGGTCCGTGGCTCGACTGGGCCTATGCGACCGTGAAGGCTGCTTAACTAACTTCTCCCTTATATTCCCGTCATCCCAGCGAAGTCTGGGATCTCAGGCCTCTAGGTACGAATTTGCCGCCTGAGATCCTGACTTTCGTCAGGATGACGAATTGCAAAGAAAGGCAATTCGTCATGCCCAAGGTACTGATTTCCGACAAGATGGACCCCCGTGCCGCCGCGATCTTTCAGGAACGTGGCGTCGAAGTCGACGTCATCACCGGCAAGACGCCGGAAGAACTGATTGCCATTATCGGCGATTATGACGGCCTCGCCATCCGTTCGTCCACGAAGGTGACGAAGGCGATCCTCGACGCCGCCACCAACCTGAAGGTCATCGGCCGTGCGGGCATCGGCGTCGACAATGTCGACATCCCCTACGCCTCTTCGCGCGGCGTGATCGTGATGAACACGCCGTTCGGCAACTCCATCACCACCGCCGAACATGCCATCGCTCTGATGTTCGCGCTCGCCCGCCAGCTGCCCGAAGCCAATGCCCAGACGCAGCAGGGCCTGTGGCCCAAGAACGGATTCATGGGCGTGGAAGTCACCGGCAAGACGCTGGGCCTGATCGGCGCGGGCAATATCGGTTCGATCGTCGCCAGCCGTGCCCTCGGCCTCAAGATGAAGGTCGTCGCCTTCGACCCGTTCCTGACGCCCGAACGCGCCATCGAAATGGGCGTGGAAAAGGCCGATCTGGATACGCTGCTGGCGAAGGCCGACTTCATCACGCTGCACACGCCGCTGACCGACCAGACCCGCAACATCCTGAGCCGCGAAAACCTGGCCAAGACCAAGAAGGGCGTGCGCATCGTCAATTGTGCACGCGGTGGCCTGATCGACGAAGCGGCGCTCAAGGATGCGCTGGATTCGGGTCAGGTGGCTGGCGCCGCTCTGGACGTGTTCCAGACCGAACCGGCCAAGGAATCGCCGCTGTTCGGTACGCCGGGTTTCATCTGCACCCCGCATCTGGGCGCATCGACCGACGAAGCGCAGGTCAACGTCGCTTTGCAGGTAGCGGAACAGCTGTCCGACTATCTGCTGGACGGCGGCATCACCAATGCGCTGAACGTGCCCAGCCTGTCGGCGGAAGAAGCGCCCAAGCTCAAGCCCTATATGGCGCTGGCTGAAAAGCTGGGCAGCCTGGTGGGTCAGCTTGAAGGCGACGCCATCACCGGCGTGGCCGTGGAAGTGGAAGGCCATGCCGCCGAACTCAACCAGAAGCCGATCACGGCGGCGGTTCTGGCCGGCCTGATGCGCGTCTATTCGGACACGGTGAACATGGTCAACGCGCCCTTCCTGGCGAAGGAACGGGGTCTGGACGTGCGCGAAGTGCGCCATGACCGCGAAGGCGATTACCAGACGCTGGTCCGCGTGACCGTCACGACCGCGAACGGCGACAAGTCGGTTGCGGGTACGCTGTTCGGCCATGCCCAGCCGCGTCTGGTCGAACTGTTCGGCATCAAGGTCGAAGCCGATCTGGACGGACACATGCTCTACATCGTCAATCAGGACGCGCCCGGTTTCATCGGTCGTCTGGGTTCGACGCTAGGCGAAGCGGCCGTCAACATCGGCACCTTCCACCTTGGTCGTCGCGATCAGGGCGGCGAAGCCGTGCTGTTGCTGTCGGTCGACGGCACCGTCACCGAACCGCTGCGCTGGGAAATCTGTAACCTCACCGGCGTGAAGACGGTGAAGCTGCTGCGTTTCGCGTAAAGCATAAAAACACCGTTCGGTTCGAGTAGCCTTCGAGCGAAGTCGAGAAGGCGTATCGAGAACAGTTCTCGACAGGCTCGAACCGAACGGCGGATGGGGATGGCCTCACCTCAAAAATCCGCTAAAGGCCAAGCCCATGACCATCACCATGATCCCGCCCAGCCTGCTCCCGGAGGGCCTGTCCGACCGTCTGCCGCCGCAGGCCGAAGCATCCGCGCGTCTGGCGCGCCGCGTGCTGGATACGGTGGCGACCCATGGATATGAACGGGTCATGCCTCCCCTTGCGGAGTTTGAAGATACGCTGACCCAGCGCCTGAAATCCATGCGGGCGCAGGATCTGGTCCGCGCCGTGGACCCGGTGTCGCAGCGCACGCTGGCATTTCGTCCGGACATGACGGCGCAGGTCGGCCGCATCGCCGCCACGCGCCTGTCCGCCGCGCCGCGCCCGCTCCGCCTGTCCTATGCCGGACCGGTCATCCGGCAGAAAGCGAGCCAGCTGCGCCCCGAACGCGAAAAGATGCAGTTGGGCGCCGAACTGATCGGCCATGACGGCGCGCCCGCCGCGGTCGAGATCGTCAACATCGCGATCGAGGCTTTGCAGGCCGCTGGCGTGACCGGCATCACCATCGATTTCACGCTGCCCGACCTGATCGACGCGCTGGCCGCCGGGCCGTTGCCGCTGGGCGCGCATGAGGTGGAAGCGGTGCGCGCATGCCTTGACGCCAAGGATGCGGGCGCGCTGACCGCGATCGGTTCGGCCGCCGCCGCCTATCTGCCGCTCATCGAAGCGACCGGTCCCTTTCACGCCGCGATGGAACGGCTGGAGGCGTTCAGCGCCAGCATCGGCGGCGCGATCGACAGCCGCATTGCGGGGCTTCGCGCCATTGCAAAGCCGATCGGCTGGGACATCACCCTGACGCTTGACCCCACAGAACGCCATGGCTTCGAATTTCAGAACTGGTTCGGTTTTTCGATCTTTGCCGAAGGTTTCATCGGCGAAATCGGACGCGGGGGTAGCTATGCCATCGCGCGGGCCGATGGGGCGGACGAACCGGCGATGGGCTTTTCGCTCTATCCCGACCCGCTGATCGATGCGGGCTTTGGTGGCGATAGCCCCGGGCGCCTGTTCCTGCCGCTGGGCCATGACGCCGAACGCGCCGCCACGCTGCGCGCGGAAGGGTGGCACACGGTCGCGGCGCTGGGCGATGGCGAAGACGGCGCGGCCCAGCGTTGTTCCCACTGGCTGGATGGCGGGGACGTGCGCGCCTATTGAGGTGTGGCTGGCGCGGGGGCGGGCGGCTTTCTCTCAGCGGAACAACCGCTGGCGCGTGACGGGCGTCCGACAGGGGATGTTCGCGGTTCGTCGAAACCTTGGGACTGCGCTATCTGCTTCTCGACTGCGCTCGAAGCGAACGGATCTGGATAGGCGGCTCTGACAGGTCCGGCCCGAACGGACTTAAGGTGAAATACCGTCATTCCAGCGCAGGCGGGCAACGGGGGCGCTATCTTGCCCTTACCTGGCGCGCCGTTGCCTGAGATCCCAGCCTTCGCTGGGGTGGCAGCTCATTCGGGCAAGGTTGCGCCGCAACCGGCCGGGCGGTTTCGTGAGATCGCCGCCCTGCCATCTTTTACCACAGCACGCCGTCCACCGGCTGCACCGCTGGCGGTGCGGGCAGGTCTATCGCCTGATTGAGGTCGCCCTCGATCGTGGTGGTGATGGCCAGCAGCGGCAGGTCGTGCACGTCGTTGCCGAACGGATCGACCAGATCGTCGCCGATCTGAAGCACCGCCAGGAACATGAAGCCCGCCACCGCAGAGCCGACCGGCGTCGCGATGCCCAGCGTTTCCACCAGCCCGACCGGCAGCAATATGCAGAACAGGCGGGTGAAATATTTGGGGAAAGCGCGATATTGCGCGGGCAGGGGGGTGTTCTTGATCCGCTCCATGCCGCCCTGCGCATTGGACATGTCGACCAGCATGCCTTCGATCCGGCTTTGCAGGATGGTGTCGATCCACCCGCGCTTGACCGCATCCATCAACCGCCGGTCGCTGCCGTCCAGCAGGCCGTTGGCCGGGTTGTTGCGGGCCAGTTCCTCATGCGGGCCATCGCCCAATATGCGCTGTACGTCGGGCGCGGGGTCTTCGCGTCGCAACTGGCAGCGCAGCGCATGGACATAGGCGATGTGGCGCTTCACAAGCGCCGTGCCCATGGCGCGGGCTTCGGCCGTATCGGGGAAATAGGCGAGCACCGCGCGGGCATAGCTGCGCGACACATTGACCATCGCGCCCCATAATATGCGGCCTTCCCACCAGCGCGAATAGGCGCTGTTGACGCGGAAGCCCAGAACCAGCGCCAATGCCGTGCCGAATATGGTCAGCGGCAGCGCAGGCGCCTTGAAGGGCGAGATATAATAGAAAATGGTGACCGCCAGATCCCAGAAGAACAGCGCGATCAGCGCGCTCCATGCTTTCTGGAAACTCTGGCGGATGCGGGGGGAGCGTCCGACGATCATGCTGCTTCATGTCTCTTGGGCATGGGTCCGACCCTAACGGGGTCATGCCCTGTCTGTCATTTATTGTTTCAGATGCGGTCCGGCAACGGCGGCCGACGCCCCCGTTGGCGCTGCCCCTGCCTGAAATTGCTGCCTCAGAACCTCCGGCCTGCGACCGGGATGTCAGAGGGCCTCGCCCCCTTCGTCATCCAGTTTCAGCCAGGCATGGCGCAGCGCCAGACAGCCGAAAATGCCCACGACCTTCAGCGTCGTGGCATGCAGCGTGGGGGTGTCGTCCATCAGCGCAAAGGCGAGGCAGACCAGCCCCAACAGCATCGCGGCATAGATGGGCAGCGCCTCAATATCATTCCAGGCGATGGGTGGATCGGCCTTTTCACGGCGCAGGCTCAGTATCGACATGGGCATAAACTCCGTGCTGGATTTCGGGATCGCCCATGAAAATGATGCGCCGCAAAAGCCCCCGTCAACGCGGCGCGCCAAACGCAACATAGGTTTGCGCAAATCGGAAGCGGGCAAGAAAAGGTTACAAAACTGCCATTTTCCAGAGACGGAGAAACAAAAGCATACGGTGCTGCAACAGCCCTTCTATTGCATCGCAGCATCCGTTCCCTAGCTTGACCCGATGGCCGATCGCTTCGCTGAAATCGAATCTTTCGTGAAGATCGCCGAATCGGGCACGCTGTCCGAAGCGGCGCGAAGGCTGGGCCTGTCGCTGGCCGCGACCAGTCGCCGACTGTCCCAGCTGGAGGCGCGGCTGGGCGTCATGCTCATCCGCCGCAACAGCCGCCATCTGTCGCTGACGGAGGAAGGCGCGCTGCTTTACGACCGGGCGGGCCGCGCGCTCAGCGTCATCGACGATGTGGAAACCGACGTCATGCGCCGCGCGACGGAAGCGACGGGCCTGTTGCGGGTGGTGACCACGATCAACGCGGCGCGGATGCGGCTGGCGCCGTTGTTCCGCCAATATGCGACGCTGCATCCCGATGTCGCCATCCATCTGGAAACCGCGGAGCAGGCGACGAACATCGTCGAAACTGGCCATGACATCGCCATCTGTTTCGACCCGCCGCCAGACAGCGCGCTGACGATGAAGCGGCTGACCGACAATCCCCGCCTGCTGTGCGCCGCGCCCGACTATATCAACCGGCGTGGCCGTCCGGTCAGCGTCGCCGATCTGGCGCTGCACGACAATATCGTGGTGGGCGAAGCGCAGCAGGAGATATGGCGTTCGGTCGTCGGTGGCGGCACCGGTCCGCGCGTGACGCTGAGCACCAATGACGGCGAAATGGCGCGGGCCTGGGCGCTGGACGGCGCGGGCATCGTCATCAAATCGCTGTGGGAAGTGGCGGACGATCTGGATGCAGGGCGCTTGCAGCCGTTGTTGCCCGAAGTGGTGCTTCCCGTCTCCTCCATCGTGGCGCTCTATGTGCCGGGGCAGGGGGAAATGGCCAAGGTACGATCCTGCCTCGATTTCCTGGCCCGGCATCTGAAGCGCGACTGGCCCACGGCGGCCGCGGCCTGAAAGGGCGATTTCCAAAGCGGCACCGGCCCAATCTCGCACCCCCGGCCACCCATATATTGCCGTCGGATGGGGGCGGTTTCGGCACATCCTCAAACATTCTCCCAACGGTGCTAGACGCGCCGGAACGGATAGGGGGCGATGGTCCGTTCATAGCTGTGCAGGTCCAGCGCGCGCGTGACTGGCGGAAGGGCGCGGTCGGGGCAGTCGCGCCGATCGCATAGATGGCATGTCGGCCCGACCCCGGTCGCTTCGCCACGATCCACATCCATCCCGTCGGCATGGGCGATCCGTGCGGCATGTTTCGCATCGCACCCCAAGGCGATCACGGCCCGTCCGCGCGCGCCGCCCGAGCGCTGCGGCAGGCCGGCCGCCAGCGTCAAGAAGCGCCTGCCGTCCAGCGTTTCGATCAGCTGCGCCGTGACCCGTTCGGCATCCTGCACGCCGTGCGCATCCCATCGCGGGCAGGTGCCGCCGAACCGGGCAAAGGGCCATGCCTCCCCATCGAAGCGTTTGGATATGATCCCGGCCCGGTCGATCCGCGCCATGAAGAAGGGGATGCCGCGCGCGCCCGTGCGGTTCAGGCTGGTGAGCCGGTGCGCCAGTTGTTCCATCGACACGCCGAACCGGTCGCGCAGCAGGGGCAGGTCATGGCGGCTCTGTTCCGCCGCCTGCCGGAACCGGTCATAGGGCATGAGGAGGGCGGCGGCGGCATAGTTGGTCAGCACCATGA
>NZ_JBMDWL010000099.1:0-67298 GCF_048594625.1 Sphingobium sp.
ACCGTATCGAGCGCATGTTCGGCCACCTTAAGATCAACCGCGCCATCGCTACCCGATACGATCAACTGGCCAATAGCTTCCTTGGAATGGTCCATCTCGCAACGGCCAGATACTGGCTTAAATTTGTCCACGCCGCCTAGCATCAATAATGTTGATGCGTCTGTCGGTGACGATCTGCGCGCTGCAGCGGCCATTGAATAGGTGACCGGTCGCTCCGGCGCCAAGCTGCAATGGCGTATGGCGGTCGCGAGCCGTCAGGATAGCGGACCGTCCACACTTGGAGATGATAAATCGGCCCCCGAAGGTCTTGAATGGGTCGACGGTCGCTAGGTAGCGCATCCCCCATTGACCGAACCGGGCACCTTCGCGAAGAAACGCCATGGCTTCTTCCAAGACCCTGAATGTGGAGAATCTTGCGGCATTGGGTGCCGCCAGGCTGGCTGAGTTGCTTATCGACTTGGCAGAGGGCGACGCGGCAATGAAGCGGCGCTTGCGGCTTGAACTCGCCAGCCAAGGCGGCGGTGCCGACGTCGCGGCGGAAATTCGCAAGCGTCTTATCTCGATCGCTAGATCGAGATCATTTTTGGATTGGCAGAAGGTTGAGCCGCTCGCTCGGGATTTGGATACGCAACGGTTGGCGATCATTGCCCATGTTGCGCCAACCCATCCGATGGAAGCCTTCGAACTGCTGTGGCGGCTGCTGGATATGGCGTCATCGATCTATGAGAGATGCGACGATAGCAACGGCACCATCGGTTGCGTCATGGGACAGGCTCTAGATGATGTGGGTACCGTGGCTAGCCAGACCGGGCATGATGCTGCTTGGCTAGCGGATCGTGTCTATGACGGCGTGCGTTCGAACGATTACGGCCAGTTTGATGGACTGATCCCTCTGGTCGCACCGGCGTTGGGCTCCGACGGGCTGGCGATTCTGAAGGCAAAGTTTGAAACGCTGGGTTCCGAGCCAACCACGCCAACCAAGGATGATCGCAAGATCATCGGCATCAGTTCACGCGGTCCCATCTTTGAGGATGATTATGCTTCGCGGCGCCACGCCCTACTGGTGCAAAGCGCGCTTGCCGAAATTGCCGACGCATTGGGTGATGTTGATGGCTATGCCTCGCTTCATTCTGAGGAGGAACGTGCCAATCCGGCAATCGCCGCAAGGATCGCCGAGCGCCTGTTAGCCGCCGGTCGTCCGGCAGAGACGTTGGCTGCACTGGAGCGAGCCAGCCCCCAAAATCACGGCGGTGGTCGCTGGCCCGATTGGCAAAGGGTCAGGATAGACGCTCTGGAGGCCTCAGCCATGCTCGAAGATGCTCAACGCGAACGATGGCAGATCTTTGAGCAGAGCCTGCATTCAGATTATCTCAAGGCCTTTATCAAGCGCTTGCCGGATTTTGACGATGTGGAGGCGGAACGCCGGGCGCTGGACTATGCTCGTCAGTTTCCCGATTTTCACCAGGCGCTGTCCTTTCTGATCGAATGGCCTGCCCTTGGCCAGGCGGCCGAATTGATCCTTACACGCCATCAAGAACTGGATGGGGACCTTTATTGGCTTCTCACGCCGGCGGCAGAGGCGTTGGAGCAACGTCATCCGTTGGCGGCAACGTTGCTCTTACGCGCAATGATCGGCTTCGCGCTCGACAAGGCCAGATATAAGCGATATCCCCACGCCGCACGGCATCTTCAGACATGCGAACACCTCGCCAGGAAGATTGATGTATTTGACGATCACAAGGATCATGAAGCCTATGTAGCATTGCTCAAGGCTCGACACGGGCGAAAAAGCGGCTTCTGGAATACGTGACCGGATTTGGGAAGATCGGCTTTGCCACGCGGTCGCGTTTCTGACTTGGATGACAGGTTCCCTGTTTTCGTGCTCATATTAACGGCCGCTTTGAAGAAAAACAAAATCGCATTTGAGTGGCTGGAATGGGTCGGCTCGGGAACTAACAATTTCGCATGCCTTTCAAATTAGCCATCCAGAAGCAGACGATACATAGGTGCGCAGCCTTTCTTATGCTGCGCACCTAACTAAGCACAGACAGCCTAGCCTCGGTATCAGGTCAGCGCGCCGCCATCGACGTTGAGAATTGTGCCGGTGATCTGCCGGGCAGAGGGCGTTGCAAGAAACGCTACCGCTGCTGCGACATCCTCTGGCTGTCCGTAGCGGCCGAGTGGGATGAGGTTGCGCTGGAAATCCGCAAATTCGCCTTCCTCCGGATTCATTTCCGTGTTTGTCGAGCCAGGCTGGACAAGGTTGACCGTGACATCGCGCGGCCCCAGTTCTTGCGCAAGGCCGCGGTTGAACGACTGAAGCGCGGACTTGGTCATGTAGTAGACGGTGCCTGGCGTGCCAACAATGCGGTCCGCACCAGCTGAACCGATGTTGATAATACGGCCGCCCGCCTTCAGATAAGGGATAGCCGCTTTCGCGGCCAGTATCGGCCCGCGCACGTTCACTGCCAGCAAGGCGTCAATGTCCTCTACCGTGAAAGTTGCAAGATCATTGTACCGCGCGATAGCAGCGTTGTTGACAAGAATGTCGAGACCACCGAGCGCGCGGGCCGCTTTATCGACCGAGCGTTGTATCGCGGCCGGGTCAGCGCTGTCTGCCTGGATCGCCACGGCTTTCCGCCCCTTTTGTTGTATCGTTTTCACCACCTGTTCGGCGCGTTCCGCCGACCGCTCATAGGTGATCGCGACGTCCGCGCCCTTATCCGCGAGCGCTATCGCGATAGCGGCGCCGATACCGCGGGATGCCCCGGTGACCAGAGCAAATTTACCCGTCAGTTCCTGCATTGTCGATTCCTTTCTGTGTCGATCGATACAGATTAGATGTGCACGTTGCAGTCGAGCGTCAACCTATTTATATATTGATCGATGCAGAATGATGCCCAAAGCGCCAGCGCCTGTGGAACAGGGCGTCGCGGCAGGCCAAGAGCCTTTGACCGAGAGGCAGCGCTTGCGGTAGCGATGCGCCTGTTCTGGCAGAAGGGATATTCCGCAACGTCAATTGGCGATCTTACATCAGCGATGGGGATAGGATCACCCAGCCTCTATGCAGCGTTTGGCTCGAAAGAGGCGCTTTATGCGGAAGCGCTCGAACATTACGCCCGTTCTAACGAAGCCATCGCCTGGAGCGGCTTTTTTTCCGCTGATACGGCTCGGGGCGCAGTGGCGGCATTCCTTCATGATTCCGCTGTGGGGCTTAGTCAGGCCGCCAATGGATGTATGGTGACTATGTCTGCTGTCGGAGCGGAGGGCCACGCGGATCTGGGCGCGCTGGTGGCGTCAGCACGCCAGACGACACTGACGCGGCTCAAGGACCGGCTCTTACAGGGGCAGGGACATGGTGAGTTCAGCCGACCGGTGGATGTTCATGCTCTCGCGCGCTTCGTTCAGGCTGTACAGAATGGCATGTCAGTGTTGGCCCGCGATGGAGCGAGCCTTGAAGACCTGAAGGCCGTCGCGGAAACAGCAATGCTGGGCTGGGATGCGCGCATCCAACCTGGCCCTGACGATCGCCAATCAAGAACAGGTCCTGCTTCCTGAAAGCTTCGGCGGGTTACTGATCGACACAGCCCTGCGTCAGCGACATTTACAGAGCCTTACGGGATGACTGTCGGTGGCAGAAATCTGGTCAACCCGCTGAAAGCAGAATGGCCCGAGGATCTGGCAGGAATGACTCCTTCGGCTGGCGGCTAAACTTTCGGTGCAGGCCGGATTAAGCAGCCGGCCAGCCGTCAAATCTGTGAGTAGGGCACGGGGGTCAGGATCTGGTTATCGATGCCGGTAGTGATTTCGGGATCGGTCAATCCCGGGGTCGTGATCAGCTGGTGCCAGTCCGGATCTGCGATGAAGCTCTTCCAGTTTTTCTCGCGCGTCGCGAGATCTGGAAAGGTCAGCATATAGGTCAGGCTCGGCAAGCGCTGCCCCGTCAGATCCTGCGCAAAAAAGACCGGGTTCAATCCGTTGCGACGGAAAATCTCGATCTCGCCGCCAGTGTCGAACATCTCTATCTTGGTTGCTCCCGCCCTGTCGCTATGGCTGAAATACGTCCGAAGTTCAAAGATGCGAGCCTGATTGGTACGAGTTGCACCTGGAATCTCGACACGCGGAAAGTGAGGGAAAGCGCGCATCAGCTTCACGTCGAGTGATGCATATGCCGGCGCGTCGGGCGCGACGTTCAGGAATGGATCTGCCGTCTTTTTATAGACCGGATCGTCCGACAGCTTGCCAGGCAAAGCCGCGAAATCCGTTATCGACGGATGGGGTATCAGGACGTGCACGCTCGGGCTGCCGGGGCCGATGGCCGCGATAAACACTCCGATCGGTCCACAACCGGCGCGACGTGCGGCCGGAATGAAGGCTTCGCGAAGATATGAGTCGAGACGAGTTCGCATTGGGCCGTGGACCAGGCGATAGGTCCGAAGCTCGTAAATCTGCCCTGGATCCGCCGTGGCGCGGCGCTGGGCCTGGGCACCGCCGCTGGCGAGCGCCGCGCCGCCAACAGCCGTTCCTGCGAGTACTGAACGTCGATCAATCGGATTCGCCATCATTTCCTCTCAAAGCGGTTCGTGTAGGCAGAAAGCCCAAGCGGCGAGCGCCGTCAATCAGGGTCGGTCGTCGCATGCTGTCAATGCTCGCCAAGCATATGAGATCGGGGAAATCGAGACCAAGTTCTTCACCTCCTGCCGATCGCGTTCTGCCGATCGCGTTATCCCATGCCGCGCAATAATCGCCGGACGATCAGCTCGGGCTTGGTCTCGCGGTCACGCACTCGCTCCGCGCGCTTCGCCGAAGGGTTCGCAGCACGCTTACAAACCTTAATCGAGGACCAACATTGCGAGCCGCCCTTCGGCTCGCGGCCATGTCTTAGGCATCCATTGGAAAGCCGCCGGTCTACACTTGGGAACGGGAAAATCGACATGAATGGCTGGAAAGGGTCGACCGCAAAAGCGATGGCGGCGCACCGCTGCTCGGATGGCTTCGGGTTTGATGATCGATTTTCGTCGTCAAGGTAATTTGATGTAAGCGAATTGCCTTTTTGCGATCATCAAATGTGCTAGAGAGAGGCAGACGATCATCAAGAATGAGGCTGCCCCGGCTTCATACGATCGGGAGAGCTATACGTGCCCGTCCTGTACCATGAAGGCCGCTTCCCTCCTCCGGCCCTTGATCTGGCCATATTGTTCCCGCTGGTGGGACCTGCCAATGCGGCAGTTGCTCGCTACGAAGGCGTCCTTGCTGGCATTCCCAACCCGGATATCCTGTTGTCGCCACTCACTTCGCGCGAAGCTGTCCTTTCCAGCAAGATCGAAGGCACCCAAGTCACCCTTGGCGAAGTCCTCGAATTTGAAGCGCAAGGCCAACTCTTCGACGAAAGCAGCCCCAAGAAGGCCGACGCCCGCGAAGTACTCAATTATCGGGCCGCGCTTCATGAGGCCACGCGGCTCATGGAAAATCTGCCGCTGTCGCAACGTCTCATCAAGGCCACGCACGAGGTGCTGATGGACGGCGTTCGAGGTCGCAACAAGGATCCCGGGCATTATCGGGGCATTCCCAACTGGATCGGTGCGGACGGATGCTCCATCGAGCAGGCGCGGTTCGTTCCTCCCGGCGCGGACCGTATCGATGCGGTCATGGCCGGATGGGAAGAGTATATTCACGCCGAAGCGCCTGACCGTCTGGTCCAATTGGCTATTGTCCATGCCGAGTTCGAAGCGATCCACCCTTTTCTCGACGGCAACGGGCGTATCGGCCGCCTCATCATTCCCCTGTTCCTCTACAATCACGGGCTGCTTTCGCGACCAAATTTCTACCTCTCGGAATATCTGGAAGCGAACCGCAGCGAGTACTATGACCGAATGCTCGCGGTTTCCCGGGACGATGACTGGAGCGGATGGGTCGCCTTCTTCTTGCGCGGTATCATCGCCCAAGCGGATGCCAATACGAAAAAGGCACAGGCCATTCTGGCCCTCCACCAAGAAAAGCGCGATGCCGTCGTCGAGATCACGCATTCGCAATACGCCGTGCGCGCACTCGACTGGATCTTCCAGCGACCACTGTTCAAGACCCCGGACTTCATCGAGTCAGCGCAAATTCCCGCTGCTACCGCGAGAAAGCTCGTTCGGGACTTTCGCGATCACGGAATCCTGCGTGAACTCGTGCCAGCCTCCGGGCGTGCTCCCGCGACGCTGGTGTTCTCCGAGCTTCTAAACATAGCCGAGGGGCGGAACGCCTTTTGAGCGCGCTGATCACGAATATGAATTTTCGCTGGAACGATCTACCGTTCCTTGCGCGAATGCGCACATGGAGGGCGAGCGTCGGAAAGGCCGATTGCCCCCCGCTGGAAGAACGGACCGACCGGACCTTGGAGCCAAAAATCGGCGGTTGAACGGCTGATTTGGATCGACCTCTCCTGAAGCGTTCTCGCTATGGCCATTACGGCCACAGGAGATGTGTCATGGGATTATCGGAGTTTGATCCCGCCGCTCGCGAGCGGGTATCTTGGAACGCCGGGCGTAAGGTTGGAGCAAAACGAGCGCTCAAGCCCCGTCAGATATGGGCGATCCGCTTCGACCGGGCTCTCTTTGACCTGGCCATCGATAGCAAGCTTCGCGGATGCGATCTGGTGAAGATCAGGATCAGCGATATCGTGTGTGATCGGAAAATTCGAACACGGGCCACGGTCGTACAGCAAAAGACTGGCAGACCGGTCCAGTTCGAACTGATGACTGATACCCGCGCCAGCCTGCTCAAATGGCTGGAACTGAGAGGTGGATCCTTGGAGGATTTCGCATTTCCTAGCCGTACCGATCACGCAGCCCACATAAGCACCAGGCAATACGCTCGCCTTGTTGATGAATGGGTCACGGGGATCGGACTTCCCGGCGAAGATTATGGCACCCACTCTTTGCGCCGAACCAAGGCGTCGATCATCTACAAGGCGACTGGAAATCTCCGCGCCGTCCAGATTTTGCTTGGGCACACGAAGATCGAAAGCACGGTCAGATACCTCGGCGTGGACGTGGAGGACGCTTTGACCCTCGCAGAGGGCACTGAAATCTGAAACTGCCTTGGATCCTTGCCGTTGCAAGGACTCAAGGGTTACAGCGTGGCGGCTACGCGCCCTTTGTCGTCACTCAGCGGCCCATACTTATCTCTCAGAAGCGGCCATTCGTTCAGGTTCGACCGGCTTAATTGGCGAGGGAAAAGCTGCCGGTCAGCCATCGACCATTCTATGTCATTCCGTCAGGCCATGCGGATCGCTGAAACCGCCATTCATGCCGATGACAAGGCGAAGACTGACTGACCAAATCTTGGTGGTAAGCGGACTTAGCCTCAGTCTTGATCCAAAAATGCTCTCACCTCATGGAAAGCGCTAGGCACATCCTCCCAAAAGCCTGAAGGCTTGCTCGGAAACCGCTCCCGTATTTCAGCCAGAAGTGGTGCCGCGTCTGGTTCTGCCAATCGCAGAAGCCAGCGGTCCAGCAACAATCCGGCTCGCCCTCCGCCGCAAAGCACACTTTCGGCTTCCCAACCGATCCAACCATCATCTGCGTCTGCTAAGTCGCTCGCGACCGCCTGTTCAAACCATGCTTCGATGAATTCTTCTATCGCATGCTGTTCGTTCACCGGCCACGAGCGCCATCCCGCGAGCCGGAGCTTACCCAGCACAATCTCAGGGTCATTGGCGTTCGCCGGGTCGGACGCTGACACATCTAGGATACGCGGCAGGAGATACCGGAAGTCCCGCTCGTCTCCAACCGTCAGGAATGCTCCTGAAACATAGCGCCAGAGATCCTGTCCGCTGATTTCCCGCAGATGGGTAGTGAGCAGAACATCGGTGCGGCGGGTGTCAATGCAGCAGGGGCAGCCTTCGATGGCCGAAGGGGGCTCATCTCGAACGTGCGATAAACTGCTTGCAGCGCCTTAACAACGCGTGTCGTTGGCTGACCTGAAAACCTGTTACTCATAAGGCCAGACTGACTAGCAAACCAATCTTATGCAATGCCGCTCTTGAATCGAACGTCTGCAAGAGAGCGATTGTTGCCGAACGATTTTATCTGCACGTCTTCCGCTATCGTCAATCATCTCTCCAAAACCAGACGGTCTGGAAACCACCCAAAGCCGCCATCCCGTCGCCAGCCGTGTTACCGGCCGGCCAGCGCATCCATGAGCTGGCGCACCGGTGCGATGTCGTACCCGGCTTGTGCGGCCTGCGCGGCCAGTGCGTCGCCATCGTCGCCCGCACGCGCGCGGGTCAGCGCCCATAACAGCGTGCTGCGCGTGCCGGACCGGCAATAAGCGAGCATCTTGCCCCCTTCCACCTGTTCCAGCGCCTGCGCCATGCCGTCCAGCTGCCACGGGGAGAAGCCGCCATGGGCGACCGGCACCGCGACATAGGCGATGCCTGCTTCCTTTGCCGCGGCCTCGATCTCCGCGCCGTTGACCTGCCCCGGTTCTTCGTCATCGGGGCGGTTGTTGACAATGATGGTGACGCCCTGCGCCTTGGCCTCTGCCACCGACGCGACGCTGATCTGCGGGGAAACGAGGATGCGGTCGGTCAGTTTGCGGAACATGGGGCTTCTCCTTTTGCCGGAGCCATGCGCCGTGGCGACGATGGTTGCAAGGGGAAGCGGCGCGGTCGGGTGGACGATCGGCGCTTGACTTCGCACATTTCCCGCTAAATTGGACATATAATGTCCCGCGCCCGACATATCGTAATAATGACAGCCTCGCCTCCCTTATGCCAGCCCAGCACCGGGTAGGACAGCGACGATCAGAGAAACGGACGGATCGCGGCCAGGAAGGCGTCGCCCCATGCATCCAGCTTCTTTTGCCCGATGCCGCTGATATGGCTCATCTCGCGGATCGATGACGGGCGCTGCTCGGCCATTTCGCGCAAAGTCGAATCGTGGAAGATGACATAGGGCGGCACGCCCGCATCCTGCGCCAGTTCGCGGCGGCAGGCGCGCAATGCGTCAAACAACAGATCGCCGACCGGATTGGCATCCGCGCCATTGCGGGCGCTGCGCTTGCCGCGCTTCTCGCGCCGGGGCGGCACCAAAATGCGCACTTCTTCTTCCCCACGCAGGATGGGACGCGCATTGGGACCAAGCATCAGCCCGCCATGCTCCGTCGTTTCCAGCGCATCGCGCACCAGCAGCGCGCGTGACACCGGGCGCAACAGCGCGACCTCATCACCATCCACGATGCCATGGACGGAGATTCTGTCATGGCCGCGTTCGCGCACCTTGTCATTGGGCGCGCCGGTCAGCACCGCTTCGATATGGCCCGCGCCGAAACTCTGCCCGGTGCGATAGACGGCGGACAGGTATTTGCGGGCGGTCTGCGTCGCGTCGACGCTGGCGGGCGGGGTCAGGCAATTGTCGCAATTGCCGCATGTGGCGGGCGGATCTTCGCCGAAATGGCGCAACAATATGGCGCGGCGACAGGTGGCGGTTTCGACGAGCGCGCCCAGCGCCGCGATGCGCGCACGCTCGCCCTGCTGGCGGCTCTGTTCCAGTTCGGCGATGCGCATCCGGGCGCGGGCGAAATCTTCCGCGCCCCAGAACAGATGCGCCACCGCCGGTTCGCCGTCGCGCCCCGCACGGCCCGATTCCTGATAATAGCCCTCGATCGATTTGGGCAGGCCCGCATGGGCGACGAAACGCACGTCGGGCTTGTCGATGCCCATGCCGAACGCGACGGTGGCGACCATCACCATATCTTCGCTGGCGATGAAGGCGGCCTGATTGGCGGCGCGCACCGCCGGGTCCATCCCCGCATGATAGGCGCGCACGGCCCGCCCGCCCCGCCCCAGCGTTTCGGCCAGCTTTTCCGTCGCGGCGCGGGTCTGGGCATAGACGACGCCGGGGCCGGGATTGGCGGCCAGCAGGTCGGCCAGCTGCCGCGTCAGGCCATCGCGCGGATACACGGCATAGCGGATATTGGGCCGGTCGAAGCCGGAGATGATGAGGCCGTCGTCGGGTATGCCCAGCTGGACCAATATGTCGCGGCGCGTATGCGCGTCCGCCGTAGCGGTCAGCGCCAGACGCGGGACATCGGGAAATTCGTCCAGCAACGGGCGCAGCAGGCGATAGTCGGGGCGGAAATCATGCCCCCATTCGGACACGCAATGCGCTTCGTCGATCGCGAACAGGGCGACCCTGGCCGATCGGAGCAGATTGCGGAACGGTTCCTGACTGGCCCGTTCGGGCGCGACATAGAGCAGGTCCAGATCGCCATTGCGCAGCCTGTCCTGCGTTTCGCGCCAGTCCGTATCGACGCTGGTCAGGCTGGCGGCGCGCAGGCCCACCGCATTGGCGGCCCGCAACTGATCATGCATCAGGGCGATCAGCGGCGACACGACGATGCAGCAGCCGTCGAGCGCCGCGGAGGGCAGCTGGTAACAGAGCGACTTGCCAGCGCCCGTGGGCATGATCGCCAGCGTCGGCAGGCCCGCCATGACGCGGCCGACCACCTGTTCCTGCACCCCGCGAAAGGCCGTGAAACCGAATATGTCGTGGAGAAGCGTGGGGATGTCGCGCGCCATCGGACGGCCTTAGCGGGTGCAGCGCGGCGGGGCTAGTGCCTTGGATGGGTGGGAAGCGGAAAGGCGGGTTTAAGCGGGAATTGCGGTAAAGCTGACACGCTTGAAGCGCCCATTCATTTGCACCGTATGTCAGGCCCTTTAGGCACCTTATTGCTAAACGCTACGCTCCACCCATCTACGGTTGAGGGAGTTCGTCTGAACCGCGCGTCGCATACGTGACCCTGTGCCTCGAACCTGCATTGAGCAGCCTCGCCCGACCGATGACGGCAAACTAGCTTCTGCACATTCGGCGGAGAGCCGTTCCCAACGCCTTCACAAACATCTATTTGCGCGCGGCAGACATTTGCCTCGTACGCGACATAGGCTTCCGCAGCAGCGATCGGTGTTGGCGCCGACGCTCGGGGCTGGGCGAGCGTGGCAGACGATAATGCAACAAGGCCAAATGCGACTAAATGCTTCATCAGCCCTCCCGAAATCTCGCGGAATGCTATCGGCTCAACGGGAGCTAGGCAATGTCAGCATTGCGATAGGTTCAGGATGTCAGCGAGCGTTCATGTGTGGGTCGGCTGCTGCCTATCCTTGGTTATGACCTAGTCGTTGATTTCGACACGAATGCACGCTCGAAAGATGCCAGTTTCGCCCTCTTCGCGGTGCCAGACCTCAACCACATTGTAGTAGTTGAAATACCCTCCTGCATCCTTGGAAATGTATTCTCCTATCCGAG
Organism: Sphingobium sp.; assembly: GCF_048594625.1. Classification (GTDB taxonomy): domain Bacteria; phylum Pseudomonadota; class Alphaproteobacteria; order Sphingomonadales; family Sphingomonadaceae; genus Sphingobium. The sequence goes on from NZ_JBMDWL010000099.1 coordinate 11,292, forward strand.
GCAAAAAGGAAAAATCGCCTTGAAAGAGGGGCGTCATCTCATCTTTTTCAAACACTTCGACGGTCGGCATGGTGGTCTCCTTCCGCCGTTTTAGCCTTATCGCTTAATGTCCGCTATCCGGAAGCAGTTAAAGCCTATCGACGGGCAAGAACTGGTCGTCAGTTACCGAGGCCAACAATCGAAGCAATAACGATGAATGCAATGAAGGGGAGAGAACGAGCCAGCCTTCCCATGTCGCAGGCATGTAAGCCTTTCCGGTCCCCTTCACGAATCATTTCCCGGCGGGGTTTCTAGCGAAGCGCTTCCTTTTCATGATGTCACCATATTGCCCATTCGCCCGTCTGCCATAGGCAATCGCCGACAGCTGTCGAATGACCGACTACGGTCGCAATCAACCTATTCCACCGGGTCGAGCAGGCAGCCCCAGCCCGGTTTGAACCGTGCGGTGCGGCTGGCGAGCAGGGGGACGCTTGCCTGTACGGCGCGTTCTTCGGGCAGGTCGGTCAGGCGCACCATCGCCATGCCCGGTTCCTTGTCGTCGTTGCAGCTGCCCATGGCACGCCCTTCGACATAGCGGCATGAACAGCCCAGCCGCGCGCCATAGGCGCTGCCCAGCCGCGCACGGGCGCTGATCGTGGTCCATTGCCATGCCAGCAGGCCCAGCAACACCAGAAGCAGCAACGCGCCGCCCCCCATCCACCATTTGCGTCGAACCGGCATGGCCCTTTTCCCATCGCTTCTGTAAGGGCGCGGCTTATGCAGATCGACAGCCGAATCGTAAAGCGCCTTGGACTGGCAACGGGCGCGCTGGGCGCGATGGCCATCGCCGGTGCGCTGGTCGTGCGCGCGGCGCCGGCCGCCGATCCCGTCTATCGCGTGGCGAGCGACGCGGTGGTCGGGGAAAGCGCGCTGCGCGGTGCGATCGCCCCGCTGTTCGACGATGGCGCCATGGGGCAGACCCGCGCCCTGCTGGTGATGCGCGATGGTCAGGTGATCGCGGAACGCTATGCGCCGGGATATGGGCCGGACACGAAATTGCTGTCCTGGTCGATCGCCAAGAGCGTGACCGCGGTGCTGGTGGGGCTGATGGTGTCGGACGGGCGACTGGCGCTCGATTCGCCGGTGCCGGTCGCGGCATGGAGCCAGCCGGGCGATCCGCGCGGGCGCATCACGCTGCGCCAGCTGCTCCAGATGCGGTCCGGCCTGGACCATGTGGAGGATGGCGACCCGGTGACCGATGGCGACACGGTGCGGATGCTGTTCATGGACGGCGCGCCGGACATGCGCGCCTATGCGGAATCCAAGCCGCAGGCGCAGGCGCCGGGCGAAGTCTTTTCCTATTCCACCGGCAGTTCCATCATCCTGTCCGACCTGATGACGCGGATGCTGACCAACAGCCCCGATCCGGACGTGCGGCGGCGCGCGATGCAGAGCTTCATCGACGGGCGGCTCAAGGCGCCGGGCAAGCTATCCAGCCTGACGCCCGAATATGATGCGGCGGGCACCATGATCGGCGGCAGCATCCTGCACATGACGGCGCGCGATTACGGGCGGTTCGGCGAATTGCTGCGCAACCATGGCCGGTCGCCCAACGGGCATCAGATCGTGCCGGAAAAATGGGTGGATTTCATGCGCACCCCGTCCCCCCGCAACGCCGCCTATGGCGCGCACCTGTGGCTGAACCGCGACAGCAGCGAAAGCGCGCTGATGCCCGGCCTCGCGCCGCAGAGCCTGTTCGGATGCGTCGGGCATAACGGCCAATATATCCTGATTTCCCCGTCGCAGCGGCTGACGGTGGTGCGGATCGGCATGTCGCCCGAAAAGGAACAGCGCGCCGCCGTCCGGGGGGCGCTGGCAAAGTTGATCGGGATATTTCCGGGCTGACGCCTTCAGAGCAGGAAGCGTCCTTCGATCATCGTGCGGCATGTCCCGGTCAGGATCACGCGGTCGCCATCCAGCGTGCAGCGCAGGCGGCCGCCACGGGCCGACGCCTGATAGGCAGTCAGCGCGCGCTTGCCGGTCCGCGCCGCCCAATAGGGGGTCAGCAGGCCATGGGCCGAACCGGTGACCGGATCTTCGTCCACGCCGCCGCCGGGCACGAAAACGCGGCTGATCATGTCGCTGTCCTCCCCCGGCGCGGTCGCCATCAGCAACAGGTCGCCCGCTTTTTTCAGCGTCGCATAATCGGGCGTCAGCGCATGGATGGCGGCTGCGTCGGGATAGACGAAGATGGCATAGCCGCCGTCGCGCCAGTGCGTTTCCAGCACATCCCCGCCCATCGCCACTGCCAGATCGGGCATCGCCTTTGGCTGCGTGGTCCATGCGGGCAGCGACAGGGTATAGCCATCGCCATCGCGCGCGACGGTCAATATGCCCGCATGGCGGGTGCGGAACCGCACGGCCTGCCGGTTGCCCATCAGCACATGGCCGCTGGCCAGCGTCGCATGGCCGCACAGCTTCACCTCGACAGTGGGCGTGAACCAGCGCAGTTCGTAATCCGCCTCCGCATCATCCGGCGTGGGGATCGTGAAGGCGGTTTCGGACAGATTGTTTTCCTGTGCTATCGCCTGAAGCATGGCATCGTCGAGCCAGCCGTCCAGCGGCATGACGGCGGCAGGATTGCCGGTGAAGGGCGCGTCGGCAAAGGCGTCGACCTGCGTGAAAGGGAGGCTGGGCATGGCGGGTTCCTTTTATGACTGCGCCGGTGATGGCGCGGGCGCGCGGGACCGAACAGGTCCAGATGCGCGCCAATGGACACTCAGCCCAGTACGACCAGTGCAGCGCACACCGCCGCCCCCACGATGATGTTGATCGGCACGCCGATCCGCACGAAATCGGCGAAGCGATAATCCCCCGCCGCATAGACCAGCGCGTTGGTCTGGTAACCGATGGGTGTCGCGAAACAGGCCGACGCACCGATCATCAGCGCGATGACCAGCGGGCGCGGATCGGTGCCCAACTGGTGCGCCAGCGCGATGGTGATCGGCGTCATCAGCGCCGCGACCGCATTGTTGCTGAGCAGTTCGGACAGAAGCAGCGATGCGAAATAGACGATGAAGACGAGGCTCCATGCCGGGGCGATCTGCATCAGCGGCGTGATCCACCCGACCATCAGCGCGACGCTGCCCGCCTGTTCCAGCGCCAGCCCGACCGCCAGCATGGCAAAGATCAGGATCAGCGTGTCGCCATCTATCGCCCCCCATGCCTCCTCCGGGTCGATGCAGCGGGTGACGAGGATCAGGCCGACGGCAATCACGGCGGCGAGGCCAATGCCCACCACGTCGAATGCGGACAGCCCCACCGCCCCCGCCATGGCGGCGATCGCAATCCATGCCTTGCGCGGGCGAAAGGCGCGGGTGCGGCTGACGTCCACGCCGATCAGGTGGGGATTGTCCTTCAGCGCGCGCATCGCATCGTCCCCGCCCGCGACCAGCAGCCGGTCGGCGCCGCGAATGCGCGTGTCGCCAAGGTCGGGTCCGGGCAGATGGCGGGCGCGATGGATGCCGATGATGCGCACGCGCAGCGCATGCAGGAACGGAATGTCGAGCAGCCGTTCGCCGATGGAGGGGTGGCTGGGCGCGATCATCGCCTCGACCACCGTGCCTTCGCCTGCGCTGGTCCGCGAATCGGCGGCGACGCCCAGTTCAAAACGCCCCGATTCGCGCAGCGTCATGATGGTCGTGCCATCGGCGCGCACGATCAGGTGGTCGCCCGAATGCAGTTCTTCCTGCTCCAGATCCTGCCGCTTTATCTCACCCGCGCGCCTGAGGCCCAGCAACCGGACCGACCGGCCAAAAATGCCAAGCGTCCCGATTTCCGCGCCGATGTCGTCGCTGTCCTGCGGCACCACCAGTTCGGTCAGATAATCCTGCACCGCGCCGCCATCCTCCCCCGCGATCGACGGCGGATCGCTGGGCAGCAGGAAGGACAGCGACAGCAGCGCGACGATGCCCGCCGCCGCGCCGACCGCGCCATAGGGGGTGATGTCGAATATGCCGAAACGGTCCATCCCCTGTTCCGCCGCGATTCCCGCGACGACCAGATTGGTGGACGTGCCCACCAGCGTCAGGCATCCGCCCAGCACCGCGACGGTGTTCATCGGGATCAGCAGTTTCTTGACCGGATAACCGGTCGCCTGCGCCAGTTTGAACATGATCGGGATCATCAGCACCACGACCGGCGTGTTGTTGAGGAAAGCCGACAGCAACATGGTGCCCAGCGTCACTTCGGCAAGGGCGATACGCGGATGCCGCTGCGCACGGGTCATGATGAGGTCCGCGACGCGGCTGATGACGCCGGTCCGAATCAGCGCGCCCGACAGGACAAACATGGCGCCGACCGTCAAAGGCGCGCTGTTGGAAAAGACGGAGAACATCGCCTTTTCGTTCAGCATGCCCAGCACGCCATAGACGCACGCCCCGACCACCGCGACCACGGTGGGGGAATAACGTTCGCGCACGAAGGCGACGAACATGCAGGCCAGCACGATCAGGCCGATTTCCGCGCGATAGATGCCGAGCAGCGCGGTGATGAAATGCATGCATGTCCCCCTGCGGATCGCGTGGTCGCGTGTCCTTTCCGGGGTGAAACGAAATGGGCCAGCCATGGTTGCATGGCTGGCCCGTGTCGCGGCTTTGAGGGGACGTTTTGACCGTCAGACCGCGCTTTTTAATCGCCGCGCTTTTCAGGAAAAACGTGGCGCCGCGTGGTGACGCTCCCCAGGCTTACGCTCTGCCGCTCGCCCTCCCGCGGGCGATGACCGTCATCATAGCGTAATAAAACTGAGTCGTCTCGCGCTTAATCTGGATTGGGCGCGCGATCGGATCGGTTCGGCGCGTCAGCGCTCCGCCCGGTCGCCACATTGTGCGCGGTGAAGCAGTTTCTGATCCGCCAGCACCAGCGCCATCATCGCTTCGACCACGGGTACGCCGCGAATGCCGACGCAGGGATCATGCCGCCCCTTCGTGATGATCTGCGACGCTTCGCCTTCGCGCGTGACGGTGTCGACCGGGATCAGGATGGAGCTGGTCGGCTTGAACGCGACGCGCAACTTGACCGGCTGTCCGGTGGAAATGCCCCCGGCGATCCCGCCCGCATGATTGGCAAGGAAGACCGGACCGTCATTGCCCCCATCCATGGCAGGCCGCATCGGATCTGCATTCTCTTCGCCGCGCAGGCGGGCGGCGGCGAAACCATCGCCAATCTCCACGCCCTTGACCGCGTTGATGCTCATCATCGCGGCGGCCAGTTCGCTGTCGAGCTTCGCATAAAGCGGCGCGCCCCAGCCCGCCGGTACGCCCGACGCGACGCATTCCACCACCGCACCGATGGACGACCCATCCAGCCGCGCGCCATCGACCAGTTTTTCCCACCGTTCCACGGCCACGGGGTCGGGGCAGAAGAAGGGATTCTGGCCGATCTGCTCTGCATCGAAATTGGCATAGTCGATTGCGTCACCACCGATTTCGCTGACATAGGCAAAGATGTCGACTTCGGAAATGACCGCGCGCGCGACCGCGCCCGCCGCCACGCGGCTGGCGGTTTCGCGGGCGGACGATCGCCCGCCGCCGCGATAGTCGCGAAAGCCATATTTGGCGTCATAGGCATAATCGGCATGACCGGGGCGATACGCCTTGGCCACATCCGAATAATCCTTCGAACGTTGGTCGGTATTTTCGATCATCAGGCTGATCGGCGTGCCGGTCGTCCGCCCTTCGAACACGCCCGACAGGATGCGCACCTCATCGGGTTCGCGGCGCTGGGTCGTGAATTTGGACGTGCCCGGCTTGCGCAGGTCCAGCCATGGCTGAATGTCCGCTTCGCTCAGTTCCAGCCCCGGAGGACAGCCATCCACCACCGCGCCGATGGCAGGACCATGGCTTTCGCCCCAGGTGGTGAAGCGAAAAACGCGACCGAAACTGTTGAAACTCATATTCCCTCACCCTCCCATCGCTACGCGGCGGGCCCCTCCCTCTCCCCCAATGGGGCGAGGGCTTGATGGCGCCTCACTTGTCCAGCGCGATGTCCGGTGCGTCTTCGGCCTTCATGCCGATGACGTTGTAACCTGCGTCGACATGGTGGATTTCGCCGGTCACGCCCGCCGCCAGATCGGACAGCAGGTACAGGCCGGCGCCGCCCACATCGTCGATGGTCACATTGCGGCGCAGTGGCGAATTCAGCTCGTTCCACTTGAGGATATAGCGGAAATCGCCGATACCGCTGGCGGCCAGCGTCTTGATGGGACCAGCCGAGATCGCGTTGACGCGGATATTTTCCGGGCCAAGGTCCATCGCCAGATATTTGACGCTGGTTTCCAGCGCCGCCTTCGCCACGCCCATGACGTTGTAATGCGGGATCACCTTTTCCGCGCCATAATAGCTCAGCGTCAGGATGCTGCCGCCATTGGGCATCAGCGCGCGGGCGCGCTTGGTCACCGCCACGAAACTGTAAGCGGACACGTTCATGGTCAGCAGGAAATTGTCGAGGCTGGTGTCGACATACAGGCCGCGCAACTCATTCTTGTCGGAAAAGCCGATGGCGTGGACCACGAAGTCGATCGTGCCCCAGCGCGCCTCGATTTCCGCGAAGGCCGCGTCCAGCTTGTCCATGTCGGTGACATCGCAGTCGATCAGGAAATCGGAACCCAGCTGTTCCGCCAGCGGCTTCACCCGCTTGGCCAGCGCATCGCCCTGATAGGAAAAAGCCAGTTCCGCGCCCTGTGCGTGCAACTGCTTGGCAATGCCCCAGGCCAGCGACTTGTCGTTCGCCAGCCCCATGATGAGCCCGCGCTTTCCTGCCATCAAGCCGTTCATATCGTCGTTCCGTTCCCTTTGTCCTGCGCGGGCGGAGGCGCTTCCTCGTCCGGGAATTCCGCCAGCGCCGCGTTCAATTCGGCGCCAATTACCACGCCAAGCCCCACGAGAAAGAAAAAAATGAGGGTGATCATGACACCGGCCAGGCTGCCATAGGTCCGGCCATAGCCACCCAGCAGCGACAAAGTGGGCGGCAACAACATGGTCGTGGCATACCACCATAAGGATGTCGCGACCGCGCCGGGCCATTTGGGAAAGCGGCGCGATTTATAGGCGGTGGGCGTCAGCGCCACGAACAACGACCAGAGCGCGACGCATAAAATGCCCATCGGCACCAGCTTTGCCGACGCGACCAGCGATATGGCATCGTCGGCAAAGGGCAGGATCTGGTGCAGAAACTGATCGACGCCGGTGATCGCGACCTGCAGCGAAAAGGCGAACATCACGGCGAACACGCTGACCAGCGTGATGCCGATCGCGCCCAGCCGGTATCGCCAGAATGGTTTGGTGCTTTTGGTGCCATAGGCGCGGCGCAATATGTCGCGGATGGTTTCGATGAGGCTGCCCACGGTCCACAGGCCCACCAGCCCGCCCAGCCAGAGCAGCGGGCCGCTGCGCGCGGTCAGCACATCGTTGATCGGCTGGCGCACCACATCGGCCACGCCGCGCGGGACGGTGTAGAGAAACGCGTTCACCGCCTGCACCCCGTCCTGCGTCCGGCCGAATATGCTGGCCACCGCCGCCGCGACGATGAAAAAGGGGAACAGCGTCATCAGCGACAGATAGGCCAGGTTCCCGGCATGGATGAACCCGTCGCTATAGGTGCCCACGACCACGCGCTTCATCACTTCGAACGGCTGGGTGCCGGGGCGCACGCGGTCGATCTGGCGATGGAAGCGCTGTTCCATCTGACGACGGGATTCGGGCGACAGGGGCGAAGGCATCGGCATCGCCCGGCCTAACGCCTCAGACGCCCAGATGGGCGCGAACGGCCCGCTGGTCCTGCCAGCCTTCGACCAGCGCCCGGATGGCCGGATCGTCGGCCGGGACGTCGATCTGAAGCGTGACGAGCTGATCGCCGCGCTGCCCGTCCTTGCCGGTAAAGCCACGGCCGCGCAGGCGCAGCGTCCGGCCCGACGTCGCGCCCGGCGTCACGCCCAGCATCACCGGACCCTCGACGGTCGGCACCTTCACCTTGCCGCCATTCACCGCTTCATCGATGGTGATGGGCAGGTCCAGCAGCACATTGTCGCCATCGCGGCGGAAAAAGGGATGCGGCTTCACATCGATGGTGACGATCGCGTCGCCCGCGCCGCCCGGCCCCGCCTGCCCCTTGCCCGACAGCCGCATCTGCGTGCCGCTTTCGACCCCGGCGGGCAGTTTCAGGTCGATGGTCTTTCCGTCCTGAAGGGTGATCCGCTGGGGCGCGAGCGTGGCCGCGTCCACAAATTGCACCGCCAGACGATAGGTGACGTTGCCGCCCTTTGGCGGGGGGGCCTGACGCCCGAACCCGCCAAAGCCGCCGCCACCGCCCGCACGGCGCCCTGCGCCGCCGAACAGCCCTTCGAAAATATCGCCGAAATCCGCGCCGCCGGTGTCGAACCCGCCGCCCGCATGGCCGCGCCCGCCGCCGCCCCCGCCAAAGCCGAAGGGCGCGGTGGGATTGCCATCGCCGTCGATTTCGCCCCGGTCGAACCGGGCGCGCTTGTCCTTGTCCGACAACAGGTCATAGGCGTTGGTCACGGCGGAAAATTTGTCCGCCGCCTTGGGATTATCCTTGTTCTTGTCCGGGTGGAGTTCCTTGGCCAGCTTGCGATAGGCGGACTTGATTTCCGCCTCCGTCGCGCTGCGGGTCACGCCCAGAAGGGAATAGGGATCGGCCATCATTCTACCTGTTGCACAAAAGCATCACTCTGCGACTATGTGGACGATGCGGCGCCGACATTCAAGACAGGGATCGTCCTGACGGACGCATACCCCGTTCAGGGTATGCGCCGATTCTCCCTTTTTCCTAGAGCGCCCGCGGGGTCGATCTTTTGGGAATCATGGGGGAATTTATCGCAATGCATTTCAACAGGGGCGTTATTCTGGCCGCGGCGGCGACCGTGGCATTGGCATGGTCAGGCTCTGCGGGGGCGCAGACATCGACGACACCACCGACCAGCGCGGAAATCGCACAGCTGGAAAGCCTGTTCCGCATCAGCGTTCAGCTGACCACGGCAGGCGGCGTGCCGCTGTACGACACCTATGGGCTGAACATCGCGTCGCGCAGCTATGAATTCATGGACCCGGCGCGCCTGCGCGAACGCTATACCCGCAATGGCGTGTCGCTTTACAACGACCGCGCCGCCGTGGCGGGCGTCATGGATTTTCGCGGCCTGCTGATCCAGGGTTCCTATGCCGCGAACAGCACGACCTTCACCATCCGCGTGCCCGCGCTGGACGAGGTGGGCGAACGCTATACCAGCGTCTTCACCGGCCGGACCCGTGACGAAGCCTATGCACAGTTCGACAGCTATCTGGACGACATCGATGGTCCCGAAGCCGAACGGCTGGTCCGCGCCCTGCTGCGCGCGCTGGCCCGCACATCGCCCATCGATCCGCTGGCGGGCAACCCCGGTTCGGTTCAGGGTTCGCTGGTTCGTGCCAGTCTGGACCTGTCGTCGGGCGATTCGGCGATCGAACAGGATGCGGCCAGCGGCGGCAGCAACACGGCGGGCGATCCATGGATCGTGGGCGCCAATTACAACTGGGGTTCGTCCAGTGGCGGCCGCTATGATTTCAAGCGGATCGACGCGCGCGTCGCCCGCAGCTTCCGCCTTGGCGAAGGCGGCCGCGCGCTGCTGAAGATCGATTCGCCGGTCAGCTATTCCGAAGTGAACGGCGCGCGCGCCGTCACCGCACAGTTCGGCGTCGGCGTCGAAGTGCCGGTGCTGGCGCGCCGCTGGTCGCTGGAACCGCGCGTCGGCTATGGCATCACCGCGTCGGACCAGATCGGATCGCTCGGCCATATGCTGTCGACCACCGTCGCCAGCCGTTTCGTGCTGGGCAATGTCGGGCGCGGCCGCATCGTCATCGGCAACATGGCGGGCTATACCCAGACGCTCAGCACCGGCTTTACCGGCTACAACGTCAATCCGGGCCTGAAGAACTGGGTATTCCGCAACGGCCTTGCCTACGATCTGCCGCTCAAGTTCCGGGGTCTGGGCCGCAACACGTCGGTCCGCGCCAGCTACACCTTCACCAACTATGCGGGCGACGAACTCTATTTCGACAAGTTCCACGAATTTGGTCTGTCGTTCGGCCTGCGTGGGCGTGAGGAATCGGCGCGCAATGCCCGCGACCTCATCCGCGTCAACCTCGGCCTGACGAAGGCGACCGATTATACCAGCTGGTCGGCGGGCCTGGGATTCCGCTTCTGACCTGATGGGGGAGGAGCCGTCCGGGGCGGGTGCAGCCGCCCCGGACGCGCGACTGCCCCTTGTCCATGTGCCCCTATCGACAGGGCGCCGTCTGCGCGACAAAGCATGACCCGATCGGCCTTGATCGGATCATGTCTCAAATGCCCTTTGTTTACCGCATTTTGCGATCCGTCATCTGTTCCAGATGACGCCTAAATGCTCTAAAGGGCCAGGCATGACCGATCCCTTCGCCCTGTTCGACACATGGTATGCGCATGCGCGCGACACCGAAATCAACGACAGCAACGCCATGGCGCTGGCCACCGCCGATGCGCGCGGGCGGCCGTCCGTCCGGATGGTGCTGCTGAAAGGGCATGGGCCGGACGGTTTCGTCTTCTACACCAATTTCGAAGGGCGAAAGGCAGGCGACCTGATCGCCAATCCCCACGCCGCCCTGCTGTTCCACTGGAAATCGCTGCGCCGCCAGATCCGGATCGAAGGGGCCGTCGCCCCGGTGGACGATGCCACGGCCGACGCCTATTTCGCGACGCGCAGCCGCGACAGCCAGCTGGGCGCATGGGCATCCGACCAGTCCCGTCCCCTGCCCGACCGTCAGACCTTCATGGATCGGTTCGACGATGTCAGCGCCCGTTTCGACGGCGGCCCCGTATCCCGCCCGCCGCACTGGTCGGGATTCCGCCTGACACCCGAACGCATCGAATTCTGGCAGGATCGCGAACATCGACTGCACGAACGCCAGCTGTTCGAACGCGATGGCGACGGATGGCGCACCGGGCTGCTCTATCCCTGACATTTCCCGTTAACGGCGGACCGGCGAAAAAAGCGGGGGCGGAAAGCCGCGCCTGCTTCGTCTTCCCGGACATGACCGGCCCTACGCCGATTGCGGGCGGCCCGGTCGCCTGTTAGGTGTCGGCCCTATCAACAAAATACAGGCGGGGCGAGCATGTGCGTGGCCCATGAGGAATTTGATGCGAAACAGACTGACGGCCTTCATCCTCATCGGCATGGTTTTGGGGGTGTTGACGGGCTTCGTGGCCAATATCTGGGTCGCCGGTGACGAAACGCTGGCGAAGGATGTGGCCGGTTATTTCCACCTGCTGGCCGACATATTCCTGCATCTGATCAAGATGATCATCGCGCCGCTGGTCTTTTCCACGCTGGTCGCGGGCATCGCCCACATGGGCGACAGCGCGGCGCTGGGCCGCATCGGCGGCCGTGCGCTCGCCTGGTTCATCATCGCCAGCCTGATTTCGCTGACGCTGGGCCTGATCTTCGTCAATTTCTTCGAACCCGGCGCGGGTCTCAACCTCGTGCGTTCCGGCGCGGATTCGGGCGTGAATACCGAAGCGCTCAATTTCCGCGACTTCATCCTGCACGTCTTCCCGACGTCGATGATCGGCGCGATGGCCGACAACCAGATCCTTCAGATCGTCGTCTTCTCGCTGTTCGTGGGCGTGGCGCTCACCGCCATCGGTGAAAAGGGCAAGCCCATCGTCACCGTGATCGAAGCGATGGTCGAACTGATGTTGCAGGTGACCGGCTATGTCATGCGCGTCGCGCCCTTCGCGGTGTTCGGCGCGCTGGCCTCTTCGGTAACGGTGCAGGGGCTTGGCGTGCTCAAAACCTATGGGCAGCTGGTCGGCGAATTCTACGTCGCCCTCTTCTGCCTGTGGCTGCTGCTGTTCGCGGCCGGTTCGGTCTTCCTTGGCAAGCGCATGGTGAAGCTGATCCGTTATGTCCGCGAACCTTTGCTGATCGCTTTCTCCACCGCATCGTCCGAAGCCGCCTATCCCAAGATGCTGGAACAGCTGGACCGTTTCGGCATCCCGCGCCGCATCTACAGCTTCGTGCTGCCGCTGGGCTACAGCTTCAACCTCGACGGGTCGATGATGTATGCGACCTTCGCCACCATCTTCATCGCGCAGGCCTATGGCATCGACCTGCCCATCGCGACGCAGATCACCATCCTGCTCGTCCTGATGGTCACCAGCAAGGGCATCGCCGCGGTGCCGCGCGCGTCGCTGGTCGTCGTGGCCGCCACGCTGGCGCAGTTCGACCTGCCGGTCGAAGGCGTCGCCTTCGTCCTGGCGGTCGATCACTTCATGGACATGGGCCGCACCGCCACCAACGTGCTGGGCAACGCCATCGCGACGTCGGTCATCACCAAATGGGAAGGTATGCTGGAGGTCGAGGAACCGGTCGACATCGCCCATCCCAAGGCGCCCGCCCATACGCCTTCGCATGGCCGGGCCGGGCTGGAACTGGCGTCCGACATGGTGGACGACGAACGCAAGGGCTGACGCAGCCCCCACCGACAGGAAAAAGGCCCCGGTCGCTGATGACCTGGGGCCTTTTCTTTTACCACAGGATGCCGCGCACCGGCTGGACCGGCGGGGGCGCTTCATCACCGATCGATTGCAGCAGGTCGATCTCGATCGTTCGGCACATGGCGGTCAGCGGCACGTCATGCACGCTGTCGGCAAAGGGATCGGTCAGATCGTCGCCGATGCGCAGCACCGCCATGAACATCAGGCCCGCGACCGTGGACCCCAGCGGCGTCGCAAAACCCAGCGATTCGACCAGACCAATGGGCAGCAGCACGCAGAACAGATGGGTGAACACCGTCGGCAGGAAACGATATTGATAAGGCAGCGGCGTATTCTTGATCCGCTCCATGCCCCCCTGCGCATTGGCGATGTCCACCAATACCCGTTCCATCTGCGCCTGCTGGATGGTGTCGATCCATCCTTCCTGCCGGGCGATGTCGATGCGGCGGCCGGTGCTGTCCAACAGGCCGTTGGCCGGATTGGTGCGGGCCAGCGCATGCTGCTTGTCCCGCTCCATCAGAAATTTCGTCACTTCCTCGCCAATCGGCTGGCGGCGCAGCTGGAACCGCAGCGCATTCACATAGGCGATCTGGCGCTTGACGATTTCGCGCTTCATTTCCTTGGCCTGCGGATCGGGCAGGAAATTGCGCGCCGCGCGCGACAGGCTGCGCGACGCGTTGATCATCGCGCCCCACAAGGTGCGCGCTTCCCACCAGCGCTGATAGGCGCTGTTGGACCGGAAGCCCAGAAACAGCGCCAGCGCCGAACCGAATATGGTCAGCGGCAGCGACGGCGCCTTGAAGGGCAACACATAATAGGTAATCGTGACGGCACAGTCCCAGACGAACAGCACCGTCAGCGGCTTCCACACTTCGGAAGCGATGCGGCGCATGCTGGGAACGGGATCGACGATCATGAAAGTCTCCTGATGGTGAACCGCGCCAACGCCTAATGGCGCGGCTATGCTCCCTTGATGCCATAGCGAAACGAAATATTGCTACGACTGCAACCTGCGCATCCATGGCTCGTTGGACAACAATCGAGCAGGAGGAAGCATGACCGACGCGCCTGGTGACGCCAAACCGGACGGGGGCGATAAACAGGCCGCATTCTCGCTGCAATGGCAGATGCTGGCAGGGTTCGTCGCGGGGCTGGTGCTGGGCCTTGTCGTATATATGACCGCGCCCGATGCACGATGGGTCGATGCCGTCACCACCTATGTCACCGGGCCGATCGGGCAGATATTCCTGCGCCTGCTGTTCATGCTGGTGATACCGCTGCTAGTGTCCGCGCTGATCGTGGGCATCGCGGAAATGGGCGAATTGCGATCATTGCGGCGGGTGGGGCTGCGCACGCTCATCTACACCATCTTCGTGTCCGGCATCGCCGTGCTGATCAGCCTGTTGCTGGTCGACCTGCTGCGCCCCGGCGCCGGGGTCGATCCCGCGCAGGCGCAGGCGCTGCTGGCCGACGCCGGGCAAGGCGCGAAGGCGATCCTCAGCCGGGGCGGCGACGCGCCCACCGGGGTAGAGGCGGTATTGGCGATCATCCCCGACAACATCATCGCCGCCATGGCCGGGAACGACATATTGGCGGTAATGGTGTTCGCCCTCTTCTTCGGCATCGGACTGGTGCTGGTGCAGACGGAGCAATCGAAACTGCTGCTCAGCGCCATGGAGGGCCTGTTCGACGTCACGATGCGGCTGATGGGCATCGTCATTCGACTCGCCCCCTTCGCCATCGCCTGCTTCATGTTCAACCTCGCCGCGCAGTTCGGATGGGATCTGCTCGTCCGCCTGTCCGCCTATGTCGGCGTGGTACTGCTGGCGCTGGCGATCCAGATGTTCGGCGTCTATTCGCTGCTGATCGCCTTTCTGGCGAAGCGGTCCCCGCTGCGTTTCTTCGCCGCCGTACAGGAAGCCAGCGTGATGGCCTTCGCCACCGCATCGTCCAACGCCACCCTGCCCACCGCCATCCGCGTGGCGGAGGATAATCTGCGCCTGCCCCGCCGCATATCGCGCTTCGTCCTGACCATCGGCGCGACCGCGAACCAGAATGGCACGGCGATGTTCGAAGGGATCACCGTCATCTTCCTCGCCCAGTTCTTCGGCGTGGAACTGACCATCGCGCAGCAGCTGATGGTCATGGCCGTATGCATATTGGGCGGCGTCGGCACGGCGGGCGTGCCAGCCGGGTCGCTGCCGGTGGTGGCGATGATATTGGGCATGGTCGGCGTGCCGCCCGAAGGGATCGGGCTGGTGCTGGGGGTCGATCGCTTCCTCGACATGTGCCGCACCGCGCTCAACGTCACCGGCGATCTGGTGGCGGCCACCGTCATATCGGCGGGGGAGAAGGATGAGCGGAAGGCCCTATCGTCATGATCGCGCGGATCGCGGCCGCCATCGTCGCGCTGGCCGCCATGGCGGGCCTGTCGGTGCAATATGCCGCGACGCTGGAGCAGACCGGATCGGCGGGCGCGACGCTGTGGATATTGCTGCGTTACTTCACCATCTGGACCAATATCGCGGTCGCGCTGACCTTTGCCGCCATCGCCGCCGGGCGCCATGTGACGCCGCGCCGGATCGGCGGCGTGCTCCTGTCCATCATGCTGGTCGGGATCATCTATGGCCTGTTGCTGCGCGGCATGCTGGCCCTGAGCGGCGGCGCGCTGCTGGCCGATGCGCTGCTGCACAAGGTCACGCCGTTGCTGGTGCCGCTATGGTGGATCGCCTTCGCGCGCAAGGGACGGCTTGCTCCCCGCGATCCGTGGCGATGGGCGCTGTTTCCGGCCATATATCTGCCCTATGCCCTGCTGCGCGGCGCGGTGGAGGGACGCTATGCCTATCCGTTCATCAACGTCGCCAATCTTGGCATCGGGCAAGTGCTGGTCAACGCGCTGATGATCGCCGTCGGGTTCGTCATGGCCGGATATGCTTTGATATGGATCGACCAGCGCTGGCGTTAATCCATATCATGGGATTGCATTTCACATCATGGCAATCCATCACCTCTCCAGAAGCAAGAGGATGCGTGTCATGAAAACGGGATGGATGGCGCTGCTGGCGGCGGCGGGGCTGATGATGGCCAGCATGGGCCATGCGGGCAAGGACGCGAATGGGCTGCAACCGGGCAAACCGATCAGCCAGCGCTTCAACGGCGACCCCTCGCCCCATTATTTCAACGGCCGCTGGTATCTCTACGCCACGGACGACGGGTCCAACAGCGGGACATATTGGGACAGCACAAGCTGGCGGCTCTACACCTCCACCAATCTGGTGGACTGGCGCGACGATGGCGCGTTTCTGGACGTGAAGACCTTCAAATGGGCGCGCGCCGATGCAAAGGCATGGGCGCCCGAAGCGATAGAGCGGGACGGCAGATATTATTTCTACGCCCCCATCGGCGGCGACAAGATCGGCGTCGCGGTGGCCGACCATCCGCAGGGACCGTTCAGGGACGCGCGCACCGACGCGCTGGTGGACAAGGCGCGCGACGCCAATGCAGGCGCAGAACCGATCGATCCTGCCATATTCGTGGACGGCGACGGTCAGGCCTATCTCTATTTCGGCACCCGCGTGCCAAAGGTCGTGCGCCTGAAAAAGGATATGATCCACACCGACGGCCCGATCATGGATGTCGCCATCACCGGCTTTCCGTCCGGGGACGCGAAAAAGAAATATGGCGAAGCGCCCTTCCTCCACGCGCATGAGGGGCTGTATTATTTCAGCTTTTCGACCGGGTGGCCGGGACAGATCGTCTATGGCACGGCTAAATTGCCCATGGGACCGTTCGCCTATCGCGGCGTGATCCTCGACTATCTGCCGATTTCCACCAATCATCAGGCGATCGTGGAGCAGGGCGGCAGAAGCTGGCTCTTCTACCATGACAATCTGCTGCCCGGCGGCGGCGATCATCGCCGCTCCATCACCATTGCGCCTTTATCCTATGCGAAGGATGGCACCATCCTGCCGGTGAAACGGGTCGCACCGGAATGATGAAAGGCCGGATGTTTCCGCCCGGCTTTTCAATTCTTTAACGCAGTTTCGCGATGTTCAGCCCGTCTTCCTTGGCGCGCGCCTTGGTCGATTCCTCGCTGCGGGTCAGCGCCTTGGCGATGGCCTTCAATGCCATCCCCTTCTTCGCCAGCGTATGCAGCTTCTGGATCTCATCCTGGGTCCAGGGCTGCTTGTGGCGCTCGAAACGATCTCCGGCCATCGCATTTCCTTTGTGAAAGAACCGCACCGGCCCGCTCCCCCACCCGGCCACCCAACGGCAGTATCTTCGGGGTGGCCGGGTGGGGAGCGGGCCGGTTCCGATCGGCTTCAGCTAAGCTGAAGCTCCAAAAATTCAATCCGCGAAGGGATCGCGGACGAGGATGGTGTCGTCGCGTTCGGGCGACGTCGACACCAGCGTGACCGGGCAGCCGATCAGTTCCTCGATCCGGCGGATATATTTGATCGCCTGCGCGGGCAGTTCGGCCCAGCTGCGCGCGCCCGCCGTCGTGTCCTGCCAGCCTTCGATATCCTCGTAGATCGGCTCCGCCTTCGCCTGATCCTGCGCATGGGCGGGCAGATAGTCGAACGTCTGGTCGCCGATCCGATAACCGACGCAGATTTTCAGCGTGTCGAACCCGTCCAGCACGTCCAGCTTGGTCAGCGCAATGCCGGTCACGCCCGACACGGCGACCGACTGACGCACCAGCACCGCGTCGAACCAGCCGCAACGGCGCTTGCGCCCGGTGACGGTGCCGAATTCATGCCCCCGCTCGCCCAGACGCTGGCCGATGTCATTGTCCTGCTCGCTGGGGAACGGGCCGGAACCTACGCGCGTGGTATAGGCCTTGACGATGCCCAGCACGAACCCGGCGGCATTGGGGCCAAGCCCCGTGCCGCTCGCCGCCGTACCCGCCACCGTGTTGGAGGAGGTGACGAAGGGATAGGTGCCATGATCGATGTCGAGCAACGTGCCCTGCGCGCCTTCGAACAGAATGCGCTGACCCGCCGCCTTCGCCTTGTTGAGGGTCAGCCAGACCGGCTTGACGAAGGGCAGGATGAACGCGGCAATCTCGGTCAGGTCCGCCATCAGCTGCGCCCGGTCGATCGGCGCTTCGCCAAACCCGGCGCGCAGCGCGTCGTGATGGGCGGTCAGGCGATCGATCTGCAGGTCGAGATCGTCCAGATGGGCAAGGTCGCACACGCGGATGGCGCGGCGGCCGACCTTGTCCTCATAGGCCGGGCCGATGCCGCGGCGGGTGGTGCCGATCTTGCCCGCGCCGCTCGCATCTTCGCGCAGGCCGTCAAGGTCGCGGTGGAAGGGCAGAATCAACGGACAGGTTTCGGCGATCTGAAGGTTTTCCGGCGTGATTTCAACACCCTGCCCCTTGAGCTTGGCGACTTCGTCGCGGAAATGCCACGGGTCCAGCACCACGCCATTGCCGATCACCGACAATGTGCCGCGCACGATGCCCGACGGCAGCAGCGACAGCTTATAGACCTTCTCACCCACCACCAGCGTGTGGCCGGCATTGTGCCCGCCCTGAAAGCGCGCGACGACATCGGCGCGTTCCGACAGCCAGTCGACGATCTTGCCCTTGCCTTCGTCACCCCACTGGGCGCCGATCACGGTTACATTTGCCATGGATACACTCCTCCGCCCGCCGCGCGGACCGGCCATGCCCTTCGACGGGACTCGACATGCCGGTGGGATAGGACGGGCGCGCCGATTCCGACGGGGCACCCTATGCGGGGCGCGCGTTACCCTCCTGCGCGCGGCGCGTCAAGGCGGGAGCGCCCTTACACTTTGATACAGCTGCGTGGCTTTACGGCGGCCTGCGGCGGGACGATCATGGACATGAAGAGGATTTGCATGATGCGCCCACGATTGTCCCTGCTGTTGATCCCCGCCCTGCTGGTCGCCGGGATCGCCGACGCGCAGACTTGGCGCGAACGCTGGCGCGCGCGCATGGCAGATGGACAGCAGCGCGCGCCGGGCGGACAGGCTCCAAATGGTCAGGCTATCGCCTATGGCAAGGATCCGTTGCAGGCGCTGGACTATTGGCCGGGCAAGGGCGCGAAGCCGCCGCTCATCATCTTCGTCCATGGCGGCGGATGGAAACGCGGCAGCAAGGACAATGCGACCGGCGCGGCAAAGGTCGATCACTTCACCCGCCTTGGCTATGCCTTCGCGTCGATCGATTACCGGCTGGTGCCCGACGCCACGGTCGAACAACAGGCGCAGGATGTGGCCGACGCGATCGCCCATCTGCGCGGCAGGGCGGGAACGCTCGGCTTCGATCCCGACCGCATCATACTGATGGGCCACAGCGCGGGCGCCCATCTGGTGGCGCTGGTCGGCACCGACATGCGCTATTTCGAAAAAGCGGGACTGCGCCCCGACGCGGTGAAGGGCGTCATCCCGCTGGACGGCGCGGCCTATGACGTCGCGCGGCAGATGCAGGACAGCGGGCGCGTCATGGCGGGCACTTATGAGCAGGCGTTCGGCACCGATCCCGCGCGGCAGACAGCCCTGTCGCCGACCATGCAGGCGGCAAAGCCCAATGCCCCGTCCTTCCTGATCCTGCATGTCGACCGGGCCGATGGCACGGCGCAATCCCACGCGCTGGCCGCCGCACTGAACGCGGCTGGCACCCCTGCCGAAGTCCACGCACTGGAAGGACGCGGCCTGCGCGGGCATATGCAGATCAACCGGTCGATGGGCGACCCCGGTTATCCCGGCACGGCGATCGTCGATACATGGCTGAAACGGCTATTGGGTTAGGGCATCGTCAAGTCATCTGCCCCGGATGACGGCTGGCAAGATCCTGCCATAGCACCGACCGAAAAAGGCCGGTCCCTCCACGGAACCGGCCTTTCTCTCAATCGAACAGCTCTTCCAGAAAGCTCTTCTTGCGTTTCTTGTGGGGATAGCCTCGCCCGTCATCGCGATACTCGCGGTCCGGGCGGTAGCTTTGCTGGGCGAAGGGGGCGGGCTGTGGAGCAGACGCGCTGGCCTGTCCCGACCGTTCGATGATCTTGTCCAGTTCACCCCGGTCCAGCCACACGCCCCGGCATTGCGGGCAATAATCTATTTCGACCCCCTGCCGGTCCGTCATCGCCAATCCGACATGACAGACCGGACAGAGCATCGCCGACACCTGTGCCGGATCGCGCATTATTCGCGTTCGCCCGTCAGGCTGAGCAGCGCCTGGAACAGGTTGACGAAGTTGAGGTACAGCGACAGCGCGCCCATCACCTGCATCTTTTCGGCGACCTGCGTCCCCGCATAATAGAAATATTCCGACTTGATGCGCTGCACGTCCCAGGCGGTGAGGCCCGTGAAGATCACCACGGCCAGGATCGAAACGACCATCGCCATCATCGACGAACCGATGAAGATGTTGATCAGGCTGGCGACCAATATGCCGATCAGGCCCATGATCAGGAAGCTGCCCATCTTCGTCAGGTCGCGCTGGGTGGTATAGCCCCACAGCGCCATGGCGAGGAACATGACGGCGGCCGAGAAAAAGGCCTGCGCGATGCTGCCGCCGGTGAAGACCAGAAAGAGGCTGGCCATCGACACGCCCATGACCGCGGAAAAGGCCCAGAAGGCCATGCGCGCGCCAGCCGTGGTCATCTTGTCGATGCGGAAGCTGAAGAAAAAGACGAAGGCCAACGGCGCGAAGATCGCCACCCATTTGAGCGGCGTGCCGAAAATCGCGGCGGCCAGCGGCGGGGTGCTGGCGATCGCAAAGGCGACGATGCCGGTGATGACCAGCCCGATACCCATATTGCGGAAAACGCCCAGCATATGCGCGCGCAGACCGGCATCGGTATCGACCGACCGGCTGGCGCCATAGCCCGGCATGCGAACGGGATTATTCATGGGTTTCACTCACTCCATCAAAAGTTGGTTCGAGTGGCCCGGTGCGGTCTCCTGCGGCAACGAGAGGGGGCAAATCACCGCAAAACCAGCACCGGGCGCACCCGATGCGGTCCGACATCGCGACAGGATCAAAGGGGGGATGATCCGTGTCGCCAGAGGGGCCCGGCCCGCATCAGCAATATCGGTGGGGTAACGCCTACCTGCAAGGGATCGGCCCGCCTGCAACAAATTATTACAATTGTCGCCGGTTCCGCCGCGCGCCGCCGCCCGGTTGTCCCGTTGCCCGATCGCCCTGTCCTACAGCCGCCGCCGCGCATAGGATGCCGCCTGCTCCTTCCCATCGTCGGTTCCGCATACCCATGATCCAACGGTCCGGGGCCGAAACTTTCGGCGCAAACTCGCCATGCGCAACATGCGCGAATTTAGAGAAGTTTGCCGCTGCCCGTCACGCCCGGTTGACCCCCGCCCCGCTTCACGACATGGCTGGCCACCATGTCCGACGATCAGCATATCCCCGCGCCGCTGCGCCTGTTCAACAGCCTGACCCGCACGGTCGACGCTTTCGCGCCGGTCGATGGCCATCATGCACGGGTCTATAGCTGCGGCCCGACCGTCTATAATTATGCCCATATCGGCAATCTGCGCGCCTATGTCTTTACCGACACGCTGCGCCGGACCCTGTTGTGGAAGGGGCTGGCCGTCACCCACATCATCAACATCACCGATGTCGGCCACCTGACCAGCGACGCGGACGCCGGTGATGACAAGATGGAGGCCGCCGCCCGCGCCAGCGCGAAAAGCATCTGGGACATCGCGGCCCATTATACCGACGCATTCAAATCGAACATCGCCGATCTCAACATCATCGCGCCCAGCGAATGGACGGTTGCCACCGATTATGTGCCGCAGATGATCGCCTTTGCGGAAAAGATCGCGCCCGACCATTGCTATGAACTGGACAGCGGCCTGTATTTCGACAGCAGCAGCGTACCCGATTATGGCGCTCTGGCCGGTGGGCGCGACGACGCGGCCCACGCCCGGATCGATCCGGTCGCTGGCAAGCGCAACCCGTCCGACTTCGCCATCTGGCGCAAGTCGCCGCCGGGCGAACAGCGGCAGATGGAATGGGACAGCCCATGGGGCAAGGGCGCACCGGGCTGGCATCTGGAATGTTCGGTCATGTCACAGGCCCGCCTTGGCCAGCCGTTCGACATCCACACCGGCGGCATCGACCATCGCGAAATCCATCACCCCAATGAAATCGCCCAGAATCAGGCCTTCCATGCCTGCTGCGGCGATCCAGGCGCAGCGGCGGCGGGTTTCACCGGCGCACGCTGGTGGATGCACAATAATTTCCTCGTGGACCGTCAGGGGAAGATGTCGAAGTCGAAGGGCGGCTTCACCACGCTGTTCAGCCTGATCGACGCGGGGGTCCATCCCATCGCCTATCGCCTGCTGTGCCTTGGCGCGCATTACCGGTCGGAACTGGAATTCAGCGCCGACAATCTGGCCGCCGCCCTCACCCGGCTGAAACGGCTGGTCATGGGTGTCGAGGGGCTGAAGGCCCGCGCCGAAGGCGTGACGTGGCAATCGCCGCGCCTCGACTATCTGCGCGCCAATCTGCACCCCAGGCTGACGCCGCTGCTGGAACAGTTCGACGCCGCCATCGCCGATGATCTGATGACGCCGCGCGCCCTGCCGCTGCTGGAAGAAGTCATCGCGATGAAGAAGGTGCCGGTGGACGAAAAGCTCTGCCTGATCGCCGCCTTCGATGCTGCGCTGGGCCTCAACCTGCTGACGTTGACCCGCGCCGACCTGCGTATCCAGCCCAAGGATGCGCAGATCACGCCGGAAGAGATCGAGGCTGACCTCGAACGCCGCACCGTCGCCCGCGCGGAAAAGGATTTCGCCCTGTCGGACGAGATTCGCGACGCGCTCATCGCGCGCGGCGTGGAGGTGATGGACGGCGATCCGCTGCGCTGGGACTGGCGTTTGCCATTATCCTGATGGGTATGGACGCGCAGCAGCCTTGACGCGTAAACCCGGACCCAGAACTGGCGTCAGGGCGATCAACCGGGGGAACGACATTGCGACTGTCTGCATATCTGCCGACCGTCCTGTTCCTGTTCGCCGCCCCGGCAAACGTCGTCCTGGCCGCGCCGCCGCCCGGTTTTTCGGTGACCGACCCGGCCTATGGGCGGCTTTATGCGCTGGAAACGCGGGCGTCCGACCTGTTCAACAGCGACGATTATGCCCTGTCCATGTCGCAAAAAACGCGCGACGCCTGGCAACGCCTGCACGCCGCCGCGATGAAGGTGACGGTGGGTGGCAGGCCCCATCCGCTGGCTGGCGTGGCGCTCATCAACCTGTCTTCGATGGATCAGATCGACGGCAGGAATACCGATGCCCTCGCCCGGTCGCGCGACGGGCTGGCGCTGCTGGCGCCCTTTCCCGATGCCTATCCGGTGGCATGGATGCAGGGCCTGTCGATCAAGGGGTTCATTCAGGCGGCGTTAGGCGACGTCACCGGCGCGGCCGACACGCTGGCGCAGGCCAGCAGTTACATGGACGATTATATCGCCCGCACCCCGCCCGACCAGCAGGATGGATCGACGCAGATGCTGCGATCCAACATCGCCTTTTCCCATGCGCAGGCGCTGACCCGCCTTGGCCGCAACGATGAAGCGGTGGATGCGCAGAAGGCCAGCATGGAAGCGCGGATCATCGCTGCCGGGCCCAACAGCCCGGACACGATCGGTTCCTATTACAGCTATGCCCAGATGCTCGCCCGCGCCGATCGCGATGCGGAGGCGGAAAAATATGCGCGGCTGGCCGTGGAAATCGCCACCGACCATGTCGACCGCAAACATCCCAGCTATGCCCGCGCGCTCGAAGCGCTGGGCCTGCTCCTGTCGCGCACCGGCCGCCGTAACGAAGGGCTGGATTATCTGAAACGCGCCATCGCCATCAAGCGGGAGACGGTGGGCACCGACAGCCTCTATTTCCATTTCGCCCTGCAAAATATGGGCACGGTGCTGCTGCCGCTGGAACGTTATGCCGACGCCGAACCGCTGTTCATGGAGGCGGAGCGCGGTTTCCGCGCGCTGGAGGGCGAAAATAGCCCGCAGTCGGCGCGCGCGCTCGCTTTCGCCGCCTCCGCCGCGCTGGCGGAAGGACGGCGCAGCGACGCCATCGACCGGTTGCAGACGGCACTGGCGCGCGTGCATGCCGGGTCGGACAAGGACCGGGACATCGGCCAGCGCGTCTATCCCTTCCTGATCCCCGCGCTGATCGCCAGCAACCGCGATGATGAAGCCCGGACCGCCGCCGAAACCTTCGTCGCGGAAACCCGCCAGCTCGACAATGCGCCTGCCGTCCCGCTGGCGCAGGCCGCGATGCTGAATGCATGGAGCCATGGGGATGACATGGCGCTGTCGGGCACCGCGCATCAGCTGGTCGAACTGCTGCGCAACGGGGCGGACATCCATGCGGACGGCGAACTGAACGAGGACCAGCGGGTGTCGCTCGACATGATACTCGCCACCGCCGCGCAATTGCGCGATGCGCCGCTGGCGCTGGACGCCATGGCCATATTGGCCGGGTCGCGCATCGCGCAGGCAAACCGGCTGGTGGCGCAGCGGATGGTCGCCGATCCCGTGCTGGCGGCGCGGGTGCGCGGGCTTCAGGACCGGACGAAGGCGCTACAGGCCGCCGACAGCCGCCTGCTCAGGGCGCTGGCAACCGACGACGGCGTTGCTCCGGCGCGGGCCGAACGATCGCGCGTCGCCGCATCGGTCGAAGCCGAACGCGATGCGATTGCGCGCGACTATCCCCGATGGGTCGAAACCCATGGCGGCGAACGGCCGGACCTTGACGCGCTGCGCGCGGGCCTTGCCCACGGCGAAGCCCTGCTGGCGGTCATGCCCGCCTTTGACGGCGTCTATCTGCTCGCGATCGGAAAGGACGCCACCCATATCGAACGCGCGGCCATGGACCGGACGGCGATGGTGGCGATGGTCGCGCAACTGCGCGCATCGATGACGCCGATGGGTTTCGATCAGGCCAGCGCGCATAGCCTCTATGGCCAGATTTTCACGCCCGCCATCCTGTCCGCACTGGGGAATGCGCGCAGCCTGCGCATCGTGCCCACCGGCGCTTTTGCCTCCCTGCCCTTCTCCATGCTGCTGGAACGACCGGCAATCACCCCGTCGCGGGACACGGCCTGGCTGATCCGCCGTTTCGCCATAGAGGTGCAGCCCGGCTTTGCCACCGTCACCGCCCGCAAGCCGATGATCGCATCGGGCAGTCCGCTTTTCCTGGGCATCGGCGCGCCGCAGGGCTTCGCCGCGATCCAGCCTGCAACGGTGCAGCGCGGCGGCGATGGGACCGCCGCCAGTCCCCATAGCCGCAATGGCGGCATCGACGTGCAGGCCCTGTCCCAGCTGCCGCCCCTGCCGGGTTCGAAGGCGGAACTTCAGGCGGTGGCCCGCCGTTTCGGCCCGGCACGCTCCACCCTGCTGATCGGCGCCGACGCCAGCGAACGCGCGGTCCGCCAGCAGGATCTGTCCCGCTATGGCGTCATCCTGTTCGCGACCCATGGCCTTGTCAGCGGGGAAATGGAGGGCGTGACCGAACCCGCGCTGCTGCTGTCGCCGCCCGATGCCGCGACGGCGGATGACGATGGCCTGCTGACCGCATCGGAAGTGGCGACGATGCGGATCGGTGCGGACTGGGTGATCCTGTCCGCCTGCAACACCGCCGCAGGCGACGCGTCATCGGGCAGCGCGATGGAGGCCCCGGCCTATTCCGGTCTGGCGCAGGCCTTCCGCTATGCCGGGGCGGGATCGCTGCTGGTGTCGCACTGGCCGGTGCGCGACGATGCCAGCGCCTTCGTCACGCTGGAAACGGTCAAGGGCGCCAAGCGCGGCCTGCCCCGCGCCGTCGCCCTGCAACGGGCGATGCTGAAACTGATGGCGTCGGGGCGCCCGGACGCTGGCCAGCCCTATATCTGGGCGCCCTTCATTCTGATGGGCCGTTGAAGAACGTCCCTTATCAGGGAAAGTCCTTATAGGCTTGCCGGCCGCACGATCCGATAGAGGCGTCACCCCCCGACGCAAAGGATCTTCCGATGATCGCGCTTGAAACCCGCTATGGATTCCGCATCGACATCCGCACCGCGACCCATGACGATGAACCGGCGCTGGCCGATTTCTTCGCCGCCGTCACCGATGAAGACCGGCGCTTCCGTTTCCTGTCCGCCGTTCATCAGCTGAGCGCGGGGCAGCTGCACGACATCACCGCCTTTGACGATCACCGGCATGAAAGCGTCGTCGCCTTCGCACCGGGCGGGGATAAGGTGATCGCCGTCGCCACGCTGGCCGCCGACGTGCAAGGCGGCACCGGCGAAGTCGCCATATCCATCCTGCCCGATCATAAGGGCAAGGGGATCGGCTGGACCCTGCTCGACCATATGGCGCAGGCGGCCAAAAGCTGGGGCATCGCCCGGCTCCAGTCCATCGAAAGCCGCGACAATCGCGCGGCCATCGCACTGGAACGCGAAATGGGGTTCAGCGCCCGCGCGGTCGAGGGCGATCCGACGCTGGTCCTGTTGGAACGTGTATTTTAACCAGAGAGCGTTGGTTCCGAGCATGCCGGGAAGCGTCCGGAACTGCGCTTCCCTTTTCTAGACTTCGCTCGAAACGAACGAAATCAAGACCTAACCCGCTTCCAGCGCCGCCGTCGCTTCCATCCACACTTCTTCGGCGGCTTCCAGCTTCTTTTCCACCTCGGCGCGCTTCACCATCAGTTGCGACGTCGTCAGCTTCGCTTCCGCTCCGGTCGCGGCCTTGGGATCGAACAACAGCGCGTCGATCCGGCTGCGTTCGCTGGACAGCGCGGTCATTTCCCGTTCCGCCTTGTTGACGGCATTTTTCAGCACCTTCTGCTTTTCGCGCCATTCGGCGGCGGCTTTCTTGTCCGCCTTGCGATCCACCTTGGGCGCGTCGCCACCCGACGGATTGCCGTCCGCCTTGCGCAGGATGATGTCGGTATAATCGTCCAGAGACCCGTCGAACGGCTGGGCGGTGCCATTATCGACCAGCACCAGACGATCGGCGACCAGTTCGATCATGTGCCGGTCGTGCGACACGATCACCACCGCGCCCGAATATTCGTTCAGCGCCTGAACCAGCGCCTCGCGGCTGTCGACGTCGAGGTGGTTGGTCGGTTCGTCGAGGATCAGCAGATGCGGCGCGTCGCGGGTGATGAGCGCCAGCGCCAGCCGCGCGCGCTCGCCGCCCGACATGCTGCCGACCTTCTGCGTCGCCCGCTCGCCCGAAAAGCCGAAGCGCCCCAGCTGCCCCCGCACCGCGCCGGGGGTCGCCCCCTTCATCACGCGGGTCATATGTTCCAGCGGCGTGTCGGTGACGTCCAGTTCCTCCACCTGATATTGGGTGAAATAGCCGACATTCATCTTGGGGCTGGAGGCCATGTCGCCTTCCATCGGTTTCAGCTGCGCGGCGATCAGGCGGGCCAGCGTCGTCTTGCCGTTGCCGTTGCGGCCCAGCAGCGCCAACCGGTCGTCCGGGTCGATGCGCAGGTTGATGCGGCGCAGGATCGGCGTTTCGGTATAGCCCACCGACGCCATGTCCATGGTGATCAGCGGCGGGCGCAGTTCGGCAGGACTTGGGAAACCGAAATGCAGCGTCGGGTCTTCGATCGCGGCGGCGATGGGCTGCATCTTGGCCAGCGCCTTGGCACGGGACTGGGCCTGTTTCGCGGTCGAGGCGCGGGCCGAGTTGCGAGCGACATAGTCCTGCAACTTCTCCCGTTCCGCCGCCTGCTTGGCGCGGGCCGCTTCCTGCTGGGCAAGCCGTTCGGCGCGCTGCCGTTCGAACGCGTCGTAACCGCCCGGATAAAGGGTGACCTTCCCCCCTTCCAGATGGAGGATATAGTCGACCACATTGTTGAGCAGATCGCGTTCGTGGCTGATGACGACCACCGTGCCGCGATAGGCCTTCAGGAAATTTTCCAGCCAGAGCGTCGCTTCGAGGTCGAGGTGGTTCGACGGTTCGTCGAGCAGCAGCAGGTCAGGTTCGGAAAAGAGCAAAGCGGCAAGCGCCACGCGCATCTTCCAGCCGCCCGAATAGCTGTCGAGCGGACGCCCCTGCATCTCTTCGTCAAAGCCGAGGCCGACGAGGATGCGGGCGGCGCGGGCAGGCGCAGTATAGGCGTCGATCGTCGTCAGCCGCTCATAGATATGGCCCAGGCGATCGGGGTCTTCGGTATGCTCCGCCTCCGCCATCAGGGCGGCGCGCTCCTTGTCAGCGGCCAACACGGTGTCGAACGGGGTGGCGGTGCCCGACGGCGCTTCCTGCGCGATATAGCCAAGGCGCGTGTCGCGCGGCATGTCGCAGCTGCCCTCATCGGGGTCGAGCTGCCCGATCATCACCTTCATCAATGTGGATTTGCCCGCGCCGTTGCGGCCGATCAGGCCCACGCGGCTGCGCGGCGGCAGCGCGGCGCTGGCGCGGTCGAGGATGGTGCGGCCGCCCAGGCGCACGGTGATACCGTTCAGATTAAGCATGGGGGCGGCCTGTAGCAGAGGTGCGGCGGGTGGTGAAGCGCCTTGGCAGCCTTCATGCCCATCGCCGGTTCAGCCCTTCGCCGGGGTTTCCGCCGCCGCATAAAGCGTGAACTGCCCATGCAGTCCGCCCACGCTCGATTGCCCGACCCACAGATCGAAAACGCCCGGCTCCGCGATCCGCTGGTTCCGCGCGCCGACGAACTCCAGATCGGTGCGGGACAGGGAAAAACGCACGGTCCGGCTTTCCCCCGGCGAAAGGGTGACCCGTTCCATGCGCTTCAGCTCGCGGATCGGGCGGGTGCGGCTGGCGACCCGGTCACGGGTGTAGAGCTGCACGACTTCGCTACCCATGCGCTTGCCCCTGTTGGTGACGCGGGCCGTCACCTCTATCGCCGCGTCCCATCGCAGCGCCGTGTCGGACAGTTTCAGCTGGTCGATCGTAAAATCGGTGTAGCTGAGGCCATGACCGAACGGGAAACGGGCGCTGTTGTCGGTGGTGGCATAGCGGGCTTTATATTCGGTGCTGCCATTGTCGACGACGGGACGGCCGGTCGATTTGCGGTCGTAATAGAAAGGCTCCTGCCCGCTTTCCCATGGGAAGCTGACGGGCAGCTTGGCCGATGGATCGACTTTGCCCAGCAGTATGTCGGCGATGGCATGCCCCGCTTCGCTGCCCAGAAACCAGGTGGCAAGGATCGCGCCCGCATTGGCGACGCCGTCATGCAGCGCCAGTGCGCGACCGTGGCGAAGCAGGATAACGACGGGCTTGCCGGTCGCCACCACGGCGTCGGCCAGCGCCTGTTGCGCCTGCGGGATTTCGATGACGGTGCGGGACTGGGCCTCCCCGGACATCGCCTGCGATTCGCCGATGGCGAGCAGGGTGATGTCGGCGGCCTTCGCGGCCTCCACCGCTGCGGCAATGCCGCCGTCGATCGGGCCGCTGATGTCGCTGCCGCGCACGATCGTGAGGTTCGACGCGTCGGGCAGCGCCGCGCGCAATCCGGTGGCGATGTCCACACCTTTGTCCGGATCGCCATAAAAGGCCCATGGGCCATAGATATTCGCGCGATCCTCTGCAAAGGGACCGATCAGGGCGATCTTCTGCCCTTTCGCCGGATCGATCGGCAACAGGCCGTCGTTCCGCAGCAGCACCACCGATTTGGCGGCGGCTTCACGCGCAAGGGCGCGATGCGCGGGCGTGAAGATGCGGGTCTTTTCCGCCTCTTCGCTCAGCGATCGATAAGGATTGTCGAACAGGCCGATGGCCGCCTTCACATACAGGATGCGGCGGACGGCCACGTCGATCGTGCCCATGGGCACCGCGCCGCTCTTCACCAGTTCGGGCAGATAGCGGATATAGAGGCCGCTCTGCATCGACATGTCCACCCCGGCCAGCACGGCAAGCCGGGCGGCGTCGCGCGCATCCTCGGCAAAGCCATGGGCGACCAGTTCCTCGTCCGCCGTATAATCGGAAAAGACGAAGCCGCGAAATTTCATCTCCCCGCGCAGGATGTCGGTCAGCAGTTCGCTGTCGGCGGTCGCGGGCACACCGTTGATTTCGTTGAACGCCGCCATGGTGGTCAGGGCGCCTGCCGCGAACGCCTTGCCAAAAGGGGGCAGATGGGTTTCGCGCAGCGTTTCCTCACTGATGTCGACATTGCCATATTCCAGGCCAGCGGCGACCGCACCATAAGCGGCGAAATGTTTGGGGCAGGCGAGCAGGCTGTCGTCGCGGCGCAGGTCGCGCCCCTGAAAGCCGCGAATGCGCGCGGCAGACAGCAGGCCGGTCAGCGTCACGTCCTCCCCCGCACCTTCCACCACCCGGCCCCATCGCTGATCGCGGGCAACGTCCACCATCGGCGCGAAGGTCAGGTGCAGCCCGGCGGCGGTCGCCTCCACCGCCATCGCGCGGGCCGTACGTTCACACAGCGAAGGGTCGAAACTGGACGCTTCGCCCAGCGGAACGGGGAATATCGTCTTGAGGCCATGGATGACATCGCCCGCGAACAACAGCGGTATGCCAAGGCGGCTGTCCTTTACCGCCATCTCCTGCGCGCGGCGGGCGCCCGCGACGCCGATGCCATTGAACAGGCAACCGACCCGGCCCCGGCGCACTTCGTCCGACAGGCGCTTTTCATCCTGAATGCCGACCTGCGGATTGGGCGGGTTGAACGGGCGGAAACTGTCGGCAAGGCAGGTCATCTGACCGGCCTTTTCCTCCACCGTCATCTTCGCAATCAGGGCATCGACGCGCTCCACATCGGTCTGCGCCAGCGCGCGGCGAGGAACGCCAAGCGCAAGAGCGCCGCCCAGCGTGCGGATCATCAGGTCACGACGGTCGATTATCATGCTAGGAAGGAATGGCCTGCGAAGAATGAAAGGAACTTGTCCGGTCAAACGTGAAGGTCCGCATTTCGTTGCGATGCAGCAAGGATGCTGCGGCATGCTGCCCCATGCCGGGGATCGGGCGTTGTCAGGCCTGCGCGAAGAATTTCGTGCCCATGACGCCGATCACGATCATCGCCATGAAAGCTGCCTGCACCGGATTCACCCGATCGCCGAACAGGAATATCCCGGCGATGATGACGCCGACCGCGCCCAGCCCGGTCCAGATCGCATAGGCGGTGCCAGCGGGAAGATCGCGCATCGCAAATGCGAGCAGACCCATGTTGAGGAAACTCAGCGCAACCGGCACGGCCGATGCCTGCCAGGAACCGAGCGTCGCCGCCCATTTGAGGCTGAGCGCCCAACAGATTTCGGTAAATACGGCAATGCCCAGGACAACCCACGCCATGCGCACTCCCCCCCTTCTCTTTCACGGGCTCGGAAGAGGAGACAGGCCAGCCGGAAACCCGAAAGAGGCGGCATGTTGGAAAGAAATGGTGGACGCACTAGGGCTCGAACCTAGGACCCGCTGATTAAGAGTCAGCTGCTCTACCAACTGAGCTATGCGTCCACTCCGGCCTGTTTCCGGTCCGAGTAGGACCGACTGCATCGGCCCGATGCAGTGGTGGACAGGGCTGGATTCGAACCAGCGTACGGGAAACCCGGGCAGATTTACAGTCTGCTGCCTTTAACCACTCGGCCACCTGTCCAGTGCCCTACACAGCGGAGAAATTTGCGTTTCCCGCCGCGCTGGAGGCGGCCTAATGGCGAAAGGAGACTTGCCTGTCAATGGCCTGATGTGAAAAGAGCGAAATCATGAAAAAAGGTCATCGTTCCGCCAAGCCCAAGGGCGCCTTCCCCCGCTTCTACGGTCGTCATGCCGTGACGGCCGCGCTCGCCAATCCCAACCGCACCGTGCGCAAGATATGGGGCACGCGCGAAGCGCTGGCCCATCTGGATCTGCCGCCGATACTGCCGATCGTCTATTCCGACGTCGCCGACATGGGCCGCATGGTCCCGTCCGACGCGCCGCATCAGGGCATCGTCGCCGAAGTCGAGCCGCTGGACGACGTATGGCTGGGCGAAGCGCTGGAGGAAGGGCAGGATGACAAGCGCCCCATCCTGGTGCTGGATCAGGTGACGGACCCGCATAATGTGGGCGCGATCCTGCGGTCCGCCGCTGCGTTCGACGCGCTGTGCATCGTCACGCAGGACCGGCATGCCCCGCCCGAATCGGGAGTACTGGCGCGCGCGGCATCGGGCGCGCTGGAAATCGTGCCATGGGTGCGCGTCGTGAACCTTGCCCGCGCGCTGGATGAAATCGCAGAGGCTGGCTACTGGCGAATCGGGCTGGACGGCGACGCCGACAGCCATCTGGGCGACGCCATCGGCGAATCGCGCGTCGCGCTGGTGCTGGGGGCCGAAGGCGAAGGGCTGCGCCACAACACCATCGCCCATTGCGACATCATCGCCAAATTGCCGATCAGCCCGCGCATGGAAAGCCTGAACGTGTCCAACGCGGCCGCCATCGCGCTCTACGCGGCGACGACGAAGGGCTGAAGCCACAATTTCGGGGGTTAGAATATTGAGGGAAAGCGCCATGAACCGCCTGTATCGCAGCATCGGTGCGCTGGCGGGTCTGCTGGCGCTTTCCGCCTGTCTGGTGACGCCCGGCAAGTTCGAATCGAGCCTCGACATCCGTGCCGACCGCAGTTTCAGCTTTGCCTATAAGGGCGAAGTTCTGGCGTCGGACATGGGCAAGGACGGGCTGACGGGCGGCGCATCGTCGCCGCCCGGCGACGATGGGCAGGCCGAAGGGGAAACGGACAGCACCCCCACGCTGATGCAGATCGCGGCAAAGGAGGAGGATTTCAGCGATCCGTCGAGCGCCAATGACGAAGCCCAGATGCAGGCCATCGCCACGGCGCTGGCCAAGGAAAAGGGATTTCGGGCGGCCCGCTACATGGGCAATCACAAGTTCGAGATCGACTATGCGATCAGCGGCAGGCTGACCCACGCCTTCCTGTTCCCGTTCAACATCGATGCCCAGATCGTGCTGCCCTTCGTCGCGGTGGAATTGCGCAGCGACGACCGCGTGCGGGTAAAGGCGCCGGGCTTTTCCAACGGGTTCGACAAAAGCCAGGGACCGACCGGGATAAGTGGGGGCAGCGACAATGCGGCCATGGCGCTGGACGGCCGCTTCACGCTGACCACCGACGCGGAAATCGTCAGCCAGAATCAGGAAGACGGCGCGGAAAGTACGCCGCAGGGCAAGCGGATCGTCTGGACGATCAACCCGCTGACCGGCGAAGCGCCCGCCGCAACATTGCGCGTCGCGAAATAAGGTTC
The DNA here is from genome assembly GCF_048594625.1 of Sphingobium sp. GTDB lineage: Bacteria > Pseudomonadota > Alphaproteobacteria > Sphingomonadales > Sphingomonadaceae > Sphingobium. The sequence continues at coordinate 44,053 of NZ_JBMDWL010000099.1, forward strand.
ACGGCAAAATCACGTCCGGCGGGAACAGCCGACGGCTCGCATCATGCGGACAGCCAAAGGCCGTCGGAGCATCTGCCGCTTCAGGCCAGCCGGATGATGCTCCGGATGCTTAGTCTTCCGGCGCGATGGTGACGCGCAGGCCGTCCATCGCATCGCTCAGCACCAGCTGACAGGACAGGCGGCTGGCTTCGCTGCGATGATCGCTGCTGTCGAGCAGGTCGTTTTCGTCCGCGCTGATCGCGGGCAGCACGTCGGCAAAAGCCGGATCGACATAGATGTGACAGGTCGCGCAGGAACAGCAGCCGCCGCACAGCGCCAGCAATTCGTCAAAGCCATGGTCGCGCATGACTTCCATCACCGACAGGCCCGTGTCGCCATCGACAGCCTGTTCTTCACCCGCACGGTTGACCACGATCAGTTTCGGCATCTACCCTGTTCCCTTGGAATTTTCTCCGCTCTTACGGACGGGGGGCGGGAAATCAAGGGGGACGAAGGGCAGCGCCATGGTCAACAGCGTCGATGAACTGCGCATCAGCCTGGACGCGATCGCCGCGCTGGAACCCGGCTTTGCCGCCGCCATCGGCCGGGTCGGATACCCGCAGCCGCGGGTGCGCGAACCGGGATATGAAACATTGCTGCGCACCATCGTGGGGCAACAGGTCAGCGTCGCGGCCGCCGCAGCGGTCTGGCGCAAGCTGGAGGCGGAACTGGGCATGGGCTGCGCGCCGGACGCATTGCTGGCCCGCGATTTCGACACGCTGCGCGCATGTGGCCTGTCCCGCCAGAAACAGGGTTATGCCCGCAGCCTGGCCGAACTGGTGCTATCCGGGGTACTGGACCTCCACGCCCTGCCGCCGGACGATGAAGACGCCATCGCGCAACTGGTGCAGATCAAGGGCATCGGCCGCTGGTCGGCGGAAATCTATCTGTTGTTCGCCGAAGGACGGCCTGACATATGGCCCGCAGGCGATCTGGCCGTTCAGATAGAGGTTGGCCGCATATTGGGCCTGCCCGAACGGCCGAGCGAGAAACTGACCCGGCAACTGGCCGAAGCATGGCGTCCGCATCGCGGCGCCGCGGCGATCATGGCCTGGCACCATTATAACACCGAGGTATTGTAATCCATGTCCCTGCCCCACGCCCGCTACATCGTTCTGGAACATGAAGGCGTCTGGAAGATCAATCTGGACAATAAATATTACGGCCCCTTCCCGACGCAGGCCGCCGCCATCGAAAGCGCGACCGGCACGGCGCGCAAGGCGAGCGAGGCGGGCTATCCCGCATCCGTCCTGTTGATGAAAGGGACGCAGTTCGACACTGTGTGGACCAGCCTGACCGAATGATGCGCCGCCATCCCACCGAGTAATAAAAAATGTCGATCGGCGGGAACCGAAAGGCGAAAGAGGCTTTTTTCGATACCAGCGTTTGCAGGTCAGAGAATGAGCAAGAAAATTCTAATCGTCGAGGACGAGATTTTCGTCGCGCTGGAAATCGAACAGATCGTCGAGGACGCGGGATTCACGGTGAGCGCGATTGCCGCCGATCGTGAAGCCGCGCTGGCCGGGGCCGTCGATTGCGACATCGCCCTTGTCGACCTTAATCTGCGCGATGGGCCGACCGGTCCCCAGATCGGCGTGGAACTGGCCACGCGCCATGGCATCCGCGTCATCTATGTCACCGCCAATCCCGCGCAGATCGGCGAGGCATCGGTCGCAGCGTTGGGCGTGATCACGAAACCGTTCCGCGCGCAGAGCATATCGGCCGCGCTGTGCCTTGCCGCCAATGATCAGCCCGACATCGCCAGTGCCGACATTGCGGGCTTTACGCCGTTCCTGCCGCGCGGCTCATCGAACGCAATGGAATCCAGAGGCTGAGGCGCAGGCCGTCCACCTGCCATTCCCGCTTGATCCGCCCGCCCAGCTGCCGCTCGACGCTCAACGTCATCAGCCGGCTGCCGAACCCGTCCGAACCGCCCGGCACGACCGCCGGTCCGCCTTCCTCGCGCCAGTCAATGCGGACGTCATCCTGCTCCACCGACACATGCAGGTGCACCCGGCCGTCGCAGGTCGACAGCGCGCCATATTTGGCCGCATTGGTCGCCAGTTCGTGAAAAAGCAGCGCCAACGGCGTGGCGGACCGGTCGTCGATGCGCGGGTCGTCCCCCGACAACAGGATGCGTGACTGGCCATCGGCGCGATAGGGCGCGAAAATTTGATCCAATACGCCCCTTAGCCGCCCTTCGTCATAGGCGATCTGCGACGCGGATTCGACGCTGTGCGGGCGGACGAAATCATGGGCACGGCCCAGCGCCAATATGCGGTCGCGCAGATCGTCGGCAATATCGCCGATCTGCGGATGCTGTCGCGCGGACAGGCCGATCAGCCCCGCAATCACCGAAAAGATATTCTTGATGCGATGGGACAGTTCATGCGCGATCATCTCGCGCTCGTCGATCATCAGCTTCTGTTCGTGAATATCGGTGCAGGTGCCGATCCACCGCACGATCGCACCCGCGCTGTCCCTGATCGGCAAGGCCCGCCCCAACGTCCAGCGATAATCGCCGCTGGCATGGCGCAGCCGATATTCGATTTCATAAGGATCGCCGGTCGCAAGGCTGCGGCGCCAGCGCGCCCATGCCCGGTCCTGATCGTCGGGATGGAACATGCCGTTCCACCCTTCGCCATCGGTCGAACCGGCGGGCACGCCGGTATATTCATACCAGCGGGCGTTATAATAATCATGATAGCCATCGGGCAGGGTTGACCAGACCATCTGCGGCATGGTGTCGGCCAGCGATCGGAACATGCGGTCGCTGTCGGCGACGGCGGCGGCATCCATCCGCTGGCGGATGATGGTGTCCCGGTCCCGGCGGCGCCCCTCCAGCTCCATCATCACCTGCCGCGCGAGCAGGGACAGGCCCTGCCGCTGCACCGGCGTCAGGTCTTCGCGCGGCACCGTGTCGATGACGCAGAGCGCGCCCAGCGGATCGCCATCCGCACCGACCAGCGGCGCACCGGCATAAAAGCGGATATGCGGTGCGCCGGTGACGAGGCCATTGTCGACGAAGCGCGGATCACGCGTTGCATCGGGCACCAGAAAAATATCCTCGCCCAGCATCGCATGCGCGCAAAAAGACACGTCGCGGGGCGTTTCGCTGGCGTCGACACCGGTGCGGGCCAGAAAGCGCTGGCGCACATCCTCCACGATGCTGAGGAGCGCGATCGGCGCGCCGCACAGCTGCGCGGCAAAGGCCGTAATGTCATCCAGACTGCGGAAGCCGCCGGCATCGAGATCGTACAGCGCCAGCAGCGCCGCGCGATCCGTGGCCAGACCGCCCGTCGCCCGCCCGGTCGCGTCAGCCATCGCTGACCCGTTCGATGTCCGCGCCCACGGCGGACAGCTTTTCTTCCAGCCGCTCATAACCCCGGTCGAGGTGATAGACACGCTGCACCTGCGTTTCGCCTTCGGCCGCCAGACCGGCCAGGATCAGGCTCATGGACGCGCGCAGGTCCGTCGCCATCACCGGCGCGCCGACCAGCCGGTCCACGCCCCGCACTACGGCGGTGCGGCCGTTGACCGCAATGTCCGCGCCCATGCGCGCCAGTTCGGGCACATGCATGTAACGGTTTTCGAAAATGGTTTCGGTCAGCACCGACGCGCCATCCGCCTTCGTCAGCATCGCCATGAACTGCGCTTGCATGTCCGTGGGGAATGCCGGGAATGGCGCGGTGGACAGGGTCAGCGGCTTCAGCTTCCCATCCGATTCGATGCGAATGCCGTCCTTGCGCGCATCCACATGCACGCCCGCGTCGCGCAGAGCCGCCAGAATGGCGTGCATGTCGTCGGCGTTGGCGCCGATCAGGTCGACCGACCCGCCCGTGATGGCGGCGGCGCAGGCATAGCTACCCGCCTCGATCCGGTCGGGCATCACGCTGTAGGTCGCGCCATGCAGCCGTTCGCGGCCGTGGATCACCAGCTTGTCGGTGCCGATGCCTTCAATATCCGCGCCCATCGCGACCAGCAGTTTGCACAGGTCCACGATTTCCGGTTCGCGTGCCGCATTTTCCAGGATGCAGGTGCCCTTGGCCAGCGACGCGGCCATCACCGCATTTTCGGTGGCGCCGACCGATACGACCGGGAATGTGTAGATGCCGCCGGGCAGACCCCCGTCCGGCACGCTGGCGCGGACATAGCCCGCCGTCGTTTCCAGCGTCGCGCCGAACGCTTCCAGCGCTTTGAGATGCAGGTCGATCGGGCGATTGCCGATGGCACAGCCACCGGGCAGCGACACGCGCGCTTCGCCCACGCGGGCGAGCAGCGGACCCAGCACCAGGATCGACGCGCGCATTTTCCGTACGATGTCATAGGGCGCCTCGGTCGATGTGATGCGGCCCGCGCGCATGGTCAGGACGCGACCGAAATCTTCCGGCCGTGCGCCCTCGATCATGGTCGATACGCCCAGCTGGTTCAATAGATGGCCGAAACTGTCGACGTCGGCGAGGCGGGGCAGATTGCGCAGCGTCACCGGCTCGTCAGTCAGCAACGCGCAGGGCAGCAGCGTCAAAGCGGCGTTCTTCGCGCCGGAGATGGGAAGGCGGCCGTTGAGCGCGTTGCCGCCGCGAATGTGAATGCGGTCCATTGGGCAGGGTTAATAACGTCTATTGCGTCCCGCGCAAGGCGGCTGCGCGTTCATTTGCGGCGCGGGCATAACACGACGCCAGGCATGCGAACGGACCGCCAACTGCAACATTATTGCAAAGCGGGCGGCAACCTTGATCGAGTTTAGTGCACGTCCTGAAAATGCAGCCAAAAGGCACTTAGGGCGTTTTGCCATCGTAACGACAATAGGAAAAAGGTGTTCTTGGTGGCAACGAGTTGTTTCGCGGAAAGACTGGCAAAACAGGTGCCGCTGTCCGATGCGGAAAAAAAGGCATTGGCCCGGCTCGAAGAAAATCCGCGCAAGGTAAAGCGCGGCGTAATGATCCAGCGGGTCAACGAAACCGTGACCGAGCTGTTCGTGCTGCGCGAAGGGCGGGTGATGAGCTTCGTCATCCTGCCCGACGGCAGTCGCCAGATTCTGCGCGTCTATTTTCCCGGCGATTTCATCGGATCGGCCAGCACCATCTACAGCAAGGCGCCCGAATCGCTGGTCGCGCTGTCGGATGCGATCGTGTGCCCGTTCGACAAACATGCGCTGCGCCGCCTGCTGGACGAATATCCACGTGTTGCCGCCCTGCTGTTCCTGTTGTCCAATGCGGAACGGGTGGCGATGACGGATCGTCTGGCGGCGCTGGGCCGCACGTCGGCAAAGGCGCGGGTTGCCTCCTTCCTGCTCGACATGTTCGACCGGCTGCGCGTCACGGACGACAGCATCATCGACAGTTTCGACCTGAAGCTGACGCAGGAGGAAATCGGCGATTCGATCGGGCTGACATCGGTGCATGTGAACCGCATGATCCGCCAGATGGAACAGGAAGGGCTGATCAGCCGCTCCAACGGACGCATCACCCTGACCGACATGGCCCGGCTGGAGGAGATCGGCCATTATACCAACCGGCACAAGGACATGGATCTGGACTGGTTGCCCGTCGGCTGAATAACCCCGGCCGACCCTTCAGCCGTTCGCGCCCTGGGAAATATCCCATGACCGCAGACTATCTGCGTTTGGGTTCCGGCGGGAAGCAAGTCGTGCAGCGTCGCCAGCAGGTGACGCCCGGCATGGCCACCGCCGGGGTCAGGCCGCGTTCGGGATAAAGGCCGGTCAGGATCGCGGGCGATACGCCTTCGGGCGCGGCGCGATTGTGACACATCAGGCAGTTGCGGACGTAACGCGCGCGGGTAAGGCCGCTATGATCCTCCTGCCCATGCGCCAGCCCCGGCAACAGGGCCAGCACCGCGAACAGCGCCCGCATCACGCCATCAGCTCGACATCCCAGTAAAGCCAGTCATGCCAGCTTTCATGCAGATAGCCGGGCGGGAAAGCGCGACCATGTTCCTGCAATTGCCAGCTGGTCGGGCGGATCGGCTGGACATACAGGCTCATGCCCGCTTCCTTGGGCGTACGCCCGCCTTTTTTCAGGTTGCAGGGCGAACAGGCCGTCGCGACATTTTCCCATGTCGTGCGCCCGCCCGCGCGGCGCGGCACCACATGGTCAAATGTCAGGTCGGTCATGCAGCCGCAATATTGGCAGGCGAACCGGTCGCGCAGGAACAGGTTGAACCGGGTGAAGGCGGGATGTTCCGACGGCCGCACATATTGCTTCAGCGCGATGACCGACGGAATCTTGATTTCCACGCTGGGGCTGTGAACCTGTCGTTCATAGCTGGCGATGATGTCGACCCGATCGAGGAACACCGCCTTAATCGCGGTCTGCCACGGCCACAGGCTGAGCGGATAATAGCTGAGCGGCGTGTAGTCCGCATTGAGAACGAGCGCCGGGCAGTTTTCCGGGTGCCGTATGAGGTCGGGATGGTACATAAAAACCTTCTTCCCCCTTGTCGCGGTTGCTGATCGTCCAGCAACGTGACAAGCGCATGACAGCATTAACGAATATCTCCCGTCAAGAGCCTGTATGAGTCATTCAGCCATACCACAGCATATGGTGACCCGCTTCGCCCCCAGCCCGACCGGGCCATTGCATGTCGGCCACGCCTGGTCCGCGCTGATGGCGATGGACATGGCGCGCGCGGCCGGTGGCGCCTTTCGCCTGCGGATCGAGGATATAGACGGCACGCGCAGCCGCCCGGAACATGTCGCCGGAATCATGGCGGACTTGCGCTGGCTGGGCATCGCGTGGGATGGCGACGTCATTTTCCAGTCGCAACGCCTTCACCACTATGACGCGGCGCTGGACCGGTTGCGGGCGATGGACCTGCTCTATCCCTGTTTCTGTACCCGCGCCGACATTCAGGCCAGCCTGACCGCGCCGCACGGACCGGAAGGAACAGTCTATCCGGGCACCTGCCGGGGGTTGAGCCTGGACGATCGGGCGCGCCGGATCGCGGCGGGCGATGCCCATGCCTGGCGCATCGACATGGCGCGGGCCGTGGATCGGGCGGGTCCGCTCAACTGGACGAGCCTGCCCTTTCCCGTTGGGGCTGGGCCTGTCGAAGCCCCTTCTTTGCCTTCAGACAGAAACGGCCCTTCGATAAGTTCGGGGCGAACGGAACAAATGGTTGCCGCCCCCCTCTCCCATGGCGATGTCGTCCTGGCGCGCAAGGACGCGCCCGCCAGCTATCATCTGTCCTGCACGCTCGACGATGCGGCGATGGGGGTGACCCATGTGCTGCGCGGCGACGATCTGCGCGGGGCGACCGACGTCCACCGGCTGATACAGGCGCTGCTCGGCCTGCCCAGCCCGGCCTACGTTCACCATCCCCTGCTGCTGGGGGCGGACGGACGGCGGCTGGCCAAGCGCGACGGGTCGATCGCGCTGGCCGATCTGCGCGGCGCCGGCATGGACCCGGCGGCGCTGGCGTCGAACCTGCGCGCCGGACGCTTTCCCATTGGCATTATGATCGCAAGCGCCTAGCATAGCGTCCATGAACACCATCCTCGTCATCGCCCTGATCCTGGCCATGGCCGCGACGCTGTTCGCGCTGATCAGGGGCATCGTCGCCTTCCTTCAGACCACGAAGGAAGATCTGAACGCACCCGAAGGCAGCGGCCCCAGCCCAGCGCGACTGAAACAGAACAAGATGATGATGAACCGCATCCTGTTTCAGGCCGCCGCGATCATCATCGTCGCGATCCTGCTGATGTCAAAGGGGCACTGAGCCTTCGCAAAGATCCGCCATATGGCGCCAGATCGATCGATTGGCGATGCCGCATCGCAGCAATCAGTCGGAAACACGGTCCGAATCCCCCAGGCCACGCTTTATCCGGCAACACAGGATTAACCCTGTTTCTTCACACCGCGTTTAGAGCCACGGGCAGAAGTGATTTCCGGTCGCAATAGCCGGGTCTCGCCATGCAATTCTATCTCGCAACCTCCTTCATTTTTCCCCGTTCACTGCGGCTGCGCCTGTTCGCGCTCTGCTTCGTCGCCACGCATCTGCCGCTGATCGGCTATCTGACATGGGGCTTTGCCAGCGGTCGCATCCAGTGGACCGAATTCCTGCTGCTGACCGCCGCGACCGTGGTCGGCACGGGCATCGCCCTGCTCGGCATAGGCGCGCTGCTCAGCCCCATCCAGACGCTCGCCGAAACGCTGCACCGCAATGAAGGACAGGCGTCCGCGCTGCCGGACGTCGGGGATGTCATCCATACGCTCTATGTCGGGGTTCAGCGCGCCGCCCACGCCACGCGCGAACGGCTGGACGACCTGCATCAGGCCGCGCATGAAGATCCGCTGACCGGCATCGCCAACCGGCGCGGTTTCCTGAAACATATGGAATCGCTGCCTGTCGACCGGCGCAAGGGTTGCGTCGCCATCATCGACATCGACTATTTCAAACGGGTCAACGACCTGAAAGGCCATGAGGAAGGCGACCGGGTGCTGGCCGCATTCGCCACTCGCCTGTCCGCGCTGGTGCGCCGGGTCGATATGGTCGCCCGCTGGGGTGGGGAAGAATTTGCGATCTTCTTTCAGGATTGTATCGAGGATGAAGCCAGCTGGTCGCTGGCCCGCATCGCCAGCCGTATGCGCAGCGACCCGATCGGCGAAGTGAACGACCGCCCAATCAGCTTTTCGGCGGGCGTGTGCCGGTGGACGGGCGTCGATCTGGAAGACACGTTGCGCCGCGCCGACGACGCCCTTTATGACGCGAAGCAGTCCGGCCGCGACCGGGTCTGCCGCGCCGCCCCGATCCTTCAGGAAGTATAATCGCGCAACACATTGTGAAACAGGCCGGAACCTGCGGTCGGGTTCATGCGCTTGATCCTTTCAAGAGAACGGCACAACCGTATCGGAAAGGACAGGCGTGGCCAAAAGCTGGACGGATGCCCGTCAGGATGACCTGGAACAACGCTATCGCACCGTCCGCGCATTGACGCTGGCACTGGCTGCGCCGCTGTCCGACGCGGACGCCACGGTTCAGTCGATGCCGGACGCGTCGCCCGCAAAATGGCATCTGGCCCATGTCACATGGTTTTTCGAAACCTTCGTCCTGCGCGACCATGTGCCCCATTACCGGCCGTTCGACCCGCATTACGCCTATCTGTTCAACAGCTATTATGAGGCGGAGGGCGCACGCCATGCCCGGCCGCAACGTGGCATGCTCACCCGCCCGTCGCTGGACGACGTCCGCGCCTATCGCGCCCATGTCGATGCCGCGCTGATCGACGCGCTGGGCATGTTGCCGCAAGCGGCGCGGGCGCTGGTGACGCTGGGCCTGCACCATGAACAGCAACATCAGGAATTGCTGCTGACCGATCTGCTCCATCTGTTCTCGCTCAACCCGCTGGAGCCTGCCCTGTTCGACGCCCCCAACGCCACGCCGGTCGACCTGCCCGGCCCGCTCCACTGGATTGAGGGGCGACGCGGGCTGGTGGAAATTGGCGACGAAGGACGCAGCGGCTTCGCCTTCGATTGCGAAGGCCCGCGCCATAAAACCTACTTGAACCCCCATGCGCTGGCCCACAGACCCATCACCAATGGCGAATGGATCGCCTTTATCGAGGATGGCGGCTATCGCACCGCCGCGCACTGGCTGTCGGATGGCTGGGCATGGGTACAGGCGGAAGGGATCGACGCGCCGCTCTACTGGAAACAGGGCGATCAGGGCTGGACCCGTTTCGGGCTGGACGGGCGGCAACCGGTCAATCCCGCCGCGCCCGTCACCCATGTCAGCCTGTATGAAGCCGACGCCTATGCCAGCTGGGCGGGCGCAAGGCTGCCGACCGAAGCGGAATGGGAAAGCGCGGCGCAGAATGTCGCCAGCATCAGCGGCAATCAGCTGGACGACGCCACCTGTCCCCGCCCCCGCCCTGCCGAAGATGGCACCGGCCTTACCCAGATGTTCGGCGATGTGTGGGAATGGACGGGCAGCGCCTATCGCCCGCATCCCGGCTTTCGCACCGCGCATGGCGCGGTGGGTGAATATAATGGCAAGTTCATGTCCGGCCAGTTCGTGTTGAAGGGCGCCAGTTGCGCCACCCCGCGCGGCCATGGCCGGGCCAGCTACCGCAATTTCTTCTACCCCCATCAACGCTGGCAGTTCACCGGGCTGCGGCTGGCAAAGGATCTCTAATCCCCATGTTGCTGACCGATAATGCCCCGGCCCATGGCCATCATGCCGATCCCGCCTTTCTTAACGACATCATCGACGGCCTGTCGCGCAGCCCAAAGGCCACGCCGCCCGTCTGGTTCTATGATCGGCGCGGGTCGGAACTGTTCGAAGCGATCACCGACCTGCCCGAATATTATCCCACGCGTACGGAAACCGCGCTGCTCGCCGCCCATGGTGCGGATTTCGCCGCCGCCATCGGAACCGGCCGCGCCGTTGTGGAATTTGGCGCGGGCAGCGCGCGCAAGACGCCCCATCTGCTGCGCGCCATAGCCCCTGCCGCCTATGTCCCTATCGACATCAGCGGCGATTTTCTGCACGCCAGCAGCGCGGAACTGGCCACCGCCTTTCCCGATCTTCCCGTGCTTCCGGTCGTGGGCGATTTCAACCAGCCCATGACCCTGCCCGCCGCGATCGACGACCTGCCCCGTCTCGGCTTCTTTCCCGGTTCGACCATCGGCAACATGGAACCGGACGCAGCGGTCGACCTGCTGCGCGCCATGCGCCGCCTACTGGGCGATGAGGCGAAGCTGCTGATCGGCATGGACCGGATCAAGGATCGCGACCGGCTGATCGCCGCCTATGACGATGCGCAGGGCGTGAAGGCGGCGTTCAACATGAACCTGATCACGCGGATCAATCGCGAACTGGACGGCGACCTGCCCATCGACGGCTTTGCCCACCGCGCATTGTGGAACGATGCCAAGGCGCGGATCGAAATGCATCTGGAGGCGCAGGCCCCACTTCATTTTCATGTCGCGGGCCAATGTTTCCGCATGGAAAGGGGTGAAACCATCCATACCGAAAGCAGCCATAAATATGGCGCGCGCGACGAACGGCTGCTGCTGCGCGCGGGTGGATGGGAACCCGCGATGGAATGGCTGGACGCCGAAGGATTGTTCGCGCTGGTGCTGGCGGAGGCGGCGTAGACAGCGAAACGTGGCAGTATGCCGCCATGGCATGCCTCCGCGCGCATAATCCAGTTAGACCTTATCCCGCCCCAGCGCAGGCTGGGCTTTCAGGATATGGCGCGGCATGGCCTGAACCGGGCACCCCTGCACCCCCGCCTGAAATGCCGCTGGGCGTCACATCCCTGCCAGCGACCGCTGCATGACGAACATCATGGCGCCGACCTTTTCTGATTGAAGGTCGAAAGCCGCTTGTCCGCCTTCCGCCCTTATCCCGTCGCCAGCAGCAAATCCCGCAAATCGGTCAGGCTGGGCAGCACATGGGCGCAGGCGAGCACCAGTTCCTCGGTCGGGGGCAGCAAGTCGGGCACCATCACCGTCGCCATCCCTGCCGCCGTTGCCGATCGCACGCCTGCATGGCTGTCTTCCACCGCGACGCAATCGGCCGGATCGACGCCCAAGCGCGCCGCCGCAAGCAGATAGGGTTCGGGATGTGGCTTTGGTTGATCCACGTCGCTGCGCGTCACGATGACGTCGAAATAATCGATCAGGCCCGCCTTCGCCAACCGGTCCTGCGCGAAAGGCGCGGCGGTGGAGGTTGCGAGCGCCATCGCAATACCCGCTCGCCGCAGATGATCGAGCAGCAGCACAGCACCGGGCCGCAGGGCGATCCCCGCATCCACAGCCGCCTCAAATAGCGCGTCACTCTCTGCATAGAAGCGCGCGAGCGGAAAGTCCGGCCCCATATGCTGCGCCAGCATCCGCTCATTTTCATCGCGGTGAATGCCGACCATCGACAGCAGCAGTTCGTCCGACATCGGCCAGCCGATCGCCTGCCCCGTTTGCGCGAAGGCATGGCGATGCGCCGCCTCCGTATCGATCAGCGTCCCGTCCATGTCGAAGATGACCGCCCGGATCGGGTCCGGCAGTCTGGATACAGCGGGCAGGGAAGCGGATTGGCGCAATGCTTGGGTCATGTCACCGATATGGATGCACTTCGTTCCAGTTCCATTGCAAAATGCGCAGCGCCAATTGCGGAAACGGCACCGCGTATATGCGCGCCTATTCCGTCACCTGCGCCTTCCACGTCGTGATCCAGTGCCACGCGCCGCGACATTCCCCCATCGCGCTCGCTTCGATCAGCCGGAACCGGCTGCCGTCCCAGACATAGGCTTCGCTGCCGCCGCAATCGCCGATGCCACGCCCCTTGGCATAGCTGTCGAGGCGCAGCTTGTCCGCCGTCCATCCGGCATTGACCAGCATCGGCTTCACCTCTTCCTCGCTCCAGCCCGGCTTATAATCGAACCCGGCAAAGCGGAACGCGCGGCGACCCGGCTCCCCGGTGGCGATGACCGCGATGGAGGTGGCGTTATAGGCCCCGGTGCCGCAGGGGACCAGAATCAGCGTTTCGGCGCGCGACAGGCGATGCAGTTCGGGCGTCTGCATCCCCTTCATCTCGTCGGTGCAGCCGGTGAATTTGCCGATGGAAGTCAGTTCCTCGCGCCACAGGCTGGCGGGCGCGCCGCCGGTCGGCAATGCCGCGCGGCGGATGGACGGCGCGACCGGCGCCGCGCGCACCGCGATCGGACCCATCACCCCCGTCGCGACCAGCGCCGTGCTGGTCCCCGCGCGCCCCTGCCGCGCATCGATATAGCGCAGCGCAGCGCCGGAGCCGGCCAGTGAAGGCTTGCCCAGCGACTTGGTGCCCGACCTGATTTCCAGCGCATTGCCCCGCGCCATGGCGATGGCCAGCGCCGACGCCTGCGGCCCGCGCACGGTGGCGTCGCCGTCCCGGCTCATCGCGCTGGCGATGCGGCGCCCGTCGACATGGAAACTCAGTTCCCCGCCGCTCTTGGAATCGCGACTGACCCATACTTCGGCGTCGGTGTCGGGACCGGCATCGCGCACCACGCCCACCATGACCGGGCTGTCGGGCCAGTCGCTGCCCTCCGCCAGCAGGGACACGGCCTCACACCGGTTGCGATTGTCGCATCCGACGGTCCAGTCCTTATAGGTTTGCAGCGCACCGGGCTTCGGCCCCGACGCCGCTTTCGGCGCGACAGGCGCAGATGTTTGCGCGCCCAGCGAAGCCGTCCAGCCCAGAGCCGCCAGCGCGGCCAGCAAAAAATGCTTTGTCCCCATGGGTTAACCATAACCGATTTGCATCGGCAGGGGTAGGGTCTAACGTTACGCTTCCTTTACGACCGCGATCAGAGGCTGAGCATCAGCCCCGCCAGCGCCGCGCTCATCAGATTGGCCAGGCTGCCCGCCACCAGCGCCTTCAGCCCCAGCTTCGCGATCATCGGTCGCTGATTGGGGGCAAGGTTGCCGGTCACCGCCATCTGGATCGCGATGGAGCTGAAATTGGCGAAGCCGCACAGCGCAAAGGTGATGATGGCGATGGTCGCGGGCGACAGCGCGCCCTGCACCTGACCCAGATTGATATAGGCGACAAATTCATTCAGCACGACCTTGGTGCCGAACAGGCCGCCCGCAACCTGCGCTTCATTCCATGGAATGTTGAGCAGATACATGACGGGCGAGAAAACATAGCCCAGCAGCATCTGGAAACTGAGGTCGGGATAGCCGAACCAGGCGCCGATGCCCCCCAATATGCCGTTGGCCAGCGCCACCAGCGCGACGAAGGCCAGCACCATGGCGCCGACCGCGACGGCCAGCTTCACGCCGGTCTGCGCGCCCTGCGCCGCCGCCATGATGATATTGGCGGGCTTTTCCTCGTCATGGGTGGCGACCGGCATGGGTTCGCCCGGCGTCGTTTCCGCGTTCAGCGCCTGCGACACCGCCGCGCTGCGCCGCATTTCGGGCAGGTGGATGTCGTCTTCCAGCGGCAGTTCGGGTTCACGCTCCGGCTCGTCGGGCATCATGATCTTGGCCATCAGCAGACCGCCGGGCGCCGCCATGAAACTGGCCGCCAGCAGATAGTCGATCTTGATCCCCATGGATGCATAGGCGGCAAGAATGGTGCCCGCCACGCCCGCCATGCCGCTGGTCATCACGGTGAACAGCTGCGGCGGGGTCAGGCCCGCCAGATAGGGGCGGATGACGAGCGGGCTTTCGCTCTGCCCCACGAAGATATTGGCCGCCGCGCACAGGCTTTCCACCTTGGACACGCCCGTCACCTTCTCGATCGCGCCGCCGACCCAGCGGACGACGAACTGCATGATCCCCAGATAATAGAGGATCGACACCAGACTGGCGAAGAAGATGATGACCGGCAGCGCCGCGATGGCAAAGCTGGCCCCGCCCATTTCGGGCTTGGCCAGCGGGCCGAAGATGAAATCGGTACCCGCCTGCGCATAGCTCAGCAGGTTCGAAACCCCCTTCGACATGCCGCCGATGATGGCGCGACCAGCCGGGACATAGAGCACCAGAATGGCGATTCCGGCCTGAAGCAGGAACGCTGCCCCCACGACGCGCAGCCGGATGGCGCGGCGATTGGACGACAGGGCGAAAGCGATGGCAAGAATGAGGACGATGCCGGCAAGGCCGATAAGAAGATGCATGAAGCGCTTTCGCGGGAAATGACAAACCGCGCGACTATATGGCCCCGGACGTCGGGATGCCAGAGCGTTTCCATGCTACAAAGCCGCTACATCGGGCAATCGGGCGGAGACGTCGCGCGTCCAGACATGATCCTTGAGGGTCTTTGCAGGAAGACAGGAGGGATCGAGACCATGTCGGGACGGGATGACGCGCATGATCACGGGTTGCAGCATGACCTGCAACGGATGCACGATCTGGCGCGGGAGAATATCGGGCGGCGGCGCACTTTGCGGCTGCTCTTTTCGGTGAGCGGCGCGGCGCTGATCGGCGCATGCGGTGGCGGTTCGGCATCGTCCGGCGAATCGACCAGCACGACAACCCCGGCTCCAACGCCTACCCCCACACCGACGCCGACCGCCACCGGCAGCTGCGTCGCCGATCCGGAGGAAACCAACGGCCCCTACCCCGCCGACGGCTCCAACAGCCGCAACGGCACGGTCGTCAATGTGCTGGACGACAGTGGCATCGTGCGCGGCGACATCCGCTCCAGTTTCGGATCGTCTACCGCCACGGCCAGCGGCCTCTACACGACGCTGACGATCACGCTGGTCAATGTGAATGGCGGCTGCGCACCGCTGGCGGGCTATGCCATCTATATCTGGCATTGCGACATCAACGGCAAATATTCGCTCTACGACCTGCCCGCCGAAAATTATCTGCGTGGGCTGGGGGTGACCGACGCGAACGGTCAGCTGACCTTCACGACCATCTTCGCCGGATGTTATGACGGGCGATACCCCCATATCCATTTCGAGGTCTATCCCAGCCTGGCGCGGGCAACGGCCTATGGCAACCGCATCCTCTGTTCGCAATTCGCCATGCCCGCCGCGACCTGTTCCACCGTCTACGCCACCAGCGCCTATGCCAGCAGCCGCAACAATTTCGCGGGGGAAAGCATCAGCAGCGACAATGTATTCGGCGACAATTCGGCGGCGCAACAGGCGGCCATGACCATCGCCATGACCGGCGACATCACCAACGGCTTCACCGGCACGGTCACCGTAGGCGTCGCGATCTGAACCACGGGAATTGCACGGATGACTTTGCAGGGGGCGATGTACGCCGATATGCTGCCCGCCATGGACGGTTCACGCATATTGGTGGTCGATGACGATGCGGACATCCGCACATTGTTGTCGGACTTTCTGGAACAGCATGGCTTTGTCGTGACGGCCGTATCCGACGGCGCGGCGATGGACCGGACGCTGGCGACGCAGGATTTCGACATTGCCGTGCTGGATGTGATGATGCCGGGCGAAGACGGCCTGTCGATCCTGCGCCGCCTGTCGGCGCGGGGCGGCCTGCCCATCATTATGCTGTCGGCGATCGGCAGCGACGTCGACCGCATCGTGGGGTTGGAAATGGGGGCGGAGGATTATCTGCCCAAACCGTGCAACCCGCGCGAATTGCTGGCGCGGGTGCGCACCGTGCTGCGCCGCCACCGGCGCCATGCGGAACAGGCGGCGGATACGGGCGGGCGCAGGCTGCGCTTTGCCGGGTGGCAGGTCGATCTGGGCGCGCGCCTGCTGACCGATCCCGACAATGTCGTCGTCACCCTGACCGACGGGGAATTCCGCCTGCTGCGCGCTTTCATCGAACACCCGCGCCGGGTGCTCAGCCGCGACCAGCTGCTCGATTATTCGGCGGGCAGCGAAAGCGAAAGCTACGACCGGGCGATCGACGTGCAGGTCAGCCGCCTGCGTCGCAAGCTGGAACGCGGCGCGCGCCCGGTCGGCACCGACGAACTGGTCCGCACCATCCGCCATGAAGGCTACATGTTCACGGCCGAAGTGCGCCCGGCTTGAACCCGATCATGACGCCCCCCAATCCGTCGATCCTGACCCGCATCGTCGCGCTGGTCGCGGCGACGCTGCTGCTGGCGCTGGGCGCGATGATGCTGGTCACCTTTCGCGGCCCGCCGCCCCATGCCCGGCCGATGATGCCGGGCGAGGCCGCCGCCCTGCTTCAGGGCAGCGCCGCCCCGGCCGGCAGCTGGACGGTGACGCGATACCTGTCCGACCGCATGCCCGCCGCCGAACCGGACCAGCTGGACGACCCACGCGG
The DNA here is from genome assembly GCF_048594625.1 of Sphingobium sp. GTDB lineage: Bacteria > Pseudomonadota > Alphaproteobacteria > Sphingomonadales > Sphingomonadaceae > Sphingobium. The sequence goes on from NZ_JBMDWL010000099.1 coordinate 60,816, forward strand.
CGCCGCGCATATCGCCGCGCTGATGGGCCTGCCCCCATCCGACGTCAACCTGCTGCGTCAGCGTCCGCCGATGCGGCTGGACGATCCCGATCGCCGCATGATGATGCAGGCCGAACCCGGCCGGATGATGCTGCACGGCGCGTTCCTGCTGGCGCGCCGCACGCGCGATGGCTGGCAACTGGTGCAGGCGCGGCAGGGCGCGAACGAGCGCTGGTACGCCATCACCCTGTCGCTGATGGCGGGCATTTTCATCCTGCTGCTGCTGCCCGCTTATTGGGTGGCGCGGCGCATTACCCAGCCGATCCGCATGCTGGCCGACGGCGCGGCGAACGAACGGCCCGAACGCGCCGATCCGCTGCCGTTGACCGGCCCGCCCGAAGTGCGCGCGGTGGGCGCCGCCTATAATCAGATGCGCGCCCGCATCGCCGACTATCTCAACGAACGCACCGCCATGCTGGTGGCGATCGCCCATGACCTGCGCACCCCGATGACACGCCTGTCCTTCCGGCTGGAGGCGCTGCCCGACGGTCCACGCGCAAAGGCGCAGGCGGATGTGCAGGAAATGCGCGCCATGGTAACAGACCTTCTGGACTTCATGCGGGGGCAGGGCGATCCGGCCGCCCATATTCGCATGGACCTTAGCGCCATCGTCGCAACGCTGGCCGACGATCAGGCGGATATGGGACAGGATGTGGTGGTGACGCGCAGCGACCGGGCGGTGGTGCGCGGCGACGCGGTGGCGCTGCGCCGCTGCATCGCCAATCTGATCGACAATGCGGTGCGCTATGGCGGATCGGCGCGGATCGCCCTGACGGTCGCCAACGGCCGGGCGACGATCGCGGTGGAGGATGATGGGCCGGGCGTGCCCGAAACGGCTATCGACCGCCTGTGCGAACCCTTCTACCGGGGGGAAGCATCGCGCAATCGCGAAACCGGCGGCGTCGGTCTGGGCCTGGCCATCGCGCGGCGCATTGCCGACGATCATCGCGGGCGGCTGAACTTCGTCAACCGCATCGGCGGCGGCCTGCGCGCCAGCATCCTGTTGCCGTTGGACGACTGACGCCGTTACGCGTCCGCCAGCGCCAGCGAGAACCAGGACGCCATCGCATCGATCGCCAAGGGCGACAGGCGGATGGCCCGGCGGCGGCGGCTGTTGGGGGAACTGCGATATTCGTCCAGCAGGCCGCGCCGTTCCATGACGCCCACCTGCCCCACGACGATATTGAGCGAAAGGCGCAACGTCTCGCTCAGCTGCTCCAGCGTCAGCGCACGCCCTTCCAGCTCGCCCTGATAGAGCAGCAGCAATATGTCCCATGCCGGATCGGTGAACAGATTCTGCCCGAACAGGGTCGCCCGCACCCGCCGCGCCTCCACATAACGTGCAAGGGCGGGAAGCTGGTCGCTCCCCTCCCCATCCAGTATCGCCGGTTCTTCCTTGCGGGCGTGAAAATTGCTCAGGCAGCGTTGCAGGGCGACCACCAGATCGACGGCCTCCTGGCTGGGCAGGTTTCGGTCAGGCGGGATATGAACGGTCATGGAACGCTTTCCGGTCGAGTTCGATGCCGATGATCGTGAAGAGCATCAGCGGAATGACCCAGACGGTGCTGAGGCTGGCGTAGATGAGGTCGGTGAACCGCGGCAACATCAACGTGACCACATGGGTCAGCACGGTCATCAGCTGGCACGCGGCGGCCCAGACCGGCCAATAATGGGTGCTGCGCAGCATCAGCCAGATCAGAAACGCCAGCAGCAATGCGTCGACCAGCATCAGCCACATCTGCGTGGCATGCCACGACCCGGCCAGTTGCGCGGGGATGGTCAGAAGGACGCAGCCCAGAAAGGCGCCGGTGAACCACCGGCCGTCGCGCCCGCCAAAGACCATGGCGAACACGCAACCAAACAGGGTCAACATCCAGAAAAAAAGGATCATCAGGAAAGAGGAAGCCGCCAGCATCTGCATTTCCGATAGAGAGGGGGGGCAATGGTCATGCAGATGCCGACGACTTCCACCCGGATCAAGCGACCAGGGTCAGGTGACGCGCCGTTTCCTGTCGTTCCAGCTCGAAACCGATCGGGCAACCGACCGACGTGACGGGAATGGCGCTATGTTCAAGGCAACGGGTCAGAAGGGCGGTGGCGCGGATCATGTCGCTGCGGCCTTCGATGATCTTGGTCGCGCTTTCATGGATCTGCTTGATGATGCGCTGGCTTTCGCTGGCGGTCAGGCCCGATCCCTGCGACGCGGTCAGAAAGGCGGTGGTCAGCTGCGCGGCATCGACCAGCGCATTGTCCAGAGAGGCGAAGGCCTGGCGGGTCTGATCGGCAACGGCCTGAGTCTTGACGGGGTCGAGGTTCAGCACAAGTCTTCTCCTTCGCACGCGCCCTACCCTGGACGGTGCGTTTTTCAGCATGGCGATATGGGAATGATCAACCCAGAACCCGGAAGGCCCCGGCAAGCAGCAACAGCAAGGTGACAAGTCCGACGCCGGTCAGAACGGCGGCGCGGATCATCGCCAATATGCGGCCATCGGTGCTCAGTTCATTGGTCGATCCCCCTAGCGGCGGGCCGAAGGACAGGATGTTCTGAAGGACCGTCGTCCGATCCGCCTGTCCATCCGCCCTGTCCGGCTGAACAAGGGATGACGCAGGTTCGGGATCGGGCGCAAGCGGCTCTGGTTGATATATCAAAGGCTGATATGTGTCAGATTGGGGCTGCAGTTGCGCCGCCGAAACGAACAGGCGGGCCGCCTCCTTGCGGGACGGGACGCCATATTTGCGCAAACTGGTGCGGACGCGCTGATCGACCGTATGCTCCGACACCTGAAGCTGCCGTGCGATTTCCTTGGAATTGAAGCCCTGCGCCACCAGCCGCAGGCACTGCTTTTCCCCCTCGCTCAACGCTGGCAGGGTCTCGGCCACTCCGTCATTCCTCCTGCATGAACCCCTTTTCCGGCCAACGATCGACCGGTTCGGAAAGGCTCAGCCACCCACGTAAAGATCACCAATGAAGGTTGCGATTCGGTTTGCGCCGATCGCTAAATTGGCATGACAGGGTACAGGGGTGCAATGCGGATGGACGGATGCGCATCCTTATTTCCGCAATGGACAAGGATGCGCGCCGCATGGCCGGGCCGATCCATCGGCCCGGCCATGCCGTAACGGCGCCGTCGAAGGCCCCGTCGATGCGCGTGTCAGCTGAAGATGTCGCCCACGTCGGCCGCGCTTTCCTTGGGGTCGGGACCGAAACGATTGGGTCCGCGCGTGCCGTCCAGACACATGAAGACCAGCACGATCAGCCCGCCGACATAGGGCACGAAATTGATCAGCACGAACCAGCCGCTTTTGTCCTGATCGTGGAACCGGCGTACCTGTACGGCGATGGACGGGATCAACAGGCCCAGCACCAGCAGGCCCAGAAGAACGAACAGGACCGAACTCCCGCCTGAACCACCGCCGGATATGGCGCCCAACAGGCCGCCCACAATCCCCACCGCCAGGGCGACGAGAATATAACCAAGCGCGAACATCCAATATTCCTTGCGCCGCGAACGCCCGGAAAAATCGGCATAGCGCTTCAACGGCAGAAACATATATTCCATCTGCTGTCCCCTGTTAGTGGAACAGACAGGCTAGGCCGCCCAAACGCGAATGTCTCGCAAAAAGAAAGCCGCCCGGTTCCGAAACGGCCTCCTTCCTGTCCGTCACGCCATTCGGGCCGGATCAGGCCGCGCTTCTGGTCCGCGCCGCCATTGTGTGGCGATTGTCCGGCTGGGCAAGGCCCAGATGATCGCGGAAGGTCGCGCCTTCATAATCGGTGCGGAACAGGCCGCGCGCCTGAAGGATCGGGATCACCCTGTCCACGAACAGGTCGAGCTGCCCCGGCAAGGGTTCGAAGATCACGAACCCGTCGGCCGCTTCGCTTTCGAACCAGTGTTGCAACCGGTCCGCCACCGTCTCCGCCGATCCGACGAAAGCGCCGCGCGGGGTTGCCAGCCGCTCGGCAATCTGGCGCAGCGTCAAGTTGCCTTCCCGCACCTCCGCCAATATGCGCAGCGTCCCGCTCTGCTGGCTGTTGAGTCCGATATGTTCGACATCGGGGAAAGGCGCGTCGAGGTCATATTGGCGGAAATCATGGTCGTTGAAGGTACGCGACAGATAGCCAAGACCGGTGTCGATCGATTCCAGCGCGGCCAGTTCGCGATAGCGCGCCTCGGCATCCGCATCCGTATCACCCACAATCGGCGCGATGCCGGGCAGGATGAACAGCTGGTCGGCGTCGCGGCCAAAGCCCTTCGCCCGTGCTTTCACATCGGCATAATAGGCCTGCCCCGCTTCCTGCGTTTCGGCATGGGTGAAGATCACCTCTGCCCGGCGCGCGGCGAAATTGCGTCCCTCGTCGGACGCCCCGGCCTGAAAGATGACCGGCTGCCCCTGCGGCGTGCGCTTGATGTTGAGCGGGCCACGGACTTGGAAATGCTCGCCCTTATGATCCAGCCGGTGCAGCCTGTCCGGATCGACGAATTGCCCGCTATCCTTGTCCGCGACATGGGCGTCCGCTTCCCAACTGTCCCACAACCCCTGCACCACATCCAGATATTCGGCGGCGATGCGGTATCGCACCGCATGGGGCGGATGTTCGGCCTTGCTGAAATTGGCCGCCGTATCGCCCAGCCAGCTGGTGACGATGTTCCACCCTGCCCGGCCTCCGCTCAGATGATCGAGCGATGCGAACTGCCGCGCCACGTTGAAGGGTTCGGAATAGCTGACGGTCAGGGTCGCGACCAGTCCGATGCGCGACGTCGTCGCCGCCAGCGCGGACAGGATCGTGATCGGTTCGAACCGGTTGAGATAATGCGGGCTGGATTTTTCGGTGATGGACAGGCTGTCGGCGACGAACAGGAAATCGAACTTGCCGCGCTCCGCGGTCGCCGCCTGCCGCTGATAATGGGACAGGCTGGTGCTGGCGTTCACGTCGCGGTCGGGATGCCGCCAGTCGTTCCACGTCCGCCCCACCCCGTGCAGGATGAAGCCGAGTTTGATGTGCCCCCGCGCCGAAATCTGTTCTGTCATGGCCTTGGCCTTTCGATCGGATGATGGACCGATGATAAGGCGGCGATGAAGGACGGTTCCAACGCGTTATGCTGGAACCATTATGAGTTGGGCAAATGCGGGGTCAGGATTTGGGAGCGGCCTTGTCCTGCTTCGCCTTGTGCGCGGCCAGCAAGGCGTCGATTTCCACGATGCGCTGGCGCTGCGGCGTATCCTTGGCCAGCCCTTTCAGGCGACATTCGGCCCATAGGGAACGGCGCTCGCTGTTCAGGGCTTTCTGGTAAAGATCGGCCATTTTTCGGCTCCTTCAAAAACAAGAGGCCGACGCCTCACGACGCCGGCCCCTTTGATACTGTATCAACCCTGATAGATCAGGCGGCCTTTTGTTCAGGCCACCCTGATAAATCAGGCGGCCTTGGACCGGCTCATGCGCTTGCGCTCGTTCGGGTCGAGGTAACGCTTGCGCAGACGGATGGTCTTGGGCGTCACTTCGACCATTTCATCGTCGTCGATATACGCGATGGCCTGTTCCAGCGTCATCTTCTTGGGCGGGGTCAGGCGGACGGCGTCGTCCTTGCCGCTGGCGCGGAAGTTGGTCAGCGCCTTCGACTTCATCGGGTTGACTTCAAGGTCTTCTGGCTTGGCGTTTTCGCCGATCACCATGCCTTCATACAGCGCTTCGCCCACGCCCACGAACAGGATGCCGCGTTCTTCCAGCGGACCCAGCGCGTAAGCATTGGCTTCGCCCGCACCGTTGGAGATCAGGACGCCATTCTTGCGGCCTTCGATCTTGCCCTTATGCGGACCGTACTTTTCGAACAGGCGGTTCATGATGCCCGTGCCGCGCGTGTCGGACAGGAATTCGCCATGATAGCCGATCAGGCCGCGCGACGGCGCGGAGAAGGTGATGCGGGTCTTGCCACCGCCCGACGGGCGCATGTCGGTCATTTCCGCCTTGCGGATGTTCATCTTGTCGACGACCGTGCCGGAAAACTCGTCATCGACGTCGATGACGACGGTTTCATAAGGTTCGGTCTTGCCGCCATTTTCGTCTTCGCCGAACAGCACGCGCGGACGCGAGATGCCGAGTTCAAAGCCTTCGCGGCGCATGGTTTCGATGAGGACGCCCAGCTGGAGTTCACCGCGACCGGCAACTTCGAAACTGTCCTTGTCTTCCGATTCCGTCACCTTGATGGCGACGTTGGATTCGGCTTCGCGGGCCAGACGATCGCGGATCATGCGGCTCGTCACCTTGCTGCCTTCGCGGCCCGCCATCGGCGAATCGTTCACGGCAAAGCGCATCGACAGGGTCGGCGGATCGATCGGCTGCGCCTTGATCGGCGTGTTGACCTGCGGGTCGGCGATGGTGTTGGAAACGGTCGCGACGGTCAGACCGGCGAGCGAGATGATGTCGCCAGCCTTGGCCTCGTCCAC